>MSXR01000015.1:0-321 GCA_002083655.1 Proteobacteria bacterium ST_bin14 | reverse complement strand
CCACGGTCAGGCTCGATGCTGCACCATTTGCGGTGACGCTCAGCGCCCCTGTCGTGGTCACTGGGCCAACGCTTGTCGCCGCTGCGCTGTTCACCAGATCGATGCTGCCGGTCGTGCCGGTGACCGAGGCGAGAACATTGCCCGCATTGGTCAGCGTGTACGCCCCGCCGCTGCCGTTCAGCACCAGACCCGCCGTCGTGAACGCCGCGCTCTGCGTGCCCGCACCCGTCGTGGTGAGGGTCAGCGTGTTGCCATTGGTGGTCACACCAGCGTTCAGCGCAATGCCGCCGGTGCCGGCGGTGAGCGACGTGACCGTTGCCG
>MSXR01000031.1 GCA_002083655.1 Proteobacteria bacterium ST_bin14 | reverse complement strand
GTCGATCGCGGTGAGATGTTCCTGCAATATCAGCCCAAGGTCCATTTGCGTCGGCAGGAAATATCCAGTGCCGAAGCGCTGGTGCGCTGGCAGCATCCCGTGCGAGGCCTGATTTTGCCCGGGGACTTCATCCCGGCAGCGGAGGAATCCAACGCGATCGGCCCGTTGACGCTTTGGACGCTTGATCAGGTCATTGCGGATCAAAAGATGCTGGCCGCCGCTGGCCATGATCTGTTGCTCTTCATCAATATCTCCGGCCAGTTGCTCTGCGATTCTACCTTTGTCGCGCGTGCCTGCCAGATGGTGCAGTCGGGCGGCGCGCGTATCGGCTTCGAGATTACCGAGACATCGGTGATCAGAGATCCCGAAACCGCCATCGCGCATCTTCAGGTATTTGCCGAAACCGGTATCACGTTGGCGATTGATGATTATGGGGCAGGGCTCTCCTCGCTCGCCTATCTTAAACAGCTGCCAGCCAAAGAATTGAAGATCGACAAGCTGTTCGTCACTCAGTTGACGAGCAGCAACCGCGATCCCCTGATCGTGCGCTCAACCATTGATCTGGCGCATGCGCTGGACATGGAGGTAACCGCCGAAGGCGTTGAAACCCAGGCGGCGATGGCCCTGCTGAGCGTGATGGGGTGCGATATGGTCCAGGGATTCTTGATCAGCCGGCCAATCTCCATCGACGCCTTTCAGCAGTTTCTGGAAGAGGAGCGGCACTTGATCGCGGCAGCAGATCCGCGAGCTTCCTTCTTCCGTCCGGCGAGTTTCTGGAAGAGTGCCTGAATTAGGCGGCCTTAGGTTTCGTTTAACGGCTTTGAGCGATAACGGCCCGATGATTGGGGTCCGACTTGGGCGCGGCAAATCCGCAAATCGGCTGCGCATCATGCTTTGCCATGGTTTGCTAGCGCTCGCTATATTTCTGACATCCGTGATGGCACCTGCGTCTGCGTCTACAGTAACCGCCTTACCGCTTGCGACAGCGCTCCTAGGTACCGCCAAGGATGAGATGCGGGGCGATCCAGCAGCAGCTCTCGTTAAGGCCCAAAAGGCTGAGAAACTGCTTTTGGCGACCCCTGCTGATGAACGCCGGGTGCTTGGACTTGCTGAATCCCGTTGGCTGCAGGGGGAGGCGCATCTTCGCCTTAACGATGTGGATCAAGCCGAGCCGCTGATCGAAATGGCACTTGCTGCGATCATCGGTGAGCGTAAATCGACAAAATTGCACGCCGATATTCTGGTTTCGCGCGGGCAATTAGACACATTACGCGCCAAGGTCGGCAGTGCGCTTGCCGACTTTCAAACCGCCCACAATATCTTCCGCGAGCTTGGCGAAACGCGCAGTCAGGCGATTGCCCTGCAGCAGATCGCTTCGCTCTATCGCGAGGCTGACGATTTCGAAACGGCAATGAAATATGATTCCCAATCAGCGGAAATCTATAAGGGCGATGCCGGGCTTGAAGTGTCGAACTTCAACAATCGTGGCAATTATCTCGTGCAAAATGGTCGCTATGCCGAGGCGATCGCTGAATATCGTCGCGGGCTTGCCATCGTTCGCAAGCTGAAAAGCGTTGCGCAGCAAACCTTCTTTCTCCGCAACATCGCGCGTACCCAGCTAAAGGCCAATCAACTCGATGAGGCTGATAAAACCATCGCGCTTGGCCTGCGGCTGACGTCAAAAGGGGAGGGCAAGGCCAGGCTTGATCAAATGTTGGCGATTGCAGCCCAGGCGGCATTACAGCGCGGGCAATTGGGCAAGGCCGCAGGTCTCGTCTCGCATACTTTTACTGGCGTAAACCTCGCGGAAACCAGTCTTTCTTTTCGCGATGCCCATGAAACGGCGTATCTCACCTTTAGCAAAATGGGGCGTGCCGCCTTAGCCCTGGTACATCTAGAGGCGCTGAAGCGGCTCGATGACCAGACCGCCAAACTCGCTGCGTCGACCAACACGGCGTTGATGGCCGCGCGGTTTGACGACGCGAACAAGGATGCAAAGATTGCGATGCTAAAGGCAAGCGAAGCGATGCAAAGCGTCGCTTTCGAAAAAGCGCGGGCGCGCCAGCAGCGGATTGTCTTTATCGGCATCGTGCTGGCGTCTTCGGTTGGCGTGGCAATGCTGATCTTTGGATTGGTGACCATCAGACGTAGCCGTAACGATGTGCGGGCCGCCAACGTTGATCTCGGCGCTAGCAATGTCGCGCTTGAAAAGGTACTGGCCGCCAAAACCGAATTTCTGGCGACGACAAGCCATGAGATTCGCACCCCGCTCAATGGCATTTTGGGGATGACTCAGGTGATGCTGGCCGATCAGGATCTGGCACCGGCTACCCGCGATCGGTTGAGCGTCGTGCAGGGGGCTGGGCTGACGATGCGGGCGCTGGTCGACGATATTCTTGACGTCGCCAAGATGGAAACGGGCAATTTGACGCTAGAGGCCGTGCCGATGGATTTGCGCGTCACGTTGCGGGAAGT
>MSXR01000001.1 GCA_002083655.1 Proteobacteria bacterium ST_bin14 | reverse complement strand
CCTGAAAATGGGGAGCAGGTCAAATTGAGATTCATAGTACGTGGCACGATAGGCATCACTCTGGCTCATGCTAGAGGATGGATGTCCGGCACAGACTGGCTGCAAACGTGAAGCGCCTGCGCAAGGAGCGCGGTTGGTCGCAAGAGGCCCTGGCCGACGAAGCGGGCCTTGATCGGACCTACGTCAGCGGCATTGAACGCGTGGTGAGGAACCCGACCGTGACGGTTGTGGAGCGGGTGGCGGTGGCACTGCAATGTCAAATGGGCGACCTACTGGATTAGCACGTCGCGTCATCTTAACCTTCAGATAAGATTACATTTTCTGCGTTTCCTGGGTTCAAGAAACTGGCACGCGTTGAGGCTGGATCGCTCGTCCGGGCGTAACCCGCCAAGCCATCACAAAAAGACTAGCAAAACCCGTACAAACAGGGAACATAAGTGTTGGCCGTAGCCAAGTTGCATGCTGCGTTCTAAGGATTGAAAATGACTGAAACTGTAGCCGAAGCTCCCGCCATTTCGCTTGAAACACCATCCTCTGCGCGCAGGAGAGAGCCTACTAGCACCGTTAATCGGGGCAAGAATCATGTGTTGGAGGGCGAGCCGACATTTCGGCATTGGTCAGACGCTCTTGTCGACCTTTCGCTGGGAAACTCGCTTGACCAATACTGTCGCTGGGAGACTCCAACGGTTATCGTGTCGGACGGCGCCTATGGAGTTCTCGGCTTCGAAGGCGATACGTCTGATCACACAGGCATGCCCGAGTGGTACGAGCCGCATGTCGCTGCTTGGGCAGCGAAAGCGACGCCAGGGACCACGCTCTGGTTTTGGAACTCGGAGATTGGTTGGGCCGCTGTACATCCGATCCTCGAGAAATATGGCTTCCGATATCAGAACGCCAACGTCTGGAACAAAGGCGTGGCCCACATCGCAGGCAACGTGAACACCCAGAAAATTCGGCGTTTCCCCGTCGTGACTGAGGTCTGCGTGCAGTATGTGTTCGAGGCGCAGATGGAGGGCCTCCCGCTCAAGCGCTGGCTTCTAAAAGAATGGAAACGCACCGGCTTGGCTGTTCGTAAGGCAAATGATGCATGCGGTGTGAAGGATGCAGCAGTTCGGAAATATCTTGATCAGGGGCATCTGTGGTATTTTCCGCCAGCCGAGATGTTTGAGAAAATGGCAGCATACGCCAACGAGCATGGCAGACCCGAAGGCAGACCTTACTTCTCGCGCGACGGTATTGAACCGATGAACGGCAGCGATTGGCTGACGATGCGGTCCAAATTCCGATGTCCCCACGGCAAAACGAATGTCTGGGACCGCAACCCGCTGAAAGGCTCTGAGCGTGTAGTCGCACCCAACGGGAAAGCTGCTCATCTCAATCAAAAGCCGCTCGACCTAATGCAGCAAATCATAGAGGCCAGTAGCGACGCGAGCGATGTAGTATGGGAACCCTTCGGCGGCCTCTTCAGCGCCTCATTGGCCGCACGCAACACAGGTCGCCGTGCGTTTGCAGCCGAGTTGGACTGGACTTACTTCAGCACTGGTGTCGATCGGTTCAAGACACGATTGCTGTAGCGTCTATGTCCTCGATGCCTAAGTGATCCTTGAGCATTTTGCAGACATAGGCGTCGTCGTCGGAGGCGAAAATCTTAGCCCACTGCGCGATCGTGTGGCCGTGCAGCTTCATTGCTAAAACTTTACGCTTGAACGCCTCGATCTCGGGATGCGCGATCCGATCAATCTTTGCAAAGTTGGTATCGAGTCGGTAGGGAAATTTTGCGATCAGTTCGCGCAATTTTGTCTGATATTGCGGTGTAGGAAGGTATGACGACCCGCCCGCGCCCCATGCCTTGATAAGTGCTGCGGCCTCAGCCTTTTTGGATGGAGGCCCTTGCCATTTGTAGCCATTGGTATTGGTCTGTCGCAAGTTGACGGTTCGGCCCGTGGTGTCTTCTGGCTCAAGAACCAGATAGTCGGGTGGATTATGATAGTGAGCGTCACGCTTCGCCGCGACCGATTGCCCAGACACGACCGCGATGTCGAGGATATAGGGCTCGCCGTAAATGAGGTTGCGTGGAATCCATGCTATCAGCGCGACGTAGGTATTGTCGCCGGTAAAGTGGTTTTGGCTATCTTTGAATCGCGCTGTGATCTCGGTTGCGAGGGGGAACCAAGCTTTTATCTCAAATCCTGGCACTGGCGTTATGCCGCCTTCGAAAACCGCGTCGGGAAAGCCTGGATCCTGTCGCTTCCACCGTCCGAGCCCTTGAAAATGCTTCTGGTCGTTTAGGAACTCGACAATGTTAAATTCGATAAGGTTGCCAAGGAGCGGAGACAGCTTCGAGATGATCTTTGCCAGATTCAAAGCGGCGGCGGGTGAGATCGGCTTTTTCACGTCCACCAGGTCGAAACAATGCCCTTGCAGGGATTCGAAATCCGCCGTCGCGCGCGCGATCACATCAACAGTTTTCAATTCGAGCACTCCCGTTTTTCGAGTGGTGCAACGGTCCGTGAGGTGAGTCCAGTGCTATAACTAGCGGAAGCAGCAAGAAGGTAGCTAGTTGTGAGAATTGACTATAGGCTTCTACGATGGTGAAGATCGATGACCACGACCTACATGGCGGCAGGGCCGTCATTCATTATGGCGGGGACGGAACGCAGACTCCCCCGCGCAGCGATAATCGCCAGCGGGTCAATGACGCAGTTCTCTTTTACGTGGTGCAAGTCTGTGGCTCGTTCGTGAATGTATCAGAGAGCGCGCAGCGGGTTTTATTTCGCGTAAACCGAACCAGCTACGTCACGTTCGAACGGGAGAAACATCAACTTCGGCCAGCCACTCAATTCAAGGCCACCATCCAGCAGTACACCCGCCACGATTGCCCGGTCTACATGGCGGGCTTCGATTTAACAGCAAAAAGGCTTCAGACGATCGAGCCTTGGCCCTTCATCTACATCGTTCCAACGATCGCTTGGCAGGCATTTCAGGCCCTTTACGTCGAAAAGAACGAAGCGAAGTATCGCGCGCTCCTAGGCCGCTAGAGAGCGTTGCGTAAAAGGCGATACAGGGGGTCGAGCACATTCCCCAACCCAAAGCGCCCCAAGCAGGACCCAAACGGGCTTCCTACCGAAAGGCACTTCCGCCCTATGATTCTGAGATTGCCTTCTGAAAGGGCTGGTGCCGCTTACAGGACTCGAACCTGTGACCCCCGCATTACGAATGCGATGCTCTACCAGCTGAGCTAAAGCGGCGCCTGGTGCGACGCGCATATTGGTGGCGTCAAGATCGCGGCCCCTATCAGACGGGTTACTGGCTGGCAAGCCGCCCCAAGCTGCACGTTTATCGTCCAGCATGTCGGGCCTGGCGATCCCGTTCAAATTCCTGCGGCGCGCTTTACAGAAGATTTACCACAATCAGGCAGAACGGATGCGGAATCGGGCACCTGCCCAAAGGGGAAATGCGCATGGACACGCTCCGCGGGTTCGAAGATGATCGTTATGACCGTCACGACGTGGACAGCCACGATCAGGCTGATTTGCGCGTGGATGATAATCCCAGGCTGGATATCGGCACGGATGAGCGCCGCATGCACGTGCGCGCCTATAATCATTGGGTATCGCTGCTAAAGGCGCGCGCCTATCCCTGTATTGAGGATCTGGACCCGGAAAATATCGCCGATTTTGGGCCGCACAGCGTGCTGCTGGATTTCACCGGCGGCATAGACAACCCTGCAATTCAGTTTCTGGGCAAGGCGTTGCGCGAAGAATGCGCCCTCGATTTCAGCGTGACGCATATCAGCCAGGTACCCAGCCGGTCGCTGCTTTCAAGGCTGACGGATCATTATTTGCAGATCATTGCCAACCGCGCGCCGATTGGATTTGAGGCAGAGTTCGTCGGCACGCGCGGCCACAACACGATGTATCGCGGCATCCTGATGCCGTTTTCGTCGGATGATGACACGATTGATTTCATTTACGGCGTCATTAACTGGAAAGAGCTGGTCGATGCGCAAACTCAGGCGGCATTGACCGCCGAAGTGGCAGAATCAGTGCGCACCGCCGCACGCGTCTCGGTTACCGCCCCCGCCTGGGCAAGCGGGCCAAGTGCGGAAATGAGGGACGTGTTTGACGCCAAGGTGCAGGCTGACCTCATGCCGCATGATCTGACCGATGGGGAAGATGATTTCACCACCGTCGGCGACGTCGGTCTGTTTGGCCCGCTAGCAGACCAACTGATGCTGGCCCAGCAAACCGCTGCGGCTGCACGTGCGTCCGACACGCGCAGCCGTGCCGCATTGTACCGGGCGCTTGGCCGCGCGTTTGATTTTGCCACCGCCACCAATAACGATCCTGCCGGCTATGCAGCATTGCTCCGTGCAGCCGGCATTGGCGAACAGGCGCGCGCGCCGATGACGCCGATCGTCAAGCTCATTTTTGGTGCCGATTATGACAAGACGCGGATCACCGAATTTGCATCGGTGCTCGCCCACGCCCGGCGCTGCAACGTGCCAAGCGGGGCATTGGCTGACTTTCTCGACATGGCCGAGGGCGGGATAAAGGGCATTGTGGGCGCCGAACGGGCGCTGCGCCGCCCTGCCGCCAAGCCCGATCCGCTGGTGTCGGCGGCGACTGCTTTTGCTGATCGCACGCCGCTGGCCACGGTTGATTTTGCAACCGGGCTGGCAAGCGGGGCATTTGTGCTGCTGGTGGCACGCACAGGCGTTGACGGGTCGGTTGACATCATGGGCAGCGTTTCCGCCACCGATGCAGGTGCCGCAGCCCTGATCGGGAAAGCCGCCCGCAAACGCTGATCGGCGGCGCCGCGGCCACAGGGTGGCCAATTGAGCACCGGATTTGCTGCACTATGGCTTGAGCAACGGCGCGACCCGGCGCATAGCGGGATATGGTCAAAACCACGCTAAAATCACTGTCTGACGCGCTTGCTGTCCGGCTTGTCGAGGGGGCCCTACCGGGCGAGTTGGAGGGGTTCGGCAAGGCCGAGCGGGCAGAGGCTGCGCGCTTCATGGCCGCCATTGCCGGTCAGCGCGACCCCGGCACCCCACGTCTGGACCTTGAAACGATTGCAGGCGACGCTGCACACCGCAAGATGCGGCTGGCGATCGTCAATGACGATATGCCGTTTTTGGTCGATTCGATTGCAGCAGCAATCAGCGCGCACGACATTGCGATCGACCGAATCATCCACCCGGTGCTGCCCGTTGAGCGTGACAATAACGGCGCGTTGTTGGGCGTCGGGCAGGGCAAGCCTGAATCGATGATTTATATTGAGATGGAGCGCGCAGATGCCCGCGTCCGTCGCGCGTTGCTGAACGATCTTGAGCGCGGTCTGGCCAATGTGCGCGCTGCGGTGGGCGATTGGCTGACGATGCAGGCGCGGATGAGCGATGATGCCGCCTTGCTTGCGCGCACGACGATTGCAGAGGTGCGCGAGGGCGCTGCTTTGCTTGACTGGTTTGCCGATCGCAAGATGACACTGCTTGGCTATGAACGCTGGAACCGCAACGGCACGGTAGACGAACAACTGGGCATTACCCGGCAGCGCCAGCCCGTGCCGCTGTTAGCCGATAACTCTCGCGCGCTAGCGCTGGCGTGGTTTGAGGAAGGCAATGTCCCGCCGCTGGTGGTGAAATCCAACCTGATTTCCAGCGTGCATCGCCATGTGCCGCTCGACCTGGTGATCGTGCCCGTGCGCGACGGGAAAAAGATCACCGGCTTGTCCATCCATGCCGGATTATGGACCAGCGCAGCGCTCGGCGCGCCCCCGCAGACGGTGCCCGTCATGCGGGCGCGGCTGGAGATGCTGGAGAAAAAACTTGGTTTTGATCCGCGCGGCCATGCTGGCAAGGCGCTGAACCATGCGCTGGGCGCATTGCCGCATGATCTGGTGACAGCGTTCGACCAGGCATCGCTCGAACAAGTATCGCTGACCGCGATGTCGCTGGCTGATCGTCCGCGTGCAGAAATGGTGCTGGTGCGCAGCATGCTGGGGCGGCACATGTTCGCGTTTGTGTGGCTGCCGCGTGATGATGTGTCGACGGCACGGCGCGTCGCGATTGGCGACATGCTCGCCCAGGCATCAAACGGTGTGCTGCTTAGCTGGTCAATTGCGCTGGAAGACGGCGTGATCGCCATGATCCGCTACACATTTGATTTGCGCGGCGATGGCCGGATGCCGGAGGTGGCACCGCTGAACCAGCGATTGCAGCATATGGTGCGTGGCTGGGTGCCCGCAGTTGAAGCAGCGCTGGGCGAAGGACTGGAGCCCACCCGGGCAGCGCGGCTCGCATTGCGCCACGCAGCGTCGTTTCCGGAAAGCTATCGCACCGCCAACACGGCCGCTGAGGCTGCGCGCGATATCGAACGACTGGCAACGCTGCAAGATGGCAGCGCCCGATCAGTCCGGCTGTATCAGGCAGCCAGCGGCGCGCGCCTGAAAATCTATCGGCTGGGCGGCGCGTTAGCGCTGTCAGACGCCGTCCCGGTGCTCGAAAATTTTGGCTTTCGGGTGATTGAGGAAGTGCCGACCGCACTGACTGACGACGCTCAAGGGTTCGTCCATGATTTTGAGATTACGCCGGGCGTTGGTGCGCCGGCTGGCGCGCTCGACGGCGACAACGCCGTGCTCGAACACGCGATTGCTGCGGTGCTGGAGGGTCATGCAGAAAATGACGCGTTCAACCGGCTGATTGTCGATGCCGGGATGAAGCCGTCGTCGGTGGTGCTGTTTCGCGCATGGTTCCGCTATCTGCGCCAGGCAGGCATGGCCTATAGTCTACTGACGGTAGTCGACGCGCTTCGCCGCGCGCCTGCAGTCGCCAAGGCACTGATCGAGCGGTTTGATGCAGCGCATGGCCCCAAATCAAAAGCGAAGGTGGAGACGGCCATCGCCGCAATTGAAGCTGGACTGGAAACGGTTGCGGCAATTGATGATGATCGCATTTTGCGAGCGATAAACGGGGTGATTGCCGCCACGCTGCGCACCAATGCCTTTGCGCCCGCCGCCGCCGAAGCGTTGGCGTTCAAGCTGGATAGTAAGCTGGTGCCCGGCCTGCCCGCGCCGGTGCCGTGGCGTGAGATTTGGGTGTACAGTCCGCGCGTTGAGGGGATTCATCTGCGCGCTGGCCCCGTCGCGCGTGGTGGCCTTCGCTGGTCTGACCGCCGCGATGATTTCCGCACTGAAATTCTGGGACTGATGAAGGCGCAGCGCGTGAAGAACGCGGTGATCGTGCCAACCGGGGCCAAAGGCGGTTTTTACCCCAAGCAACTGCCGCCCGTGGCAAACCGTGATGCGTGGCTGGCGGAGGGCACCGAAAGCTATCGCATCTTCATCCGCACCTTGCTGTCAGTCACGGACAATATCGTCGATGGCAAAGTGATTCATCCGCCTCAGGTCGCCATCCATGACGGTGACGATCCGTATTTCGTCGTCGCGGCGGACAAGGGCACCGCGACGTTTTCCGACGTTGCCAATGCCATCGCGCTGGAACGCGGTTTCTGGCTGGGTGACGCCTTCGCCTCGGGCGGCAGCCAGGGCTATGACCATAAAGCGATGGCAATCACCGCCAAGGGTGCGTGGATCAGCGTGCAGCGCCATTTCGCGGAACGCGGCGTGGATGTGCAAACCCAAGCAATCCGCATTGCCGGTTGCGGCGATATGTCGGGCGATGTGTTTGGCAACGGGCTGTTATTGTCAAAGGCAGTCAAGCTGGTCGCCGCGTTCGACCACCGGCATATTTTTATCGATCCCGATCCCGATCCCACCACAAGCTGGAATGAACGCGCGCGGTTGTTCGCGCTGCCCCGGTCAAGCTGGGCGGACTATGATGCCAAGCTGATCTCCAAAGGCGGCGGCATTTTTTCGCGCACCGAAAAATCGATCAAGCTGTCAAAACAGATCCGTGATCTGATCGGCATGGATGTGGCTGAGTTGGACCCTGTGGCCCTGATATCCGCCATTCTGAAGGCCCAGGTCGACCTGATCTGGTTCGGCGGCATTGGCACCTATGTGAAGGCAGCCGCAGAAAACAACATTCAGGTCGGTGACCCCGCCAATGATCGCTTGCGGATTAACGCCGAGGAAGTGCGCGCAACAGCAATTGGCGAGGGGGCCAATCTGGGTGTTACGCAAGCAGCGCGTATCGCCTTTGCGGCACGCGGCGGGCGGATCAACACTGATTTCATCGACAATTCAGCCGGCGTCGATTGCTCGGATAACGAAGTAAACATCAAAATCGCGCTGAACCGTGAGATGATTGAGGGGCGGCTATCGTTCGACAAGCGCAACAAGCTGCTCGTCGCGATGACCGATGATGTCGCCAATATCGTGCTGGAGGATAACCGGCTACAAACGCTCGCGCTATCGATCATGGAGCATGACGGCGCGCAGTCGCTGGCCAGCTATGTCCGCCTGATTGAGATATTTGAAGGCAGCGGCAAGCTCGACCGGGTGGTTGAAGGGTTGAGCGCCAATGAGGATCTGCTGCGCCGCGCACAGGAGGGCCAGGGACTTACCCGGCCAGAACTCGCCGTGCTGCTCGCAACCGCCAAGCTGGCGCTGCAAGAGGCAATTGAGACCAGCCCGCTGGCGACCGATGCGATGCTGTCGGCAGATTTGCGCGCAGCCTTTCCCAAAGCAATGCGCCAAAAATTCGCAGAGGCTATCGACACGCACCAGTTGCGCGGTGAAATCGTGGCAACCAAACTGGCCAACCGGCTGATCAACCGGCTGGGCGTGCTGCACCCATTTGAGCTGGCCGAAGAAGAAGGCGCGGCGATGGCCGATATCGCGGCCATGTTCTTGGTGATCGAGCAATTGTTTGAATTGCCGGCATTGTGGGCCGAGATTGAGGCAACTGACATGCCGGAGATCGCGCGCATCATCCTGTTCGACGAAGTGGCCATCGCCACCCGCTCTCAGATCGCCGATCTGTTGCGCATCACCCGCCCCGGCACCAGCCCCGGCCCGGTCCTCGACCGGATCGCCAAAGGGTTCGGCGCGCTCGACAAGCAGACCAAGGCGTTGCTGCTCGAAGAGGCACAAACGCAAAGCCAGCGCATCGTCGCGCGGCTGGAAGGATTTGGCGCGCCATCAAAGCTGATCCACAAGATATTGCGCTTGTTTGAGCTCGACGGCGTCATCGGGCTGGCTGATCTGGGCCAGCGGCTTGGGATTGACGAAACGGTACTGACGCGCGCCTTCACCCGGCTGGGCCAGGCGCTGGGGCTTGATTGGGCGCAGGCGAACGCCGCGTGGATCACCTCAAGCGATCCGTGGGAACGCTTGTTGATCGCCGGTCTGGCGCGCGACTTTCAGCAGCTGCGGCTGGAGTTTCTGGGCCGAAATGCCGGGGGCGATCCGCAGGCGTTGGTCGAGGCTTGGCTGACGGTCAACGCCGCCCGCGTCGCGCAGTTCAAGGCATTGGTCGACCGCGCCCGCCGCGCACCCGCGCCCAATGCGGCAATGCTGGCGCAGATTGCCGGGCAGGCGCGGGTGTTGCTGGGTCGGTGATGCGGCTCTAGAGCATCGGGCCGTAGTTCAGGATCACCTGTCACCCACGAGCGGAGCGAAGCAATCCAGCGGAATGCTCGCGGAAAATCTGGATTGCTTCGCTGCGCTCGCAATGACGATTCATACTTCAAGCACGATGCTCTAGCTGTGCTAACCCCGCCTCAGAAACGCGCGCGCAGGGTGAAGCGTGCGTTGGTGGGCGCACCTGTCGAGATATTGAAGTCGTTATGGGCGACGGGGAAATAGGTGGTGTTGGTGACGTTTTCGACGTTGATTTGCGCGTCGATCCGGTCAGTCAACTTCACGAACAGCGCAAGATCGAGCCGGGTATAGGCAGGCAGCGTCACATCATTGCTGATCGTCGTGAATTGGTCGGCCTGATGATACAGCCCGACGCCAACACCCAGCCGGTCAAGCAACTGGTAGCGGTTCCATAGCGAGAATTGGTGACGCGGCACTTGTGCCACCTGCTGCCCTTGCCGCGCAGCAGCAGTGGTGCTGGTGATCTCCGCCTCGGTATAGGCGTAGCCAAGGCTGGTCTGCCACCGCTTCGTCAAATTGCCGGTCAAGCCGAATTCGACGCCTTTGGACCGCTGTGAACCCGTAGGCACAATCTCGCCCGGCCTCGGCCCAGTGGCGCGCGTATTGGTGCGATCGAGCTGATAGATGGCAAGGGTCGTCTGGAGCGCTGGTGTCACATCCCACTTCACGCCGATTTCGTAATTGTCGAATCGTTCGGGGACGAGCGCGGTCAGGGCGGGCGTGAGCGACAAGAACTGATCGCCTGATTGCGGCAGATAGGACCGGGTATAGCTGCCATACAGCGACGCATTCACAATCGGCTTCAGCACCAGCCCGAACCGAGGCGACCACAAATCGTCGCTGCGTTGAAATCGTTCACGGGTGAAAAGATTGTTCACGACCAGATCGAGCCGATCATAGCGCACGCCCGCGATCACATCGACATGATCGCCGATGCTGATCTGATCCTGCAGATAGACCGAACCTTGGGACAGCTCGCTGCGCGTGTGGCGATTGGCGTCGCCGTCCCGACCCGCGATGAAGGTGAAAGACGGGATCACGAAGGGATCGCTCAACGCCACCATCCTGCGACGATTGGCCGCGGTGAGCTGCGCAGCCGGGTTGAAGAAGCCGTTGCGGCGTTCATTGCCGCTATCCTGCCGGGTATATTCGCCCCCGAACAACACGACATGATCGATCCCGCCGGTCGAGGCGCGCCATTCGGCATTGCCCTGGGCGATGAAATTCTCGCGCTGGGTAAGGTCGAAATAGGCCTCCACCACCAGCTCGCGCACGCCGAGCGTGTTGACGGTCACGGCAGTAGCCGGAAAGGCATTCGCATAGGACTTGTTGTAATCACCATAGAGAAGCTGGCCGTTGACAGTCAGGTGGTCGGTCAGCGGTGCTTCGATGCGCGCGCGCACGACATTTGCCTCAAATGGCGTGCTGTTAACCCCCGGCACCCCGAAAAACGTATCGCGGAACCCGGCAAGCGGGCGGCCAGCGAACGAAGGCACCCCCCGGTCGGTCACCCGGGTATCGCCGACGCGCTCATAGCCAAGCTGCAGCTTGATGCCGCCCGCCAGCTCCGTACCAATCACCGGATTAACGGCATAGCGCGCGCCTTCATAAAAATCGCGGTGGCTATCAAGCTCTTCGTAGAAGCTGTTCAGGCGGAATGCCGCACCACCCAAGTCCAGGTTCACGTCGCCTGTCGCTGCCCAGCTGCCAAATGTATCGCCGGTGATTTCGCCAACGGCGCTGTTGGTGCCGATGATTGGTCCCTTCGTCACCCGGTTGAATACGCCGCCGCCGCCGCCGCGACCAAAAATCGTGGCATTGGGGCCTTTCAGCACTTCGACCCGGTCGACATTGTAAAAGCCGCGAAAATATTGGACGTCATCGCGCAGGCCATCGACGAAGAAATCGGCGGTGGAATTATTGCCGCGCAGCGTAATCTGGTCGCGATTGCCCTCGCCCTGCCCCGCCGACAGGCCTGGCACATAGCGGACCAGATCAGCCACAGACCGGATCGCCTGATCATCAATCTGTTCGCGGGTCAGCACGGTGATCGCCTGCGGCACATCAATCAGGGGCGTATTCGTCTTGGTCGCACTGCTGGTTTTTTCCGTGCGGTACCCATCGATTTTGCCGGTGACGATGATTTCAGTGCCGCTCTGCGCATCGATCGCCAAATCGACACCATCATTGGGGAGGGCGTGGGCGGGCAGCGACAAAACCGCGACAACGGAGGCCGACACCATAGCGGACAAGGTAGAAATACGCACGAAACTGACCCCCAATTGCGAATGACTCGCGTTAGGGCTGTCTATTGAGAGTCGCTCGCAGCGTCAAGCTTATTGCGAATGATTTTCACTAACAGGCATGACATGTGCAAACAGCCAACTCCGCAAGGCGCTCGCCAGATTGGGTGGATTGGCGGCGGTGATACGCAGCGCATCAATCTCAGCAATCAGCGCATTCAACGGCAAGCCGTGTGCGACAGCAGCAGCATCCAGCGCAGACCAGAACACCGGCTCAAGACTGATCGATGTCGGGTGGCCAGCGATTGTCACTGATCGCTTAGTGGGGCCCATGAAACCGCCAGGCGGCGATACGATCCGCCGGGTCACTTGGTGTCGAACAACGCCGCCAGTTGCTCGATCATCGTGCCGCCGAGCTGTTCGGCGTCCATGATGGTCACCGCACGGCTATAATAGCGGGTTACGTCATGCCCGATGCCGATGGCGCATAGTTCAACCGGCGATCGCGCTTCGATCCAGCCAATGACCTGGCGCAGATGCCGCTCCAGATAGCTGCCCGAATTCACCGACAGGGTGGAATCATCAACCGGCGCGCCATCTGAAATCACCATCAGGATCTTGCGATCCTCGGGCCGCGCGATCAGCCGACCATGCGCCCAGAGCAAAGCCTCACCGTCGATATTTTCCTTCAGCAACCCCTCGCGCATCATCAGCCCAAGGTTGGCCTTGGCGCGGCGCCATGGTTCATCGGCCTGTTTGTAGATAATGTGGCGGATGTCGTTCAGGCGGCCGGGCTGCGGCGGGCGGCCAGCGGCGAGCCAGCTTTCGCGGCTTTGCCCACCCTTCCACGCGCGGGTGGTAAAGCCCAGAATCTCGGTTTTGACGCCGCATCGTTCCAATGTGCGCGCCAGAATATCGGCACTGATCGCCGCGATCGAAATCGGCCGACCACGCATCGAGCCCGAATTGTCGATCAACAGCGTGACGACAGTGTCCTTAAAATCGGTCTCGCGCTCTATCTTGTACGACAGCGACTGCATCGGGTTGATGATGACGCGCGCCAGCCGGGCAGCGTCGAGCATCCCTTCGTCCTGGTCGAAATCCCAACTGCGGTTCTGCTGCGCCATCAAGCGACGTTGCAGCCGGTTGGCCAGTTTGCTGACCGCGCTTTGCAGGTGGATCAATTGCTGGTCCAGATAGGACCGCAGCCGGGTAAGCTCCTCCGCATCGCACAGCTCGGTCGCGGCGATCACTTCGTCAAACTGGTTGGTCCAGGCCTTATATTCAAACTGCGGCGAGAAATCAGCCATGGGCCGGTTTGGCCGCACCGGCATCATCCCATCCTCGCCCTCATCGCCGGGCTCACCATCAGCATCGTCGAGCGAATCGTCGCGCTGTTCGGTGCCTTCGCCTTCCTCTTGATCGGCATCGCGAGAATCGCTGCGCTGCTCAATCTCTCCCTGACCCTGTTCGCCAGCGTCATCGCCCTGATCGCTGTCGTCTTGTTGCTGGTCGTCCTGACCCTCATCATCGCTGCCGCCGTCATCGGCTTCATCGGGCAGCAGGTCGCCCTCAATCAGCTCCAGATCCTGCAGCAATTTCATCGATAATTGCGCAAACGCCGCCTGATCATCAATCACCAGGCCAAGCGCGTCGAGATCACTGCCCGCCTTTTCCTCAATCCAGTCGCGCACCATCGCCAGCCCGTCCATACAGGCATCGGGCGCGGCAAGCCCCGTCAGCCGCTCGCGCACCAGCAGCGATACAGCGGTCGACAGTGGCACTTCGTCGCGGGAGCGGGCACGCACGATGGGGTCAGCGCGCAAACGCACGCCCAGCGCGGTTTCCAGATTGTCGCTAATGCCTTTGTAGCCACGCGAGCCGAGCGCCTCCACCCGCGCACTTTCCACCGCGTCAAACACGGCGCGCGCCACCGCTTCCACCGGCGCGCCGCGCATATGCAGCGCGGTGTTGTGGTGCTTCAGCCGCAGCGCAAAACCATCGGCAAACCCGCGCGCTTCCGCCACCTGGTCAGCGGGCAAATTGCGCGCAGGCATTGGCACCTTGATGTGCTTGCCGCTCTGCGTGGGCGCGTCGGCGGTATAGGCAAGCTCCACCTCAGCCTCATCGGCCAGCACCCGCGCCGCGCCGCCAAGCACGGCTTTGAAGCGATCGAGAGGGGTTTCGGTGGACATGCTATGACCCTTTATCGATCAAGCCGCTCGATTGGAAAGTCCAAATGTCGGTTGCCAGCGTATCTATGCCGGTGCAGCTTAACGCGTGGCGCGGTGGCGCCGACTGGCACGGACAGAAACACGACCATGCACATTGCCAAATTGACGATCTTGGTGACGGCAACGATGCTGCTGGCGCCAGCCGCTGCCCAGGCGCGCATCCTTGCCTATTGGGCGACGCCGAGCGGCGACCCGGCGTCAGCCAAGACCAGGTCGCGGCCGACTGCAACGGCGCAGATTTACGCCGATGTCGACGCAACGACCTTGGCCGGGCGAATGCAGGTTTCCGGCATGCCGATGGCCGCGCTGTGAGACACGCTCGTCGCCGCGCCCATCGGCCCTGTCCACCTGCACCAATATGCCGATGTCGTCTTCGCCGATCCCAATGCATCGCTGCTCGCCTTTCCGCTGCCGTTCGGGCCGAGCTACCAGGCGACCGAGGGCGGCTTTACGGTCGACACCGGGCCGCAATCCTATGCCACGGGGATGGCAACGCTGAGTTCAAGGGCAAGCTTTGTAGAGCCTTTTGCAGCGCGTGATCGCGGCACGATGGTGCTGAATGTCCACACCGATGCGTTCAACACCGGTGAAACCAGTGGCGCTGTGATAAAGGCCAAGAACTGATCGCGGCGCACGGCGGCGTGGGGTGGGGCCTTACCCGTTCCCCACCACGCTCTCCGGCAAATCCATCCCGAACAAGCGTTGATAATTTTCCGCGACCAGCGCGCGTTCTGCCTCGTCGCATTTGTTGAGGAAGCTTTGCCGGAACGCAAAGCCGACATCACCGAAGAACAGCGCGTTTTGGGCCCAGGTGGTCACGGTGCGCAGGCTCATGACGGTGGAGATATCGCCGTTGATAAATCCCTTGCGCGTCAAATCTGCCACGCGAACCATGTTGTCGACCACTTGCCTGCCGTGCGGCTTGTCATATTCGCCCGATTTGGCGAGCACGATCTGCGCCTCTACTGCGGCCGGCAGATAGTTGAGCCTCACGACGATGTTCCAGCGATCCATCTGACCCTAGTTTATCTGCTGCGTGCCATGATACAGCCCGATGGTATCGCCCAGCCCCACGGTATTGGCAGCCGCAAACAGCCGAAAGTGCGGATTCGACCGGATCACGCGGTTCTGATCGAGCGCAAGGTCGATTGCAAAGTTGATGCGGGGAAGGGTTGGGCTAAGGCACCGGCGCGGTCAGTTCGTCGAGCCTCAGGATAGCCGCCATCCGCCCAGGCTGCGGCACCAGATCGGCGAGGGTGAAGCGATCGAGATGCCGCAAGAACGCCAGCAACGCGCCGCCCAGAATGCCCCGTAGGCCGCACACCGGCGTAACGACACAGCTATTGGTCGCGCTGTCGAGACATTCGACGAAGCTGCCCGTTTCCTCCATCGCCCGCACCACGGCGCCGAGATTGATTTCGTCCGGCAGCGCGGCGAGCCTCAGCCCGCCGCTGCGCCCGCGTTCGGCGTGCACCAGCCCTAGCTGCGCCAGCCGCTGCACCACTTTCATCAAGTGATTGCGCGAGATGCCATAGCGGTCGGCGATCACCGCAATCGTCACACGCTCATTGCTGACCGCAAGCGCCATCAGCACGCGCAGCCCATAGTCGGTATGAAGCGTTAGTCTCATAAGATGCATTTAGAATATTGCATTTGAAATGCAATGGCCCTATATCATGCAAGTGATAAGCATCTTATGAGGTTTAGCCGTGAACGTCGATGTGACCCTGGCCCGCGATAACAAGCACGATGCCGCAGCCCGTGCGGGCATCGACGACGCGCTGATCGACCGGCTGGTCGAGGGGTTTTACGCGCGCATCCAAGCTGACGAAGCGCTCGGCCCGATCTTTGCTGCGCGCGTCGCCAACTGGGCGCCGCATCTGGCGCGCATGAAGGATTTCTGGGCCTCGGTCGCGATCGAGGGCGGGCGCTTTCGCGGCAATCCGATGCTCAAGCATGTTGCCATCCGCGAGATTACGTCTGCGCATTTCGAACGTTGGCTCGCGCTGTGGCAAACGACTTTGGTCGATCTCGCGCCGACGCCCGAAGCTGAAGCGTTTCTCCAACTGCGCGCCGAACGCATCGCCCGCAGCCTGATGCTCGGCATTTCCATCCACCGCGACGGCATCTTGCCCGCCGCACAGACGAAGAGGTGAACCATGAAAATCGATGTTAACGCCTTTAACCCCGCCTACGCAACCGTGATCGAGACCGCGCCGCCGCCCGAATTGGCGCACCGCAGCCATGAGTCGCGCAGTTTCGAAATGCCGCGCGGCATCTGGGCGGTGATGTTCGGCGCCTATGCCGTGTTTTTCCTCGCCATGCTCGCCGCCACGCGCGGCGACGGCGGCGCGGTATTCGTGATCGTCATTTCGGCGGCCTATGCGGCGATGTATTTCGGCACCGCAACCGTGCTCAAGACGGTCGGCGATACGATGCCCGCCACGCCCGCCGCAACCCACGACTTTGAGACGCTGACCGGGCGGCTGAGCTATGGTGCGGGCTTTGCGCAGATTCTGACCGTGCCGCTGATGATCGCACTGTTCGGCGTCGCCATTGCCATCATCAGCTTGGCAAGTGCGTGAGGGCGTGGCGATGCCGTATCGCAGCACGATAGAATTCGACAGTTTGACCGTCCCGACCGGTCTGCTGCGCGATCACAGCATCAAGGCTGGCTCTTGGGGGCTCCTTCGCGTGACTGCGGGCGCTGTGCTATATGAAGCGGGCGAGACGTGCTCGAAGCGGCTGACCCAGGGCGAAACCTGGGTCATTCCACCCGAGCTCGTCCACCATGTCGCGTTGGAGCCGGGCGCGCGATTTCTTGTCGAGTTTTACGACCATGATCCGTGCGCGTGAACAGGCCTCAGTTCTTCCCCACCACGCTTTCGGGCAAATCCTTGCCGAACACGCGCTGGTAATATTCGGCCACCAGCGCGCGTTCTGCATCGTCGCATTTGTTGAGGAAGCTCAAGCGGAACGCAAAGCCGACATCGCCGAAGATCAGCGCGTTTTGGGCCCAGGTGATCACGGTGCGCGGGCTCATGACGGTGGAGATATCGCCGTTGATAAATCCCTTGCGCGTCAAATCCGCCACGCGAACCATGTTGTCGACCACTTGCTTGCCGTGTGGCTTGTCATATTCGCCCGATTTGGCGAGCACGATCTGCGCCTCTACCGCAGCCGGAAGATAGTTGAGCGTGACGACGATGTTCCACCGGTCCATCTGGCCCTGGTTGATCTGCTGCGTACCGTGATACAGCCCGCTGGTATCGCCAAGCCCGACCGTATTGGCGGTGGCAAACAGCCGGAACCACGGGTTCGGGCGAATCACCCGGTTCTGATCGAGCAGCGTCAGCTTCCCCTCTGATTCCAGCACGCGCTGGATAACGAACATCACATCGGGTCGCCCGGCATCATATTCGTCAAACACCAACGCCGTCGGCGTTTGCAGCGCCCAGGGGAGCAGGCCTTCACGAAATTCGGTGATCTGCTGGCCATCCTTCAGCACAATCGCGTCGCGACCGACCAGATCGATACGGCTGATATGCGCGTCCAGGTTGATGCGGATGCATGGCCATTTCAGCCGCGCGGCAACCTGTTCGATATGCGTCGATTTGCCGGTGCCGTGATAGCCCTGCACCATCACCCGGCGGTTATGCGCAAAGCCCGCGCAGATCGCCAGCGTGGTATCCGCATCGAACACATAGGACGGATCAAGATCGGGCACGCGCTCATCCGCTTCGCTGAACGCCGGCACTTCCATGTCCGAATCGATGCCGAACATGTCGCGCACTTTCACCATCTTATCAGGGGCGTCCATGATCGTGGTGTCGCGGCTATCGGGCTGGGTATTAGGGATGTTTGTCATGCAATCGACCTTTCGTGCCCCTCCCCTAGCCGTTCGTCGCGCGCAAAGTCGAGATGTCTTGGTGACGCGGTCCATAATCGTCCCTGATTCGGGTCCAAATTGGTGTTCAGGTCCAAATTGGCGGGAGCAGCACGGTTGCTGATTGCCCGGTGGCGGGCAGGCGGCGTAGGGTCGTTACGTGGCCGTACCCCCTTCACCTCCCGCACCGCGCAAACGCCCGCCCAAACGACCACCCCGAACACAAAATGCACGGCACAAATCGGCGCGGTGATCATTTCCGCCTTTGATACGGACCGCTTTCGTGCAAAAGTGACGTCATGACGCCGGATAAGTAAATTGGGGGATGTCGTGATCAAAAGACTGCTTCTTCTGATTGGCCTGACCGGCATGTTGGTTGGCCTTGGCTCCTGCGATTGGTGGAACGGCCGCTCGCGCGACGAAAGCCGAGCGCGCTATGATCAGCGTATCTACGATCAACGCATGTATGACCAGCGGATCGCGCGTGAACGCAAGGCCGCAGCCGCGGCGCGGGAACGGCGCGAGCGGGGTGAGATATATGACGATTATGGATCGCCCTATGGATCACCCTCGGATTGGCTGACGCTTGATTATGCCTGTTCGGGCGCGTTGCGCCGCGCGCAGTGGCTGGTGTGCGAGCATGAATCGCTGGGGCTGCTCCACCGCAAGCTTGCCCTGCAATGGGAAGCCGCTCGGCGTGTCGCTTCTCCCGAACGCGTCAGCGTGCTGATCGCGCAGCAAAATGCTTTCCTGGGGGAACGCAATGCGTGCGAAGATATCGCCTGCGTCGCCACCGCCTATCATCGCTATCTGGACGGCCGATCGACCTATGCCAAGCCATGGGTAAATCCGGACCATTCTCACTATCGGCCCAAGCGCCCGGTAAAATGGGTGCCGCGTCGTGCCCATGATTGCGATGACCGCCATGGCAACAAAAGCTATTGCCGCAGCGGTGACAGCCATCCCCGCCCCCAGCATGAGCAGCGCAGTTGCATTAGCGAAATCGGCTTTGCCGCCGCCAGCCAGCTTGCGGACCGCTGCGATTCCGTAACGCGGGGGCTTAGTTCACAATGCAGCGTGAACAATAGCTGCGCGGGCATTCAGGCGCAAACCGACCGGGGCTGCAACACGAGCCGCGACAGCCGGGGAATTTGCCGCCGCCGCTGATACACTTGGCCCAAGCCTTGGGCCAATCCTTCGTCCACCAGCACCATCAGGCAAAGGCCGCTGCACCCTTTAGCTGCTGATAGGCTGCAATCACGTCCTGCAGTTGCCGTTCAAAACTACGGTCGCCGCCATTGCGATCAGGGTGATAACGGCGGACCAGCTCTGCATAGCGCTCCCGCAGGGCACGCCGATCGACATCGGCGGCCAGGCCCAGCACCCGCAATGACCGGCGATCAGCTTCTGACAAGGGCCGACCATCCTTGCGCGCTGCCGCTGCCCGTGCGCGAAACCGCGCGCCGATGGCGTCGAGTGGATCGGCGAAATCGGCCCAGGCGGGCGGGCGATCTGCACCGCCAGTCGCAAAGGCGCGCGTCTCTGTTTCCCACCCGGCATAGGGGCGCTGGGCGGCGTTGATCTCATCAACGCTCATCCCCGCAAAATAATTATACCGCGCGTTGAACGCGCGCACATGTTCCAGGCAGAACCAACGGTACGGGGCGGGCTGATCGCGAAAGCTGGCCCCTGCGGGATGCGGCGCACGGAATTCACCCGGCGCGTCGCAGCCGGGTTCCATACACGCTGTTCCGCTCCCCTCAACGCGGCCATGAAAGCGCGGCTTGGGGCGATCCTTCTTTTCACCTTCTTGCGTCACACGGCTCCCCACAACCCGAAAACCGTCTATATAGGGCGCATGACACAGTCTGCCACCGGCCCCGTCGCCAGCGAAATTGCCCGCCGTCTTGCCGGCGCGCTTGAACCCACGTTGCTGGAGGTGATCAACGATAGCGCCCAGCATTCCGGCCATATGGGCGATGACGGATCGGGCGAATCGCACTTCACCGTTATCATCGAAAGCGCTGCCTTTGTCGGCCAATCCCGCGTCGGGCAGCAGCGATTGGTGAATCAGGCACTGGGCGATCTGATGGACGGAACCGTGCACGCGCTCGCGATCAAGGCGCGTCCTCCGCAAGACGCATGACCGCACGCCTGCCCCGGCCAGCCGCGCGGCTGCTGCTGCTCGATCCCGACTATCGGCTGCTGATGTTCCGTTTTGCCGCTGATGATCGACCGCCCTTTTGGGCCACGGCGGGTGGTGGGTGTGATCCAGGCGAAAGCTATGAAGCAGCGGCCCGACGCGAGTTGATGGAGGAAACCGGTTTTGATCTTGATCCCGGCCCGCAAGTCGCGCGGCGCGAGGTGGAGTTTATCACGCTGGAGGGTGATGCGGTATTTGCCGATGAACGCTATTTCCTGATCCGTACCGCCACCACCGAGATTGCAACCCATGGCCACACCGATCTGGAACGACGCGTGATGGCGGGCTGGCGCTGGTTCACCCGCGCCGAACTGGCCGATTGGCCCGAAACGATCTTTCCCGAAGACATTGTGGCGCTGCTGGATTCATTGCTTCAGGGCGCATCGTGAGGATTAATCTGCCCAGTCCCGACAGCACTGAAGGACAAATGATGGCAACCCGTTTTCCGCAGCAGCGTATTACCCTGCCAACCGGGGTTGAACTCGATGTGGCGGTTGCAGGGGATCCCGGCCATCCGGCGATCATTTTGCTGCACGGTTTTCCCGAATCGCATCGCACTTGGCGGCACCAGATACCTGAACTCGCCAAAACACATTTCGTGATTGCCCCCGATCAGCGCGGCTTTGCCCGGTCATCCAAACCGGCGGCGGTCAGTGATTATGCGCCGGCAAAGCTGCTTGCTGATCTGCTCGCGCTGGCTGATCATTTCGGCATCGATCGCTTCACGCTGGTGGGGCATGATTGGGGCGGCGCGGTGGCGTGGATGGCCGCGCTGAACCGGCCCGACCGGGTTGAACGACTGATCATCATCAATGCGCCGCACCCGCTGATCTTTCAACGAACCATGTTTGACGACCCCGATCAGCGTGCCGCCAGCCAGTATATCCGCGCGTTCCGCAACCCCGATCTGGAAGGGCATATCGCCGAGATTGGCGTTGAGGCCTATTTCGCGAAGACCTTTGTCGGCCATGCCGATCAGGCCAAGCTGGCGCTGGAACGCCCCTTCTACCTCGATCAATGGGCCCAGCCGGGCGCGTTGACCGGCATGTACAACTGGTACCGCGCCAGCCCGATCATCGTTCCCGCCATGGACGAAGAACCACCCCGCCCCGCCTTTCTTGACAAGCCCTTTGCCCCGCTCGCCATGCCGGCGCTGATCATCTGGGGCATGGCCGACACGGCGTTAAAGCCCAGCCAGTTGGTTGGGCTGACAGAACTGGTGCCGCAAATGACCCTGGTAAAGGTGGACGCGGGCCATTTTGTCCCGTGGGAAGCACCCGACGCCGTCAACACCGCGATGCGGGCCTGGTTGTAGCAAGCAGCGGGATCGACCGATCAACGCATGATAATTTGCTGATCGCCCCCCCAACTTGCGACCTGCCAAGCGCCATGCAATAGGCGCTGCCCGCCGTTCCGGCGCCAAGCCAAAAGGGATTTCATGTGACGCCGGCAACCGCGCTTGGGCTCGATTTTGGCACGACCAACACTGTTGTCGCGGTGAGCGATGGCTGCGGTGGCTCACGTCTGATCGAATTTGCTGGCGAAGAATCGACTGGAGCGGTGTTTCGATCAGCCCTTTGCTTCTGGGAGGAAGAACGCGGCTGGAACGGGGTGGCGCATGAAGCCGGACCCTGGGCCATCGCGGAATATCTTCAATCGCCGCTCGACAGCCGGTTTGTCCAGTCGTTCAAAAGCGTGGCGGCCAGCACCCTGTTTGAGCGCGCGCAGATCTTTGGCCGCAATTTCCGATTTGAGGATTTTGGCCGGTTATTCCTGCAAAAACTGGTCGCGCATGCAGGCGGTGCGCTCGATTCCCGGCCGCGCCGGGTCGTGGTTGGGCGACCTGTTGAATATGTCGGCGCCCGCCCCGATCCCGCCTTGGCGCGCCAGCGATATAATCTGATGCTCGAGGGCTTCGGGCTCGACCTTCACTTTGTGTACGAGCCGTTGGGTGCAGCGTTCAGCTATGCATCGCGGCTTGCCGAACCAGCCACGTTGCTGGTCGCTGACTTTGGCGGTGGCACCACGGATTTCTCGGTTGTGCGCGTCGCCGCACCGGGTGCGGAGCGGCGCTGTATTCCGCTGTCGTCATCAGGCGTTGGGATTGCTGGCGACCGCTTTGATCGGCGGATCATCGATCGGCTGGTTTTGCCATTGCTGGGCAAGGGCGGCAGCTACCGGTCGTTCGGTAAGGAGCTGGAGATACCGGGCGGGTATTTTGCGGATTTTGCCGATTGGTCACGGCTGGCGCTGATGCGCAACCGGCGCACGCTGGATGAACTGCGCAAGCTTCACCGTAATGCGCTTGATCCTGAGCCGATCGGCCGGATGATCGCGCTGATCGAGCATGAACAGGGATTTCCGCTGTACGATGCAGTCGGCAAGCTGAAGCGCGCGCTTTCGGCAGCCGATCACGCTGAGCTCAACTTTGCCGGTGGCGGCGTCGACATATCAGCGCGCGTCAACCGCGAGGATTTTGAGCGCTGGATCGCTGACGATCTGGTGCTGATTGAGGAGGCGATGGACGTCGCCCTGGCGCGGGCGGGCATCACCGCCGATCAGGTGGATCGCGTGTTCCTGACCGGCGGATCATCGCTAATCCCGGTGATCCGGGCGATATTCGACAGGCGCTTTGGTGCAGACCGGATCGCGACCGGCGGTGAACTCACGTCAATCGCGCACGGGTTGGCGCTGATCGGCGATGAGCCAAGCCTCGCCGAATGGACTGCGTGAGGAACGCCGGTGCGACGGCAGCGTCAGCTCATTTGCTTGCCGGCACCAGCGGCAACCATACCGCGCTGGCAGCCGATCCGCCGCGTTCCAGCGTGACCGTTGCTTTCTGAAAATCGGCCTTTTGGGCGAGAAAGATATTCGGGACAAATTTCTGCGGATTGCGATCATATAGCGGAAACAGGCTCGACTGAACCTGCACCATCACCCTGTGCCCCGGCTGAAACACGTGGTTCACCACAGGCAGGCGAAAGCGATAACGCTGGGTCTTGCCCGCCGGAATTGCGCTCGGCTTTTCGAAACTGTCGCGATATCTGCCCCGGAAAATGTCGAGGCTGACGGCGAGCTGATAACCGCCCATTTTGGCGTCGCCCGGTACTTCATCGGGGTAAACATCGATCAGCTTGACCACAAAGTCACCGTCAGTGCCGGTCGTCTTGGCATAGATATCGGCAATTGGCGCGCCTGACAGGCGCATCGGCGCTGTCAGCGCGCCGGTGATATAGGTTTCAACGTCGGGACGACCATCGGCGTGGCGCTGGTCGCTGACCAACCAGTCATTCCAGCGTCCGTCCCCAAAATTCACCGGGCGCGGCAGATGCGGCACGGGCTTATCGGGATCGGCAACATAGCTGTCACTGCCCGGCGCACCCTTATCAAAGCCCAGTTGCCCACCGGCCTGAAGGTAGATGGGTGTTAACGGCGCGGCACACCCCTGTTCACAGGCAAGCGGCCAGTTGGCGAAATGCTCCCACTTATTCTCGCCGGTATTGTAGATCGTCGCTGCCGCCTGCTTGGCGGGCGGGCCGTCTTTCAGATATTGGTCGAACAGCGGCAGCACCATGTCGTCGCGGAACTGGGCTGCGGTATCGCCACTCCATTTCAATGGCCCCAACTCGCGCCCCTCGCGGTTAACCTGGCTGTGCCGCCATGGCCCCATAACGAGAAAATTATTGCCCAGCTTGCCCTTGGCCTTCAGCGCCTCCCAAGCGGTGATGGCGCCGTAAATATCCTCCTGATCCCACAGCCCCTGCTCCCATAATGTCGGCACGTTGGAGGGGTTGGCCGCAAGCAGCTTGTCGAGCGCCTGGCCCTGCCAAAAGCTGTCATAGGCGGTGTGCGCCACCATCTTTTGCCATGCGGGCAGCTGATCAAAACCCGATCGTTTGGCCCATTCATTGGCACCGCCGAGTCGACGAAACTCCTCATAATTATCGTAAATGCCCGTCGCGGGTTCCTTGCCGTCGCCTTTGTAACCGGTCTGCGATCCCACCCAGCCGATATTGGCGAGCCGGAACGCGCCGTAATGGAACCAATCATCGCCCATCCAGCCGTCGATCATCGGGCTCTCGGGTGCGGCAACCTTTAGCGCGGGGTGTGGCGCGAGCAGCGCCATCACCACCGTAAAACCTTCATAGGATGATCCGATCATGCCGACGCGACCGTTTGATTCCGGCAGATTGGCCTTGTTCACCAGCCAGTCGATTGTGTCATAGGCATCAGTGACATGATCGGTGGCAGTTGGATTCAGCGGCCCGCGCACCGGGCGGGTAACGATGTAATCCCCCTCCGACCCGTATTTGCCGCGCACATCCTGATAGACGCGGATGTAACCCGCCTTCACAAATGCTTCGTCGGCAAGGGGCAATGTTGACAGAATCGATGGGCTGTCCATCCGCTTTGCCCGCGCCTTGGCATTATAGGGCGTGCGCGTCAGCACGATCGGCGCGTTGGTGAGCCCCTTGGGGAACACGATGACGGTGTACAGCTTGGTGCCGTCCCGCATGGGAATCATCGCCTCGCGCTTCACATAATCGCGCGCGTCGATTGGCACGGCAAAGTCTGCGGGAATGTCGCTGGGCGGAAATGTGGCCTGTTGCGCGGCGATCGGCGAGGCAAGGAGTGCAGCGGAGGCGATCAACAGAAATTGGGGCTTCATTGTACGGGCTCCAGCGATTGGGATATGTTTTGATAGACAGTAACATGGCGTCAGACGCCAACGATGTTTTTCGGCTTGCCGTGGCTTTTACCGCTTACCGCAGCAAAGCGTCGCTACGGCCTTTGCCGCCAGGCGCATTTGCCCCCATCTCCCAGCTATCCTCCGGCCAGCAGGCGCTTGGCAAAATCGGTGGCAGCGGGGTAATCCGCCTTGCCATTGGGCGCGCGCAGATTGACATCGCCAGACACAATCCGCTTGGGCGCCTTATAGGCGGCGAGGTGTTGGCGGACATGGGCGATCATGCCAGCTTCATCGAAAATTGCGCCGCGATTCAGGGTAACAACCGCGTTGACGGATTGGCCCCATTTCGGATCGGGCAACCCAATCACCAGCGCATCCATCACGCCGGGATGCGTTTTCAGCGCCTCTTCCACTTCTTCGGGGAAAACCTTTTCACCGGCGGTGTTGATGCAGGCACTGCCCCGCCCAAGCAATGTCATTGATCCATCCGCCTCAACAACGCACCAGTCACCGGGAATCGAATACCGCACGCCGTCAATCATGCGAAAGGTACGCGCGGTCTTTTCGGCATCCTTGTAATAGCCCGTCGGAACCGGCGGCCCAACCGCAACCATTCCCTTTACGCCCGATCCTGGCACGACGGGCTGATCATGCTCATCAAACACGCGCGTTCGTTCGGTGACCATGAATTTGGCGGTGGGTGTTTCCCCCGCCGCAGTCATCAACGACGTGCCCAGCCCCATTGCCTCAGATGAGGAAAACGCATCGGCAAGCACGGCCTGCGGCATATGGCGCAGCAACGCGCGCTTTACCTCGACGCTCCACATGACCCCCGATGAAAGGATGCGCGCGATACTGCCCATGTTCCAACGCTTCGGCTCCAGGTCCAGCGCTTCAACGATCGGGCGGGCAAAGGGATCACCCACAATCGCCAGCGATTGCGGCCGCCACCGGTCGACCGCATCAAGCAGTTCAACAGCGTCATATTGTGGCTTTTCCAGCGTAATCACCGTGCCCCCGGCCAGCATTGCCGCGATTGCAGAAATCAGTCCGGTCGCATGCATCAGCGGCGGGGCGATCAGCGATGCCGGCCCCGGCCCGGTCTGCCGCATGGATACCAGCATTTCCTCCATTGTTAAGGGCGTGGGGCCAAGCACCGATGCGGCGATGATCGACATCATCTTCAGGTCATGCTGCGTCCACATCACGCCCTTGGGCATGCCGGTGGTGCCACCGGTATAGATGAACATCATGTCGCTGCCGCTGCGCTTGATCCCCAGCGGCGTGCCATCGCCCTGCGCGCACAGCGCTTCAAAACTCTCAGCCCAGTCAGTCCCCTCCCCGATTTCGATGAAGGTCTTTACCTTGCTCAGCCGGGGACGAATGGCGTCGACTTGCGCGCGAAATTCCTGGCCAAACACCACTGTTTGCGCGTCGGCATTGTCGAAAATATAAAAAACCTCATCCGCCGTGTAGCGATAATTGACATTGGCGTGGACAAATCGGCCCTTGAAGCAGGCGGCGAGCAACTCGCAATATTCGGACCGGTTGGTCATATAAAAGGCAATCTTGTCGCCCGGCACCGCCCCGCGCGCGGTTAATGCGCGAGCCAACCGGTTTGATCGCGCCGACGCCTCCCCCCACGATATCAGCTGGTCGCCATGGATATAGGCCGGCGTTTGCGGCGGGATGACGGTCGCGACCCCATCAAGAATGTCGCCATAATTCCATTCGGTCATCTACCCACCCCTGCTCCATTTGACTCGCCACGCTCAACAATGGCTGGCTTTTATTGGGGTGCAGGAGAGAGTGTCCGACAAGCGCGGTCAAGGCGATTTCGCCGAATCCCTCAGGCGGCATGCAAAGGCGCTGTTATGGAAACAGCGCACGGCAGACGCGCATTAATATAACTTTCAAGGTGTAAGTTTAGTAACTAAATTACATTGAAAGGGTTGACATGCAAATTTTACATCCCTAGCAGCCCGGCTCGCACAAACTAATTATAGTCTATATGGCGCCAGGCGGCGCATGTGAAACGCAAGGACACGTAATGAACGAGAAATCCGGAGCCGATATCCTGATCGAGGCGCTGTGCGATCTCGGCGTGGAGGTCGTGTTCGGCTATCCCGGCGGCGCCGTGCTGCCAATCTATGACGCGCTGTTCCGGCACAACGCCAAGATCCAAAACGCAAAGAGCGGCCAGATCAAGCATATCCTGGTGCGCCATGAACAAGCAGCGACGCATGCAGCAGAGGGATATGCCCGGTCGACTGGCAAGCCCGGCGTTGTCCTGGTCACTTCTGGCCCCGGCGCGACCAATGCCGTCACCGGCATCACCGATGCGCTGATGGATTCAATCCCGATGGTGGTCATCACCGGACAGGTGCCAACCGCGTTGATTGGAACGGATGCCTTTCAGGAGGCCGACACGGTTGGCATCACGCGCCACTGTACCAAACACAATTATCTGGTGAAGGATCCCGCCAAGCTCGGTCCAATCGTGCATGAGGCCTTCCACATCGCCACCACGGGCCGCCCCGGGCCAGTCGTTGTCGACATTCCAAAAGACGTTCAGGTCGCCGTTGCGCGCTACACCAAGCCCGGCCCGATCAAGCACAAAACCTATCGCCCACAAATCAAGCCCGATCTGGCGGCGATTGAACAGCTGGTCGACCTGCTGGCCGCTGCGGAAAGACCGATTTTTTATACCGGCGGTGGCATCATCAATTCCGGACCCGCCGCGAGCCAGCTGCTCCGCGAACTTGCCCGGATGACCGGCGCGCCGGTAACATCGACGCTGATGGGATTGGGTGCCTTTCCCGCTGCATCAGATCAATGGCTGGGCATGCTGGGCATGCACGGCACCTATGAAGCGAACTGGGCGATGAACCAGGCAGATCTGATCATCGCGATGGGCGCGCGCTTTGATGATCGCGTGACCGGGCGGCTGGATGCGTTCAGCCCGCATTCGCGCAAGGCCCATATCGACATTGACCGAAGCAGCGTGAACAAAACGGTTCGGGTTGACCTGCCGATCATCGCCGATGTCGGCTATGCGCTCGAAGCGATGATCCGCGTTTACAAGGCGCGTCAGCACCCCAAGCCCGACCTGACGGAATGGTGGCAGCGGATTGAAGGGTGGCGCGCCAAGAAGAGCCTTGGCTTTACCGATTCCACCACCGAAATCATGCCGCAACGCGCCATCAGGGCGCTGTGGGAGGCGACGCATAAGCAGTCGCCCATCATCACCACCGAAGTCGGCCAGCACCAGATGTGGGCCGCCCAGCATTTCGATTTCGAACTGCCCAACAAATGGCTGACCAGCGGTGGGCTTGGCACGATGGGATATGGCTTGCCGGCCGCGATTGGCGCACAATTGGGCAATCCCGGCGCGCTGGTGATCGACATTGCTGGCGAAGCCTCCATCCAGATGAATATCCAGGAACTGGCGACGGCGACGCAATATCGGCTGCCGGTCAAGATTTTCATCGTCAACAACCAGTATATGGGCATGGTCCGGCAGTGGCAGGAACTGACCTATGAGAGCCGCTACGCCGAAAGCTACAGCGATTCGCTGCCCGATTTCGTTAAGCTGGCCGAGGCCTATGGCTGGAAGGGCATTCTGATCGAAAATCCCGGACAGCTCGACTCAGGCATTGCCGAGATGCTCGCTTATGACGGCCCGGTCATGGTCGACTGCCGGGTGTCCCAGAACGCGAACTGCTTCCCGATGATCCCGTCGGGCGCGGCGCATACTGACATGATCCTGGCGGCTGATCAGGTTACCGGCGTCATGGACGACGAAGCCAAGGCGCTGGTTTGATGCAGATCACGCAGGAAAAGGTCGAACGCCACACGCTGGCGGTGATCGTCGATAACGAACCGGGTATTTTGGCCCGGATCGCCGGGCTGTTCACGGCGCGTGGCTATAATATCGAGAGCCTCACGGTCAGCGAGGTGTCTGAGGACAAGACGATCAGCCGGATCACCATCGTGACATCGGCAAGCCCGCAGGTGCTGGAACAGATTGTGGCGCAGCTCGATCGACTGGTGCCCGTCCACAAGGTTACTGACCTGACGACATCCGGCGCGCATGTTGAACGCGAGCTGGCGTTGATCAAGGTGGCCGGCACGGGTGACCACCGGATTGAGGCGCTGCGGCTGGCCGATGTCTATCGCGCCCGCGTGGTCGACGCGACCACATCGAGCTTCGTGTTCGAAGTGACCGGCGGACGCGAAAAGATCGACAAATTTGTCGAGTTGATGCGCGAAGTGGGGCTGATAGAGGTCGCGCGCACGGGCATTGTCGCTATTTCGCGGGGGAAGAGCGCGGCATAACCGCCGTCTACCATCAACCGTCGCCCCGGATTTGTTCCGGGGTCTCGTTTTCACCAACAATTGTCGCTGATGAGGCGCCGTGGGCCCTGGAACAAGTCCGGGGTGACGACAGGACAAGAACAGCAGGGAGCTACCAACATGAAAGTCTATTACGACGGCGACGCCGATATCGACATGATCAAGGGCAAAAAAGTCGCGGTCGTCGGCTATGGATCGCAAGGCCATGCCCATGCGCAGAATTTGCGCGACAGCGGCGTCAAAGACGTCGCGATCGCGCTGCGCCCCGGTTCGGCCACGGCGAAAAAGGCGGAAGCGGCGGGATTTAAGGTCATGTCCAACGCCGAGGCTGCGGCCTGGGCCGATGTGACGATGATTCTTGCCCCCGACGAGCATCAGGCGGCAATCTATGCCGATGATCTCCACGCGAACCTGAAACAGGGCGCAACGATTGCCTTCGCCCACGGCCTGAACGTGCATTTCGGCCTGATCGAAGCGCGCCCCGATCTCGACGTGATCATGATTGCGCCCAAGGGCCCCGGCCACACCGTGCGCAGCGAGTATCAAAAGGGCGGCGGCGTGCCCTGTCTCATCGCGGTCGCACAGGAAGCCGAAGGCGGCGCCGGCAATGGCTATGCCAAGGCGCTCGCGCTATCCTATGCCAGTGCCGTCGGCGGTGGCCGCAGCGGCATCATCGAGACAACGTTTCGTGAAGAGTGCGAAACCGATCTGTTCGGTGAACAGGCCGTGCTGTGCGGCGGCATTACCCATTTGATCCAGGCCGGGTTCGAAACACTGGTCGAGGCGGGCTATGCCCCCGAAATGGCCTATTTCGAATGCCTGCATGAGACCAAGTTGATCGTCGACCTGCTGTACGAAGGCGGCATCGCCAATATGCGTTATTCGATCAGCAACACCGCTGAATATGGCGACATCAAAACCGGGCCTCGAATCATTACCGCGGAAACCAAGGCGGAGATGAAGCGCGTACTGGCGGACATTCAGGCGGGCCGGTTCGTCAAGGATTTCGTGCTCGATAACCGCGCCGGCCAGCCCGAGCTAAAGGCATCGCGCAAGGCGGCGGCGGCGCACCCGATTGAAAAAGTGGGTGCAGAACTGCGCGCGATGATGCCGTGGATTGGCGCGAACAAGCTGGTCGACAAGGCCAAGAACTAAGCCATCCGTAAACCCAATGTTGCCGCATTGGGTTTTGACATATCAGGGGCGTCCGCCGAGAGATGGGCGTCCCTTTTTTTGTTGGAGGCCTTTTTCATGCGCAAGATACTGATTCTCGCCAGCGCCCTCGCCGCCGCACCGCTGCTCGCCCAATCTGCACCCCAGCTGCCCGGCACCGCTGATCCAAGCCGCATCACCGGCGGCACCTATGCCACTGATCCTTCCCATACGCTGATCATGTTCGATGTCGTCCATTTCGGTTTCAGCGACTATTTCGGCATTTTCGGCGATGCCACCGGCACGCTGGTGCTTGATCCGAAAAAACCCGCCAACGCCAAGGTGGATATCACGATCCCCGTGTCGAAAGTGACGACCGCCAGCGCCGGGCTCACCGGCCACCTGCTGCGCGCCGGCAAGGATGGCAAAAAGGCTGATTTCTTTGGCCCCGCCCCGGCCGATGCCCATTTTGTATCGACCAAAGTTGAGGTGAAGGGGATGACGGCGCGCATCTTTGGCAATCTGACGCTGAACGGCATTACCGCGCCGGTTGTGCTCAATGCCAGCTTCAAGGCGGCAGGGACCAATCCGTATAATAAGAAGGAAACCGTCGGTTTCGCCGCCACCGCCACCATCAAGCGCAGCGCGTTCGGGCTGACGATGGGCATCCCCATGGTCGCCGATGATGTGGCGCTGAAAATCGCGGTGCCGTTCGAAAAGCAGAGCTGATCACCCCTTTACTGTCGCGGGATGCTGGGCCATTGGAGGGGAATGACATCCTTCCTTGGCCTGCTCCTGACGCTTCGACTTACACGCCCTTAGGCGTGCCAGGGTGCCGCTTCACGCGGCCCGCATGACCTGAGGGCCATCCTCCCGTCGTCCATCCGAAGCCGAAAAGCGACTTGCCATGCTGCGTGATCCTGCACCCAAATACCGCCCCTTTCCGCCGATCAACCTGCCCGACCGGCAATGGCCATCGCGCACCATCACCACTGCGCCGCGCTGGCTGTCGACCGATTTGCGCGACGGCAATCAGGCGCTGATCGACCCGATGGATGCGGAAAAAAAGACACGCATGTTCGATCTGCTCTGCAAAATCGGCATGAAGGAGATTGAGGTTGGGTTTCCAAGTGCCGGCGCCACCGATTACAACTTCATCGCGGGGCTGGTGACAGAAGGGCGGATTCCCGGCGATGTGACGGTACAGGTGCTTACCCAGTCGCGCCGCGACCTGATTGAAACAAGCTTTGAATCGCTGCGTGGCGTGCCGCGTGCCATCGTCCATCTCTACAACGCGGTCAGCCCGGCATGGCGCAAGATCGTATTCGGCATGACCCGTGATGAGGTCCGCAATATAGCGGTTGAGGGGGCCAAAATCCTGCGCGATTGCGCCGCTGCCCAGCCTGATACCGACTGGCATTTCGAATATAGCCCCGAAACATTTTCTACCGCCGAACTCGATTTCTCGGTTGAGGTGTGCGCCGCCGTGATGGAGGTTTTGCAGCCAACGCCCGATCATCCGGTCATCTTCAACCTGCCCGCCACGGTGGAGTGCGCAACGCCCAACGTCTATGCCGATCAGATCGAATGGTTCGGGCGCAACATCCCCAACCGCGATAGCGTGGTGATCTCGCTGCACACGCATAATGATCGCGGTACCGGCGTTGCAGCAGCGGAGCTGGGCCTGATGGCAGGGGCAGACCGGGTTGAAGGATGTTTGCTCGGCAATGGCGAGCGAACCGGCAATTGCGATTTGGTCACCGTTGCGCTCAATATGTACACGCAAGGCGTCGACCCCCGACTCGACCTGTCGGACATTGATGCGGTGGTGCGCACGGTCGAATATTGCACCCAGATCCCCATCCACCCGCGCACGCCCTATGCTGGCGATCTCGTCTTCACGGCATTTTCGGGATCGCACCAGGACGCGATCAAGAAAGGCTTTGCCGCGCAGGACGCGCGCAATGATGAGCTTTGGGAAGTTCCCTATCTGCCGATTGATCCGGCTGATCTGGGCCGCAGTTACGAAGCCGTTATTCGCGTCAATTCGCAGTCGGGCAAGGGCGGCGTTGCCTGGGTGATTGAGCAGGACAAGGGGCTAAAACTGCCCAAGCGCCTGCAGGCCGATTTCAGCCGCCATGTGCAGACGCTGGCCGATAGCGCGGGCCGCGAACTGAATGCTGCCGACATCTGGCAACTGTTCGAGGCGACCTATCTGCCCAGCGCTTCAGATCGCTTCGTGCTGCGCGATTATGAGGAAAGCGGCACGGCGGGGCAGCGCGTTTTCATCGGCCATGTCGCCGTCGATGGCGAGGAGCGATCGATTTCCGGGCGCGGCAATGGCTTAATCTCAGGCGTCATCGCGGCGCTCAGCGAGAGCACCGGGCCGGCGCTCGACGTGGTCGATTATAATGAACATGCGATCGGCCATGGTGCTGATGCGCAGGCGGTTGCCTATGTCGAATGCCGCACCACCGACGGACGGACGGTGTTCGGCGTCGGGCTGGATACCGACATTGCCACCGCCAGCGTGCGCGCGGTTTTGAGTGCGGCGAACCGACCATAATGGTCGGCTGCGCGGCCGATTTTGTGCCCAAAATGGCCGTTTTCTGGCGGAAAATTCGGCGTTCGCGCCGGATAATCCAAGTTTTTGGAAGATTTTGGTCGAGAATGCACCATCAATGGCGCGATTTGGCGCACGCGACCGATGCACCGCGCACCAAACTGACCGACGATCATGGGCGATAATCGGACCCGTTAGAACTGTCCGACCGGCACTCTCGCAGAACCACCGTCGGTCGCGGTAAACCCATAACGCCGATCATAGCCGACGATCAGCAATACGCCCTAGTTCCGGTCATTCGCCGCGCTGTCGTTTATCGGAGTGGCATCGACGGATATCCCCTCGTCACTTTGCGGGTTGACGATGCGAAACAATTTGCAGCAGCGCAAGGGGACAACCCCGGCGCTACGAGATCGGCACGGAGCCTGCCGCCTGATGCGGGTGCGCAGCGTCGATGAATGAAGGTCTGGAGCTGGAAACGGAGTCGGGCGGTCGGAACGGCTACCTGTGGGTCTGATCAGTCATTCGCAGCATCTTGGTTGCTGTTCGCGCTGCTGCGCAATCCAAATGGTCCGCATTGCATTGCCGCTTATCGCTCGACATCCTCCCCATCAGGAAGCGCGATCTGGGCGAAGTGGCGCCGGATATACTCCAGCTTGGGATCAATGTAGCGGCGACAGAACGGCCTGTCCGGGTCGGTCCGGTAGTAATTCTGGTAACGTGCCTCAGAAGGTTTGAAGCCGACGAATGGAAGCACCAGTGTTCGGGCGGTCTCGCCCGAATCTTTTGCGAACTGCGCGACTATCCGCTCAGATTCATGCTGCTGGTTCGCTGCAAAGGTGTAGATCGCGCTCCGATACCTCCCATTAGGTGAGTAGGATGTGTTAGCCGAATGGGTCCTTAGGTGTACCTCAGCCAGTGTCCCCAAGCTGATGATCGTCGGATCAAAGCTCACCACGACGCCTTCCGCCCAGGCGTCCGACGGGGGCTCCGATTGAATGAAGCCTTGATCGACCTGCAAGACGCCTCTCAACGCCTGAAAAACGCCCTCAGTGCACCAATGGCACCCGCCGCCAAAGCCGATCTTTTCCAACAACAATCTCCCGTCCCGCAGTCCATTGATCGGCGGCGCAAAGCCGTCGGTCGCATGCTCTTCGCGTATATGGTGCGCGAGTCTGCGAATGGGAGATCGACACAATCGGAAACTGAACGAGCGCCGGGTTTAGGAGGCGGTGATGAGGACATTGATGTCGCTTCTTGGGTCGTTCCCCCCATCTTGAACCGGTCAGCCGGCTATCGACCCCAATCCGGTCCTCCCCGTTGCCTAAGTCAATGGCAGCCCGACAGCGGCCCGCCCGGCCCCAATCTTGATCGAGAAGTCACCACCATCATGTTCGCGTGCAGGCTCGCTTGTCAGCCACAGGACCGCCTCGGCCGCCCATTCAGCCGGGATGTGGGCTGACCATGCCAGCCTCGATACCGGATTGATCCCGGCCGCCGCGATCTCGCGCTGCAGCTGCGTCGCGACCGTCCCTGGCGACAGACCGACGCATCTGATGCCGTTGCCAGCCTCTTCCTTGTGCACGCAGCGCGTGAACATCAGCGCGGCCGCCTTGGTCGACGAGTAATGCGACCAACCCTCCAACGGGCTGGTGGCGGCGCCCGACGAGATGTTGATGATCGTCCCGCCGCCGGTTTGTTTCATCACCGGGAGCACGGCACGGGTGCAGTGGAACACGCCCTTCAGGTTGATGTCGACCACGCGGCTCCAACCCTCGGGATCGACATCCGCAATCCGGGCGATCGGATCGATCACGCCGGCATTGTTGAAGAGGATGTCAATGGCACCGAAGTGCTCGACGGCGCGTGCCATGGCCGCCTGCACCGATGACCAGTTTGCCACGTCGCACACGACCGGCAAGGCCTGCGGTCCGATCTCGTCGGCGATCCTGGCGATCTCGGTCGCCGAGCGCGCCAGCAGCACCACGTTCGCCCCAGCGTGTGCGAGGCGCCTGGCGGTGGCTTCGCCGATCCCGCGGCTGGCACCGGTGATGACGGCCGTCTGACCCGACAAATTGATATGGGGGTTCACCATCAGACTTCTCCCGCGCCGACAAAGTGGCGGTCGATCCCCTTGATTGCTGCGACCATCGCCGCATCAACCGTGGCCATATCGGCCGTGGTGGCCTCGACCGCGAAGCTGGTGACATCTTCGATGCCGATGAAATTGAGGATCATCGTCAGATAGGGCCGCATGAAATCGAAACTATGCAACGGCCCGCCGTCGCCATAGCCGCCTGCGCCGTATGAATAGGCGACATAGGCGCGCTTGCCCTTGAGCAGACCGCTGAACGCGCCGTTGTTATAGGCAAAGGTCCGGTTGATCCGCATGATCTGGTCGATCCAGGCTTTCAGCGCCGCCGGGACCGCGAAGTTGTACATGGGTGTGGAAATGAGCAGTATGTCGGCTGCTTCCAGCTCGGCGATCAAGCTGTCGGACAGCGCCGTTGCTGCCCGCAGCCGATCGTCCATTGCCTCGGCCGGGGTGTAGAAGCCCTTGATGGTCGCATCGGCGATCGCCGGTGGCGGATCGGTGGCAAGATCGCGCAGAGTGACGATCTGGGCTCCATCATGTCCGATCAGGCCCTGTTGCACGGCATCGGCCAGCGTGCGGCTGAACGAGGCCTGTTCCCCGGCCGCATGAGCAGGACCCGGACGGGCCGAGGCATCAATTCTGAGGATAGTGGTCATCATCGTCTCCTTGTTGATGGAGGCGATATGGATTACGCAATCTGCATCGGAAATATTGCAGTCGGTCATACTTTCATGCAAATTTCGCATTAATGAATCAGGATGAAATTTCTCTCGGCGCGCTCAAATGCTTCGCCGATGTGGCGTCCGAAGGGTCCTTCGCGGCCGTTGCCCGCAAGCGCATGGTCGATCCGTCGATTGTCTCGCGCACCATCGCAGGGCTCGAGCACGAACTGGGTTTCCGCCTGTTTGATCGCACGACGCGGCGGCTGAACTTGACCGAGGCCGGATCAATCTATCTGCATCGCTCGCTGACCTTGGTGGCTGAGCTCGATGCGGCCCGCGAGGCAGCGAGCGATGCCCTCACCCAGCCCAGCGGCCTGATCCGCATCACCGCATCAACCGCCTTCGGTGTCCATTGGCTTACGCCGCGATTGCAACGTTTCATGGCCGACTTTCCGGACATCGCGATCGAAGCCGTGCTGACCGATTCGGTGGTCGATATTGCGGCAGAGCGGATCGATCTGGCGTTGCGGCTCGCCGTCCGGCCGAGCGGGGATCTGATCGCGACGCGGCTGATGGACACGCATTATCGCGTGGTGGCGAGCCCCGCTTACCTCGATCGTGCAGGCGGCCTTGCCGAGCCGGGCGATCTCGCCGGTCGGCAATGCCTATTGCTGACGCTGCCCGGCTACCGTTCGATGTGGTCGTTCAGGCGCGGTGGAGACAATCTGCAGGTCGGGGTGCAGGGTCGGCTCGCGATCTCCAGCCCGGCGGCCATTCGTCGCGCGGCGCTTGACGACATGGGGCCTGCGCTTCTGGCGGACTGGATGGTTGCAACCGATTTCCGCAGCGGAGCGCTGGTCGATCTGCTGCCGGATTGGGAAGCAACCGCCGCCGATTTCGATACCGCGGCGTGGATTCTCTTCCCGTCCAACGCCTATGTTTCGCGCAAGGTCAGGGCATTGGTGGATTATCTCAAAGGTTCAGTATGATCCCGTAATAGAGTGATTTCGCGAAATTGCGCATCTTGGCGCGCGTCACGGGAGCAAGGCCGATGTGACGAATTATGAGGTCGACGTTCACCTCTGCTGGGCGAGGCGACAATCAAAACCCTAAGTCGGGCTGTGAGCGCGTTAGCGGGTCAGGCCGACGGTTCTAACGGTCCGATGATGGGGGAAAATGGTGCCCGGGGACGGGATCGAACCGCCGACACTGCGATTTTCAGTCGCATGCTCTACCAACTGAGCTACCCGGGCATCTGGCCCGGTTGTTACCGGGGAACGCGGCTCTTAGTCATCGTTATCGGCCCTGTCTAGTCTGGCTTCTAGTCTGGCTTCTAGTCCGGCTTCCAGTCCATCGGCGGCGCCTGGCCGATCCCTGGACGCTTCCTCGTCGCTCGCAGGGCCAGCGGGCAGGCGATAGCCCTCACCCAGCCACTGCAACAAATCGCGACCAACGCAGCCGCGGCTGCAAAATGGCTTATGTGCAGGTGCTGTCTGCTTACCGCAGATTGGGCAGGTTCCGGACTTGGGCATGTTCAATCCTCCCACAAAATGTCGCCACCGGTGCGGCGGACGATGGCGTCGCGCCAATCGGGGCGGGCGATGAGTCGCGCTTTGATGGCCGGCGGCAGGACATGGCGGCGTGATGCGCCGGGGGGCGAGCGTTCGATCTGGCGCAGCGCGGCCCGCGCCGCTGCCCCCACCGGATCGGCCCGGAGCAATTCGGGCAGCGACGCGCGCGGGCGCGGGCGCACCAGTTGGAGGAAGCCAAAGCCGTTCAGCGCGGTACGTTCAAACGGCCCTGCCAGTGCCGGGGGCAGTGCTGCATCAATTGCCGCTGCCACCGCCTGGCGCGCGGCCTTGCCCTGGACGCTGGGGAAATCAACGCCGATCGACCCGCCAATCCCGTGGCGGATAATGGCCTGCCCCACCGCCGTTGCTGCCGCCACGGCCAGCGCCTCCAGCGCGCCTGATCCGTCAACGTCGAACAAGGTCATGGCCGGCGTGGGGCTCATCCGCAGCACCCCGCCGGGAAAGGCAATCTCGCCCGTCACCGCTTCCTCCAGCACTTCAGACCAGCCGGCCGCTTCCAGCACATCGGCTTCATGCGCGCGGCAGTGGCGCACCGGGTGCCCGCTTTCGCTGATCCGTTCGAGCAGATCGGGGCCCGGCGCAGGCCCTGCCCCTTCGGCGGCGACCACCGCCTTGGCCAGCTTGGCACGGCCCGGTTCTGGAATAGCCTCTCGCACCATCGTGACCAGCAAGGTGCGACCCACGCTCAGCCCCCGGGGCACGGCGGCCAGCAAAGCATCGCCACTGCCATCAAGCAGCGTAACGCGGCCCTGCGCGCCCGCCAGCGCCTCCACCAGCCGCGCTTCGGCCACGCTGCCCACCACCAGCCCGCCGTCGAGCGCAATCCGCGCCTTCACGATCGTGCCGCCATCGACAAGGGCTGCCCGCGCCTCGCCAATACCAGCTTCATACAGCCATTCAGCCAAGGCGCACCCCGGCGCTTTCCAGCAGCGCGCGCGCCTCAAACAGCGGCAGGCCAACCACACCCGAATAACTGCCCGACAAGAACCGCACAAAGCCCTCTGCACGGCCCTGAATCGCATAGCCGCCCGCTTTGCCCATCCCCTCGCCACTGGCGATATAGGCGGCGATCTCTGCCGCGCTCAGCCGCTTGAAGGTGACGATCGTGTCGGAAACGCGGGTGCGGGGTTTGGCATCATCGCCGATCACGCAGATGGCGGAAAACACATGGTGCCGCCGCCCCGACAGCAGCATGAGCATGCGCCGCAGATCGGCGGCATCATCGGGCTTGGCCAGGATGCGGCGGCCAACCGCAACGGTGGTGTCGCCCGCCAGCACAACCTCCCCCGGCGCACGCGGCACCGCCAGCGCCTTTTGCACAGCGATGCGCAGCACATAATCTCGCGGCAGCTCTGCGGCATGGGTCGCTTCATCAATATCGGGCGCGGCGATGCGCGCCGGCACAATGCCAATCTGCGCGAGCAATGACAGGCGGCGCGGTGAGCTGGAGGCCAGCACGAGTTGGGGCGTGGGCGAGCTGTTCAATGGCATCTCAGCGTTTCCGGGCGGCGCTCGAAACGAACGGATGGGAAAGCATCAACCGCCACCGACCCCGTTCGCTTTTGAGCGAAGTCGGCAAGCCGTTTTCAGCAGAACCACCCACGGCACGCTTTATTTGAAGCGGTACGTGATCCGCCCTTTGGTAAGGTCATAGGGGGTCAGCTCAACCAGCACCTCATCCCCCACCAGCACGCGGATGCGGTTTTTGCGCATCTTGCCGGCGGTGTGGCCAAGGATTTCGTGATCATTTTCAAGCTTCACGCGGAACATGGCATTGGGGAGAAGCTCCACCACCTGTCCACGCATTTCGAGCAGTTCTTCTTTTGCCAAACAAACCTCTGGGAACGGATGGGGATTTCGTGAAGCGCGGCGCATAGCGGATGGAGGGGCAAAAGGGAAGCGTGGGGGCGAAGGGGGCGAAAGGGTGTGGGATCAGGCGGCCTTGAGAGCCGTTTGTGATCACTTGGTAGCACTCTCAAGCCCCTCCCCTTTAGGGGAGGGGTTGGGGTGGGGGCTCTCCCAAGGCGCGTTGGTCTCGGTGAGACTGATAGCCCCCACCCCCGGCCCCTCCCCTAAAGGGGAGGGGTGAGTTGGTTTGATCGCAAGCAGCTCTAGCGGCAGCGAGAGGGTTTCGAGCGTCGACAGAGTCCTCCTCGAAATTGCGGTCATTCGCTCCCCGGCTACTCGGGTAGAAACCCAAGTTCATAAACCATCGGCCGCAGCTTTGCCGAAAGCGCGGTATAGGCCGCTTTGAACGGATCGAAGTCGGTCAATTCGGTGTCACCATAGGCTTCGAGCGCGCGGCGGATCTGATACCAACCAGCATCGGGGCGACCGAGCTTGTATTCGTCCCGGATCTTGCGCGGGAATTGGGTTGCGTGGAAGCGCGTCCACAGCTTGCGTCCTTCATCGAGCACCGCCTGCGCTTCGGGTGAGAAGGTCATGCCCGCCATGTAGCGAGCCATGAAGTCGCTCTCGAACCGCCCCTTCGCGCCCACTTCGGCCTCGGTAAAGGGGATGAAGTGGTTGGTGACGGACCAATCCCGGTCGTCCCAGCGAAGCCCGTCCGCCCCGGCGGTGAGGTTCTTGCCGGCGAACAGCATCCAGACAAGGCAGTCCGATTTGAATGCGTCCGTAAGTGGTCGCGAAGGTTGCAGGAACTGGTCGTTGTGGTTTTGCCATGTGTGTGGGATAATCATGCGAACGGTAAACACTATGGCAGCCTGCCAAAGATTTTGCTCGGTTACGTAGTAGCCATTTCCCGCGCTATAGACTGATGAAAATATCGCAGTTTTCGTACCCGTATTCTGTACGTCGTTACTATTCGCGAAGAGGTAGCCAATTGCACCTTGATGCCAGCTGCTGACCTTTGCGTGGTTGAGTTGAGGTGTGATTGCATTTTTCAGCGGAATTTTTTCGCTACTGGTATTTAGACGTGACATCCAGCCACTCAACAAGCGACTGTTTGGAATGTTAAAAATTACTTTCTCGCTAACGGCCTGCCCCGCCTTATCAAGAGCTATGGTATTGATTGCAACCGCAGGTACGTTGTTTTGTAAATTCCATAGCAGAAAACCGATCGGAAAGTTACCGCTCAACGCATCGAATGCTTTGCTGTGAACTATAAATCCGTCTAAATACTGTGCTGTCCATCGTGCACGAAATTTTCCAAAGTTCGGAGCGTTTATATACTTCAGGGTACTGAACATCGCCACGGTTGCATTCGGTAGCTCTGACTCGATCCGGTGCAGGAATTGGACAAAAAGCTCACGCGCAGCATAGCCGAGATGGCCCATTCCGGCGCTGATACGTGTTTTCGCGATCCCAGTCTTACCAGCATTTCCCTGTGAATTCGCTGCCTCGCCATATGGCGGGTTAATCAGTACCAAGATCGGCTTCGCACCCTTAGCGCCTTCGCGTGCGTCATTGATCGCCTGCCGCAGTGCCAGCGGCACCTTATTCGACAGCGAATAGTGGATCTCACCGAAATCGGTGACGTCGTCGTTGAGATAGTCGTATTGGAAAATCTCGGCCCCCGCGAACGCCGGGTTGGACTTCATGATCGTCACATCGGCCTGATCGAGCGTCGACATGAACACGTTGCGCAAATTGCTGTGCTTGGCCTCCAGATTGCCGACGCCTGCGCACATATCCCACACCAGATAGCGGTCCTGCCAATTCTCCCCCAGCGTGGCGCGGAGCTGGTCATAGGCTTTATCGACGATGTGCAGAGGGGTGTAATAAGCACCCTTGAACTTCTGCTCGTCGACCGGGAGCAAGCTGTCGCGCCGTTCGAGCAGATAGTGGCGGTGCTGCTGTTCGGGCGGGCGGTGATAGATTGCCCAGAAATTGCGATAGCCCCGGTCGCTTGCCAGTTCATATTGCTCGGAACCGAGCAGAAACACCGGCTTGTCATCGCTGAACAACAGGCGTGCACCAGCCGGTTGTTTCATCGCCTCTCGCGTGCCGTCATGCATGATGTCGGCAAAAAACAGTACGGCATAATCGGCGTGATTCTTCACGCCCAGCTCGCTGCCAACCATGTCTACCCAGCGGTCAAACACCTGCCTCAGATTATCGGGTGTAATCGGTGTGCGAATGATCCGGCGTTCGCGGATTGCATCCTTCACCGCCTTCAGGAATGCGGCTTCGTCGTGGGCGATGGTGTATTCGACGATGTGCGCCTGAACATAGGGCGCGATCTGGCTGGCAAGTTCCTTGCCTGCCTGTGATCCGGATTTGGGCCAGACCACCGCCTTGTCATCAAGCAGCGGCAGCGCCTTTTCGGTCGGCATGATTGCCGCTTTTTCGCGGTCGATGACGGCGAGGAAGGCGGGGATCGGCTCGCCGCGCTTCTTCGCCGCACGGACATAGACGAGCAATTGCCCGAACATGATGATCGATGGGGTGGGCGAATCCTTGGCCTCAAACCAGACTTCTTCAGTCTGGATATCGACGAGACCCTTGAAATAGGATTTGAGACCAAGCGCCTTGATATAGGCGTCCTTGACGTCTTCCTCGGTCCTTGCCCGATCAAGGGCGACGGCCAAGCTCATTCAGGCACCCATCTGTCTGCGTGACTCCGAAGTCGCGCACACACCGCCGCCCAATGAACCGGGCCGATATCGCCGCGCCATTCGGCATCGCCCGCGGCCACCGTCGCGATCTTGGCGGTACGAATGAGCGAGGGGGCGGGCAGGCCGATCGCTGCGTGATCGTCAATCAGCGCGACATCGCCCGGCCAGCGGCGATTTTCGGCACTCGTGACCATCAATACCCAGAGCAGCGGCCCGGTCGGCCCGCCGGTCACCTGCGCCACGACCACCGCCGGGCGATAAGCGCGCTTTGCCTGATCGACATAGGGAAACGGCACCCGGACCAGCGCGCCGGGGCTAAAATCCGTCATAGGCCTTGCAATCGGCCTCATCCGCCCATTCGGTAAAGGTAGAAAAATTGGCAAAGAAGGGGTCTGGCAACGGGTCCGGCACTTCGGCGCGGGTGAGGATGACGCGGTCGCCATCGATGTCGTAGCGAACTTCGTCACCCTGCTGGAGTCCAAGTGCTACCCGAACGGCACGCGGAATGGTCGTCTGGGCTTTGCTGGTGATGCGCGACACGATCATGGGTGAATGGTAAGGCTTTTCCTTACGGGGGACAAGACGGGGACCGGTAAACAAAAAAACCCGCCCGGCGGGTGCCGGACGGGGGTTTGGAAGAAAAAGAAGTCGCGACCCGGCAAAGCCAGTGACAGGAGAGCAATGCGGGGCATTGCTCTCCTGTCACTCGTCGGTCGTTAGTGCGAGAACGAGCTCGCACTAACGCCGGCCGGGCTTTGGCTGATCGGCGGCTAAGCTGCGCTTAGCCTGCGGCCAAAGCCGCGAGCAGCAACAGAGCGACGATATTCGTGATCTTGATCATCGGGTTCACCGCCGGGCCTGCCGTATCCTTATACGGATCGCCCACGGTATCGCCCGTCACTGCGGCTTTGTGGGCTTCGCTGCCCTTGCCGCCGTGATGGCCGTCTTCGATATATTTCTTGGCATTGTCCCACGCGCCGCCGCCGCTCGTCATCGAAATCGCGACGAACAGTCCCGACACGATCACGCCCAGCAGCATCGCGCCAAGCGCCGCAAAGCCCTCTGCCTGGCCCGCCACACCGGTGATGATGAAATATACCGCAATCGGGCTCAGCACGGGGAGCAGGCTGGGCACAATCATCTCCGCAATCGCCGCCTTGGTGACGAGATCGACCGTGCGGGCATAATCGGGGCGGCTGGTGCCCGCCATGATGCCGGGATTATCGCGGAACTGGGCGCGAACATCCTCCACAACCGAACCCGCCGCACGGCCAACCGCCGTCATCCCCATTGCCCCGAACAGATAGGGCAACAGCGCGCCGAGCAGCAGGCCGACGATGACATAGGGGTTGCTGAGCTGGAAATTCACCGCAAGCGTGGGGAAATCGCGGGCCAGATCGCTCGTATAGGCGTTGAACAGCACGAGTGCGGCGAGGGCGGCCGAGCCAATCGCATAGCCCTTTGTCACGGCCTTGGTGGTGTTGCCCACCGCGTCCAGCGCATCGGTGCGGTGGCGTACATCATCGGGCAGGCCCGCCATTTCGGCGATGCCGCCCGCGTTATCGGTGACCGGACCATAAGCATCCAGCGCCACGACCATCCCGGCCTGCGCCAGCATCGACGTGGCGGCAAAGGCGATGCCGATCACGCCCGCCAGCTGATAGGCCGCAATCACCGCGACAACGATGACGAGCGTTGGCAACGCGGGCGATTCAAGGCTGACCGCCAGCCCCTGGATCACATTGGTGCCGTGGCCCGTCTCCGATGCCTTGGCGATGCTGCGCACGGGGCGGAAATTGGTGCCCGTGTAATATTCGGTAATCCACACCAACAGGCCGGTGACGGCCAGGCCGATCATCATGCACCAGAACAGCGCCATGCCAGTGGTGGTGGTGGCCGCAGCGCCCGCCAGCGCCTCTGCAGTGGCAGCCCCGCCATCAAGGAAGCTGTTGCCGCCGATCACCGCGTTCATATCGCCCAGCGTATATTGCGTGGCGAAGTAAATGGCGGGGACGGACAGGCCAACGCTGAGCCAAAAGCCCTTGTACAGCGCGCCCATGATGTTGTTGCTGCTGCCCAAACGCACCGCATAAGTGCCGATAATCGACGTGATGATGCACACGCCGCCAACGATCAGCGGCAAGGTCATGACTTGCAGGAGTTGATCGGCGTTCTTCAGCGCGAGCGCGACCGAGATCATCGTGACGCCAAAGGTGACAACATAGGTTTCGAACAAATCAGCGGCCATGCCAGCGCAATCGCCGACGTTATCGCCAACGTTATCGGCGATAGTGGCGGGGTTGCGGGGGTCATCCTCTGGGATGCCGGCCTCGACCTTGCCGACCAGATCGGCGCCAACGTCTGCCGCCTTGGTGAAGATGCCGCCGCCCAGACGCGCGAAGATGGAGATGAGTGACGAGCCGAACGCCAGCCCGGTGAGCGCCTTGACGACGATCTGCGCGCCCGCATCCGCGCCGTCTGGTCCGGCGAGGAACCAGAACACGCCCGAGATGGAGAGCAGCCCGAGTCCCGCCACCAGCATGCCAGTGATGGCACCTGCACGGAACGCCATCGTGAGCCCGCCCTGCAGCGAGGTGCGGGCAGCCTCTGCCGTGCGCACATTGGCGCGCACCGAAATGTTCATGCCGATATAGCCCGCGACGCCCGAAAGGACCGCGCCAATTGCAAAGCTGGCTGCCGATACGGGCGAGCTCATGCCATCGATCAGCACCCAGACGAGTGCGAGCATGATGACGCCGACAATGCCGATGGTGCGGTACTGGCGACCCAGATAGGCCTGCGCGCCTTCCTGGATGGCGGCGGCGATATCGCGCATTTTTTCATTACCAGCGGGTGCTGCAAGCACCTGGCGACTGGTAATCACCCCGTACAGCACAGCCAGCAGGCCACAGATCATAGCGGCATAGACAATCGTCATCGGCAACTTCCTTCCCTGATACGGTCGCTTCAAGGGTTGCCGACCTGGCTCGCCCCCTAGCGCCTGTCTTATGGGGACGACCCTATAAAGGCGGCGGGCGGGAGCGCAAGCGCCGTGGAGAAGGGGGCAAGCCATCTTGGCCGTGCCCGACGCAATCCGGTACCGGCCGGGTAGGGCAGGGGATGCGTGTTGCGTTTGCGGCCTGGTGCGCCCCGGAACACGTCCAGGCTTATCCCTTTCACCCAAGGACAGCTTAGTTGTGCTCCCGCGAAGGCGGGAGCCCAGTCTGGGCCCCCGCCTTCGCGGGGGAACGGTTTGCGGAAACAGGGAACCCGGCAGTCCGTTGGAACTGGCACGCTTCCTTGGCTTAAGAAGATAACGACCGAACAGGTCCGGGCCTTCACCGGAGAAGCAAAAGTGCACGCATCGCTAGGCGGGGCAGCTCCGTTTGGAACTGATGGGGTGGCGTCCGGGGCGCTTCGTGCATGCGCTATCCGCCGTGCTCAAACCCCAGCCGCGTGGGCAGCGGCACTTGTTCGTCGCCGTCTACCAGCGTCAGCCCTGCCCCTTCCAGAAAACTGCCAATTCGCCGCGCGGGCACTGCCAGCGCCGAGGTTGCCGCGAACAACAACTGGTAATCATCCCCCGCGGTCGCCGCGCCCAGCCGGGCGGGACGATCATCGCCCACATGCTGGCGATAGGCATCGGACAGCGGGATCGCCGCCAGATCAATCGTCACCGCAAGCCCGCTGGCGCTGGCCATCCGCGCGGCATCGATCAACAACCCATCGGATACATCCATCATCGCATGAACATGCGCGGCAAGGATGCGCCCCTCCGCCAGACGCGGCACCGGGCGGCGATAGGCGACACGCAAAGCGTCAGGGCCATCCTCACCTTGCGCAATGGCCAGACCCGCACCCCCATCACCAATCGTGCCGGTAACGAACAGGCCATCGCCCGCCAGCGCACCGCTGCGGTTGGGCGGATTGGTCGCGCTGCCGATCGCCGTCAGCGTCAGCACGCGCGGTGCGCCCGCTGGCAGCGACACGGTATCGCCGCCCAGCAATTGGCATCCAAACGCCCGCATCGCCGCATCAAGCCCGTCCAGAAAAGCGCGGTCCCAGGCGTCTTGTCCAAGCGGATAATTGAGCATCACCCCCACTGGCGTCGCGCCCTTTGCCGCCAGATCGGACAGGTTCACCACCAGCAATTTCCACGCGACATCGCCCGGCGGATCGCTGGGCAGGAAATGAACGCCCTCCACCAGCGTATCGGTGGTGAGCACGTAATTGCCCAACCGCGCGGCATCATCGGCCAGCCCCTGCGCGCCCGGATGCAGCGGCAGCGCGCGCAACGCGGCGAGGAAATCGGCTTCGGTCATGGGATAGTGGTAGCGCGGGTTTAGCGCTGTGTCTGCTGGTGGTGGACAGCGGTCACCTCAACTTCGGTTGTGTCCCCGCGAAGGCGGGGACCCAGTCTGGGCTCCCGCCTTCGCGGGAGCACAATGTCAACGGCCACAACTGGGGCGCAAGCTGCCATTCACTAAAACCGTCACCCCGGACTTGATCCGGGGTCCCGCTGTTGTCGATGTCGGGGAAAAGGTAGCTGGACCCCGGGTCGAGCCCGGGGTGACGGGAGATTGGAGGCCGGTTTCGGTGACCAGCTAGCCGGACACCCGCCCGGTCACTCCTCTCGCCTGGCACCGTCCAGCACGCGATCAGTGCGGGCGGTTTCGGTGGCTGCGGTGGATTTTTCTGCCTTTGTCCGGCCGAAGGCAGCGCGGTTGGCGCTCGCGGTAGCCTCAGCCGTTACGCGCGCTTTTGCCTTTCGCGCCAACCGCAGGTTGACGACGTCGCTCATGCAGGCCGCACGACCTTGCTGATCGCATCGAGCAAGCCATTCACAAAACCCGCCTCGCGCTTGTCGTAAAAGGCATGCGCAACATCGACATATTCGGTGATCACTGCGCCCGTCGGCACATCAGCGCGGGCGAGCAGTTCATAGGTGCCGCAGCGCAGGATCGCCTTCATCGGCTTGTCGAGCCGGTCGAGATTCCAGCCGCTGGCGAGCTTTGCGGCGATGGCGGCGTCAATCTCGCCCTCGCGCGCCAGCACGCCCTTGACGACATCGTCAAAGAAATCGACGTCGGCCTCGGCATATTGCGCGTCCTCAATCTCGGCACCCAGCCGGTGATTATGGAACTCATGCAGCAGCTGCGCGATCGGCGTTTGCTCCATATCATGCTGGTACAGCGCCTGAACGGCAGCGAGCCGGGAAGCGGCGCGGGCCTTGCTGCGGGCGGCGGTGCGGGGGTTGGATCGAGAGTTGGGTTGGGTCATTTAACTTCCATAGGGCGGGTTATGATCATTTCCCAATCCGTTCGTGTCGAGCGAAGTCGAGACACCAAGCGCAGCGCTTGCGGCACGTCCCTCGACTTCGCTCGGGACGAACGGATATTGGGAAATATTATTCGAGCCGAAGCGCCACCGACCGCGCATGTGCGGGCAGCCCTTCCGCGCCTGCCAGCGCCACTGCCGCCGGGCCAATCGCGGCCAGCGATGCGGGATCGAGCTGGAGGAAACTGGTGCGCTTCATGAAATCCAGCACAGACAATCCGCTGGAAAAGCGCGCGCGGCGCCCCGTGGGCAGGACGTGGTTTGGCCCCGCGACATAATCGCCCACGGCTTCCGGCGTGTGTCGTCCCAGAAATACAGAGCCTGCATGGCGCACCTGATCGAATAACGCCTGCGGATCAGCCACCGCGAGTTCGAGATGTTCCGCCGCCAGCCGATCGACCAGCGGCATTGCCTGGGCAAAGTCGCGCACCACGATGATCGCGCCGTTCGCGTCCCAGGCCGCGCGGGCAACCTTGGCGGTGGCGAGCGTTTCGATCTGCGCGTCGACTGCCAATGCCACCCGGTCGGCAAAACCCGCATCATCGGTGAACAGGATCGACTGGCTGGTGGGATCATGTTCCGACTGGCTGAGCAGATCGGCGGCGATCCATTCGGGGTCGTTCTGGCCGTCTGCGATCACCACGATTTCGCTGGGGCCGGCAACCATATCGATGCCGACCACGCCGTATAACTGGCGCTTTGCCTCCGCCACCCAGGCATTGCCGGGGCCGGTGATGACGTCGACCGGGGCGATGTGATCGGTGCCGTAAGCCAGTGCAGCCACGGCCTGCGCGCCGCCGACGCGCCATAGCTCATCCACGCCCGCCAGATGGGCCGCCGCCAGCACCAGCGGGTTAATCTCACCCTTTGGCGTCGGCGTGACCATGACGAGCCGGTCGACACCGGCGACCTTGGCCGGGATGGCGTTCATCAATACCGAGCTGGGATAAGCAGCGCGGCCGCCGGGCACATAGACGCCCGCCCCCTCCACCGCCGACCAGCGCGCGCCGAGCCTTACCCCGGCGCCGTCGGTGGTGTCGCTGCCTTCGGGGCGCTGCTTGCGGTGATAGGTGGTGATCCGGTCCGCGGCGAGATCAAGCGCGGCGCGCAACGCTGGCGCCAGCGCCTCATAAGCCGCGCGGCAATCGGCAAGGTCAATCTGCCAGCCTGACCGGTCCAGATCATGCCCGTCAAACTCCAGCGTCAGCGCAGCGAGCGCGGCATCGCCTTCATCCCGCACGCGGGCGATGATTGCGGTTACGTCGCGCGCGACATCGCTATCGGCTTCGCGGCGCGCATTGACGAGTGCGGTGAATGCACTGGCGAAACCGGGCGCGTCGGTGGACAATCTGATCATGTCAGGCAACCGCCCTTCTGAATGCATCGACCAGCGGCACAATTTCGGTGCGGGTTTTGAAGGCGGCGCGGTTGACGACGAGGCGGCTGGTAACCTGCGCAATCACCTCCACCTCAACCAGCCCGTTTTCCTGCAAGGTGCGGCCCGACGACACCAGATCGACGATGCGCGGGGCAAGCCCCAGCAGCGGTGCCAGCTCCATCGCGCCGTTCAGCTTCACGCATTCGGCCTGCACGCCGCGCGCGGCGAAATGCGCCTTGGTGACATGCGGATATTTGGTGGCGATGCGAATATGGCTCCACCCGCGCGGATCATCCGTTGCGGCCATTTCGGCAGGCTCTGCAACCGACAGGCGGCAATGGCCGATGCCCAGATCAACCGGGGCATAAAGTTCCGAATAGGCAAATTCGGCCAGCACATCCGACCCGACAATCCCCAGTTGCGCCGCGCCGTGCGCGACAAAGGTGGCGACATCGAACGCGCGGACGCGGATCAACTCAATCCCGGGCTGATTCGTCGTAAAGCGCAACGCCCGGCTGGACTCATCGGCAAACGCCGCCTCAGGCTCAATGCCGACACGCGCGAGCAGCGGCAACGCCTCGGCAAGGATGCGCCCCTTGGGGACAGCGATAATGATCGGGTTTTGGGACATTTCGATGGCGCTGTAGAGGGCGCGTGGGTGCGGCGCAACAAGGCTTGATACCGTAGCGGAGGGAAGAAACATGGCCGATGAAGCAACCAACCGGGACTCTTTTGAGGTGCAGGCGGGCTATTGCAACGCAATGGACGCGCCGGTCACCACGCGACTGTGTCGATCGATTGGCCGGGCCATTACCCGCGAAACCGCGACCGGGCGGGCGGTGCTCGACTGGCCGGGCGAGCCGGTGGCCGATGCAATGGTGCTGCGGTTGATGGGCGGGTTTCACGCGCTGCACCGGGCCGGGGTTGATCCGGCGCTGTCACGGGTGTTCCTGGGCGCGGTGACGGGCGACGATGCGGTTGATGGCATCATCGCGCGCACGCTGACGGCGCATGATGCCGCGCTTTTGCCCTGGCTGGCCGGACCGCCGCAGACCAATGAGGCGGGGCGATCGGCCGGGTTGATGACGGGGTTGCTCCATCTTGCGGCGCGGTTTGGGCCGAAAATGGCGTTGTTGGAAATTGGATCGAGCGCCGGGCTGAACCTGCTGATTGATCGATACGGCTATGACCTGGGCGGTGTGCGCGCCGGGCCTGTGCCGGCAGAGTTGCTGATCAAGCCCGAATGGCGCGGACCAGTGCCGCCCACCGCGCCCGTCGACATTGTCGGGGTGCGCGGGGTGGATATCGCGCCGGTGGACCTGAATGATGATGCCGCCGCTGAACGGCTCGCGGCTTATGTGTGGGTGGACGCGGTGGAGCGGCAGGCCCGGATCGACACCGCCATTGCAATGGTGCGGCGTTACGGCGTGCAGCTTGACGCAGGCGATGCCGCTGATTGGGTTGAGGCGCGCCTCGCCGAGCCGCAACCGGCGGGCGTGGCGCGCGTGCTGGTGCATTCGGTGGTGTGGCAATATCTGCCAAAGCAAGGCCGCGACCGCATCAGCGCAGCGATGGCGGCAGCGGGTGCGAACGCCACGCCAGAACGCCCGCTCGGCTGGGTGATGATGGAACCCAACCGCGATCTGCACCGCCACGAAATCCGCGTGCGGGGCTGGCCCGGCGATACGCCGATGGAGCTGGTGGCGCTAACCCATGCGCACGGGGCGTGGGTGGAGGGGCTATCGCCGCCCTATGAGACGCGCGGTTATGTGATGCGAGGCGGTGGATCGTCCGAGACGTGAAATTGGTCGCGCAGCGGCGCGAAGCGGTCGTTCCTGGCGCAAGCGGGCACCCTGAACGATTATAGCTGATTGTGATCGTCCGGATCCGGAAACCCCCTTCACCCCGGACTTGATCGGTAGCTATCCCCTTCAGCCACGGCGGCGCGGCACTTCCTATGGAACGCCAAGTTTCTTGTTCCCCCGCGAAGGCGGGGGCCCAGACTGGGAGTGCAGGGTTGCACCTAACCCCATAGGTGCAAGGATCGTCCGGGGGACGATCCGACCCAGCACTCGCCTTCGCGGGAGCACATCAAAGTCGTCCTTGGCTGAAAAGCATAACGGGGGACTTGATCCGGGGTGACGGATGAATTTGTGTGATAAAATGAGTTTGTGTGACCACAAGCCGGTTCAGCAGGTTATCCGCCTGGGTAATGAGGGTCGGTGCCCAGTGAGAAACACGGCCGCGCGCCGCCGTTACCGATAGCCCGGTGCGTCGAACCACCCATCGGCCAGCGGCCACTGATCAGAAACGCGGTCGCCAAACACCGCGTCGCGCTTTTCGAGGAATGACATCACGCCCTCCTTCGCGTCATCGCTCGACCCGCGTACCCACACGCCGCGACTGTCAATGCGGTGCGCGTCCATCGGGTGGGCGGCACCCAGCATTGTCCACATCATCCGCCGCGTCATCGCCACCGATACCGGGGCGCTGTGCGCGGTCAGTTCCAGCGCCAGCGCGCGGGCGGCGGGCAGCAGAGCATCGGGGGCGTGCACCGATCGCACCAGGCCGCCTTTCAGCGCCTCTGCTGCATCAAACACCCGGCCCGAATAGCACCAGTCCAGCGCCTGGCCGATGCCCACCAGCCGGGGCAGGAACCAGCTTGATGCCGCTTCGGGCACAATCCCGCGCCGCGCAAACACAAAGCCGAAGCGCGCGGTATCGCTGGCCATCCGGAAATCCATGGGCAGCAACATCGTCGCGCCGATGCCCACAGCGGGGCCGTTAATCGCCCCGATCACCGGTTTCAGCGAATCGAACATCCGTAGCGTTAGTCGACCGCCAGTGTCGCGCACCGATGCATGGCTGAAATCAACTGATCCGTCGGCCGCAACCGGGCCATCGTCGCCCAGCCGCGCATAATCAAACGTTGCATCCCCCGCCGCCAGATCAGCGCCCGCACAAAACCCCCGCCCCGCGCCGGTGATGATGACGGCGCGGACGGCATCGTCGGTGTCGGTGATGTCAAACGCGGCGATCAGATCGGCCATCATCTGCCCGGTGAACGCATTCAGCCGATCGGGCCGGTTCAGCGTGATTGTGGCGATGCCACCGTCAATCCCCAGCGTGATCGTTTCGAACTCGGCCATGTTGCTCTCCTCATCTTCCCCTTCGCACCACCGTAACGGGTTTTTAGCAAGCCCGCGTGTAGCGTGATCGCTCTTGACCCGGACGAGCGCGCAACAATGAAGAAACATTTTCCCCTGATCGCCCCGCGCCCGCCAAAGCTGAGCACGCTTGGCGATGGTCTGCGCCGGATCGAGGAATCGGGCGTCTTCAGCAACAACGGCCCCGAGGTCCGCGCGTTTGAGCGTGACGTGACCGATCAGCTATTTGGCGGAAACGGCGACAGCCTGGCAGTGGCAAACGCGACATTGGGGCTGATGATCGCGATTCGCGATGCAGCGGGTGCGCGCCACGCGCCGGGTGCGCTGGCGCTGATGCCCAGCCTGACCTTTGCGGCAACCGCGCAAGCCGCGATCTGGGCGGGGCTGACACCGCTGATCTGCGATATCGACCCGCACCATTGGGGGGCGAGTGCCGATGCAGAGGAGGCACTGCTGGCGCGATATGGCGACCGCATCGCCGTGATTATCCCCTATGCCACATTCGGCAACGCCATCGACCTTGATCGCTATGCCAGGCTGCGGGAGCGCCACGGCGTGGGAATCGTGGTCGACGCAGCAGCCTCCCTTGGCACCACCGATCAAGCCGGCATGGGTTTTGGCGCTCGCGCCGATTTCGCCATTGTCCATTCGATGCACGCCACCAAAACCTTTGCCGTGGGCGAAGGTGGGCTGATCCACAGCGGCAATCAGGCGCTTATCGCGCGGCTGCGATCAATGACCAATTTTGGTTTTGACGGCAGCCGCAGCGCCACCCTGCCCGGCATCAACGCGAAATTGCCCGAAATCATGGCGCTGATGGCGCGCGAAAAACTAAGCGAGATCGAAGCGGTGTGCGCAAACCGGGCCGCCATTGAAGCGCATTACCGGTCAAGCCTGCGCGATTTTACGATGCAGCATGTGACCGGGCAACGGCGTGCATTGCAATTCATGCCGGTGCTGCTGCCGTCGGTGCTCGCCGGGCGGCGCGATGCCGTGATTGCCGCGCTGACCGATCAGGGCGTGGGTGCCGGGTGCTATTTCAGCCCCCATCTTGCGCAGCAACCGCTGTTCAAGGCCAGCGCCGTCATCGAGCCGACGCCTGTCGCGGACATGATTGGGGCGCGGATTGTGTCGTTGCCGATCACCGATGCGATGCGGCCAGGCGATGCGATCGACATTGCCGGCATATTTGCCGATGTGTGCGCGCGCCAGGCGAGCCGGGCCTATGCTGCGCGCGCGGCGCCCGCCCCCATTGCTTCGGCTGTTGTGATTGGCGGTGGGCCGGCCGGAACCGCGCTGCTGACGGCGGCGACCAAGCGCAACCTGCTGCCCACGCTCGCCGCGTCGGGGCTGGTCGTGATCGAACGCGATTCGGCGTTGGGGATCGGGCGGCTGGGTGGCTATGCGATCACATCGGATAGCACGGCGACGACCTTTCTGACGGCGGTTAAGGATAATGTGCACGGCGAGCTTGCCGCGCTGGCAACCGGTGCCGCAGGGCAGGCGATCCGCGCGCACCCCGATATTGTCGGCGTGCCATTGCCCCAGGTCGGGCCGCTGCTGCGCGCTGCCGGCGAGCGGCTGGGGCAGATTGTCACCACCAATGGCGGCACCGTTCTGACCGGGCATGATGCGGTTAATGCCACGCTGGGCGCTGACAATATCTGGACGGTGCGTGCGCGTCGCCATGCCGATGGCGCGACGATCCAGCAACGCAGCAGAGCGATCATCATTGCAACCGGTGGCCACCAGCCCGAAGCGCGGCTTGCTGCGCAGCATGTTGCAGGCGCACCCCTGGTGGAACTGGCAGGCGACCGGCTGATCCAGTCTGATGTGATTGCGGCCCAGGGCGGCATGGCGATGCTGGCTGATCGCCTGCGGGAAAAGCGCGCACCGCGTATTGCGGTAATTGGCGGATCGACCAGCGCGCTGGCGACGATTGCGCTGTTGCTAAAGGCGCAACCCGCCCTGCCATTTGGTGCGGGCGCGATCACCCTGCTGCACCGCCGGCCACTGCGCCCCTTTTATCATTCAGCGGCGGCAGCGCTGGCCGAGGGGTTTACCGATTTTGACGCTGACGACATCTGCCCGGTCAGTGGTTTTGTCTATCGGCTCGCCGGGTTCCGGCTGGAGGCGCGCGATCTGGTGCTGCGGATGCTGGCGGTGGATGGCCGCACGCCAGAGCCGCGCGTGGCGCTGCACCGGCTTGGCCAGGACGACGATGCCGCCGCGCGCGCAATTGTGCAAAGCGCCGATCTGGTAATTGCGGCGCTTGGTTATCGCCCCCACGCCCTGCCGCTGTTGCGCGCCGATGGCAGTGCGATCACGCTTGCCGCCGATCAGGGCGACCCGATGGTTGATCGCTATTGCCGGGTTACCGATGCTGGCGGCGCGCCAATTCCCGGCGTGTACGGCATCGGCCTCGCCGCCGGATTTGTGCCGTGGGGGCCGCTGGGGGGCGAGGCGAGCTTCAAGGGGCAGGCCAATGGCCTGTGGCAATGGCAAAATGATGTCGGGCTCATGATTGTTGATCAACTGCTGGGCGAACAGGCGCGAGCGGTGGCGTGACATTGCCGGTTGTCAGCGTGCCTGCCGTCAGCGTCATCATGGCGGCCTATAACGGGGCGGCGGTAATCGGCGAGACCATTGCGACGTTGATCGCGCAGCGTTTCACCGATTTCGAAGTGGTGATCGTCGACGATTGTTCAACAGATTCGACGCCGCAAATGCTGCGCAGCATCAGCGATCCGCGCTTCCGGGTGATTGAATCCAGCATAAACCAGGGCCCCGTCCACGCCCGCAACCAGGCCGTTGCCCTGGCGCGCGGGCGATATATTGCGGCCCTTGACCAGGATGACCTTTGCCACCCCGATCGCCTGGCGGCGCAGGTGGCGTATCTGGATGCACATCCAGCAACCGTGCTCGTGGCCACGGCCACCCGCCAGCTTCGCAACGGCGCAATCCGCGCCTCCGCGCTGCCGCCCGTGACTAGCCCGGCGCTGGTGGAATGGATGTTATGCATCTGCAATCCGATCGTCTGGTCATCCGTAATGCTGCGCAGCAATGTTGCACAATCGCTGACCCCGTTCACGCGGCCAGACCGGCTTTATGCGGAAGATTTTGATCTCTATCACCGGCTGGCCGCCAAGGGACGGATTGCCCAAATCGATACCGAGCTGCTCGATTATCGCAGCCATGGCGGCGGCGCATCGCAACGCTTTACGATGACGATGGAAGCCAGCGCCACGCAAGTGTTGGCCGACCGGCACCGCCCGCAATTCGGCGATGCGGCCGAAGCGCGCGCGGCCCTGCTGGTGCAGCATGTGATGGGGCATAAGCCCGTGCCCGATCGCGCAACACTAACGGCGCTGGGCGATACGATCATGACCCTGCAAGCCGCGTTTCTGGAACAACTGCGCCCCGATGAGGCGGACATCCGGTTGATCCGCTGGGAGACCGCGCGGCTATGGGCGCGGATCGGGCGCGCTGCGCTGCGATCAGGCAGCATTGGCCTGGCCGATGCGCTGGCCGTTCGGCCCGATCATCTGGGACTGGGCTATGCGAGTCTTGACGGGCTGATCCTGTCAGGAATGGTTGGCGGGGTGCGCCGCGTGCGGCGGCGCGGTGCCCAGCGGCCAGCCAGCCAACGCCCTAGCGCGGTACTTTGATCAGCCAGGGTTTTACCTGCCCCGTTGGTTTGGGCACCCCGTCGAGCCGTTCGGCCCGGATCAGGCGGATGGGGTGAATAATCATCTGCCCGCGCATTGAATCCGTGCCGCCCCCGGTGGGCGCAGCCAGGATGCGCTCCATGGTCGCGCGCCCCGAAATGACATAGCCAAAGGCGGCATAGCCGGGCGAAGTAGCGGTTGCATCAAGGCTGGGGATTGGCCCCAGGGTGATGATGAAATTGCCGCCCGCTGAATCAGGGTCTGCGCGCCGGGCCATCGAGATTGCGCCATCAAGATGCAGCACGCCGGTTTTGCTCGTCGGCTCCAGCGGGAAGGGTGGCAATATGCGGCGGGCGTCAGTTTGGATGCCACCCTGGATGAAGCCAAAGCGCGGATCAGCCTTTCGCCGAGCCGCGCGGTAGAAACTGGTGCCGTCAAACCGGTGATCATCGACATAGGCAAGAAAATTGGCCGTTGTCGCCGGTGCCCGCCGTGCCTCCAACGCGAGGACAATCGGCCCTTGCGACGTGACGAGGCGAACGCGGACAAGGCCTTTGCCAACGGGCTTGGCGCGCCGCGCATCAATGGGTGCTGCAAGCGTCAGGCCCGTTGCGAAAAGGGCAAGGATGAAGGCGGCGCGGCGCAGGAATATCATGGCCCAAAGCGCTAAAGCGACGCGGGCCGCGCGACAAGGGGGCGTTTTTACACCATTTGGCGGCAATGCGCGCGATCATGTGGTGACGAATCCCCTGCCCCGCCCTATCCTGCCATCATGGCCAGCCGTTTCGAAGCCCTGCCCCAGCGCCGCGCAATCATTGATCGCCGCACGATTGCCGATGCGCTTGCCGCACTAGACCAGGCCGATTGCGCCAGCATGCGCCGCACAGCGACCCAGGTGCTGGCCGCCGCGCTTGCCGAAGGCCGGGCGGAGATTGCCCGACGGCTGATCGAACACCCCTCTCGCGGGCTGGAAGCAGCGGCGGCGCAGGCGTTTCTGATCGATCAGATCATCCGCCTGCTATATGATTTCATCACCGAGCGGCTCTATCCCAAACCCAATGCGACCACGAGCGAGCGGCTCACGCTGATTGCCGTCGGCGGATATGGTCGCGGCGAAATGGCCCCGTTTTCCGATGTCGATATCGGTTTTCTGACGCCCTGGAAGCAGACCGCCTGGTCTGAACAGGTCATCGAATCGATGCTCTATGCGCTATGGGATCTTGGGCTGAAGATCGGCCATTCGTCACGCTCGCTGGATGAAATGGTGCGCCAGGCCAAGGCCGATATGACGATCCGCACCGCGCTGCTCGAAGCACGCTATGTATGGGGTGACACTGATTTATATGACGAAGCCGCCGCCCGCTTCAAAGCCGAAGTACAGGCCGGCACCGCGCGCCAGTTCATCGCCGACAAACTCGCCGAACGCACCGAACGCCATCGCAAAATGGGCGATAGCCGCTATGTCGTCGAACCCAATATCAAAGAGGGCAAGGGCGGCTTGCGCGATCTGCATACGCTGTTCTGGATGGGTAAATATGCTTACAACGTCCGCAGTGTCGCCGAGTTGGTAGAGGCCGGGTTGCTGACGCGGATCGAGTATCGCCAGTTTCACCGCGCCGAGAATTTCCTGTGGGCCGTGCGGTGCCATTTGCACAGCATCGCTGGCCGTGCCGAAGACCGGCTGACCTTTGATGTGCAGCGCGAAATTGCCGAGCGGATGCGCTATGCCGACCGCGCGGGCGGATCGCGGGTCGAACGATTCATGCGGCATTATTTTCTGCAGGCAAAAACCGTTGGCGATCTGACCGGGGTTTTCCTGGCGCATCTGGATGATAAATTTGCGTCGCGCGGCAGGCGTTTTGGGCTGCCGATGCTGCGGCGTTGGCCGCGCAACCTGAATGGTTTCTTGCTTGATCGCGGTCGGCTGGCGCTGCCATCGGATGATTGGTTTGCGCGCGATCCAGTGCGGTTGATTGAGATGTTCGCGCTTGCCGACAAAAACGGGCTTGAAGTGCACCCGCTGGCGATGCGGGTTGCGGCACGCGATGCCAAACTGGCGGACGATATCCGCACCGATCCGCGCGCCAACGCGCTGTTCCTTGATGTGCTGACCAGCCCGCGCGACCCCGAAGCACCGCTTCGCTGGATGAACGAGGCTGGGGTTTTTGGCCGTTTTGTCCCCGATTTTGGCCGCGTCGTCGCGCAGATGCAGTTCGACATGTATCACCATTATACCGTCGACGAGCATTCGATCCGCGCGATTGGGCTGCTTAGCCGGATCGAGCGGGGCGATCTGGCGGTAGATCATCCGCTCGCTGCGGGCATTTTGAAACGGATCGTATCGCGGCGGGTGCTGTATGTTGCGGTGCTGCTGCACGACATTGCCAAGGGACGCGGCGGCGACCATTCGGTGCTGGGCGCAGAAGTGGCGCAGCGGTTATGCCCCCGGCTGGGCATGAGCGCGGCAGAGACCGAGACGGTGGCCTGGCTGGTGCGATGCCACCTGCTGATGTCGGCCACCGCGTTCAAGCGTGACTTGTCGGATTTCAAGACGATCCTGGATTTTGCCGAGATTGTGCAAAGCCCCGAACGGCTGCGACTGCTGCTCGCGCTGACCGTGGTCGATATCCGCGCAGTTGGCCCCGGCGTGTGGAACAGCTGGAAGCGGCAATTGCTGACGGATCTGTACGAAGCAGCAGAAGAAGTGCTGCGGCTGGGGCACAAGCAGCGCGGGCGCGGCGAGCGGATTTTGGCCAAGCAAGAAGCGCTGTCGACCGCGCTGGGCTGGGCGCCAGAGCGGTTTACAGCGCTGGTCGCAAGGCTGCCCGAACCCTATTGGGTGGCCGAGCCTGATGATGTGCTGGAACGCAATGCGCGGTTGATTGCAGCCGCCGGCCAGGCCCAATTGACAATTGACGCACAGGTCTATCCGGGGCGCGGGGCAACACTGGTGACGCTGTACGCCGCTGATCATCCCGGGCTGTTTTACCGCACGGCAGGGGCGATCCATGTCGCGGGCGGCAACATCATCGATGCGCGCATTCACACCACGCGCGACGGCATGGCGCTGGATAACTTCCTGGTGCAGGATCCCTATGGTCGCCCGTTCGACCAGCCCGAACAACTCAACCGGCTGAAGACCGCGATTGAGGATTCGCTCGCCAATCGCGGCAAGCTGGCGGAACGGTTGCGTGCCAAGCCGCTTTCACGCCCGCGAGCCGATGCGTTTGTTATCGCGCCGGTGGTGCTGATCGACAACCAGGCATCGAACCGCTTTACCGTGATTGAGGTCAACGCACGCGATGGCCCCGCGCTGCTCAACCGGCTGGCACTGGCACTGTTCCAGTCAAAGGTGACGATTCATTCAGCCCATGTCGCGACCTATGGCGAGCGCGCGGTCGACACATTTTACCTGACCGACCTGCTCGGCGACAAGATCAGCAGCACCCAGCGGCTCAAATCGATCGAGCGTCGATTGATGGCAGCGGCCGGGAACGAACAAGGGTGGGCGCAGGCGGCCTAATCAAGACCAAGGAAGCGGCCGATGACAATGAAACTGCACATTTTCAAGGCCGCATGGGGCGGCATGCAGCCCAGCAACCTGTGCCTAAAGGTTGATGTCTGGCTGCAGATGGCGGGGCTGGAGTTTGATCGTGTCGCGAGCAATCTGGCGTCACGCGCACCACGTCGCCGCGTTCCTTTCGTCAGATTCGATGATGGATGCTGGATCGACGACAGTGAGGTCATTATCGCCACCCTGAGTGCGCGGCATGGGATCGATGTCGATGCCGGCTTAAGCGATGCCGAACGCGGCCTTAGCCGCGCCGTGCAACGGATGATCGACGAACACATGTTCTTCATGCTGATCGACAGCCGATGGGACGACGATTCGGTTTGGCCGCGGGTTCGGGACAATTTTCTGGGGCCTTGGCCGATGCCGCTTCGTCTTTGGGTGGGGATGATCTTTCGCCGGGGCGTACGCCGACGCATCCGCCTGCAGGGGTTCGGGCGCTATACAGCAGCGGAGCGCCAGCAAAAGGCCGAGGACAATCTGCGCGCGCTTGACCAGATTCTGGGCGACAAGCCCTTCATGCTGGGCGATGTGACACGGAGCATCGACGCCGCGACCTATGGCATGCTTGCCTCCATCCATTTTGCCGATCTGGAAACACCACTCGCGGCGTTGCTGCGACGATTTCCCCGGCTGGTGGCGTATACGCTGCGGATGGAAGCACGCTTTGGCCGCGGGATTGCCGCGCAGGGAAGAACGGCTTAGCATTGGGTACTTAATGGGGAGTAGGAAGATGAGTGTGCTTGGTATTGGCGGACTCTTCTTCCGCGCGAGAGACCCGGATTTACTCAACGCTTGGTACCGCGATCATCTGGGCATTGGCGCTGGCTGCGCGGCGCAGGACACCGGCGATATCGATGAATGGATTTGGAAGACGCAAGCCGGGCCAGTCGTGTTCGCGCCGTTCAAGGCGGACACTGATTATTTTGCGGCGGACAAGCAGTATATGCTCAACTTGCGCGTCGCTGATCTTGACGGCATGTTGCCCGCGCTGATGGCGGCGGGGATCGCGGTTGAAACCCGGCCTGAATGGAATGATCCCTCCGTCGGCAAGTTTGCACGTATCCATGATCCTGAAGGCAACGCCATCGAACTCTGGGAGCCACCCGCCACATGAGCCAGCACCGGATTGATCACGCTCGCCGACAGACCCGCAACGCGATGCCGTGGAAAGCCCTGACGCTGTGCGTCATGCCGGCAATGCTGATGCTAACCGCCGCCACCGATATCAAGACCGAGAAGAAGGGCGGCATTGCGGTTTGGATAGCGCTCGCCGCCGTGTTCATCGCGCTTGGCACCTCAATGGCCGCGCGGAGCAACAAGAGCGCAAAAGGTAAAGGCGCAGATGGCAGCAATAGCGACACCATCATGGCAAGCGACGGCGGCGATGGCGGGCACCATGCTGGCCACCATCATGACAGTGGCAGCCATGGCGGCGATTCGGGCGGAGACGGCGGTGGTGGGGGCGACGGGGGTGGGGGCGGCGATTAACCGCCAAGCCCCCGTGCAGCGTCACTTGGGCGCGAGCACCATCAGCATCTGTCGGCCTTCCATGCGCGGATAAGCCTCAACCTTCGCGGTTTCGACGACATCGGCCTGCACCCGTTGCAGCAGCGCCATGCCAAGCTGGCCGTGGCTCAACTCACGACCGCGAAAGCGCAGCGTGATCTTCACCTTGTCGCCCTCATCGATGAATTCCAGCACCTTTTTCATCTTCGTATCATAATCATGATCGTCGATGTTGGGCCGCATTTTGATCTCTTTGATCTCCTGCGTTTTCTGGCTCTTGCGGGCGAGGTTGGCCTTTTTCTGGGCCTCATATTTGAACTTGCCGACATCAAGGAACTTGGCGACGGGTGGATCGGCGTTGGGCGACACTTCGACAAGGTCGAGGCCGACGGCCTGCGCTTGCTCCATCGCTTCGCGGGTGTACATCACCCCCAGATTTTCGCCGTCCTGATCGATCACGCGCACCTTGGGCGAGACGATGAATTCATTAAAGCGCGGACCGTTGATCGGCGGGGGCGCGAGGGGGCGCCGGGTCATGGGAGGACGTATGGGTAAAGCTCCTGTGGTTTGGAATTCTGTTATATAGCGGTTTCTTGTTTAAAGCGAAAGGTGCGGGGGTGGTGTAATCTGATCGCGACCGGCGCTTGAGGATAGCCCTCCAACTCGGTCGTCACCCCGGACTAGATCCGGGGTGACGGGTTTGGGGCGACGCGGCACCGCCCCACCCTCACCCCGCCACCAAATCCGGCGGGGTGGCATCGCGCACCAATTGCGCGACCAGATCATCGAGCGCCATCACCTGTTGCCGGTCGCTGCCGAGTTGGCGCAGCGCGACGGTGCTTTCCTCTGCCTCGCGCTTGCCGACGACGAGCAGGTTGGGCACCTTTGCCAGTGAGTGTTCGCGCACCTTATAGTTGATCTTCTCGTTGCGCAGATCGGTTTCCACGCGGATCCCGGCGGCTTTCAGCTTTGCAGCAACCGCCAGCGCATAATCATCTGCGTCGGACACAATCGTCGCGACCACCGCCTGCACAGGCGCCAGCCATAGGGGGAAGCGGCCGGCATAATGTTCGATCAAAATGCCGATAAACCGTTCGTAACTGCCCAGAATCGCGCGGTGGAGCATCACCGGGCGGTGACGCTCGCCGTCAGCACCGACATAGCTGGCGTCGAGCCGGTCGGGCAGCACCGTATCGGTCTGGATCGTACCCACCTGCCATGTCCGCCCGATCGCGTCGGTCAGGTGAAATTCCAGCTTTGGCGCATAGAACGCCCCTTCGCCGGGCAGTTCTTCCCAACCCCATTCCGCCGTGTTGCGTCCCGTGGCGGCCACGGCATCGCGCATGCTCTGTTCAGACCAGTCCCACATCGCGTCAGTGCCGAACCGCTTTTCGGGGCGCAGCGCGAGCTTGATGGCATAATCCCCAAAGCCCAGATCCTTATACACCGCATCGAGCAAGTCGCAGAAACGGCTGACTTCTTCGACAATCTGATCCTCGCGGCAGAAAATATGCGCGTCATCCTGCGTGAACTGGCGCACCCGCATCAGCCCGTGCAGCGCGCCGTGCGGTTCATTGCGGTGGCAGCACCCCATTTCGGCGAGCCGCAGCGGCAGATCCCGGTAGCTTTTGATGCCCTGGCGGAAAATCAGCACATGCGCCGGGCAGTTCATCGGCTTCAATGCCATCCATTGCGCCTTGTCTGAAATGACGGGGCCGTCATCATCGACATTTGGAACTTCATCGGGAATCACGAACATATTCTCGCGGTATTTGCCCCAATGGCCCGATTGCTCCCATTGGCGCGCGTCCATGATCTGCGGCGTCTTCACTTCCTGATAGCCAGCGGCATCAAGGCGGCGGCGCATATACGCCTCAAGCGCGCGGTAGATGACAAAGCCATTGGGGTGCCAGAACACGCTGCCATGTGCTTCTGCCTGCAGATGGAACAGGTCCATCTCCGCGCCGATTTTGCGGTGATCGCGCTTGGCGGCTTCCTCCAGCCGCGTCATATGCTCGGCCAGCTGTTTTTTGTTGAGCCAGCCCGTGCCGTAAATCCGCGAAAGCTGGGGATTATTCTGGTCGCCGCGCCAATAGGCACCGGAAACCCGCGTCAGCTTGAACGCTTCGGGATCAAGCTTGCCCGTCGATGCCAGATGCGGGCCCCGGCACATATCGAGCCAGTCATCGCCCGACCAATAGACCGTCAACGGCTCATCACCTGGCAGTTCGGCAGCCCATTCGGCCTTGAAGCTTTCACCCTGTTGCTTCCACCGGCTGATCAGCGTCGCGCGGTCCCACACTTCGCGGCGCAGCGGCTTGTTGGCGCGGATGATGGCGCGCATCGCCTCTTCGATGACCGGCAGGTCCTCCTCGGTGAAGGGGCCATGGTCAGCGGACGGCGCGAAATCATAATAGAACCCATCGTCGGTCGATGGGCCGAACGTGATCTGCGTACCGGGAAACTTCTGTTGCACCGCCTCTGCCAGCACATGCGCAAAATCATGCCGCGCCATTTCCAGCGCATCCGCCTCATCCCGGTTGGTGACCAGCGCGAGCTGGGCATCGCCCTCAAACGGCCGCCCGATATCACGCAGTTCGCCATTCACGCGCGCAGCGAGGGCGGCCTTCGCCAGGCCAGGGCCAATCGCCGCGGCGATATCCGCCGGGCTGCTGCCGGGCGCTACCTGGCGAACTGAACCATCGGGCAGCGTAATCGAATAAAAATCGTTCATGATCGTTCCTGTCGCATGGGCCGCGCTTATGCACAAAGTACCGGTTTGGGAAAAGGGCGGCGCTGAGGGAGTGCGGCGCTGAGGGAGTGCGGCGCTGGGGAAAGGGCGGAACGAGGACGGAGCGCCAGCACATCCCCGTTCACCGGGGAAGAGCCTGAAGGCGCGAACGTCAACCGGTGACGCGCAACCCCAAGCCCCCCGGGACAGCCCGGGTGGTGGTAGTGAGGGTCAAGGATGGACGCTTGTTCATCGTGGCCACAGAATAGCTGCGCCGGGTTTACAAAACAAGTCACCGCAACGGCACCCGCCGCGACCCTTAGAGGCATTGTCATGGCGGCTTCGACCAGCCTATCTTGTTGCACAACCAGCGCAGGAGTTTCGCCGATGATCACGCTCACCCGCCCCGAAGGATCGGAACCCCAGGATTTTCACCTGACCCGGCGGACCGCTGTCAGCATGTTCTTCGCCGGCTATGCAGTGGCGGCGGTCGCCGCAAATGCGCGGCCGGTGACCACGCCTGCCGATGGGCTCGTCATCGAGGAAGTGCTGATCCCCAATGGCGCGGCGACTCCCCTTCCTGCCTATGTCGCGCGGCCCAAAGGCGCGGGCAAACATGCGACGATCATCGTGTGTAACGAGATTTTCGGCATCCATGATTACATCAAGGATGTCTGTAAGCGGCTGGCAACACTCGGTTATGTCGCGGTCGCGCCCGATTTCTTTTACCGCGCTGGCGTGAACCTGCCCGCGTTGAAAGATTTTGCGGCCATCCGCCCCATTGTTGCGCAGGCAACCCCCGATCAGGTTGACGGCGATGTGAAGGCAACGACGGCGTGGATCAACGCCGCGAAATTCGCCAAGCCCGCAAAGATCGGCATCACCGGCTTTTGCTGGGGCGGTGCGGTCGTGTGGCGATCAGCAATGGTGAACCCCGATATCAAGGCAGGCGTTGCCTGGTACGGCCAGTTGAAACCCCTGATCCCGCGTGCTGCCGAGCTGAAAGCCCCCGTATTGGGGCTTTACGGTGCGCTCGACAGCGGCATTCCGCAGACTGATGTGACCGCCATGGTCGACGCGCTGAAGGCGGCGGGCAAAACCGGCAGCGACATCAAGGTTTATGCCGACGCGCAACACGGTTTCCACGCCGATTACCGCCCGAGTTACAACGAAGCCGATGCCAAGGATGGCTGGGCGCGGCTGATGGCCCATTTCAAGGCGCACGGGGTGTAGCCGCGTGACCGAGAGCTGCCGCGCCGCAAAGGCCAGTCAGTCAGCTCCAGGTAAAGCCGCCGATTGCCGCGCGCACGGTTGACCGGGTGTCATCACCGTCGCTGGAAATCGCAAGCTGCACCGCGCGCGGGGCTTTCTCTCCGAAAATGCGGCGATAATCGGCGGCAACATCAACGCTTTCGGGGTGCCACACGCCCGTCGGCTCACTTGCTGACCGCAGCACCACAAACCGGTGCGCGTCGGTTTTGGGCGGGCGGATCACCGCGCCGCGCTGCAGCCCGCTGCCCCACACATAATGCAGGCTGCGGCCCGGCGCATCGCGGCCGAGCAGAAACTTCATCGCCCGGTGCTGACTGCGTTCGGATGCGCTCGCCTGGGCGGGATCATAGGGAAAACCGACGATCACAGCCAGCGCGCGATCATCATTACCGCGAACGGCAAGATCGGTGGCGGGCGGCCCGCTATCAACCCGCCAGCGCCAGTTCAGCTTTGGCGTTTGTCCCAAATCAATCGAGATCGTCCGGTACAGCAGGGATGACGATCGTTTGCCATCAACCTGAATAAAACCATGATCAATTTCGGCAAATGCATTGGCCCGCAAAAAGGGAAAGCTTACCGCGCGCCAGCCCGCCGGAAGTGCTGCCTGCGCCGCCGTCGGGATCATTGCGGCGACTGCCCCGCCAACCAGCATCTGGCGGCGGCTCAACATGCCACGCGTATCCATCTCGTCCTGTATCAAACCCTCACACCCCAGATAATCGCTCGCCAAAAAGTAACGGTAATAATGCCAATCCGCACCCGGCACCGCAAGCACAGCCACCGGCACCCGATCAAAACGGGACGCCGTGGCCCGCGCAACGCCGGTCAGGTCGCGGCGGGCAGCCGAAGCCGAACGAGCAAGCCACCCAAATCCTCGCTTTCTTCCAGCGAGACGGTGCCATCATAGATTTCTGCGACGTCGCGCACGATTGCCAGCCCAAGCCCCGTACCGGGTTTGCCCGTATCCAGCCGCGCGCCGCGATCAAACAGCCGCTGGCGTTCGCTTTCCGGGATGCCGCGACCGTCATCCTCGACCAGAAATTCGACAAAGCCCGCCTGGGCTTTCACCGTGACGAAAACACTGCCTCCGCCATATTTAGCGGCATTTTCAATCAGATTGCCCAGCATTTCATCAAGATCCTGCCGCTCAACATGCGCCTTCAGATCCTTTGGCCCGTCGAGATCGAATCGGACATGACTGTACAGCCGCCCCACCGCACGCTCGACTGATTCAAGGCTGGGCCACACATCGGCGCGGCTATGCGCATTACCGCGACGCCCCACAGCGCGCGCGCGGGCGAGATGGTGATCGACCTGACGCCGCATCGTTGTCGCTTCGCGGATCACCGTTGGCCCCAGATCATCGGCGTTGGCGGTGGCGGCGTTCATGATCACCGTCAGCGGCGTTTTCAGTGCATGGGCAAGGTTGCCGGCATGCCGCCGCGCTTCTTCGGCCTGGCGTTCGTTATGCGCGATCAGGCCGTTCAGCTCTTCGACCATTGGCGCGACCTCAACAGGCATGGCGCGATCAATCTGGCGCGATTGGCCCGCCCGCATCAGCGCGATCTCCTCCCGCACCTTGCGCAGCGGCCACAGCCCGTAAAAGGTTTGCAGCGCGGCCATCACGATCAGCCCGATGGCGAGCATCAGGAAACTGACCAGCAACGTCTGGCGCAGCGCCTTGATCTGTTCGTCAAGCCCGACCCGGCTGCCCGCCACCTGAAACCGCCAGCGGACCGGCGAGCCCGGCAATCGCACGTCGCGCTCAATAATCCGCAGCTTCTCATCACGAAACTGCGTGCTGTCATAGATATGGACGCCCAGATCGCGGTGCTGGCTGCCATAGGCGAGCCGCCGATCCCACAAGGACCGCGAGGGGAAATCCTCAAAGCCTTTGCCGCTAACCTGCCAGTATAGCCCGGAATAGGATTCCAGAAAACGCTGGTCGGCCGGCTCCCGGTTGAACCGAACTTCCTTTTCCGGCCCGATTTCTGCCGAGGCAATCAGCGCGGTCAGCACATATTCCAGCTGATCATCAAAACTGCGCGTCACCGCATTGGTCAGCACTCGGTCGAGCGCAAAGCCGCCGATCGTCAACAACAGCGTAATCCAAACCGCCGCCGTCACGATCATCCGGCGGCTTAGCGACCCGGTGGACTGTTGGGTCACGGGAACAGGTTGGGCAGGCGTGCCGGACAGGTCCATATTAGCTGACCGACAACACCGACCGAACCGACCAGGCCGGGCGGCGATCAGGCATCGGGATCTTCAAGGCTATAGCCCAGGCCGCGGATCGTGGTGATCACATCCTGGCCCAGTTTCTTGCGGATGCGCGTGACGAACACTTCGATGGCGTTCGAATCGCGGTCAAAATCCTGATCATAGATATGCTCGATCAGCTCGGTACGGCTGACGACCTTGCCCTTGTGGTGGATCAGATAGCTGAGCAGCTTATATTCCTGCGCGGTCATCTTTACCGGGTCACCCGCCTTGGTCACCTTGCCCGAGCGCGTATCGAGCCGGATGTCGCCTGCGATCAGCTCCGACGATGCATTACCCGACGCACGGCGGATCAGCGCGCGTAGCCGCGCGATCAGTTCTTCGGACTGGAACGGCTTGGCGACATAATCATCGGCCCCGGCATCAAGCCCGGCGACCTTGTCTGACCAACTGTCGCGCGCGGTGAGCACCAGCACCGGCATCACCTTGCCATCCTTGCGCCAGCGATCAAGCACCGTCAGCCCGTCAATCTCTGGCAAGCCAAGGTCGAGTACGACGGCATCATAGCTTTCGGTCTGCCCCAGGAAGAGCCCTTCCTCACCATCTGTTGCCAGATCGATTGCGTAACCGGCGCCTTCCAGCGTGTTCTTCAACTGCTGGCCCAGGCTGGGCTCATCCTCGACGATCAACACGCGCATTATTTCTTCCCCTTGGTCGGTGCCGCTTGCAACGCGGGTCAATTGCCGGTCCGGCCGATAATCTGCCCCGAACGGCCATCGACATCGACCCAGATCACATCGCCATTGCGCAGGAACTTCAAGGTGTAAATGCCCGTGCCGGAATCGAAATCAAAGCCAATATATTGCGCGCCGCCCATGGTTGGCAGCACCCGGCGTTCAATGTCGCGCAACGGCAACAGCCGGCCGCTGCGCATCTGCACCAGCACATCAACCTGCTCGCCCCGCCGCTGCGCCTCAACCGGGGTGCAGGCGACAAGACTGGCAGCAATGAAAAGGACGGTCTGGATTCTCATAACACCGCTTGCATAGCCACCGCCCATTGAATAGCCAATGAACGGTGCTGTCAGCCAAGGGTCATGTCAAATCCCTATGCGATGTTTATTAGCCACCGCATTGTTGCTTGCTTGCACCCCTGCATGGGCTCAACCGGTCGATTATAGCGTCGACATCGTTGCGCCGCGCGCGACAAGCGCCCCCACCGTGATCATCACCGTCAATATGCGCGGCGACCGCGATGGCACCACCGAGCTGGACCTTCCCAATGAATGGGCCGGGCGCGACCAGCTGTGGCGCAACGTGTCCGATGTGCGCGTCCGCGGTGGAGCGCCTGTGCGCAGCGAAAAACCCGAGCTGTTGCGCATCCGCCACCGGCCAGCCGCGCGGTTGACGATTCGCTATCGCGTCACCGACCCCGACCCCAAGCCGCCCGGCCCCGATTTTGAAAAGGCGATCCCGGTGATTGAACCCGGCTGGTTCTATCTCCACGGTGAAGGGGTGTTCATGGTGCCCACCGGCGGCGAGAATCGGGCGGCGCGCTTCCGTTGGGGTCAGGTGCCGCGTGGCTGGCAGGCAATAAGCGGCCTCGATACGCCACCCCCCGCCCTTACCGCCAATCAGGTGGCGAGCAGTGCCTTATTCGGCGGCACCGATCTGCGGCTGATTGAGCGCAATGTTGGCGGCCAGACCGTTCGATTTGCGTTTCGCGGAACGTGGGGCTTTGCCGATGCTGATTTAGCGGACCGAGGGGCGCGGATCATCGCGACCGAAAATGCGCTGATGGGCAATTCGGCACGCCCCTATTTCATCCAATTGGCCCCGCTGACCAACCCGACAGGCAAGGCACGCAGCTATGGCGGCACTGGCCGAACCGGCGGCTTTGCCCTCGCCGCGACCAGCAACGTCCCGATCAGTGCATTCACGCGGCTATTGGCACATGAATATGGTCATCGCTGGTTTGGCGGGCAATTTGGCCCGTTTGAAGATGGCGCGCGCGATTATTGGTTCACCGAAGGGTTTAATGATTGGTTTGCCGCCCAAGCGCTGGTCGAATCAGGTCTGTGGGGGGTGGCGGAATGGACCGCCAACGCCAATGCGCTGCTGAAGCAGCATAGTCGTTCGAGCGCGCTGAAACTGACTGCCGCCCAGCTTGATGAACAATTCTGGACGGATAATGCGGCGATGCAATTTTCCTATGATCGTGGTTTCCTGATTGCGCTCGTCATCGATTCGGCACTGCGCGATGCAGGCAAGCCGCCGCTCGCGACCATCATCCGATCCATGGCCCAGTCCGCCCCGCCCCCCGGCTTGCGGGAGCCGGAATGGTTTTCTGCAAAGCTGGAAACCGTGCTGCCGGGCGCGCTGGCACGCGCACAAGCGATGATACCTATCGGCGGTCCACCGGTTTTGCCCCCGGCGTTGATGGGCGGGTGCGGCCAAATTGCCATGCTGGACGGTGTGCCGCAGATCATCCCGGTCGCGGGGAACGACACTGCGTGCAAGGCGCGACTTGCCGCAGCGGGGCAAGCACCCTAACCGCGACGGTTATGGCTGCACCAATTCTTGCATATGAAAATCTCGGGCTTGTTCAGGGATCGGGCTGGTTGTTCCGCGAACTGGACATTCATGTCGGCACGCGCGACCGGCTGGCGCTGATCGGGCGCAATGGCGCGGGCAAGACGACGCTGCTGAAGCTGATTGCCGGGCGCATTGATGCAGATGAGGGGCGCCGCACGATTGTGCCGGGCACGCGGGTGATTTTGCTGGAGCAAGACCCGCAGGTAAGCGGCTTTGCCACGCTGGAAGATTTCGTGATGGCGGGCGATGACGCGCCCGAAAAGCATGAGGCAGAGGCAATTGCCGATCAATTGGGCATTGATCTGAGCCGCGAAGCTGCCAGCGCGTCCGGCGGGGAGCGCCGCCGCGCCGCGATTGTCCGCGCGCTGGCGCAGGACCCGGATGTACTGTTGCTTGACGAACCGACCAATCATCTCGACATCGCCGCGATCGAATGGCTCGAAAACTGGCTCGCGCGGTTTCGCGGGGCGTTTATCGTCATCAGCCATGATCGCACCTTTTTGACGCGGCTGACCCGGCAGACATTATGGCTTGATCGGGGCGCAATCCGCCGTGCCGAAGTGGGTTTTGGCGGGTTCGAAGCATGGACCGAGACGGTTTATGCCGAAGAAGCGCGCAATGCCGAACGGCTCGACGCCAAGCTGAAGCTGGAGGAGCACTGGCTGCTGCGCGGGGTGACCGGGCGGCGGCGGCGCAACCAGGGGCGGCTGGCCAAGCTGAAGGAAATGCGCGCCACGCGGGCGGCGATGTTGGGGCCGCAGGGGGCCGCCAATCTGACCATCGGCAATGACGATGTGCGCACCAAGACGGTAATTGATGCCAAGGGCGTGACCAAGAAATTCGGCGACCGCACGATCATCGACAATCTGACGCTGCGGGTAACGCGCGGCGACCGCATTGGCATTGTCGGCAAAAATGGTGCGGGCAAAACGACGCTTCTCAAGCTGCTGACCGGAGAGCTTGCCCCCGATATCGGCCATATCCGCCTGGCCAAAACGCTGGACGGGGTGATCATCGATCAGCAGCGCAGCCTGATGTCGCCTGAAAAAACAGTGCGCGATGTGCTGTGCGATGGCGGCGAGTGGATCGAAGTGCAGGGCGTCAAAAAGCACATTGCGGGTTACCTGAAGGAATTCCTGTTCGATCCGAACATGACCGAGGCGCGAATCGCGACGCTATCAGGCGGGGAGCGATCCCGGCTGTTGCTGGCGCGCGAATTTGCGCGGCCATCCAACCTGCTGGTGCTCGACGAGCCGACCAACGACCTTGATCTGGAAACGCTTGATCTGCTGCAGGAAGTGATTGGCGATTATCAGGGCACGGTGCTGATCGTCAGCCATGACCGTGATTTTCTGGACCGGACGGTAACGGTCACGCTGGGGCTGGACGGCAGCGGCCATGTTGATGTGGTGGCGGGCGGTTATGAAGATTGGGAACGCCAGCGCACGCAGCGATTGCAGGAAAAGCGCCCGGCAACCGCCAAGGCGAGCCCCACGGCGACGTCAGCACCCCCGCCTGCGCCGCGCGCCAAGCTGACCTATAAGGACCAGCGTGATTATGATCTGCTGCCCAAGCGGATCGAGGAAATGGACAAGGCAATCGCGCGCAACGAAACACTGCTCGCCGATCCTGCGCTGTATACGCGCGATTTTGCGCGGTTCGAGGCGCTGACCAAAGCGATTGAACGCGAGCGAGCAGAGAAAGAGGCCGCTGAAATGCGCTGGCTGGAGCTTGCCGAACAAGTTGAGGCGCTGCGGTGACACGCTTGCGGCGTGCATTACCCTAACCCGTTAAGCATCAGCGTGTTTCCCCGGCGAAGGCCAACGCCGTTAAAAGCTCGCCAGCAACGCTTTTGCGGTCGCGCGATCCGGGAAGCGCGGATCAGCGAGCACCAGCGCAATATCGGCGCGAGCGGCGTCTTTGTGGCCAAGATCGGCTTCAACTTGCGCAATGTGCCAGCGCAGGCCGCTATGGCCGGGCGCAATCGATACGGCTTTGCGCATCAGCTCCAGCGCAGCCTTGCTCTCGCCTGCCTGGTACAGCGCCCAGCCAAATGCATCGGTGGCCGCCGGGTTGAGCGGCGCAAGCCGGTAAGCCGCAGCACCATATAATCGCGCCGCATCCAGTTCATCATTGCCGGCATAGGCATAGGCCAGTTCCGCCAGCAGCGTCGCATCGCGATTACCGAGCCGGGCGCGAAGCCCCTCCAGCCCATCAATCGCTGCATCCCATTCACCCGCTGCGATCTGCCAATGCGCCGCCAACCGCAGCGCCGCGACATTGGTCGGGTTTTGTGCCTGGAACAGCGCCAGCACGATTGCCGCGCGCCGCTGATCCCCAGCGCGATCATAGGCATCGACCGTGCGCAGCATTGTGCCTTCATCAAAGCGCAGATTGGCGGCACGGCCATAAGCGGCGGCGGCATCGCGGTAGCGCTGCATTTGCATCAGCGTATCGCCCACCAGCAGATGCGCCTGGGGTGCCCCCGGTGCCTGCCGAACAAGCTGCTGCGCTTCGCCAAGTGCCGCACCAAGCCGCCCGGTATCGATCAGCCCGCGCACATAATTCACCGCCAGAACCGGATCGTCAGGGCGTTGATCAAGCGCACCCGCTGCCGCTTCCAACGGAATATCGCTGCCAAAGGGTGTCGCCACCTCACGCAACGGAATGGCGGCGCGATCAAGCAACCGGGCCGCCCAATCGCGTTCATTGGTGGCTTCAAACGCCTGACCTGCCAGCCCCAGCACATAACTGTCGGCATCACCGCGCACCGCAATCGCGCGCAACACCGCCAGCGCGCCGCGCGGATCGCCCGATTTGAAAAGTGCTGCGCCCAGCAACCGCCGTGCCACCAGGTTCATCGGCTGCAGGCTCAGCAAACCCCGCCACTGGTCAATCGCCTGCTGATAGGCACCCGCCCGGTAATCAAGCATGCCGCCCAGCAGCAACGGCCCCGGCTGCCCCACCAGCGCGCCATTGGTGCGCTGAAGCAGGCTGCGGGCCAGATCGTCATTCTCCGCGCGTGCGGCGAGCACCGCCTGCAGATACAGCGCTTGCGGGCTGCCCGGTCGTGCCGCCAATGCCCGCCGTGTTGCGCGCAACATCGCCGAATAACGCCCGGCATCGCCCAGCGTCGCGGCATATTGAATCAGGGCATCGTGCCGCCAGGGATCAACCTTCAGTGCGGTTTCAAACCAGGGCAGGGCGGCGATCAGCCCATATTGCCCGCGCACCAACTCGCCGCGCAGCACCAGCGCATCGACATTGCCCCGATCAATCGACAGCGCACGGTCCGCAGCGGCGATGGCACCGGCGATGTCGCTCGATTGCTGGCGTACCCGGCCCAGATCGGTCCAGGCCAAACCATCGGCACCGTCGGTGGATTCCAGTATCTTGGCGAGCAGCCGCTGCGCTTCCGGCAGCTTGCCCTGCGCCGCCAGCGCCCGCGCCCCGACCCGCAACGCATAAAGGCGGTAGCGGGGTTGCGCCTTGTCGACTTCAGCCAGCGCGCGTTTGGCATCGCCCTGCAGCAGCCAGGCATGGGCATAAAGCTGATGCGCGCGCGATATATCGAAACCGGCATCACGCGCACGGCCAAGCTCGCCCTCCGCTGCCACGCCCTCTCCCAGCGCCAGATAGGTGCGCGCGAGCACGGCATGCGCCAGCCCCCAGCCCGGATCAGCAGTAACGGCCTTTAGCGCATGGCTGCGTGCGGAGGTTGCCTGCCCCTGTTTGAACAGGCCCAGACTGATCGCCAATTCCTGCCGCGCTGTTGCACTGTCGGCGCGCGCTGGGGCAGTAAACGTGACGAACCCGAGCAGCGATGCAACTGCGGCAACGGCCACCGCACTTAAGCCCCTCCCCTTCAGGGGAGGGGTAGGGGGTGGGGGCTGTCCATATACGCTGCGCACGTTGATAGCCCCCACCCCAACCCCTCCCCTGAAGGGGAGGGGCTTGGCGCCTAGACCCTGGCGACTATTAAACATGCAAATCATAGGATTTGAGCAAATCATATAATGTCGGGCGGCTGACCCCGAGCAGCTTGGCGGTGTTCGAGATGTTACCCTCCGCCCGCGCCAGCGCGTGGCGAATCGCGGCCCGATCAGCGGTTTCGCGCACCGCCTTCAAGTTCAGCGGCTCAGCAGGGGCATCACCGGCCAGATCGAGATCCGCGGCGGTAATCGCCTTGCCCTCTGCCATGATCACCGCCCGCTTCATGCGGTTTTCCAGCTCGCGGACATTGCCCGGCCAACCCCAGGCATCGATGGCGGCGCGCGCATCGGGCGCCAGGCTGGTCACCGAACTGTTCATCGCCTTGGCGTATTTCTTCAGGAAATGGCGCGCGAGCAGCCCGGCATCGCCGGTCCGTTCAGCGAGCGAAGGGATACGCACGACGATTTCCGCCAACCGGTAATAAAGATCATCGCGAAACCGCCCATCGGCGATCATCGCATCGACATCCTGATGGGTAGCGCACACAATCCGCGTGTCGACGGCAATCGGCTTGCGTCCGCCAATCCGCTCAATCACCCGTTCCTGCAGGAAGCGCAGTAACTTTACCTGCAGCGGCAAGGGAATATCGCCCACTTCGTCAAGGAACAGCGTGCCGCCTTGCGCCTGTTCGATCTTGCCCTCAGTGGTTTTGACAGCACCTGTGAATGCGCCCTTTTCGTGGCCGAACAATTCGCTTTCCAGCAACGTCTCGGGGATCGCCGCGCAGTTGATTGCAATGAACGCGCCCTTGCGCCGCCCGCTTGCCTCATGCAGCCCGCGCGCCAGCAATTCCTTACCGGTGCCGCTTGCGCCCAGCAGCATCACCGATACGTCCGCCGGGGCCACCCGCTCTATCGTGCGCGTGACCTTCAGCATTTCAGGGGCAGCGGTGATCATGCCGCCCAGCGCCGCTGTGCCCGCAATACCGTCAGCAAGCCGCCGGTTCTCCGCTTCCAGCGCGTGCACATGGAACGCGCGCGACACGATCAGCCCCAGTTGGTCGATGTCGATCGGCTTTTGATAAAAATCCCACGCGCCGTGTTCAATCGCCCGCAACGCACTTTCGCGCGCGCCGTGGCCAGACGCGACAACGACTTTGGTGTCGGGCTTTAGCGACAGGATGGCATCAAGCGTGGCAAACCCCTCCGTCACGCCGTCCGGATCGGGCGGCAAGCCCAGATCAAGCGTCACCACATCGGGTGCTTCTGCACGCAGCAGCGCGATTGCCTCTGCCCGGTCACTGGCCACCAGCACTTCATAGCCATCATAGGCCCAGCGCAATTGCCGCTGCAGCCCCGGATCATCTTCAATGATCAGCAATTTGGGCAAGTGTTTTTGCGCAAATTCAGTGGGGGCGTTCATGCTGCCTGCCCAATCTGTCGCTGGGCAGTAACGGCTGCAGGCAGCGTAAAGCGAAAACGGCTGCCCTCGCCCTCGCGGCTAAACGCCTCAATCCGGCCACCCATGGCCTCGGCCAATTGCCGCGCCTCAAACGCGCCCAGCCCGAACCCGCCTGATTTGGACGAAACGAACGGCTTGAACAATTTGTCGCGGATAAAGGCCGGGCTCATCCCCGGACCGTGATCAACCACGTCAATCGTAATTGCATGATCGGCGCGGCCAACCATCACGGTGATGGGATCGTCAACCGGGCTGGCATCGATGGCATTCTGGAGCAGATGGCCAAGCACCTGTTCGACCCGCGCCGGATCAGCCAGCGCAATCGCATCACGCAAGCCGGCGGTGGCAATGGGGTGCAGCGCGCGGCGTAGCGCAATCACCCGTTCGATCAACGGCACAATCTCCACCGGACCAAGCGCGTCGGGTCGGCCGCTATGGTGTTGCGACAGTCGCGCGAGCAGATCATTCATCCGGGCTGCCGAATTTTGCAGCGTTGCGACCATGTCGGTCCGGAAATCGGGATTATCGGCATGGCGTTCGGCATTACGCGCGACCAGGCTGAGCTGGCTGACGATGTTTTTGATGTCGTGCATGATAAAGGCAAAGCGGCGGTTGAATTCGTCAAAGCGCTGCGCATCAGACAGCGCCTCATGCGCGCGCGCTTCCGCCAGATAGCTCGCCACCTGACGCCCGGCGATCCGCAGCAGATCAAGATCCTCCCAATCGGGCCGCCGATCAATCGGCGGGCGCGCGAGCAGGATGGCGCCTGCCAGTTTGCCGAAATGCACCAGCGGCACGAGCACCCAGGCATCGGCGCGGTCAAGCATCCAGATGGGCACGATGTTGGTCTCGGCTGGATCAGCGGTGTCGGCGCGCACGCTATCCAGTTCGATGATCCTGCCGGATGATTCGAGATAACGCGCAAGCACCGCCTCACCACTTTGCAAGGGGGCAGCCGCAAGCTCCCAGTTCCACACCGCGCCTTGCCCCAGCGCCGCACCATCAGGCACCAGCAACAGACCGGCAGGAGAATCGGTCAAATCAGCGACCGCCTTGACGATGCGTTCGTCCAGCGGCGCCGCGCCGTCACCCGGTTTGCCCAGCGTATCGGTAAAGCGCAGCCATTCGGCACGGTAATCATAACGGTGGGTGAAGAAATGTTTGGCCAGCTTCACCTTAATCCAGGCGCGCAGCCACGGGGTTGAGATGATCGTGACGAGGGCGGTGGTGGAGCCAACGACAAAGGCGGTCTGCAACAGCCGGCCATAATCGCCGCCCACCGTGCCTAGCGCGCCCGTCGCCAGCACCATCACCGTCCCGTACAGCAGCAGCCCGCCAAGCGAGATCGACTGATAGGCAATCGTACGCGACAATTGCAGCGCCCAATCGCCATTGCGGTGTGCCGCCAGCGCGAACAGTGGGGCGATCAGCACCACCGCGATGCCGCGCAACAACGTCAACGCGGGCAGTTGTGCCGCATCCAGATAGGATAGCGCGTAAAGGGCAAGGTCAAATCCCCACATCAGCGCCAGCGCTGCGACTGCCAACCGAATGCCGCCCCGCGCCGATGGCGCAACCGCCTTGTACAGATGGTCGACCAGCACCAAGGCGGTAACCGCCACCAGCATCCGCAAGATACCAGCGACCTGATCAATCGCGCCGTGATCGGACCACACCGGCAGCGCGGCGGAAATTGCCGACAATCCAGCGCCGATCAGCACCATCAGCGCCAACATTGCATAGATGATCGCTACAGGCCGCACCGATGGCGCATCATGCCCCCGGCGCACCAGCGCGCCCATGAACACCAGCCAGGCGATGTTGCGCGCCGCTTCTGCAATCCAGCTTATCGGGTCGCCTGCGCCAATGCCGGCGATGGCGAGCGCCCAGCAAGCGGTGGTTGCCAACGCGACCAAAAACGCCATGTGCGGCAATGCGGCCCCGGCCCGGCTGACCTGCGACAGCGCCAGCACCCCGAAAACCAATCCCGCCAGGGCATGTGCCCAAACGATCAGCGTCGCGATCATCATGTCAGCGCGCGCCTTCGGGCCACAACACCACCCGGATCGTCTGCAACAGGATTAGCAGATCGAGAAACGGCGAATAGTTTTTGGCGTAGTACAGATCATATTCCAGCTTCTGGCGGCTATCCTCAATCGACGCGCCATAGGGGTAATTAATCTGTGCCCAGCCGGTGATCCCCGGCTTCACCATGTGGCGTTCGGCATAATAGGGAAGCTGTTGTTCAAGATCGTCCACAAATTGCGGCCGTTCAGGGCGCGGGCCGACAAAGCTCATCTCGCCCTTCAAGACGCTCCATGCCTGGGGCAGCTCATCAATGCGCAGTTTGCGGATGATGCGACCAATCCGGGTGATGCGCGGATCATCTTTTTCGGCCCATACTGCCTTGCCGTTCACCTCGGCATCCACCCGCATCGAACGCAGCTTCACAATATCAAAACCGACATTGTACAGCCCGACGCGACGTTGCCGGTACAGGATCGGCCCGTTGCTCTCCAGCTTGATGGCGATGGCCGTGGCAAGCACCATGGGCGCCGTTAGCACGATCAGAATCAGGCTGGCGGCAATATCAAACAGCCGCTTGAATACGCCAGAAAGCATCCGCCCCGATGAAAAGCCGTCCGAAAAGATCAGCCAGCTGGGATTAACGCTATCGAGATCCACCCGGCCCGTTTCGCGTTCCAGAAAGGTCGATATCTCGTTGACATGAACGCCCGTCGTCTTGATCCGCAGCAAATCCTTCAGGGGTAGGGCGTTGCGCCGTTCCTCCAGCGCCAGCACAACTTCGCTGGCGTTCAGCAGCACGACGTGATCGGCCAGATTATAGATTGCATCGCGCGCAATCGCCTCAGGGATAACGCGATTGGCCTCGCTCATCGACACATAGCCGACGACCACGAATGCGGCACCCGGCGTTTGCGCCATCGCCTTCAGCCGTTGCGCGCGCAGGCCAGCGCCCAGCACGACGATGCGACGCTTGAAGGCCTGGCTGCCCAATGTCTTGCCCAGCAAAATGCGCAGCAGGATCAAGCCGACAACCGCCAGCCCCATGCCGTACAGCAGGTTCGAACGCCAGAAATCAAGCGCCGGCACCAGGTAGAAAATCGCGCTTTGCAGGATGACACCCAGCGACACCGCGACGATCAGCCGCGCCGTGGCGTAACGCAGCGATTGCAGCGCATCGGCACCATAAACGCCGACCGCGATCATCGCGAGTTCAAGCGTCAGGGTAAAGCACATCAGCTGCGGCAGCCGCGTGATGATCGGTTCAACCGCGCGATCAAGCTGGCCCATCCGGAACATCCAGCCGAGTTCGCCCGCCAAAAAGAGCAGGATAAGGTCCAGAATCGCGAGCAGCAGCACCGCGTTGGGGACATAATGCTTGAACAATTTGATCATGACACGGGCGTTCTAACAGCCCAAATGTAAACAATTCCGACACATATTGCGGTGCGCGACATGATTTTTCACCGCCGCGCCTTGCTGCAATGCAGCCCTTTTGCCAATGAGCCGTTCTCGCAACATGGCCGTGTAGATTCTGCCATTGATTGGGTGACCGCAGATGCCATGGGAAGCAACGAATGTCTGATCAACCACCCATCGTTCCCGTTATCCTGTCGGGTGGCGCCGGATCACGGCTATGGCCAATGTCCCGCCCGGAAATGCCAAAGCAGATGCTGCCGCTGACGGCGGACCATACGATGTTCCAGCTGACTGCCCAGCGCACCGTTGCGCGCGATCAGTTTTCCGCGCCGATCGTGGTTGCCAATGCGCGGCACGGTGATCTGGTCGCAGCGCAGCTTGAAGCGATCGGCGTGACGCCGCAGGCAATGATCCTTGAGACGGTAGGGCGCGATACCGCGCCTGCCATCGCGCTCGCTGCGATTGCCGCTGGATCGGGCGATGCGCCATTGCTTGTCATGCCATCCGATCATGTCATCGACGATATCGACGCCTTTCATGCCGCCATTTTGCGGGCCCTGCCGCTGGTGCGCGATGGCTGGATGGTGACGTTTGGCATTGACGCATTATCGCCCGAAACAGGCTATGGCTGGATCAAATCCGGGCAGGAAATTGCCCCCGGCGTGCACCAAATCGTCCAGTTCGTCGAAAAGCCCCCGCTTGACCGGGCCGAAGCCATGCTGGCGGCGGGCAACCATTATTGGAATGGCGGCATCTTTCTATTCTGCGCCAATGCCTTTTTGTCGGCATTGGGCATTTTTGAACCGGCAATGCTTGCCGCTGCCGAACAGGCGATGGCACAGGCGACACATCACGCGAACCGTATCACGCCCGATCCCGTCGCCTTTGCCGCCTCCCCTGCGCGCTCAATCGATTATGCGGTGATGGAAAAGGCTGACCGGGTCGCCGTGGTACCGGTGAGCATGGGGTGGAGCGATGTTGGCAGTTGGGATGCGCTGCACACGCTTAGCGACCGCGACACCCATGGCAATGCCTGCCAGGGCGATGTGCTGACGCTTGAATCGCACAATTGCCTGGTGCGCAGCGACGGTATTCGAATCGCGATGCTGGGGGCGACTGACCTGATTGTTGTCGCCAGCGGGAATGATGTGCTGATCCTGCCGCGCGGGAGATCACAGGAAGTCAAAGCCCTGTTGGCCGCGATGAAGAAGGATTAGCAGCACCCGCAGCACCGGCTTCGACAGCGCAACCGAATGACGCTAACAGCGTTATGGGGGCATGACTTTTAGGAGACTGATATGCGTCCTGGCCTGATTTTATGTGCAACCGTTGCGCTGGGCAGCAGCGTCGCCATTGCCGCGCACGCCCAGCAGCAGAAGGACAACTCGGTTGGACGCGCTGCCACGCAGCCGCTGCGCGACGCAAGGATCAGGCAGGACAAAATCCCCGAAATCCTGTTGCTCGCGGCCTCTGCACCCTATTCGTCGGTCAATACCCAGAGCTGCGATGCAATAAGGGGCGAGGTTAACCGGCTGACGAGCGTGCTCGGCCCTGATGTCGATGCACCCGCTGCGAAAAAGGGCGAAGGCTCAGCTGTCGCAGCAGCGGCGGCCCGCGGGGTCGTGAACAGCTTCATCCCCGGTCTGGGGCTGGTGCGCGTTATCACCGGGGCGGACAAAGCCCAGCGGCGCGCAGAAGCAGCCGTGTATGCCGGATCAGTTCGGCGCGGCTATCTGAAAGGATTGGGTCGTATCAAGGGTTGCCGCGGCACTGCCGCGCCGCTGCCGGCCGCAATCGCTGATCGGCCTGAACTGCCAGCGGACGATAAGGACTGACGGCGATCTGATTGGGGCGGGCTGATTGGGGCGGGGCACACTTACGCTCGTCCCGGTCCGCCGCAGAACAATCGAAATCCGCGCTAACCCCGCTGCCGCCCCCGCCGTTCGCCTTTGCGTTCCTGTCGGCGGGATTTGGCGATGGCAGTGGCGGCGCGGCGCTTGCCCTCCGCTGTTTCGCTGAACTTCACCTCGTCCATCGGCATCGCATTGCCCAGTTTTTCGTCAAAGCCGAGCAGCTTCAGGCTTTCGGCGAAATGCGCTGGCAGGTCCGCCGTTACGTCGATCTGCCCGCCATCGGGATGATCGATGCGGATGCGGCGCGCGTGGAGATGCATCTTGCGGCTGACCCCGCCGGTGAGGAACGATGCGGCCCCGCCATATTTGCCATCGCCAACAATCGGGTGGCCAATCGCGTTCATATGGACCCGCAATTGGTGCGTGCGCCCAGTAAGGGGCTGCAATTCAACCCAGGCGGCCCGATTGCCGGCGCGCTCAATAACGCGGTAGCGGGTGCGCGACGGGCTGCCATTTTCCTCATCGACGTGCATTTTTTCACCGCCAGAACCGGGTTGCTTGCCGATCGGCAGTTCAATCATGCCGTCAAAAATTTCGGGCACGCCGACGATGAGCGCCCAATACACTTTACGCGCCGTACGGCTCGAGAACGCCTTGGCGAAATGCCCCGCTGCCCGCGCGTTACGCGCCACCAGCAGTGCGCCGGATGTATCCTTGTCGAGCCGGTGAACCAGCTTTGGCCGCCCCTCGCTTTCAAAGCACAGCCCGTCGAGCAGGCCGTCAACATGCTCGGTCGTCTTGGTGCCGCCCTGCGTTGCAAGGCCCGGCGGCTTGTTGATGACGATCGCCTGGGTGTCTTTGTGGATCACCATTTCCTGAATGAACGATTCCTCATCCGGCGTCAGCGGCGTGCGGGTGCGTGCGGCGACCTTTGGCGCATCAGCGCGCACGGGCTCTGCCGGCGGTACGCGGAGCACCTGCCCTGCCGCCAGCCGGTCGCCCGGCGTCGCGCGCGCGCCATCGATTCGCAGCTGGCCGGTGCGCGCCCATTTGGCAACGGTGGTAAAGCTGGTCGCCTCCAGATGCCGCTTGAACCAGCGATCAAGCCGGATGCCGTCATCTTCAGCCGATACCGTGAACTGGCGGACATCGCCGTGGCTGCCGACGCCTGTTTTGGGAGCCACGCTCATGCCAGCCCCCGCGTCATCGCCAACCCGGCAAACAACGCCACGACCGCGCCCGCCACAGAGGCAAGTGCATAGCCCATGGCCGTCATCATCGCGCCGCGTTCCAGCATGGTTACCAGTTCAAGCGAGAAGGCCGAAAAGGTGGTGAACCCGCCCAGCACGCCAACTGCAAGGAACAGCCGGGCCTGGTCGCCCGCCGTCATCCGCCCCAACATGCCCGCCAGCGCACCCATCGCCAGCCCGCCAAGCACGTTCACTGCCAGGGTACCCCAAGGGTAATCCGGACCAAGCCAGCCAAGCAATGCCTTGCCGACCAAATAGCGAGCACCAGCGCCCAGCGCCCCGCCCATCATCACGAGTAAAAGAGAAATCATGTCGCGCGTTAGCGCGATTAGCGCCGATTGAGAACCCGGCGCATTTTATCGGCAGCTGACAGTGCCCCGATTAGTGCTGGGAATCCGCGACATACACGACCAGCCCGTCCAGCGCGTCGGTCATTTCGATCTGGCAGCACAACCGGCTATCCTCGCGCACGCCCTCCGCGAATTCGAGCATGTCATGCTCCATCTCACTCTGTTCGCCGGTCCGTGCGCGCCATTCAGCGGCGACATAGACATGGCAAGTGCCGCACGCACAATTGCCCCCGCAATCGCCATCAATACCGCGAATATTGTTGTTGAGCGCGGCCTCCATCACCGAATAGCCGGTCGCGACCTCCACTGCATGTTCAGTACCATTGGGTTCAACAAAAGTGACGCGCGGCATGGTGTTCCCCGGATATTCAGTGGTTTGACAGATCGGATCGTAAGCCAGGATCAACCCGGGATGCGGACCATCATCTTTTCATAGCCTTTGACAAAGGCCGATTTCACCCGGACGGGCGGTTCGATCACCTCAATCATCGGCCAGCGCTTCAGAATTTCTTCCCAGACGATTTTCAGCTGCATTTCCGCCAGGCGATTGCCGACGCAGCGGTGGATGCCAAAGCCGAACGAGAGATGCTGGCGCGGGCGGGCGCGATCGATGATGAAATCATCGGCGTTCTCAATCTCGCTATCGTCGCGGTTGCCAGAGACGTACCACATCACCACGCGGTCACCCTTTTTGATGTGCTGCCCGCCCAGGATCGTATCCTGCAAAGCCGTGCGGCGCATATGCGCCAGCGGCGTTTGATAGCGCACAATTTCCGGCACCATCGAATCGATCAGCGCGTGGTTATTGCGCAGCTTTTCATACTCAGCCGGATTTTCGTTGAGGAACAACAGCCCGCCCGTAATCGAATTGCGGGTGGTATCATTGCCGCCCACGATCAGGAGCAACAAATTGCCCAGATATTCCATCGGCTGCATGTCGCGCATCGACGGATTATGCGCCATCATCGAAATCAGGTCGCCTGCCGGTGGGGCATTGACGCGCGCATTCCACAGGCCGGTGAAATAGGTGAGACATTCGATCAGGATCGCGCGCTGCTCATCGCGGGTCATGATCGCGTCAGGCGCGGTGGTGTCGATGGTCGTGACATCAGACCAATAGGTAAGCTTGCGCCGCTCCTCCCACGGGAAATCGAATAAGGTGGCCAGCATCTGCGTCGTGAGCTCAATCGACACACGATCGACCCAATCAAAGGGTTCGTTGATTGGCAGATTATCGAAAATTTTCTGCGCGCGTTCGCGGATCAGCACTTCCAGCACCGCAAGATTGGCGGGCGCGACGATGGGCGACACGGCCTTGCGCTGCACGTCATGCTTTGGCTGATCCATCGCGATGAACATCGGCAGGATGAAATCATCCTCCTGATCCTTGGCGGTGATGCCACCCAGATGCGCTTCGGATGAAAAGACGGCGTGGTTGGTGTCCACCGCCATGATGTCTTTATAACGCGTCACCGACCAGAACGGCCCGAACCGGCCATTGGCGCAATAATGCACCGGCGCTTCCTTGCGCAGCCGTTCGAAAAACGCCCAATGCGTGTTGTCCACGAACCGCGTTGCATCCGTCATGTCGATATCTTCGATTGGCATCGAATAGGCGATAGAGCGAGCTGCCTCGATGGCATCTTCCTCGATCTGCTTCAGCGCGGTCGCCATGATCTGTCTCTCCCCGGGTTGGTCCAGGCCAATGCCCGATCCCATCTGCCCTACCCGAATAGACCAGCTTCAGGAAGTATGGCAATCTGTAACGCCCGCTTCAGAAAACCCCGGTACACCCAGATTGGGCGCGGGGCGGAGCTGGCTTACTTGCCGTTATTGGCAACCAGATCGACATCAGTGCCGCCGTCGGCGCGCGCCGTTGCAAACACCGCGTAAGCAGAATCACCCAGCGTGCCGGCCAGCACATGTTCGTCACCTTCGGCCTGATGCTCTGCCGAATAGCCCGATTTGCTGACGCGGGTGTAATACCAGTCGAGCACCCGTTGCAGCGGGGCAGCGGTGGCAAAGCTGACGACGCGGAGCGCGCATGGCCCAGCCTCAGTGCCTGCCGCTTCGCTTACCCGCGCATCGGGATAGAGCGGCACCGACGCCGGCAGGCGCAGTGCCCAACGCGTCGAATAGCTGATGGAGCCGGCACAGGCGCGCGCGCCGCGATTGGCCTGGCGCTCGACAAGGCCGCCCAACGTCAGCGATTCACGGGCGGCGGTACACTGCGAACATGCTTGCCCGCGCACCGGCGCCGGGGCGGATTTCAGCGTTTCGCTGCTGCTCAAATCGGCCGCAGGCTGGGCATGTGCCCCGGCCATGTCTGGCGCAATGGGCGTTGAATAGGGCTGGGCTGGCGGGCGGATCGAATCGTAATTTGCTTGTCCGGCAAGGGCGGGATCAACCATGATCTGATCTTGAAGCGCGCTCATCACGGCGGGATCACGCGCGCTGCCACCGTTGGTGCCATCGGCCAGTTCGGCATCAAGCGAATCCAGATTGCGATCTGCTTCGTTGGCCGGCGCGCAGGCAGCCAGCGCCAGCGGCGCGCAAAATGCCGCCCCGTAACGCCAAAACCGGGCACGCATGCCACTACCAACCATCATATCGCTCCTGCGCGGATCCCCGAGCGGACCAGCGCGGTTCATGGCCTGAAATGGGTTAAGGAAGCGTTGGGTAGACCAGTATTTTCTGGCGCAACGCCCAGCAGGTGCTTGACATTAGTAATACAGCTACTTATTTTTGAGCCATGCTAAACATCCTTTCCCTGCTCGTCGGCCTTGTGGCCTTTGTCATCGCGTTTGTGGGGCTGGTGCTGTTCCTCGGCTGGCTCAACTGGCTCGCCCTGCCGATTGCAGCAGTGGGTACCGCGCTAGGGTTGCTGTCTGACAGCAAGGCCGGACGGAACCTGAACATTCTGGTGCTGATCTTTGGCGGTTTTCGCCTGTTTATCGGCAGCGGCTTCATCTGATTCGTCGCTGATAAAAAAAGGGCCCGGCATTGCTGCCGAGCCCCGTTTTAATCGCCCGTGTCGTGGATTAGCGGCAACGGACATTGCCCCGGTCAATCGACTGACCCAGCAACGCGCCGGCAGTACCACCAAGCAGTGCGCCCAGCGTACGCGATCCACCACCAGCGATCGAATTGCCGATCACAGCGCCCGAAATGCCACCGATGATCAGGCCCGTCGTGCCATCTGAACGGCGGCAATAATAACGATTGTCCTGCCCGCGATAAATCCGGTCGTTACGGTTCAACCGACGTGGCTGGTAATAGCGGCCATCGCGGTAATATTGATCGGCATAATAGGCGCGCTGGCCACGCGGCAACCGGTTATAGTCATAGTTGCGATACTGGCGCCAATCGCGCGCATTGCGGCGCTGGCTATCGCGGACATCCTGACGGGCGTCGCGAATATCCTCGCGATAATCCTGCCGGGCTTCGCGCACATCGCGCTGCGAATCGGCATTGCGAACGTCCCGGCGATAGTCCTGGCGCGCATCGCGAACATCGCGGTTATATTCGCGCTGGGTCTGCGCGGGCGTTTGAGCGGACACTGAAGCGCCGGGGATCATGACCGCAGCAATTGCGGCGGCCAGCATGGTGAAACGCATGAGCTTATTCCTTTTATCGTTGAACTACCCACTATAACGTTCCGACACGGCGTGAGTTGCGTGAACATAAAATGACATTGTGTTCAGGCTGGCGAAAGGAAAAATTCCCGGAACAAACAACAAAAAAGGCGCGGAGTTATCCGCGCCCTTTTCTGTAATATTAGCGCTTAATTTAGCGGCAGCGCTTTTTTGCCGTGATCGAGCGATCAATTGCCCGGCCGGCAAATGCACCGCCAACCCCGCCTGCAACCGTGCCCAGCAATCCACCACCAAGCGCGTTGCCCACGACAGCACCGCCAACGCCACCAGCGATCAGGCCTGTCGTGCCATCCGAACGGCGGCAATAGGTTTTGCCATTACGGGTATAAACGCGTGGCTTGTAGTGCTTTTTGCGGGCTTCGGCCTGGGTCGGGAACGACACCGTGGCGACTGGAACAACGAGCGAAACTGCGGTCAACGCCATCAAAAACCTACGCATCGAACAAACTCCCTTACTTTTCTTGGAATGATATCGGGGTAACGCTTCGAAGGTGGAACGCGTTTCATGAACGTAAAACAACAATTCATTCAGCTGCCCAATCACTTGCGATGTTCCGTGAACCAAGCGTGGTGGGACGTGCAAATTCAGTCCACGATATCCACATTATCCACAGGTTCGCTCCGCCGAATCCCTCTTGGTGCGACTCGGATTTGATGACAGCATCATGACTGTAAGCAGCGGATCGAAACGCGGGAAACCAAAGTGAGATCAGCAGTTTAGGCTCGGATTGCTCGCAGGTGCCGCAAGGAAACCGTGGGAATGCCAGGCGGGATGTCGATCGGTGGAGGCGGCGGGCACGCGCAAGCGGGCAACGTGCCGGGACCGGGCCGATAGCCAAATGTTCCGAAGCACCTGAAAAGGGCAACGGGGCAGGATGCAAGCTGCCGGTGGGGCGCGGGATCGCAAGACCCTGGACCAAACCGGCAGGGAGCGCCCAAAAACGCAACGCCAGATGCCCCCCGCGGCAACGGCTGAGCATGCCGCCGAAACCAGAGGGCGCGGGATGTGTGAAAGCGCAACCAAGCGGATCGAAGTCCGGCGACCGGGGGTCGGCAGCAATGCTGGCCCCCATTTTGGTTTTTGGGGTGACCCTCAGCAAGTTTAGCCGGGAGCAGTGTCTTCGCGACCTGCCCGCGATCCGCTAAGCTCGTGCCATGTCGCCCATCATTCCCACCGCTACCACCGTCCTGCCCGCGATCGCGCCGTGGCTGGATGTCATCGCGATTTCGTTGTTCGCCGCGACCGGGGCGCTTGCCGCGGCAAAGCGCGAGCAGACGATCGTCACCGCCTGCTTCTTCGCGCTCGTCACCGGCGTCGGCGGCGGCACGGTGCGCGACTTGCTGATCGGGGCGCCGGTATTCTGGGTCAGCGACAGCCGCGTCGCCGCCGCCTGCCTGATCGTCGCGATGCTCATTTGGATCACGCCCGTGCACTGGTGGCAGGGATCGGCGCTCGACTGGTTCGATGCGGTGGGGCTGGCCGCCTATGCGGTGTTCGGCGCCGCCAAAGCGCTCGATTACGGTGTTCCCCTAGTCCCCGCCGCGCTGATGGGCGTGGTCACCGCATGCGTTGGCGGCATCATCCGCGATGTGCTGGCAGGCGAACCATCGATCATCATGCGACCGGAAATATACGTAACCGCAGCCGCACTCGCGGCCGGGCTATATGTGGCACTCGTCACGCTTGGCACCCCCGGCACCATAGCGGGGATCATCGCGGCAAGCGCTGGCTTCGCGTTGCGCGCTGCCGCCATCGGCTGGAAACTGGCACTGCCTGCGTATCGAACGCCCGACAAGCAGGGTTAAAGCCGGGCCATCAGATTGATGCTGGCGACATGGTTAGTCCGATCCGGGCCTCGCCGAAAAATCGTCTGGTTAAGGTAGCCCGGCTCGAGATTGACCTGCTTGCTGACCGGAATGGACAGACCGACGAAGGTGCGGAGCTGATCCATCCCGGCACGGGCGCCCCAGTCAGTGCTGTTCGTGGCGTAGAATCCTTCGGTAAAGATAACGCCCGATAATTTTCCGCCGCGCCGCAGCGGCAATTGCGCACGGACGAACTGCCGGAGCCGCCAACCCGTATCGTTTCGCCCCTCAAACACCCTTTGCTCGATCCGCGATCGGCCCCAGATATAGAGTCCCCGCCCATTCCGGATGATCGGAAAGCTCAGTTGCTCCCAGATCCGATGTTCGTTGGTCGCGGTGCCATTGGCGGGATCGGTATGGACATAGGCATAGCCGAGATGAGCGATCGTGTTGTGCGCCAGCCTTACGCCAATCGCTGGGCGGATGAGCACCTGCCCAAGCCGTGACGCATCATCGCTAGCTCGGGCCTGTCCCTCGGCCCAAAAGACGAGATCGCCTTTGATTGGCCCCTGCACGAGTATCGCACCCCAGGCCTGACCATCATCCTCCGCCGCCGCCGCCGGACTGGCGCAAAACAACAGGCAAAACGCCTGCAAAATTCCTGCGCGTTTCATCGGCGATCTCTCTATCATGCGCTTTGCACAATCCATGTGGTGCTAGCACATTATAGACTAAGCGTCGCGAACGACGCCGACCTCGCTGAACGGCTTTGGCTCCACCGGCGGGACACTCGGTTCGTTCAACTCACACTGCCAGAAGCCGACATCGATCCACTGGCCCTGTTTATAACCAACTTCGCGGTACACACCGGCGCGGCGGAAGCCGACGGCTTCGTGCAGCCGGATCGACCCGTCATTGGGTAGCGCAATCGCGCCGATCGCCTGGGTAAAGCCCTGAACCCGCAACGTATCAATCAACGCTTCGTATAGCAGCCGCCCTGCACCCTGCCCCTGCACCGCGCCAGCCACATAAATCGATGTTTCGACGACATAGCGATAGGCGGGCCGATCCCGAAACTGGCTGGCATAGGCATAGGCCAGCACACCGCCGCCTTCGGGATCGCCATTGGTGGCGACCAGCCAGGGATAGAGCCCGCCCGATGATGCCATCCGCGTGCGCATCTGGCGGGTATCGGGGGCCTCGGTTTCGAACGACACGGTGCCGCTGAGCACGAACGGCGCATAGATGGCCGCAATGGCGGCGGCATCGTCCGGCGTTGCAGCCCTTATGGCAATCACAGGCCCAACCTCGCGAGCACGACATCCATCAGGCGAAGATCATCACGATCGGGCGCGGCAGGCGCAAGCCCGCCGCATTCCAAGCAGCGCGCCTGCACTGACCCGCCCAGCGCGAGCCGCCGAACATCGCCCAGCGCCTGGGCAAATACCGCCCGACGATCCCGGGCGATCCGGGCAAAGGCGTCGCCGGGTTGATCGGCTTCCTCATCATCGTCCTTGCGGCCAAAATCATTGGCAAACCGCGCGAACCAGCCCGGCTTTTTTTCGAGATATTCGGCATGCACCTTTGTGGGGTCCAGCTTGGCGCGCTTGGCGGCTTCATCAATGGCGTCCTGCAGCGTACCGAACCGGTCGACCAGGCCAATCTGCCGCGCCGTGCCGCCGTCCCACACCCGGCCCTGTGCAATGCTATCCACCTTTTCCACCGACATTTTACGAGCCGACGCGACGCGCGACAGGAATTGAGCATAACCGTGTTCAATGCCTGCCTGCAGGATCGAATCGACTTCTGAATTGGTGCCGGAAAATACGTCAGGCTGGCCAGACAATGGGCTGCTTTTCACCCCATCGGCAGTGATACCCAGCTTTTTCAGGCTGTTTTCAAACGTGGGGATGATGCCGAAAATGCCGATTGATCCGGTGATTGTGTTGGGTTCAGCAAAGATCACATCGCCCGCCGTTGCCACCCAATAGCCGCCCGATGCCGCAATCGACCCCATTGAGATCACCACGGGCAGCTTCTGCGCCTTTGCCTCCAGCACCGCGCGGCGGATCGCTTCAGATGCCAGCGCAGACCCGCCCGGTGAATCGACACGCACTACCAGCGCCTTCAGCGTCTTCTTTGCCAGGCCATCAAGCACCAGCTTCGAAATCGTCGCGCCACCCGCCGTGCCAGGGCCAGCCTTGCCGTCAACAATATCGCCCGCAACGGTAATGACGCCAATCGCATCGCCCGTGCTGGGCAGCGGATTAGCCTTTAAAAAATCAGCATAAGTGATGGCATTAAACGTCGGGGCGCCCTTACCGGATTTCAGCCCGGCCAGCGCAATCACCCGCTGATTGAATTCAGCTCGATCACCCAATTTGTCGATCAGCCCTGCCTTCAGATTGGCCGCGGCAATATCGCCCTTGGTGGCGGCAATCTGCGCCGCGGGCGTGGCCAGGAATTGCGCCGACTGCGCCTTAGGCCGCGCCTTGCCAACGGCGTCCTTCCAATCGGTCAGCAGCGACCCGTACAGCGCCTCGCTGGCCGCGCGCGCCTCTGGCGATTGATCGCTGCGGGTATAGGGCTCGACAAAGGATTTGAACTTGCCAACGCGGTAGACATGGACGTTGACGCCAAGCTTGTCGATCAGCCCCTTATAATAAAGCTGCGATCCGCCGGGGCCGGTAAACAGCGTGCCCCCCATCGGGTTCATCCAGATTTCGCTCGCATTCGCCGCCAGCCGATAGCCTGAATCGGTATAGCCCGTCGCATAGGCCAGGACGGGTTTGCCGCTGCTGCGCACACGGCCCAGCGCCGTCGCCACTTCGCTGACGGCAGCGGGATAGCCACCTGCAAAACTATCAAGATCCAGCACGATCGCCTTGACGCGCTTGTCATCCTTGGCAGCATCAATCACCCGAACCAGATCGCGCAGACGAATTTCGCGTGGGCCATCGTTGCCGCCAAAATTAAATTCGGCCTCTGCCGGTTGTTCGACAATCACACCGGCCAGGTCGAGCACCAGCGCACCATCGCGCACACCGCCCGGATTTGGCTTTGACGACAATGCCGCGAACAGCAGGCCAAAGAATAACAGCATCGCAATCAGGACAAGACCGTCCTTGATTCCGACCAACAGCTTCCAGGCTCCGCGCACCAGTTTCACCGCATTTGCTCCCAAATTCCATCCGCGACCGGATTAAGCACGCCGGACCCGCTATCGCTAGCCCATGCACATGACCGAGTAAACGTCCCGTATTATGCCCGCAATACAGGCTTGGGACGGTTACCGCATACCGGAAAACCCGCATATTTATGCTGTCGCCGCGTCTTGACGAATCTGTGCTTCATCCACATATGCGCCGTGCTGGCACTCACCTATGGCGAGTGCTAACGCCATTGAACTTACACCCTTATGGAAAGGATTGAACGCATGAACTTTCGTCCGTTGCACGATCGCGTTCTCGTTCGCCGCGTTGAAGCCGAAGAAAAAACGGCTGGCGGCATCATCATCCCCGAAACCGCCAAGGAAAAGCCGCAGGAAGGCGAAGTCGTCTCCGTTGGCACCGGCACCCGCGCCGATGATGGCAAGATTACCCCGCTGGACGTTAAGGCCGGCGACAAGATCCTGTTCGGCAAATGGTCTGGCACCGAAGTGAAGGTTGGTGGCGAAGACCTGCTGATCATGAAGGAATCGGACATTCTCGGGATCGTTGGCTGATTTCCTGGCTGGTGCTCCGGCGCAGTCCGGAGCGTTGGCCACATTGCATTCCATCAATCCAGCGCTCCGGCCTTCGCCAGAGCACGTAACAGAAAGGGTAGCCACATGGCAGCCAAGGACGTAAAATTTTCGCGTGACGCGCGTGAACGCATTCTGCGCGGCGTCGACATTCTCGCCGATGCCGTCAAGGTAACGCTGGGGCCAAAGGGCCGCAACGTTGTGATCGACAAAAGCTTCGGTGCGCCCCGCATCACCAAGGACGGCGTTACCGTCGCCAAGGGAATCGAACTGAAGGATAAGTTCGAGAATATGGGCGCGCAGATGCTGCGTGAAGTCGCCTCCAAGACCAACGACATCGCAGGTGACGGCACCACCACCGCAACCGTGCTGGCCCAGGCGATTGTTCGCGAAGGCATGAAGTCGGTTTCGGCCGGCATGAACCCGATGGACCTGAAGCGCGGCATCGATTTGGCCGTTGCTGCCGTCGTTGTTGATTTGAAGGCGCGTTCCAAGCCCGTTTCCGGCACCAAGGAAATCGCTCAGGTTGGCATCATCTCGGCCAATGGCGACACCGTTGTTGGCGAGAAGATCGCCGAAGCAATGGAAAAGGTTGGCAAGGAAGGCGTGATCACCGTCGAGGAAGCCAAGGGCCTCGAATTCGAGCTTGATGTCGTTGAAGGCATGCAGTTCGACCGCGGTTACCTGTCACCTTACTTCATCACCAACCCGGAAAAAATGTCGGTCGAACTGAACGATCCGTACATCCTGATCCACGAGAAGAAGCTGTCGAACCTGCAGGCGATGCTCCCGATTCTGGAAGCCGTCGTTCAGTCGGGCCGTCCGCTGCTGATCATCGCAGAAGACATTGAGGGTGAGGCTCTAGCCACGCTCGTTGTGAACAAGCTGCGCGGTGGCCTGAAGGTCGCTGCCGTCAAGGCACCTGGATTTGGCGATCGTCGCAAGGCGATGCTGGAAGACATCGCGATCCTGACCAAGGGCGAGATGATTTCGGAAGACCTGGGCATCAAGCTTGAGTCCGTCACGGTTGGCATGCTCGGCACCGCCAAGCGCGTCACGATCGACAAGGACAACACGACCATCGTCGATGGTGCCGGTGACCATGACGCGATCAAGGGCCGCACCGATGCGATCCGCCAGCAGATCGAAAACACCACGTCTGATTACGACAAGGAAAAGCTGCAAGAGCGTCTGGCCAAGCTGGCTGGCGGTGTTGCGGTGATCAAGGTCGGTGGTTCGACCGAAGTGGAGGTCAAGGAGCGCAAGGACCGCGTTGACGACGCGCTGCACGCAACCCGCGCAGCCGTTGAAGAAGGCATCGTCCCCGGTGGCGGCACCGCACTGCTTTATGCCACCAAGGCTTTGGCTGGCATGAAGGGCGCGAATGACGATCAGACGCGTGGCATCGATATCGTCCGCAAGGCGCTTGAAGCTCCGCTGCGTCAGATCGCCCAGAATGCTGGTGTCGATGGCGCCGTGGTTGCGGGCAATCTGCTGCGTGAAGATGACGAAACGCGCGGTTTCAACGCGCAGACCGACCAGTATGAAAACCTGGTTGAAAGCGGCGTGATCGACCCGACCAAGGTCGTCCGCACCGCGCTGCAGGATGCAGCTTCGGTCGCAGGCCTGTTGATCACCACCGAAGCGGCGATCAGCGAAATGCCGGAAGACAAGGCTGCCCCTGCCATGGGCGGCGGCGGCATGGGCGGCATGGGCGGCATGGATTTCTGATCCAAAGGGCAGGCTGCGCCTCACTGGCGCAGGCTGCCCGAGGACGGACGGCGGCATCGTTGCTGTCGCTCGTTTACCTGCCAAACATCACCAAGCAAAACGAAAGGCCGGGGGCGCAATCCTCCGGCCTTTTGCTTTTGCGGCGTCATAGGCTATCCGGTGCCGATGCGCCGCGCCGTCCATAAATTCGCCGAAAAACTTGCACGCAAGGGCACCGCATGACCCGCCTCGCCATTTTTGATTGCGACGGCACGCTGGTGGACAGCCAGGCCAATATCTGTCGGGCGGTGGAGGAGGCGTTTGGCAGCGCAAGGCTGGCCCCGCCGCCGCGCAATGCCATTCGCCGCATCGTGGGGCTCAGCTTGGTAGAGGCGATGCGCACGCTGCTGCCGGGTGCAGATCCAGCTCAGCATGTGGCGCTGGCAGATGATTACAAGGCCGCATTCTTTCGCCTGCGCTCTTCGGGCACAATGGCGGAAGAGCCGTTATACGATGGTATGCTGGACGCGCTGGAGGCGCTGCGCGCCGGCGGCTGGGCGCTGGGCGTCGCCACCGGCAAATCTGATCGCGGGCTTACCCATGTCCTGACGCATCACGGCATCATCGACTGGTTCGTTACGCTGCAAACCGCCGATCGCCACCCTTCCAAACCGCACCCGTCGATGATCGAAACCGCCATGGCCGATGCAGGCGCGAGCGCGGCGCAGACCGTGATGATCGGCGATACCAGCTATGATATGGAAATGGCGCGGGCAGCGGGCACCCGCGCGGTGGGCGTCGCCTGGGGCTATCACCCGCCCGAAGAATTGATCGAGGCAGGCGCGCACATCGTGGTCGATCATGTCGCCCTGCTCGTCGACATGATGGAACAGCAATGACCGATCCTGTGGCGAGCAAAGACACCGTGGCGCGCAATCGCTATATGATGATGGCCGGGTCTCGGCTGGCCGGCGCGGGTGGCGCGGTGTTCGGGGTGATCCTGCTGGGGCGGGCGCAGACGCTGGGGCCGCAAATGCTGGGCGTGGCGATCGTGATTTCGGCAATGACGATGATGGCGCTGGTGCCACGCGCCCTTGCCGCACGCTGGCGGACCCCGCCTGAAGACACGACAACCCCGTGAAGCGGTTCTGGAAGGACGTTGCCGTTGTCACAAGCGCGGACGGCCATGCAATAACGCTGGATGGGCGCCCGGTGCGCACGCCCGGTCGGCTGCCGCTGGCCATGCCGCACGCCGCGCTGGCTGAGGCAATTGCCGATGAATGGCGGGCCGTAACCGAGAAGATTGATCCGCGCGCGATGCCGCTGACGGGCCTGGCCAATGTTGCGATTGAACGGATCGCGGCTGATCCGCTGCCCTTCATCGCCAATCTGGCCGCCTATGCCGAAAGCGACCTGCTCTGTTACCGCGCTGAAGCCCCTGAGGCCCTGGTGGCGCGACAGGCCGCCGCCTGGGACCCACTGATCGATTGGGCACAGCGGCGATATGATATCCATGTCGAGGTCGTCAGCGGGATCATCCACCGCGCGCAGCCGCCGCAAACCTTGTCGCGGCTGGCGGATGCCCTGGCCGCGCGCAGCGCCTATGCTCTGGCCGGGCTATCCCCCATCGTCACGATCACCGGTTCGCTAATCGCAGCCCTGGCGCTGATTGAGGGCGCGGCCGATGCCGATACCGTTTGGCGCGCGGCCCAGGTGGATGAGGACTGGCAAGTCGAAAAATGGGGCGATGACGATCTGGCCATCGCCACCCGCACTGCCCACCGGGCCGATTTTGACGCGGGGGTGCGGTTTCTGGGGCTGCTTGCGATCGTGGGCACGTAAACTTGTCGCCGGAAGTTGTCGTCAGCGACCCAATAACCATTCCCGTCACCCCGGACTTGATCCGGGGTCCCGCTTTTCTGCGGTGCGGAAAAAGGCAGCGGGACCCCGGGTCGAGCCCGGGGTGACGATGCACGTTGGCGTTTCGACGCCTATTTCATCAACTTGCGGATAAACCCGATAAGCCCGGTCTGGCGTGACCGCTTCAGTCTTTCGGCGGCCAGAATCGTCTTCACATCGCGAAAACACTGTTCAACATCATCGTTGACCAGCACATAATCATAGCCGTCCCAGTGGCTGATCTCGGCAGTGGCGCGCTGCATTCGGGCGGCGATGACCTCGGCGCTGTCGGTCGCGCGGCGCACAAGCCGCTCGTTCAGTTCCTCCATCGACGGCGGCAGGATGAAAACGCGGACGACATCGCCGCCAGCAATCTGAAAAAGCTGTTGCGCGCCCTGCCAGTCAATATCGAACAACACATCCTTGCCCGCCGCCAGCATCGCATCGACCTGGGCCTTGGGCGTGCCGTAACGCTGGCCAAAAACATGCGCCCATTCGAGGAATTCGTGATTGGCCACCATATCGCGAAACCTATCAAGGCCGACGAAATGATAATCCTTGCCGTCTTCCTCGCCGGGCCGAATAGGCCGCGTGGTCGCCGAAACAGACATATCCAGATCGGGTTCATCGGCGAGCAGCTTGCGCGCAATCGTCGATTTCCCGGCACCCGAGGGAGACGACAGGACGAACAAAACGCCCCGGCGCCTGAATTCGTGCAAATTGTGGTCGGCAGCTTCCATGCGCGCTAGTGGCGCGGCAGCGCTGCCTTCGTCAAGGGCGGCGCGCGATCAGACCATCGTTTCGGGACGGACCAGCCTATCAAAGGTGGCTTCGTCGACCAGCCCAAGCGCCAGTCCGGCCGCTTTCAGCGTCAGATTATGGGCATGGGCGTGCTTGGCGATCTTGGCGGCGTTGTCATACCCAATTTCGGGCGCAAGCGCGGTGACGAGCATCAGGGACCGGTCGACCAGTTCGGCGATGCGCGACAGGTTCGGTTCGATCCCCTCAACGCAGCGCTCGGCAAAGCTGGCCATGCCCACGCTCAGCAGATCAATCGAGCGGAGCACATTGGCGGCGATCATCGGCTTGAACACATTCAGTTCCAAATGCCCCTGCATGCCGCCAACGGTGATCGCCATGTGATTGCCAATCACCTGAGCCGCGACCATCGTCAGCATTTCGCACTGTGTGGGGTTCACCTTGCCGGGCATGATCGAGCTGCCGGGTTCGTTTTCGGGCAAGTTCAGCTCACCAAGGCCCGAGCGTGGGCCGGAACCGAGCAGGCGGATATCGTTGGCGATTTTGGTGAGGGCGACGGCGAGCGTGTTGAGCGTACCGGACAGGTGGACCAGCGGATCGTTGCTCGCCAGCGCCTCAAAAGCATTTTCCGCCGGGTGGAATGGCTGGCTGGTGATATCGGCGATCGCCGCACACACCGCCACGCCGAATCCCGGTGGCGCGTTCAGCCCGGTGCCAACCGCAGTACCACCCTGCGCCAGACGATCAGTTCCGGCCACGATCCCAGGCTCAACCCGGCGTCCGCACCGGTATACCTGATTGGCATAGCCCGAAAACTCCTGCCCCAGCGTGATCGGCGTTGCATCCTGCAGGTGGGTGCGACCAATTTTGACGATGCCGCGCCACGCCTCCGCCTTGGCCGCCAGCGCGGTATAAAGGCGATCAATCGCCCGCAAGAGATCGCGCCTGATCGCGGTGGAGACCGCAATGTGCATCGCCGTCGGAAAGCTGTCGTTCGACGACTGGCTCATATTGACATGATCATTGGGATGCACGGGCGATTTGCCGCCCCTCACCCCAGTCAGCACCTCATTGGCGCGGCCGGCGATCACCTCGTTGACGTTCATGTTGGTCTGGGTGCCGCTGCCCGTCTGCCAGATGACGAGCGGGAACTGATCGTCGAACTTGCCGCTCGCAACCTCTGCCGCTGCCGCCTCAATTGCGTCGGCGATATTGTCGGGCAGGCCGTGCGCCCGGTTCACCCGCGCCGCCGCCTGCTTCACAATCGCCAGAGCGTGGATAATGGCGATCGGCATCCGTTCGCGCTCGCCAAACGGAAAATTGGCGATGCTGCGCTGCGTTTGCGCGCCCCAATAGGCACTGGCGGGTACGCTGATCGGGCCAAGGCTGTCGGTTTCGGTGCGGAAGTTTTCGGCCAAAATATTCTCTCCGTCATGCCAAACCAGCGTCGGCATCCGCCGCGCCACCGCCCAGCACAGGATTTACCGAGAGATGGCACCAGAAGCAATTCAGCACGCGGACGAGGGGGGCCGAGTGGGGGCCCGCATTTGCCACCGGCACGGCGCAACTTGCCAATCAGGCGCACGCCCACCTAAGTTCGCCGGTACAAGCGCACGCGGGCGGGCTTTGCAACAAGGGGGCGACATGAAGCATCTGGCCACAGCATTGGCGCTGACGTCCGCGGTGGCGGCGGCGCTGCTCGCTGGCGGGACGTCCACCGCCGCGACCGTTGCTGCCAGCCCGGCGGACCGGCAGCTAAAGGCGATTTATGACGCGGAATGGCAATGGCGCAAAAAGGAATTTGCCCAGATTGTCGACGGTTTGCGCAGTAAGGGCGACGACCATTTCCCCGCCGTCACCGCTGCCGCCTGGACGCGACGCCGCGCCTATTGGCAAAATGTCGTCGATCAGATCGCGAAAATCCCTGCTGCAACATTATCCGCCGAAGAACGCCTGAACGCCGCCGTCCTTACCGAATCGCTGCGCGCCAACATCGCCAGCATCGATTACCGGACCTATGAAGCGCCGCTCAACAGCGATTCCTATTTCTGGGGTGAGGTGAAACCCTATGCCGCGCTGGAAAGCGCCGCCGATTATCGCCGCTATATTGGCCGGCTGAAGGATGTGCCGCGATGGTTTGACGAGCATATTGCGAACATGCGGGCCGGGCTGCAGCGCGGTTATACGCCACCGCGCGTTACGCTGAACGGTCGCGACGCGACGATCGCCGCGTTTGCGGTGAATGGCGCTGCCAACCCGCTCAACGATCCGTTCAAGGCAATGCCCGCATCAATCCCGGCAGCTGAACAAGCCATCTTGCGCGCGGAAGCAGCGGCGGTAATCGATGCCGAAACGGCCCCCGCCTATCGCAAGTTGCTGGCCTTTTTTCGCGATACGTACCTGCCCGGAACGCGCGAGACGATTGCCGCCGCCGCGCTGCCCGATGGCAAGGCCTTTTACCGCAGCCAGATCCGCGAATACACAACACTCGACCTGACGCCGGAGGAAATCCACGCGATTGGCCTGAAGGAGGTTGCGCGCATCGATGCCGACATGAAGGCAACGATCGCACAGACCGGGTTCAAGGGGAGCTTCGCTGAATTTTTGAGCTTCTTGCGCAGCGATCCGCAATTCTATGCCCGTACGCCTGAAGAGCTGCTGGGCTTTTCAGCCTATGTCGCCAAACGGATGGATGCCCGGCTGAAAGACATTTTCACCGTGCTGCCTCGCTATCGCTTCACCATTCAGCCGGTGCCCGATGCAATCGCGCCTGTTTACACATCTGGCCGCGGCGGGCTGAGCGCTTGCCTGATGAACACTTATGATCTGAAATCGCGCCCGCTTTACAATCTGGTATCGTTGACGCTCCACGAATGCGTACCCGGCCACAGCCATCAAGCCGCGATGGCGCTGGAAGCGCCAGATCGCCCGGCATTTCGCCGGGAAACCTATTTCTCCGGCTATGGCGAAGGATGGGGGCTTTATTCGGAATGGCTTGGTACCAAGCTGGGCATGTACCGGACGCCCTATGAAGAATTTGGGCGCGAAACCTTTGAAATGTGGCGCGCTTGCCGACTGGTGATCGATACCGGGCTGCATAACGAAGGCTGGACCCGGCAACAAGCGATCGACTATCTCGCCAGCCATACCGCGCTCGCCCGGCTCGATATCGAGATTGAGGTTGATCGTTACATCAGTTGGCCGGGCCAGGCGCTTGCCTATAAGCTGGGCGAGATGAAGATGCGCGCGCTGCGCGGTAAGGCTGAGGCAGAGCTCGGGGATCATTTTGACCAGCGGCGCTTCCACGATGCGCTGCTGAATATGGGCTCAGTGCCGCTACCCGCGATGCAAAGCGAGATGCTTGCCTGGATTGCGGCAGAAAAGGCGAAACCTGCTCGGTGATCAGCGCGCCCGGCGGTCAGCGGTTGGCCAAGGCAAGCGATGCGAGCCCCATGCCGTCATCCTTTACGACGCCAGCGCCGCGCGCGCCTGATCGCCAGCAAGGGTCCGCCACAAGATGATGATCGCCACGCACAGCAGCCCAAACGACAGAAGATAGGGCGCGCCGGGGAAATAAAATCCACGGTGATCGGCGAAATGCCCGAATATCTGCGTCATCATGATCGGACCAATGATGTAGGTAAGGCTGACGGTGCTGCCGATTGCCCCCTGGAGCTCGCCTTGCGCATCTTCGCTGATCCGGGCGGTGACGATGCCCTGCAACGCAGGAAACGTCATCCCAGTAATGGTGCCCACCACAATGGCGGCGATCACCATGGGCGTGGACGATGCAAAGGCCAGCACGACATAGCTGGGAAGCCCGAACAGCAGCGAGTATTTCGCCGTGTATGCCGGGCCGAACCGCGCAATGCTGCGTCCGGTCAGAACCGCCTGGGCAACGCCGATCAGGACGCCATAAAGCGAAACCGTCAGCCCGCTGGTCAGCGGCGTCCAGCCAAATTGCAATTCGCCCCAATAGGCCCAGATCGATATCTGTGCCTGTGCTGATAGCTGGATGAGGAACAACACTGCCAGACAGGCAAAAACAAAGGGCGTTTTTGACATTTGGATCAGCGATCCCAAAGGGTTGGCGCGCGCAAGATCGAAAGCGCGGCGGCGCTCTGGCGGCAATGTTTCTTTCAGCAGAATCAACCCGGCGACAACGCCGGCAAATGCCAGGGCCGATGCGATCCAAAAGGGAATGCGCGTGCCCCATTCCCCGGCAAAGCCGCCGATAGCGGGGCCGAGCACATAGCCGGCGGCACCCGCACCGCCCAGCATGCCAAACGCTGCACCCCGCCGCTCGGCAGGAATGCGGTCCGCAATGCACGAATTGGACGCGGCCCAGGTTGCCCCCATAACCCCTGAAACAATCCGCCCCGCGATCAACCAGCCAAGCGATGGTGCCAGTGCCATCACGGCATAATCGATGCTGAGCAGAAATAGCGTGATCAGCAGCACGGGACGTCGGCCAAACCGGTCGCTCAACCCACCGATCACCGGGGCGAACAGGAATTGCATGCCCGCATAGGCGAACAGCAAAACCCCGCCAATCTCTGCGGCATTTTCAAGTTCTGTATGGGCAATTTCGCGGATCAAATTCGGCATGACTGGCAGGATCAGCCCCAATCCGAGCATGTCCACGAACACGATAAACCCGACCATCGCGAGAATTGGCGTATTGTTGTCTTTCATCATCCCCTCTTCGCGCGCTGATGGTGTCCATCGCGGTGCCGCGTTGTGCCCATGCAAGCGCCCGGCTGCAAATCGTTTCATGCCCCGCCAAATTGCCCGCGTCATTCGGCCGGCCTTCGGAGACGATGGCCGCTTAAGGGGGAGTATATTCTGGACTGTTTGCTGCCCCATAGAGGACGAAACTGGGCACTCAAATCATTGGATAATTTCGATCAGTCGTCGATAATTCTAAGAAATAGAGCTCGGTTTTGCAGTCCGCATTTTTCCCGCGCTTGGCGATCAGTCCCGCGCAGCGCGAATTGCCTCGAGCTCAGCCAGCCGCACCGGATCGTCGGCTGCCAATTCTTCCTCCAGATAGAAGCTGTACGGGATATCCCGAACCAATTGCTGAGCCTCGCCGCTATATTCATCAGCGATCACCGCAAAGGCGTCGACTAATTCTCGGAGAAATCCCTTATCCATCTCTTCAATTCGTCCGGCCAAATTTTCCGTCATTTCAACAGCCGTATCGAGATTAAGCTCATCTTCATCAGTGAGAGAGAGAAAAATAAAAAAATCGGCGATGATACGCGCAACCTGTTCAGCAATCATGGCTTAACGACCCTTACCTTTATGTTTGTGACGCTTAATTTCTTAAACGACTTTAGCGCCTTGATATTTTGGGCCTGTGTTGGAACCTCCCAAACCCCAATAAGGCGGTGCTGTGTCAATACCTCAAATTGCCGTAGCACCTGATCGCGTGCATGTGGTGCATCGACCACTTTCGATTTCCGATTGATGACATACTCGCCCTGGACGCCATCGAACTTTACGGGGCGCTTCGAACCGTCTTGCAATGCCCGCAGCAATGTTAGCGCTTGGCGGTCAGTCCCGCGCAGCGCGTATTGCCTCGAGCTCAGCCAGCCGCACCGGATCGTCGGCTGCCAATTCTTCCTCCAGATAGAAGCTGTACGGGATATCCCGAACCAATTGCTGAGCCTCTCCTCTATACTCAGGAGCGATTATGGCAAAAGCATCGACCAATTCGCGCAGGAAGCCCTTGTCCAGCGCCTTTAGATCTGCGCCCAGCAGCTCCATCATCTCCACAGCCTCATCAGGATCCAGCGTCTCGTCGTCCGTGAGGTCGAGAAAAAGTGAAAAATGGGCGATGATGCGCGCGATCTGGATGGCGATCATGGCTTTACTACCCTTACTTTGATGGTTTTGATGTTCATCTTCTTCAATAAGTTTCGGGCCGCGCGTCGCTCGATTTCGTTGGGAACCTCCCACACGCCGATGGAGCGATTTTGTGTGAGCGCCTCGGATTGACGCAATATTTGCGCTCGCGCTCGTGGCATATCCCTGATCGACCACTTTCGATCGACGGGATACTCACCCTGCACGCCGTCGAACTTAACAGGACGCTTCGATCCGTCGGCCATGGTCCGAGTTAAGGTCGGCGCTTGGCCAGGCCGGGCACCCGGCGCGGTGTCATTGTAGATTTTCCAATCCTTGTCGGAAACCAGGTTCTCCTTCACCCAACCGATCTCCGGCGGGGGAAATGGACCCGCACTAGGTCTTGCCATGCGCAGGCGGCGCAACGCGGAAACCCGTGCGAGCGCCGCGCCCGGCGCAACCGCGAGCGCTGTATTGCCAGCAACTGTTCCGGTCGCACGACCAATATCGCGCGGCGAAGCGTTGGCGATAGCATCTGCCGCGCGCGACACTTGGACACGTGCCGGCGTATCCTCCGCCGCGATGGCCGTGTCGATCATGGCGGCAATTTCTCGACCGGCATTGCGCACTGTGGTGACCGGATTCGTCGTTAACGCGGCATAGGCTCCCGCAACCGTCCCTTCTGCGACGTCGTAAACGCCTTCACCGACACCAGTGATAAACTCGGCAACTTGATTTGACTGACCGGTACGCCGCAAGCCCACGGGCTTGGTCTGCGCCTCAATCGTTGCGCGAGATACCGGCTTCTTACTATGGCGTTCCCTTTGCCCGGCAGGCGGGGTCGCCGCACTCGACCACGTTGCGATTCGAGCTTGTTGCGGCTTTTGGCGATCGATAGGCTTGGCGTTACGGTCGCCGGCGCGACCGCTCGGCCCGGCCCCACTTGCACCATAATGGCGCCCCGACCCCGCAAAGGTAAACCGGCCATCCAGCGGATCGTGCCATGGGTTGAATTTGCATTCAATCCCATCGGCCGTTGGAACCGGCGGCAGCCTGCCTGTCCGCAGCCACCAAGAAAATGCGCTTTGCCGCCTGTCGCTCGACGTCCGAATCATGCCGCCCTCGCTGTCCGTTGCGGCGAGAACATTTGAGGAACATTATCCAACAAGTCAAGCAAAAAGCGGACAAATGCCCCGGTAGAGGCACCCAACCATTTTCTCTATGGGAACGATTTAGAGAGTGTGGTGCGGCCGAGAAGACTCGAACTTCCACGGGCTTTCGCCCACAACGACCTCAACGTTGCGCGTCTACCAGTTCCGCCACGGCCGCACGTGAAACGCTGCCGGACCCCATATGTCACCCGGCTGCTGGTAGGCGCGAGGCCCTAGCAAAGCAGGGCGGGGCTTACAAGCGACATATCTCATCGCCCGAATATCGCCGGCCAAGGCTATCAGTCGCCCGCGCCAGCCCCTACAGCAGCCGCCATGACCCGCGCTGATCGCCTGCCCACCGAAACGCGCCGCCTGTTATGGCTCGCCTGGCCCGTCATCATGACCAGCCTAACCTGGACGTTGCTGCATGTAACCGACGTTGCTGTCGTGGGCTTGGTCAGTACGGATCAGGTTGCGATTTTGAGCGCCAGCCGAACGTTGAGCTTCATCACCATCGTCGGCGGGCTGGGGTGCTTGTCAGGGATTCTGGTTTTTGCAGCGCGCGCTGATGGCGCGGGCGATCTGCCCGCGACCGGCCGCGTGCTGCGCGAGGGGCTGGCGCTCGCGCTGGCGCTCGGCGCGGGACTGGGGCTGATCTTGTACCTGTTCGCCGCGCCGCTGCTGGCCGGGCTGGGAGTTGCACCTCGACTGATTGAGCAAACGGCTGCGTTGGTGCGGGTGTTGGCGATATCCTATCCCCTGCTGTTGGTGATCATCGCGGCCAGTTTTTTTCTGGAAGGGGTTAGCCGACCGGGTCGGGTAACCGTCGTCAACTTTTCAATCCTGCCGTTCAATGCGGTGCTGGCCTGGGCGCTGTCGGGCGGGCATCTGGGCCTTCCCGCCTGGGGCGCAATGGGGGCGGTTACGGCCACCGCAATCGCCTATGGATTTGGCGCGGCAGGCATGATGTTTGCGGTGTGGACCCTGCCGCAAGCGCTGGCGCGTGACGTGCGCAACATCAGCGCAGCGGCATGGGCGGGCATATCGGGAGCGGCCTGGCGAATGTTTGTTTTCGGGATTGTACCCGCGATAGCATCCAGCCTTGAACTGGCAGGATTTGCGATTCTGATCGCGCTGTCGACGCAACTGGGGGATGCGACCGCCCATGCGTTCCAAATCGTGTTCTCCATCCATAACGTCACATTCTCCGTGGCGATGGGATTGGGCTCTGCCGCTGGCGTCCGCACGGGAAATGCAGTCGGCGAGGGGCAACCCGCCGCCGCCATTCCCCGCGCGCTCATTGCCGTGGCGATTACGGTTGTGGTGACGGGGTTGTTGGCGGCGGCGTTAATCGTTGCCGCCGGGCCAATCACCGCGCTGTTCCCGGCGACGGCGGCGGTGCATGCGACGGCGCTGGCGATGCTGCCCATTTGGGCGCCGTTCATTCTGTTTGATGGCGCGCAGGTGGTGCTGGTCTATGCGCTGCGATCGCTGGGCGACCAGGTGGTCGCTGGCGTCAACAGTATCATCGCCTATTTCGTGGTGACGGGTGGATTAGGGCTGTGGTTTACCCATACCGGGTGGGGCGCGACCGGGCTGGTGCTGGCATCGGGCATCGGCATGGTTGCCGCCGCGCTGCTGCATGGCGTGCGTTTTTACGCAATCAGCCGACGGGTCCGCGCTCAAATGTAAAGTCGAGCCGCTTTGAATTCGCCGGCACGTCGGTTTGTGCGCTGTTGAATTCGATCGATGCACCCGGCGCGAGCAGGCGGCGTTCAGGCGTAATCGTCCAGCTGAAAACGATCCGGGCGTTGATGTTGCGCCCGTCGCGCAGTTCGGCCCGAATGTCGGGCACGGTCTGACGCTGGCTTGATGTGTTGATGATCCGCCCGCTGACGGCGAATAGCTCTGTTCCTGTGGGCAGATCGCGCCGATCAATCGGGTATTGTTCGATCACCAGCGGGTCGTTTTTCACCGCCTGTTCCAGCCCCAATTGCGTCGCAAAACCCGGCGCGCCGGAATACAGAATCGCTGCCACCCCCACCAGCATAGCGCTGCCCGCTGCCACCGCTGCTACCGTCTGGCGGCGGGCCGGGTTGCGGCGGGCGTGCAAGGGGGCGCGGTGGGCAAAGGGATCGAAATCCGGGTCCTTCGCCGCCGCAGGCGCAGGGCGCGGCGTATTGATTGCCGGGGACGATAGTGGTCCAGATGCTGGCGCAGCGCGTCCTGACACCATCGGCGCGGGTGAAGGGCTTGCTGGTGCCGGGGTCGACTGCAACGCTTCGGCACGGGTAACAAGATCAAGCGGCGGCGGTGCCTGGAACCAGCTATGTTTGCAACTGGCGCAGCGCACTGTGCGGCCATCCGCCCCGATTGCCGCATCGGGGACCAAATAGCGCGTCCGGCATTCGGTGCATTCCAGTATCATGGCGCAGTATTTCGTTGGCAGTTGCGTTTCGTTTTGGCCATTACAGGGCGCATGCCACTGCGTGACCGGATGATGACGAATCTAAGCACGTTGCAGGCGCTGGTGGCAATAGCAGACATGATGGCACCCCGTTTGTGACCCAACCGAAACAGGGGCCAAAAATCCTGGCATGGCGTGTTTGCTTGAGCCGTTCGCCCGGGCGTGCGATGGCTGCGATCAACTGGACCAACTGAACCGAAAGCGGAAACCGCGCCGCCATGGCGAACATCGTTCAATTTGAAAATGTGGGGCTGCGTTATGGCACCGGGCAGGAGACGCTGTCCGATGTCAGCTTTACCCTGTCGAGCGGGGCGTTTTACTTCCTCACCGGGGCTTCGGGGGCAGGCAAGACATCGCTGTTGAAGCTGCTTTATCTCTCCCAACGCCCCAGCCGCGGATCGATAAGGCTGTTCGGCGAGGATGCGGGCGCACTGCCGCGAGATCGTCTGCCCGGTTTTCGCCGTCGGATCGGTGTGGTGTTCCAGGATTTCCGGTTGCTGGCGCATTTGTCGGCCTATGATAACATTGCCTTGCCCCTGCGCGTTTCCGGTGTGCCAGAGGCTGATGTCGAGGCACCCGTGCGCGAGATGCTCGCCTGGGTGGGGCTTTCAGACCGGGTGGACGCCAAGCCGCCGACCTTGTCAGGGGGCGAACAACAGCGCGTTGCCATTGCCCGCGCGGTCATTGGCCGCCCGGAAATTCTGGTCGCTGATGAGCCTACCGGCAATGTTGATCCCGATATGGCCGAACGGCTGCTGCATTTGTTCGACAGCCTGAACCGGCTGGGCACAACGGTAGTGGTTGCAACGCATGATTTTCACCTGCTCGGTCGCATCCCCAACGCGCACATGATGCGGCTTGACGCAGGGCGGCTGCTCGACCCGACCGGCTCGCTGCGGCACCCACCCGGGGGTGCCGCGTGAAAGTGCGCATCATCACGTCGGCGGCCGACCGCCGTTTGCTGGATGAAAGCCGGCGGACGCGGTCCATGGTGTGGATCATGGCAATCATGTTGTTTCTGACGGTGCTGGCGGCGGCCTTTGGGCTGGGCACGCTGGCGGCTGCCACGGTGCTTGACCGCCAGATCGCCGGGCGCGTGACCGTGCAGATCGTCGAAGCAAATGAGGGCGCACGAGAGCGCGGCGCCACCGCCGCACTTGCTGCGATCCGCCAAATCCCCGGTGTCGCGCGGGCAGTGCCGGTTGATCGCGGCCAGCTCGCCGCACTGTTGCGCCCCTGGCTGGGGGAGGACGGGGCCGACCCTGATCTGCCCATCCCCGCCATGATCGACGTTCAGCTAAAGACCGGTAGCGCAACCGCCGTGGCCCAGCTTACCCAGGCGGTCCGCGCCATTGTACCGACGGCGCGTATTGATCGTCATGAAAGCTGGATGTCGCCGGTTAGCAATTTCATGCAGCTGATGATCTGGCTGGCGGCGGGGCTGGTGCTGCTGATGGCCGGGGCAACCGCAGCGGTGGTGATATTGGTTGGCCGTGCAGGACTGGACACGCACCGCGAGACCATTGAGGTGATGCACATGCTGGGATCGACCGACATGCAGGTCGCCCGGCTTTTCCAGCGCCGGATTGCGCTCGACACGCTGTATGGCGGCATTACCGGAACGGTGCTGGCTTTGGCGACGATTGCGCTGATCGGCAGCCAGCTTTCGGGGTTGGGATCTGATTTGGTGAGCGGCATTGCACTCACAGAGCGCGATTGGGTGTTGCTGGCAGGCTTGCCGATCCTGTTCGCGCTGCTCGCCACCGTGGCGGCGCGGTTCGCCGTGATCGGTGCGCTCAGGCAATTTTTGTGATCCGGCGGGTTCTGGGCATTGCCGCGATTGCGTGGTTGCTGGGTTTTGCGTGGTTCATGGCGTTCCTGCCCGGCCCGCTCGACAATCGCCGTACCGACGCAATCGTGGTGCCAACCGGCGGACCCGGTCGCATTGACCGCGGCATCGCACTGTTAAAGACAGGTGCTGCAAAACGGATGCTTGTCACCGGGGTCGCGCCGGGGGTGCGCCCGGTCGATCTGGCAATCGAGTATCGCACGTCTCCTCAATTATTTACCTGCTGCATTGATTTGGGGCGGGAAGCGGTCGACACACGGTCCAATGCCGAAGAAACGCGCGGGTGGGTGCGCCGCCATGGCTACCGATCAGTGCGGCTGGTAACCGCGGACTGGCATCTGCGCCGCGCCCGGCTGGAACTCACCCATGCGCTTGGCCCCGATATCCGGGTTGAGGGCGACGGCGTCGCCGGAACGCCCCGTTTTTTGCTGCTTTTGGCTGAATATGACAAATATTTGGTGCGTCGTGTCGCACTTTGGCTGGGAATTGGCGGATGATTGCCTGGTTTCGTACGGCAATGTTCAGCTTGGTGTTTTATCTGGGGTCAGTGCCAATCGTGCTGGCAACGCCCATCACCTCGCTGTTCGGCCAGCGTGCGTTTATCGCCAATGTTTATCTCTGGTCCCGCTTTCACCGGTTCGCGGCGCGCGTTACCCTGGGCATTACGACGCGCTATGAAGGACAGATAGCGACCGAGCCGACCTTTTACGCGGCCAAGCACCACGCCATGTTCGAGACGCTGGATTTGTGCATGACGCTGGGCAACCCGGTGTTTGTGATCAAGCGGGAACTGGCGTCAATCCCGGTGTGGGGTTGGGCGGTGCAGCGGTACGGCGCGATCGTGGTTGACCGCGACAGCAGCTCTGCTGCGCTGCGCCAGATGATGCGGGAAGCAAGGGCGGCGTTGGCGCAGGGGCGATCGGTGATCATCTTTCCTGAAGGCACCCGCGTGGCACAGGGCGAAACACCGCCGCTGAAATCGGGCTTTGCCGGGCTGTACCGGGTGCTTGGCCTGCCGGTGATACCGATCGCGATCAATTCAGGCGCGGTGTGGCCGAAAAAAGGGCCGAAACGGCCTGGCGTCGTCACCTTCCTGTTTGGCGAGCGCATTCCCCCCAAATTGCCGCGCGAAGAAATTGAAGCGCGGGTACATGCGGCGATCAACCTACTCGGATAACGATTATTCGTGTGCCGCTAGTCATGTGACCGCCCGAAATCAGGGGCGGCATCATCCTGCCCCTGTTCGATGATGCTGCGGCGGACGGCACGGGTGCGGGTGAACAGATCGAACAGCTCGTCCCCCTTGCCCCAACGGATCGCGCGTTGCAGCGACGACAGATCTTCGGAAAAGCGCTGAAGCATCTCCAGCACCGCTTCGCGATTAGACAGGAACACATCGCGCCACATGGTGGGGTCTGACGCGGCAATGCGGGTAAAGTCGCGAAAGCCGCCGGCCGAAAACTTGATCACTTCGGATTGTGTCACTTCCTCCAGATCGGAAGCCGTGCCGACGATCGTATAGGCAATCAGATGCGGCAAATGGCTGGTGACGGCCAGCACGCGGTCATGGTGCGGCGGGGCCATCAGTTCGACATCAGCGCCCAGCCTGCGCCAGAAATGGCTCACCTGCTCGGTTGCGGCCTCGGGCATGCCCTCAATCGGGGTAACGATGCACCAGCGGCCCTGAAACAGCGTCGCAAAGCCCGCTTCGGGGCCAGATCGCTCCGTACCGGCCACCGGGTGCGCCGGAACAATCGTTACACCAGGCAGCGCCGCCACCAGCATGCGCGCCACTTCTTCCTTGCAGCTGCCGACATCGCTGATGACTACCCCTGCAGGCAAATCGTCGCGAAACGACGCGGCGGCATTGCCCATCGCGCCCACCGGCACGCACAGGATCACCAGATCGGCATCAATCACCGCCGCGCCTGCGCTATCGGCAATGTCATCGCATAGCTGCAGCCGGATCGCCGCCGCACGCACGTCTGCATCGGCGTCATGCCCGGTCAGCCGCACCGTCGGCATGTTCGCGCGCACCGCGTGCGCAATCGACGATCCGATCAGCCCCAGCCCGATGATGGTGACGCGGGCGAACGGCAGCATCAGCCGTGATGCTCGATAATGTCGCGCAGTGCCGCCGCCAGCCCGCGCGTTTCGTCTTCGGTGCCAATTGTCATCCGCAATCCGTGCGGCAGGCCCTGGCCCGGCAGCCAACGGACGATATACCCCCGATCCATCAGCCCCTTATACGCCGCCTCCGCCGTCACCGCGCCTTCGAACAGCACCAGCAAAAAATTGGCTTTTGATGGCACGCAGCGCAAGCCGTGATTGCCCATCGATGCGACCTCTTCGGCCAGCCACGCCCGCCAACGGGCATTGTGCGCGCGTGTCGCCGACACGAACGCCTGATCGCCCAGCGCCGCCACTGCCGCCATTTGACCAGCCGTCGTGACGTTGAAGGGCAGGCGAATCCGGTGCATCGCCTCAATCAGCGGTGCCGCCCCATATCCCCAGCCAATCCGTTCAGCCGCAAGGCCATAGATTTTGGAGAATGTGCGCGTGATCAGCACATTGGGCGCAGTCATCGCCAGGGCCAGCCCCGCATCATCGTCTTCGGGCGCGATATATTCGGCATAGGCCTGATCGATCACCAGCAGCACATGGCCGGGCAGGGCCGCATGCAACCGCGCAATTTCTGCACGCGGGGTAAAAGTGCCTGTCGGGTTATTGGGGTTGGCAAGGAATACCACGCGCGTTCGATCTGTCACACAAGCCAGAATCGCATCGACATCGGTGGCATAGTCGCTGTCCGGCGCAATCACCGGTGTCGCGCCCACCCGCCGGGCGGCAATTTCATACACCGCAAAGCCGTAATGGACGAAAATCACCTCGTCGCCTGGCCCGGCAAAGGCACCCGCCGCCAAATGCAGCACATCATCAGAGCCCGTACCGTAAATCACCCGCAGCGGATCAAGGCCGTAAGTGTCGGCCACTGCCTCACGCAATATCGTCGCGCCGGGATCAGGATAGCGATCAAGCGAGGCGTTTCCCGCATCAAAGGCTGCGCGGGCATGCGGGCTGGTGCCCAGCGGGTTTTCGTTGGCGGAAAGCTTCACAAGCTTGCGCCCGTCATCAGCGGTGGAGCGACCGGGCACATAGGGCGCGATGGCCATCACCCAGTCTTTCGGGGCCGGGGCATTGGGGGGGGAAGTGCTCATCCGCCGCGCATAGCCGCCGCACCCCGACATTGACAAGGCAAGCGCCCCGGCCCTAGCGCCCCGGCCATGTCAGACGACGCACGTTTCGGGCTCAGCCGCTCAATCACGCTGCCGGGGCCGCTGCGGCTCGACGGCGGAAATCTGCTGTCGCCTGTTGATATCGCTTATGAAACCTATGGCAGCCTTGATGCCGATGGCGGCAATGCGATCCTTGTCTGCCACGCGCTGACCGGCGACCAGCATGTCGCCAGCGACCACCCGATCACCGGCAAACCCGGCTGGTGGACGCGGATGGTGGGGCCAGGCAAGCCGATCGACCCCGCGCGCCATTTCATCATCTGCGCCAATGTGCTGGGCAGTTGCATGGGATCATCAGGCCCCGCCAGCATCAACCCGGCGACCGGCAAGCCCTGGGGCATGGATTTTCCCGTCATCACCATCCGCGATATGGTGCGGGCGCAGGCGATGCTGCTTGATCATCTGGGCGTGGGCAGCTTGCGGGCGGTGGTCGGTGGATCAATGGGCGGCATGCAGGCGCTCAGTTGGCCCGCAACCTTTCCTGATCGCGTTCGGGCCGCCGTGGTGATTGCCTCCACGGCGCGACACACTGCCCAAAACATCGCCTTTCACGAAGTCGGGCGGCAGGCAGTGATGGCTGATCCGTGCTGGCAGGGCGGGAATTATTATGCCGCCGGCGATCCACCGACAGCCGGGCTGGCGGTGGCGCGGATGGCGGCGCACATCACCTATCTGTCCGAAGCGGGCTTGACCGAGAAATTCGGGCGGCGGTTGCAGGCGCGCGAAGCAAAGTCGTTCGGGTTCGACGCTGATTTCCAGGTCGAAAGCTATTTGCGGCATCAAGGGATCAGCTTCACCGATCGGTTCGATGCCAATTCCTACCTCTATATCACCCGCGCGATGGACTATTTCGATCTGGCCGAGGAACATGGCGGCATGCTCGCCAACGCCTTTCGCGCCACCGCCGCGCGGTTTTGCCTCGTCAGTTTCGATACCGACTGGCTGTACCCGACGTCGGAATCGCGCAGCATCGTCCACGCGCTCAACGCCAGCGGCGCGGCGGCGAGCTTTGTCGAGCTGTCGAGCCCTTACGGCCATGATGCGTTCCTGCTTGAATCGCCGGAGTTGAACCGGGTGGTGGACGGTTTTTTGCGGTCGGTAACATGAGCCACGATTTCTTCTCCCCTTCACCGTTCGTGTCGAGCGAAGTCGAGACACCCTGCGCAGCGCTTGTGGCAGGTTTCTCGACTTCACTCGAAACGAACGGGACGAGATTTAGCGAGATCGAATGACACTCCGCCCCGATCTTGCGATCATCGCCGCCAATGTCGCCGCTGGCGCGCGCGTGCTGGATATTGGCTGTGGCGACGGCGCGCTGATGGCCGCTTTGCGCGATGATCGCCAGGTTGATGCCCGCGGTCTGGAGATTGATGCGGCCAATGTCGCCGCCGCTGTCGCGCGCGGGCTATCAGTGGTGCAGGGCGATGCTGACCGCGATCTGGCCGATTATCCCGATGCCAGCTTTGATTACGCGATCCTCAGCCAGACGCTGCAAACCGCGCGGGCGCCCGATGTGGTGCTTGATCATTTGCTGCGGATCGGGCGGCAGGCGTTTGTCTCCTTCCCCAATTTTGCGCATTGGCGCGTGCGCGCGTCGTTATTGTGGGGTGGGCGCATGCCGGTAACGCGGCTGTTGCCCGAACGCTGGTATGACACGCCCAATATCCACCACGTGACAGTCGACGATTTTCGCGCCTTCGTGAAAGAGCGCGGCGTGACGGTGGAGGGGGCATGGTTCCTGTCCGACGGCAAGCGCACGACATCAGCGGCCGCCAATTTTCTGGCCGAACATGCGGTGTTTTTGCTGCGGCGTTGATGGGGCGTTGGTCTGACAGACGGGAGCGCAGGGCGAAAAATTAGCGCCGCTTTTCCTGTTCGCTATGCGAAAACCGCCAAAACCGCGTCCCTGGGGTCTGAGTGGATTAGGGCGTGCGGGCTGGCGCTGGTCGTTATCCCACCCAGCGCCAGATACCCGCCGCAATCCCGGCCATCGGAATATGCGCCCAGGTCGCCGCCAGCCAGATGACCACGCCACCGGCCAGATCATGCGGGCGAAACCCGCCGAACAAGGCCTTGCCCGCTGCAATCGCCGCGAATGGCCAATATCCGCTGCGCTTTTCCCAGACATGCCATAGCTCGGGCACCAGCGCGCGCTTCTTGGCGTCCTGCAACGCGGCGCCCACCAGCGCGAGCGTCGCAATGGCGGCACATAACGCGATATTGGCCGCCACGGGAAACACCAGCACATGCGCGAGCGCCCACAAGGCGAATGACCACATCATCGGGTGGCGCGTGATGGCGAAAACGCCGCGCGCCTTTTCGGGTGCCTTGGTCGCCGGGCCGGGCAGCGCCGGATTGCCGATCAGCGATCCCACCAGCATGATGCTGGCCACCAGCATAATCACTGATGCGACCGCCCACATCCCGTCGCCAACATCCCACAGCATCGGGGTGATGGGTGCCGCCTTATAGGCATTGGCCGTCCAGCCGAGCGTAGCAAACGCCACCAACGCATAAACAATCGTAAACCCGCCATTGCCCAGCATTTTCACCAGCGGCGCGCGCAGCGGATGCGACAGCAGAAAATGGCTGCCCACAAACGACGCTGCCGCCACCGCGACCATGGTTGTACCGTCCATTTCCATTCCCCCCGTCAGCACCAATTGATCACTGAACCCCGTGCATCCATTTCTTCAGCGGGAAGGACAGCAGCAGCAACACCACGCCCAGGGCGATCGAAATCTGCGAAATCGTGGTGAACACCCCGACATAGGTATCCAGGCTGACCTTCAGGTTGGTCACCTGACCGCCCACGGTTTCAACGCTGGCAAACTGCGCCACGATGCCGGCGACATATTGCGCCACCGCGATGGACAGGAACCACACGCCCATCATCAACCCCACGACCCGCGCGATGGACAGCTTGGTGATCATCGACAGGCCAACGGGGGAAATGCACAACTCTGCCATCGAATGGATCAGATACAGACCCGCCAGCCACCACAGCCCGACCTTGTAATCGCCCCCCGCAAATTGCGACCCCCAGACGAGGAACAAAAAGCCCAACCCAACGCTGACCAGCGCGATGCCAAACTTGATCGGAATCGTCGGTTCAATCCCGCGCTTGGCCATGGTGTTCCACATCACACTGAACAGCGGCGCGAGCATCACGATGAACAATGCATTGAAAAACTGCGTCTGCCCGGCGGAGATGGAGAACCAGCCGAACACCGATAAATCGGTATTGCGGTCGGCAAACAGCGTCAGCGATGATCCGGCCTGTTCAAACAGCGTCCAGAACACAGTGTTGAAGGTGATCAGCACCATCGCCGCCAGCATCATCTGAAACTCCTGGCGCGACCCTTTGAAATATGACCAGCCAAGAATGCCGGGCACGCTGATCAGAAACGTCCCGAACATGATCTTGCCCATTACCGGCAGACCCACAAAGTAACCGATGATGCCCGATCCTTCGGCAGGTGGCACATAGCTCATCAGGTTGGTGAACAAGAACCAGACGACCGGGATCATCAGGATGGCGCCAGCATAAATGAACAGATCGCGGTTGGCAGGCGCATCCGCCGGGCGGTCGCCAATGCCGTCAAGCTTGCCGCCATCGAACTGGATCAGCAGCCACGACACCATCATCCCCGCCGCAGCCAGCCCAAAACCGGCCCACCAGCCAAGCCCGCCCCAGCTGCCCATGCCGACTGCCAGCAGCGGACACAGGATTTGCGAAAACAGCGATCCCAGGTTGATGCCCATGTAGAAAATCGTGAAGCCCGCATCGCGGCGGCGGTCGCCCTGCGCATAGAGCGCGCCGACCATGGTCGAGATGTTGGGCTTGAAAAAACCATTGCCGATGGTGACGAGCGCCAGCCCGATCAGCAGCAGGAAAACCGTAATCTGTGCGCGCTCACCGCCCGCCTCAAAACCGCCCGCTGCAACCTTGCGCACCTCCTTGCCGTCTGCCGCGAGCAGCGAGACAGTCTTGTCGTCATTGCCCTTGATCAGCAGTTGCTGGCCACCATCGGTTACAAATTGCTGCCGCGCTGATCCCGTGCCCTGAACGGTTACTTCATAGCGCTGGCCATCAATCGTCGCGAATGGGCGCGCCGCTTCGCCGCCGCCCAGGCACAAGGTAAGATAGCCAAGCGACATCATGATCGCGCCGAATTTTACCGAGCGTTTCGATCCCAAAAAGCGATCCGCCATCAAACCGCCAACCAGCGGCGTCAGATACACCAGCGCGGTGAAGCCGCCATAGATGCCGGTCGTCGTGGTGTCGCTGAACAGGAAATGCTGCGCCAGATACAGCGTCAGCAGCGCGCGCATCCCGTAATAGCCAAACCGCTCCATCGCCTCTGTCGAGAATAGCCGCGCGAGCTGGCGCGGATGGCCGAACCACGTTTCGCCGCTGGTGGGGTTAACATGGCTGATATCCGGTTCCCGGGGGGAATCGGCGGTTGGGGTTTCCATTATACGCTCCCTGATTACTCGCCTGCCGTTCAAGCGGCAGTTGTTGCGGCGGGAGACTAGCGACAAAAGACCCGGTGTAAACAGGCACACTGCCAGCAATGGTTGGCGCATGCTCCCTGGACCGCTAAAGCCCGCCCATGTTCAACGACACCGCCACCCCATTGTCCTTGCTCACCACCCGCCGATCAGGCCGCCCGCGCGAGATGATCGCCCCCGGCCCGGATGCCGCGCAACTCGCCGCCATCCTAGCCATCGCCACGCGCACGCCGGATCACGGCAAGCTCAACCCGTGGCGGTTTGTGATCGTGCCCACCGAAACCCGCGACGCGCTCGCCACGCTCATCACCACTGCCTATCTTGCTGAACGCCCGCAGGCTGCCCGGCTGGAGCTGGAATCGCTGACCAGTTTTGCGCATCAGGCCCCCGCGCTGGTCGTCGCGCTGTTCAGCCCGCGCGAATCAAGCAAAATTCCGGCGTGGGAACAGGAATTATCGGTCGGTGCTGCGTGCATGAACCTGCTCCACGCCGCGCATGCGCAAGGATTTGTCGCCGGCTGGTTGACAGGCTGGGCGGCCTATTCCGATGTCGTGCGTGATGCATTTGGCGCAGCACCTGAGCGGATTGCCGGGTTTTTCTTCATCGGCAGCCCTTCGCGCGCGCTGGAAGAGCGCCCCCGTCCCGATCCGGGCAGCGTGATTTCCACCTGGGTGCCGTAAGGGCTGGACGACACGGGCGATTGCTGTATTAAGGCAGCATGACAGCGCTCAACAGCGAAGACAGTCCAGTCTATATCAAACTGCGGGGTACGATTTCCGCAGCAATTTTGCGCGGCGATTTTCGTGCAGGCGACCAGCTTCCCTCCGTCCGCGCATTGGCGGCTGAACACGGCGCGAACCCGCTGACGGTGGCCAAGGCATATCAAAGCTTTCAAGACGACGGCTATGTTGAGGTGCGGCGCGGGGTCGGCATGTTCGTGCTCGCCGGTGCTGCCGAAAAACTGCGCATCGCCGAGCGCGATCACTTCATGACCAGCAGTTGGCCGCGCATTCGCGATCACATCAAGCTGCTGGGGCTGGACACGGCGGACCTGCTGGAGCGCGAGGGGGCCTGAGGGCTGTATTACCTCACGCTCGTCACCCGGTATCTATCCGGCATTTATCCAACGAAATAAACGCCCTTCGCCGGGGAAGCAGCCTTAGCGTTGGGTCATAGACTTATAGAAAGCCGCCTGCTGAGAAGCGCCGCAGTCTGGGTGCTTCCCCTGCCCAGAAGCTGATCGCGAAAGTCGCCAATCGTTCAGGCTTAAAAAAATCCAGTACAGCGGCGGCGATGCGGCGAAATGCCCCATAGGCAATGCGTGACCACCGCGTTATTCTGGCGACGTACCATCATTGCCACGGTGGAACGATCCTTGGGGGGAGGGGAATATGGCTGATCGCAAGAAGCGGCGCACACCGGCGAAGAAGGGCATCAGTGCCAGCCTGATCGATGAGGTGCTCTCTGAGCTATATGCCTCGATCAAGAAGGAAAAAGGCGGCCACCTTCCCGATTACATCCCAGAACTTGCCAAGGCCGATCCCAACCAGTTCGGCATCGTCATCGCCACCGTGGATGGATCAATCTACGCGGTCGGCGATTCGGAGGTGCCCTTTACGATCCAATCGATTTCCAAGCCGTTCGCTTTCGGGCTGGCGCTGGAGGATCACGGCATGGACGAGGTGCTGCGCCGGGTCGGCGTTGAACCAAGCGGCGACGCCTTCAACTCGATCGTGTTCGATCAGCGCGCCAATCGTCCGTTCAACCCAATGGTCAATGCAGGCGCAATCGTCACGTCGAGCCTGGTTACCGGCCCGTCGCTGGCGCCACGCGTGCAGCGGGTGCGCGATATGTTCGAACGCTATATCGGTCACCCGGTCGATGTGGATGAAGCGGTGTTCGCTTCCGAAAAAGCGACGGGCCATCGCAACCGCGCCATTGCTCATCTTGAGCTGAACTTCGGCATGCTTGTCGAGCCGATCGACGAACATCTCGACCTGTATTTCCAGCAATGTTCGATGCTCGTCACCGCGCGCGATCTGGCGCGCATGGCGGCAACGCTCGCCAATGGCGGCCTTAATCCGGCGACCGGCGTGCAGGCAGTCGATCCAGCCTATGTGAAGAACGTCATCTCGGTGATGAACTTCTGCGGGATGTATGATTATTCGGGTGAATGGGGATATCGCATCGGTCTGCCCGCCAAGAGTGGCGTGGCTGGTGGCGTCATCGCGGTATTGCCGGGGGTGATGGGCATCGGCGTTTTCTCGCCACCGCTTGACGAACGGGGCAATTCCTATCGCGGCATCAAGGTGTGCGAAACATTGTCGCAGCGGTTCGGTCTCAATATGTTCGATGTTGCCGAAGGTGCGATCTCGTCAATCCGCCGCAGCTATGATGCAGCGACGGTCAGTTCGAAGCGGACCCGGTCGCAGACCGAACGCGCGGCGCTTGATCGCCACGGCGCGGCGATCAAGATTGTCGAGCTTCGGGGACGGATTCACTTTGCGGCGATCGAACAGATTAGTCGTCTGTCTGCGGCGCTGCCGGACGGCGTATCCCACCTGATCCTTGATCTGTCGCGGTCGGACATGATCGAGCCCCAGGCAGCGCTGCTGATTGTCCAGCTCATGGCCGGGCAAGCCAAGGCAGGTCGGATCGTGCGGCTCGCCATGTGGCGCGATTCGGCCTGTGGCCAGGCGATGGCGCGCGCGGGTGTTGATTTCGCGACGGTGTTTGCCGATGCCGATGGGGCGCTGGAATGGGCCGAAAACGATCTGCTCGCCAAGGCGGATGCGCATTCCGATGGCCAGCCACAGGCGACGCTTGCCGAGATGAACCTGTTGCGCGGGCTCGACGATAGCCTGCTCGATTCATTGGCAACCGCGCTGGAGAAGCATGATCTGCCAGCCGGTAGCCATATCGTGCGGGAAGGCGAACCGGCGAGCGATCTATACTTCCTGGCGCGTGGCACGGTGACGGTCAGCCTGAATACCGGCGACGGGCACCGCGTGCGCCTGACCACGCTTGATCCCGGCGTTGCCTTTGGCGAAATGGCGCTGGTCGACGGCGCACCGCGCTCGGCGGACATCATCGCCGACACTGACGTGTCAGTCTATGTCCTGTCGCTCGATCGGCTCGATGCGCTGTCGCTCACGGCGCCGGCGGTTCACGCGGCGCTGCTGCGCAATATCGGTCGGGAGCTTTCGCAGCGTCTGCGCAAGGCGAACCGCGAAATCCGGTCGTTTACCGATGTCGCGGCCTGAACGAACGACAGCTCAGGCCATCTGAGCAACCAAAAGCTGTCGGACAGGAAACCGCCCAATGTCGGCGGTTCAGCCCGTGCGCCAATACTGGCCGTTTATGGGTTCGCGACCCAGACGATGGCACCTTAATGCTGCATCACCATCGTCAACCTTTGCCGCTCACGCCGCAAAAGCCGCCGGTTCCAGCGCATACAAAATAGCCGCACTCGCCATCGCCGCTGCTTTCAACCCCATCGCTTCGGGCACGATCTGCGCGACATAGAAATCGGCCACCGCACGCTTCATTTTCAGGAACGCCGGGTCGCCTTCTGCAGCTGCCGCGATGCGGCCCTGTCGTTCCATCAGCCAGCCGCAAACGGCGGTCGACAGCATCGTCAGGAACGGATAGCTTGCTGCCAGCCGATCATCGACATCCACGGTCAGCAAGCGGCGCGCGACTTCCTCACACGCATCGATCAGCCCGCGCAGGCCCGCATCCTCGGCTTCGGCGCGCATATCGGCGATCAGGGCGTTCAGCACGCCGCCATTATCCATGCTGAGCTTGCGGCCCACCAGATCGGCGGCCTGGATGCCGTTCGTGCCCTCATAAATCGGGGTGATCCGCGCATCGCGAAAGCCCTGCGCTACACCGGTTTCCTCGATAAAGCCCATGCCGCCATGCACCTGGATGGCGATTGAGCTGACCTCACAGCCAATGTCCGTCCCATGCGCCTTGGCGAGCGGGGTGAGCAGATCGAGCCGCTTTTGCGCGTTACCATCACCAAGTGTCGCCCGGTCAACCTGCGATGCCGCCAGATACACCAGCGCGCGCGCGGCCTGGGTTTGCGCCTTCATCCGCATCAGCATGCGGCGCACATCAGGATGCTCGATGATCGCGACGGACTCTCGCCCTGCGCCCGCGCGCGCCGATTGCACCCGGTCGCGTGCATAGGCGACGGCAAGCTGCGTCGCGCGTTCCGCCACCTGCACACCCTGCAGCCCCACGTTCAGCCGCGCATTGTTCATCATCGTGAACATGCCGCGCATCCCACCCAGCTCCGCGCCGATCAATTCGCCAACGCAATCGCCATTGTCGCCAAAGCTCAAAACGCAGGTGGGTGAGGCGTGCAGACCCAGTTTATGCTCAATCGATACAACGCGCACGTCGTTGAATTCGCCCGGATTACCATCCGCATCCAGCCGGTATTTGGGCACAAGGAACAACGACAGCCCCTTGGTTCCCGGCGGTGCATCGGGCGTGCGCGCGAGCACCAGATGGACGATATTGGGTGCCATGTCATGATCGCCGAACGAGATGTAGATCTTCGTGCCGCTGATGCTCCATTTGCCGTCAGCGCGCGGTTCAGCCTTGGCGCGCACCGCACCCACATCTGATCCGGCCTGTGGTTCTGTCAGGTTCATGGTGCCGGTCCATTCGCCGGTGGCCAGATGGGGCAGATACTGCGCCTGCTGTTCAGGACTGCCATGATGCGCCAGCGCCTCAATTGCGCCTACTGTCAGCGTGGGGGCAAGCGCAAAGCCGAGATTGGCTCCGCCCAGCGTTTCCAGCACCGCCGTCTGGATGATGAAGGGCATCCCCTGCCCGCCAAAGGCTTCGGGCACGCCAATCGTGCCCCAGCCGCCATCGACATAGGCCTGATACGCATCGATGAACCCGGCGGGCATCTTTACCCCCTCGGTTGTCCATTTCGGTCCGTTGGTGTCGCCCACCCGGCTCAGCGGTGCCCATTCGCCCGCCGCCAGCGCGCCCACGCCTTCCAGGACAGCATCGACAACATCGCTGGATGACGAGGCAAAGCGATCGCTCGCGGCAAGTTCGTCAATCTTGACGATATGATCGAGCACAAAACGCTGTTCGGTAACGGCGGGGGTAAACACAGCTGGCAGCCTCTCTTGTCCTTAACTTCCCTGCGCTATAGCGCCGTCGGGTGAGCACGCCAAATACCGCCTTTCAGACACAGACATTTCCTTACGGCGCGGCAGCGATTGCCAAAGCCGCAGGGCTGATTCTGGCGGGGCAACCGGTCGCGGTGCCAACCGAGACGGTGTACGGCCTGGCAGCGGACGCCACCAATCCCATAGCGGTGGCGGCGATTTACGCGGCAAAGGGCAGGCCGAGTTTCAACCCGCTGATCGTCCATGTGGCGGATGTTAGCGCTGCTGAACAGATCGGCGTGTTTGGCGAGCAGGCCCGCGCGCTGGCCGCCGCCTATTGGCCGGGGCCGCTGACTTTGGTGGTGCCGCTGCGCGCTGATGCGGGAATCGCAACGCTCGCCACTGCTGGCCTGAAAACAATTGCGCTGCGGGTGCCGGCACACCGGGCGATGCAGGCGCTGTTGGCGGCAACCGGCAAGCCACTTGCCGCGCCGTCCGCCAACGCCAGTGGCAGCATCAGCCCCACGCGCGCGGCGCATGTGCGGCGCAGTCTTGGCGGGCGCATCGCGATGATCATCGACGATGGGGCAACCCCTGCCGGTATCGAATCGACGATCATCATGCCGGGGCGCGCATTTGGCGAACACCCCCGCATGCTCCGTCCGGGCCCCGTCTCGTCAGCCGAGATTGAATCGCTGCTTGGACTCCCGCTGGGCAATCCAGACAGCCAAATCGTCGCGCCAGGCCAATTGGCGAGCCATTACGCCCCCGCAAAACCCCTGCGCCTGAACGCAACACGCGCCGCGCCTGACGAATGGCTGATCGGCTTTGGCGATGTCGGCGGAAACGACACGCTGTCAGCGTCGGGCGATCTGATCGAAGCAGCCGCGCGGCTGTTCGATTACCTGCACCATGCCGACGCCAGCGACCGCGCCCGGATTGCCGTCGCCCCGGTGCCAATGGAGGGCATCGGCGTGGCGATCAACGACCGGCTGGGCCGGGCGGCGCATGGGTCGTGAAAATTTCATCCTAACGTCACCCCGGGCCTGACCCGGGGTCCCGCTGCCTTCGCGCCTCAACGACGAATGTCGCGAAGAAGCGGGACCCCGGATCAAGTCCGGGGTGACGAAGTGGGGACGTGGCAGAAAAATGGCCAATCCGGCAGATCAGAACGCGATTTTTAGCCTCCGGTTGCCGACATGATTGTCGCCAGCTAAAGTCGATGTCGTGACAAAGATCTGGGCTTTATGGACTGCAGGAGCCTTTGGTATCTTTGTTTTGTGCGGGCTGTTAATTGCGTTCACCTCGGAACTCATTTCACAGTCGCCTGCTGCAACAACGCTCCTGCTCGGGCTGAGTGCGACCTCACTTTTCGGCTGGCCAATATTGCTCGCAAAGACATTCCAGGCGTGGTTTCGTCGAAACAAGTAGCGGTGTTGGCAACCGTTTATCGACTCCAGCCACCCTTTGCCGAGGCAGCTACACTCTCACCGCACCGCCTGCGCGCTTTTTGATCGCGCTGCAAAGCTCTTGCGCAGCTTGTTCAGCTTGGGCGGGATGACGGCGAGGCAATAGGGGTTACGCTGGCCGTCGCCGTCCCAATATTCCTGGTGATAATCCTCTGCCACATACCACTGCGTCAGCGGTTCTATGGTCGTGACGATTGGCGCGGGCCAACCGGCGGATGCGCGCTGGATCGCGGCAATCGCCTCGGCACGCTGCTCATCGGAATGCGGGAAAATGGCGGATCGGTATTGCGTGCCGACATCATTGCCCTGGCGGTTCAGCGTCGTCGGGTCATGCGTTGCAAAAAACATATCCAGCAAATCGCCATAGCGCAGTTGTTCGGCGTCAAAGGTGATGCGGATTGCCTCTGCATGGCCGGTGTCCCCGCCGCATACCTGGCGATAGGTGGGGTTTTCGACAGAGCCGCCGATATAGCCGCTTTCCACCTTTTCCACGCCGATCACATCGTTGAACACCGCTTCGGTGCACCAAAAGCATCCGCCGGCGAAGGTTGCGATCTCGGTCGTCATCATTGGCTCCTTAACATCTTGGTACGTAGATAGGGACAGGCTCGCTCCTTGCAAACGGCGTTGCTATGGAAACCGACCTTATAGGAGGTGATACGATGCAGGGCTCGGTACTGGTTACAGGTGGCGCAGGATATATCGGCAGCCACGCCGTGCTCGCCCTGCTCGATGCCGGGTGGCCAGTGGTGGTCATCGACAATCTGGTGACGGGTTTTGCCTGGGCAGTCGACACACGCGCCACGCTGATCAAGGCGAATATCGAGGATGATACCGTGGTGCGCAGCGTGATGCGCGATCATCATGTCGCAGCGGTGATGCACTTCGCCGGATCGGTTGTGGTGCCCGAATCGGTCAGCGATCCGCTGAAATATTATCGCAACAACACCGTTGCCAGCCGCGCGCTGATTGAAAGCGCGGTCGCCTGCGGGGTGCCACATTTCATCTTCTCGTCGACGGCCGCCGCCTATGGCATCCCCGAGTTCGTGCCAGTGCGCGAGGATAGCGCGACCCGGCCGATCAATCCCTATGGCACGTCAAAACTGATGACAGAGGCGATGTTGAAGGATGTGGCAGCGGCACACCCGATGAATTTTTGCGCGCTGCGCTATTTCAACGTGGCCGGCGCTGACCCGCAGGGCCGATCAGGCCAGTCGACTGCGGGCGCGACGCACCTGATCAAGGTCGCCGTGGAGGCGGCGACCGGCAAGCGTGACCATGTTTGCATTTTTGGCGTCGATTTTGACACGCCTGACGGCACCGGGGTGCGCGACTATATCCATGTCAGCGATCTGGCCGCTGCGCATGTCCACGCGCTCGATTTGCTTGTGGCACGACCGGGCGACAGCCACATCATGAATGCGGGCTATGGCCGGGGCTATTCGGTCAATGACGTGCTCGACGCGGTCGACCGGGTAACCAACATGACGATCGACCGCCGATACGAGGGGCGCAGGGCGGGCGACCCCGACGCGCTGGTCGCCGATAACAGCGCGATCCTGGCCACGCTGCCCTGGCGGCCAGCGCTGGATGATCTCGACTTGATCGTCACCCACGCGCTGGCATGGGAACGCCAGCTTGCCGAGCGCGGGGCTTAAAACCCGAACCGCGCGGTAACGCGGACGTCGCGCCCGGCCAGCGGAGCGAAATCCTTCAGGAAGCTGGCATGGCGACGGGCATCGACGTCGAACAGGTTGTTCGCGCTGAACAACAATGTCGTATCGCTATCCGCGCCGAACAGTTTGAAAGCGATCGAGGCGTTGACCATTGTGTAATCGGCCGTCCGCGTTTCGAACCCGGCAAGTCGATTCTGCACAAAAACATGCTCGACCTCGACCCGCCCATTGACGCGATCGGACTGCGCCTCAAGGCCGCCCAGCAGGCGGGCGGGCGGGATGCGCGGGGCAGGCCCCAGATTGGCGAGATCGGCCAGGACATAATCGCCCAACAGATCGGCGTTGATCTTGAATTCGGCGATCTGACCAAGGATGAGCGATCCCTTCGCTTCGACGCCATAATAGCGCGCGTCGCCCTGCAGGAACTGGAAGCATGGCAAATCGACATCCCGTCCACTGGGCGCCGCCGCCGCTTCGCAGATCGACTGGTCGACCTGGTTTTCCGAAATGAAGTTGCTGAAATCATTGTAATAGGCGGCAAGATCGAAACTATATCCCTTGCCATGCGCGTGCAGGGTGGCTTCGATGCCGACCGAGCGCTCGAGCCGGAAATTGGGATTGCCCAGTTCATAGGCCTGGGTGGCGGGGTGGCCGCCATTGGCGAACAATTCCTCGGCCGATGGCGCGCGTTCGGTGTAGGAGAAATTCAGACCCGCACGAAGCTCTTCTGTCAGGCCATATGACCCGCCGACAGAGCCGGAGAAAGCGCCGAAATCCCGCTCGCCGCCAAAGAAACGGAGATCATCACGGGGTGTGCGGGCCGTAAGGTTTGTAAACTCATAACGCGCCCCTGCCTCTGCCTTGAAGCGCCCGAAATCGAGCTGCTGGAGCGTGAACAGGCCGGTTTGGTTGGTTTCGCTGCGGGGCAGGAAAGCCTCTTCACCATCGACATTGAACCGGCGGTTAAAATATTGAACCCCCGATGCGCCCGACCAGACCCCACGCTTGGCCTGGATAACTTCAAGCCGTCCTTCGAAGCCTGTGTTGAAAAAGCGCGTCGCGATCTCCCCATCGGGTTCAAGCTCGAAATGCCGATAGGTCGCACGACCGGCGCGGAATTTGACTCGCTCGAGAATCGCGCCGCCCGTCTCCACCTCTGCCCGCAGATCGATACGGTTCTGGACGATATCGAGCCGGGGTTCTTCCTGACCTTCGCCAAGCTGCGTCGCATAACGGACAGGCACACCGTAGAGGCTGTCATAATGGCTATAAGAGACCCCGATCATGCCGGTGTCACCGATGTACGAGGCACCAAAGCCCGCCGTCCAGGTTTCGCTCGCGGTGTTGGGCAAGCGGTCGCGAATCGCCGCATTGGCAGCAAAATCAATTGGCTCGGGATCGGTTGGATCGGGCGGAACGAGGCTGGACGCCAGTGCCTCGGCGCGGCGAGCCGGGGTCAGCGCAAAGCCGCCGATCCGCAGATCGCTGGTGGCGGTGTAGGAGCCGTCGGCATGCAGCACCAGCCGCCCAAGTGCAACGTCGCCGGCCAGCTGGCCGGTGCGCTCATCGGCGGCGCCGCCATAGGTGCCGATGCCACTCAGGCGGAAGCCGTTTTCCGGCACGCTGCGCGGGATGCGTGAATCGATGACGTTGACGACACCGCCCAGCGCCGAGGAACCAAACAACAGCGCGCTCGGCCCGCGCAAAACCTCGATCCGGTCGGCGAGCAGCGGATTGATCGCCACCGCATGATCGACCGAGGTGTTCGACACGTCGATCGAGCCGATCCCGTCAGTCAGCACGCGGATTCGCTCACCCTGCAAACCACGTAGCACCGGACGTGAAGAGTTTGGGCCGAACGACGTCGCCGATACACCGGGCAGCTGCGCCAGCGTTTCACCGATTGTCGGGCGCAGGCTGCGGGTCAACGCTTCTCCGCGCAGGACCGACGTCCCCTGCAGCACTTCATCTTCGCGGCGCTGGACCGGGGCCGATACAATAATGTCCTCACGCGGCGCATCCTGCGCGTCGGCGGGAGCTGCAGCCAAGGGCAGTGCCGCCGGTGCGGGTGCCGTACCGTCGCGCGCGGCTGGCGCCGCCATTGCCTGAACCGGGACCAGCGCCATCAGCGCAACACCAGCCAGCATCGTTGTCCGAATCATTTTCTACCCCGGAGTTGGAACCAATGACGCCGCCTATAATGTGATGGTATAAAGTATCAAACCCTTTCGCCGCATTCTCGCAACGCTTCGACTATGCTAGCCGATCGGAAATCCTTGGAGTGCGACGATGCCTGTTGAGACCCCGCCCCGCGCGCCTTTGCCCCGCCTTCGCTCGCTGCTGTTTGTCCCCGGTGACCGGCCAGACCGGATGGCTAAAGCGGCGGCGCTTGATGCCGACGCGCTGATCCTTGATCTGGAGGATTCGGTGACGCTGGCGGCAAAGCCCGCCGCGCGCGCCGCGATTGCCGCCTTTCTGGCCGAACCCCGCCATCAATTGCTGTTCGTGCGGATCAACCCGCTCGATTCTGGGCTGGCGGCGGATGATCTTGCGGCGGTACTCGGCGCGCGACCCGATGGCATCGTGCTACCCAAGGCCGAGGGCGGGGCATCACTGGCAGCACTTGATGCGCACCTTGCTGGCGACATGCTGATCCTGCCCATCGCCACTGAAACCCCAGCGGCGGTGTTTGCGATGGGCAGCTATGGCGGGGTGAGCAAACGGCTTTGTGGGCTGACATGGGGGGCAGAAGATCTGCCCGCCGCCATTGGTGCATCAACATCACGCGAATCCGATGGCAGCTACACCGCACCCTATCAGCTTGCCCGCTCGCTCACGCTTTTCGGGGCGCACGCTGCAGGCGTGGCGGCGATTGAGACCGTCTATCCCGATTTCCGCGATCTGGACGGGCTGGCGGTCTATGCTGCGCGCGGGCGGCGCGATGGCTTTACCGGCATGATGGCGATCCACCCGTCGCAAGTGCCCGTGATCAACGCCGCCTTTTCACCCAGCGCTGACGACATCGCGCGGGCGCAGGCAATTGTCGATCTGTTCGCCGCCAATCCCGGCGCGGGCGCGCTCAGCATGGACGGGCGGATGATCGATGCGCCGCACCTTAAGGCAGCGTTGGCGCTGCTTGCGCGCGCCTGATCCGCAGCCAGCCGCCCAGCGACCACCACGCCAGCGCCCATAAAGTGCCAAAGCTCCACCCGGCCAGCACATCGCTTGGCCAATGCACGCCAAGATACACCCGGCTGATTCCGATCATCATCACCAGCAGCACTGCCGCCCCAAGCAGATACCGGCGCGCAACCTGATCCTCCACAATCTGCATCAACAACAGCGCCAGCGTGAGATAAACGGTCGCGCTGTTCGCCGCGTGTCCGCTGGGGAAACTGGCCGACCAGGCATCGACCAGATGATCGACCAGTGTCGGTCGGGGTCGCCCCACGAGTGTTTTGATCATCCCCACCGCCAGCGACCCGCTAATCGTGCCACCCAGCACCAGCGCCAATGTCAACCAGTGGCGGCGAATCGCCAGGAATCCGCACGCTGCCGCGACAAAAATCGTCAAGACAGTCCCACCGCCGAGCGCCGTGATATCAATCATCACCTGTCGAAACCCGGCTGAGGCGTGCGCCCCGCTGGCCAATGGCGCTGGCCGAAGCGCCAGCAGGATTGCCCGGTCAATCGCGGCGCCGTGCCCGCGCGCCACCGTCATCCCCAGCGCAATCATCACGATGACGGCGAGCGCGACCGCCCCTGCTGCATAAAACAGCGAGGGGGGATGGCGAATATCCGCTGAGACGGTGGCTGGTGGCTGCATAGAATGACTCGGGCATGATCCGGGTGGTGGGCCCGTCGGGATTCGAACCCGAGACCTACAGATTAAAAGTCCGTTGCTCTACCAACTGAGCTACGGGCCCCGACCAAGACGTCGGACATGCGCGAGACGCATGCCGTTAGGAGCGCAGGGCCAAGCGGTCAACCGGGCATTAGGGGCAAGGCACGCATCAGTCGGTGGCGCAGGTGCCGAATGCGAAGGCCCGTCAGGGGATCGCGCCAGTCAGCCGCAATCGCCGCCAGCGGATCAAGCACAAACATTCGGTCGCGAAATGCCGGGTGCGGCACGGTAAGGCCCGGTGAATCCCATGCGCCTTCGCTCCACAAGATAATGTCGAGATCAATCACCCGCGCCCCCCAGCGCTGCCCGCGTCGCCGCCCAAATGCGCGCTCAATCCCCTTCAGCCGCGCGAGCAAATCCGGCGGACTTTCATCGCTGGCGATGATCGCGGCCTGATTGGCATAGCGCCGAATCGACGGGCCAAGCGGCGCCGTGATCGACACCGGCGATGCCACCACCACCCCGCCTATCGCGCCCAGCGCCGCCGCGAGCATTTTCACTGGCCCACCATGCCGCCCCGCCCGGTTTGCACCCAGCGCAATTGCATAATGGCGGACATTGCTTGGCAGACCCATTTGCCCCGCCTATCGCGGCTATATGTTCGCGCCAAGCCCGCTCCCTGCCACTGAGCCGCCGCATGATTGCCCGGTCTGTCCGCGACTTGTGCACTTTCGCGAAGAACTCCGCGCAGAATTGCCCGATTGGTGGAACGCGCCTGTCCCCGCCTTTGGCGATCCAGCGGCGTGGTTGGCGATTATTGGCCTGGCCCCCGGCAAGCACGGCGCGAACCGCACCGGACGGCCCTTCACCGGCGATTTTGCAGGCGATTTGCTGTTCAACACGCTCGCCAAATTCGGGCTGTCGAGCGGCAGCTATGAAGGGCGGGGGGATGACGGCCTGTCGCTGAACGGGGTGATGATCATCAACGCGGTCAAATGCCTACCGCCCGCCAACAAGCCAACACCGGCGGAAATCCACGCTTGCCGCCCGTTTCTGGCGCAGCAAACCGCCGCCCTGCCCAACGCCCGTATCTTCATCGCGCTGGGGCAGATTGCGCATCAATCAGCGGTGAAGGTGATGGGCGGGCGATTGCCCAAGGCACGGTTTGGCCATCTCGCCGAACACCGCGTGCCCGATGGGCGCATCCTGATCGATAGCTATCACTGTTCGCGCTACAACCAGAATACCGGGCGATTGACGGCCGAGATGTTCGAGGCGGTGTTCGCGCGCGCGCTGGCGCTGCGCGCGGCGGGCTAAACCCGCGTCACCCGAATATCGATCTCCCGGTCAACATAGGCCCATTCGGCACAGGCGCGCAGCCGCACCAGCATGTGATCAAACGCTGCCTCTTCCTCTGGCGCGAATTCAAACCAGGTCAGGAAATCAAATTCCTCCCCCAGATCACGCGAATGATAAAGTTTGCGCGCGACGCCGGGCAGATAATCCAACCCGACCGGCAAATGGCTGCCCGCTTCATACACCGCGCGCCGCTCATCCTGCGCCATCGCCCACCATTCGGCGGTTTTCCGAATCGGTAATAACGCCCCGCAAGTCGCGGCTGGCCGACCCAGCCCTTCCTGCTTGGCCTGCAACTGTCGCCGTTCATCAGCGGTGGTGTAGCGCAGATTGCTGGCGGTGCCGCGTAACGTCCACGCGCCCGTCACCCCCTCATTTGGCAGCGATGTAGCGATCGACAGAAAAGGAGCATTCGGCAGGATTGGCCCCACCACTTCGGCAATGCCGGTGACACGCCATTGGCCGGTGCTGCCGCCTGTAAACCCTGTGATCGGCAATGGTGTGAACATGGCACCCCTCGTGCATTTTAGTACCGGACTTGGTTCAAAAACTTCGCCCGAGTTGATATAGATTTTTTGCGCAATATGGAGAGTCAGATGCGTATCGTTCAGGTGCTTGCAGTTGCTTCACTGAGTTTTGGCACCGTTTTTGCGGCGAGCGCGGCACCACGGGCGACCGCAGGCAAGCCAGCAGCCGCCATGCCGCAAAACCCGGTTTGCGAGGATCAAAAGCTACAGATGGCATCCAACGGCGCGGGTTTTGGCGCGCGCCCGCTGAACCAGGATCCCGATGCCCGCCATATCAAGGCCGTCGTCCGGGTGATTGACGGGTGCAGCCAGCCCATCGTCCTGCGTGAAAAAGTAAGCGGTCGCGGGCGATAGCAGGGGCAGCGCCGCTGGGCGCCCTGTCAGGAAACGACACCCAACGGGTCGGATTGTCATCCCTGCAAAGGCGGCAATTCAGCGTGTTCCATAAACGGCGCGGCAATATCCTCACGCACCCGCGCCAGCCGCCCGCTTGCGCGATCAATTAGTGCCCAGGTGGTCACCGCTTCCACCTTCACCTTGCCGTCCGCGCCGGTGAAGCGGACATGCCGATCAAACCGCGCGCCTTTGGGAGATTCGGGCACCCAGGTTTCGCCCGTCACCCTTTCCCCCGGCCCCACATTGCCGCGATAATCAATCTCATGCCGGGTCACGACCCAGATATAGGCGGCGATATGGTCGGCGGGTGCCACCGCCTGCCAGTGCGCGGTCGCCAAATCCTGGATCCACCGCACCCACACCGCATTGTTGACATGGCCAAGCTCGTCAATGTCAGCTGGCTGGGCGGTGATGGTGTGCGTGAAACCCAAGCCTAGCCCTCCACACCCAATTGCCACAGCACGAAGGCATGTTCCTCTGCTGCCTCTCGCAGGCTTTCAAACCGGCCCGATTTGCCACCATGCCCTGCGCCCATATTGGTTTTCAGCAGCAGCACATTATTGTCGGTTTTCACATGGCGCAGCTTGGCGGCCCATTTGGCGGGCTCCCAATAGGTAACGCGCGGATCGTTCAGCCCGCCTGAAATGAACATCGGTGGATAGGCTTGCACGGTCACCTGATCATAGGGCGAATAGCCCCGGATCAGATCAAACGCCGTCTTGTCCTCAATCGGGTTGCCCCATTCGGGCCACTCCCCCGGCGTCAGCGGCAGCGATGCATCCATCATCGTGTTGAGCACATCGACAAAGGGCACATCGGCCACCACCGCGCCCCACAGCTCGGGATCGGAATTGACCACCGCGCCCATCAGTTCGCCACCGGCGGAGCGCCCGGCAATTGCGATCTTGCCCGCACGCGTCCAGCCGCCCGCGATCAATCCCTTGGCCACATCGACAAAATCGTTGAACGTGTTGGTCCGCTTTTCCAGCTTGCCGTCGAGATACCATTGCTGGCCCAGATCATCGCCGCCGCGAATATGCGCAATGGCATAGGCAAAGCCGCGATCAAGCAAACTCAGCCGCCCCGTCGAAAAACCGGGCGGGATCGCATAGCCATAAGCACCATAAGCGTAGAGGAACACCGGGCGGCTGCCATCGCGCGGGAAATCAGCCGGATATACTATCGATACAGGCACCTGCGTGCCATCACGCGCGGTAATGTGGAGCCGTTCAGTCGCGTATTTCGCCGCATCATAGCCCGACGGGATTTCCTGCACCTTCAGCACGGTCTTGGTGCCGGTCGCGACGTCATAGTCATAGACGGTGCCCGGCGTGACCATCGATTCATAGCCGAGCCGCAACACCTTCATGTCATATTCGGGATTGTCGTCCAGGCCCGCGTCATAGCTCGCCTCGGGGAAATCGATCCGGGTGGGCGCGCCGCCGTCATAAGGGTGGATATCGATCTGATCGAGCCCGGCCTCGCGGCCATCGACGATGAAGAAATCAGCGAAGCAGCTCACCCCGGTCATGTAGAAATCGGGCGAAGCGCCGATCAGTTCGGTCCAGCTGCCGGGGTCGGCGATGGGCGCGGTGCAGAGGCGGAAGTTGGGGTGGGTGTCGTTGGTGTGGATGAACAATGTGTCGCCGTGCGCATCGACATCATATTCCCGCTCCACCTTGCGCGGTGAAACGCAGACGGGCGCAGCGAGTGGATCGGTGGCGGGCAGCAGCCACACTTCGCTGGTGACATGATCACCACTGGCGATGACGATCCAGCGCCGGTCGCTGGTTTCGGATACGCCGACGCGGAACCCCTCATCAGCTTCCTTGAACAGCTCGATATCATCGCTGATCGGCGTGCCGAGCCGGTGGAAACGGGCATTATCGGTCCGCCACTGATCATTGGCGAGGCCGTACAGAAACCCGCTGTCATCCGCCGCCCAGACGATTTCGGAGAGCATGCCGGGGATCACCTCGGGCAGATGCTCGCCCGTCGCGATCACCTTCACGCGCACTTCGAACCGTTCAGACCCGTTATCGTCAATCGCATAGGCGAGCAGCCGCCCGTCATTGCTGACGGAAAACGCGCCGAGACGGAAATATTCCTTGCCCTCTGCCAGCACCGGCTCATCGAGCATCAGCTCATCTGGGCCACCTGCCACGGGTTTGCGCCACCATTTGCGGTACTGGCCGCCAGTTTCAAACGCCGTCCAGTACAGCCAGTCGCCATCCTTTTGCGGGACCGAGGAATCGTCTTCCTTGATGCGACCCTTCATCTCTTCATACAGCCTGTCGGTCAGCGGCTTCAGCGGGGCCATCACCCCTTCGAAATAGCCATTCTCGGCCTCCAGATAGGCAAGCACATCCTTATCGGTGACCTCCGGATAGCCGGGGTCTTTTAGCCAGGCATAAGGATCATCAATGGTCTGGCCGTGCGCGGTGAAGCTGAACTGGCGGCGATCAGCGCGCGGTGGTGTGGTGGTGTTGGTCATCCCCCTTCCCTACCGCCCCGCCCTGCTTGAAGTCGAGAGGCGGCAGGGCGCTCGATTTCCGTCGCGCGACAGCCTAAGATCGCGATCCACCACATTCAGGATACGCCATGTCCACCCATGCCGACCGCCTCCGCGCCCTGCGCGACCAACTGAAGCGTGACCGCCTTGACGGCTTTGTCGTGCCGTTAACCGATGAACATATGTCGGAATATGTCGGTGGATATGCGCAACGGCTGGCGTGGCTGACGGGGTTTCAGGGGTCGGCGGGTACAGCCGCCGTGCTGCCAGAGGCGGCGGCGATCTTTACTGACGGGCGCTATACGCTGCAGGTGCGCCAGCAGGTTGACGGTGATCACTGGGCCTATGTTGGCGTGCCGCAGATGAGCGTGGCGGGCTGGCTGGCCGATCATGCCGCGCAGGGCGCGCGCATCGGCTATGATCCATGGCTGCACACCCGCGCCTGGGTGCAAGAGGCTGGCAAGGCGCTGGCAGAGCGCGGCGCCACCCTGGTGCCGGTTGTTACCAACCCGGTCGATGCGGTGTGGCCCGACCGGCCCACACCGTCCAACGCAACGCTGGCGGTGCAATCCGATGATCAGGCCGGGCAATCCTCGGCACAAAAGCGCGCCGCGATCGCCGATTGGCTGACGGCGCGCAAAGCCGATGCCGTGGTGCTAACCGCGCTCGATTCGATTGCCTGGGCATTCAACATCCGGGGCCAAGATGTTGATCACACTCCCGTTGCGCTCGCTTATACGATCGTGCAGGCCGACGGCACGGCCGATTTGTTCATCGCGCCCGAAAAACTGACTGATGCGGTGCGCCAGCATCTTGGCAACGCCATCCGCATCCATGATCGCGCTGGCTTTGCCGATGCGCTGGCGGGCTATGCCGGCAAGCGCGTTGCTGCTGATCCCGAGCGCGCGGTGGCGGCGATATTCGATGCGCTGGATGCATGCGGCGCGACCATATTGGCGCAGCGTGATCCGGTGGTGCTCGCCAAGGCGCTGAAGAATCCGGTGGAGATTGCCGGACACCGCGCGGCATCTGCCCGTGACGGAGCGGCGCTCGCACGCTTTCTGCGTTGGGTAGAGGCAGAAGCCCCCAAGGGCGGGCAGACCGAATTGTCGTGCGCCGCCAAATTGCTGGCGTTCCGAGAGGCATCCGGCGTGCTGCTCGATACCTCGTTTGACACGATTTCGGCAACCGGCGCGCACGGCGCATCGCCGCATTACCGGGTGGATGCGCAATCAAATGCACCGCTGGAACTCGGTCAGCTTTATCTTGTCGATTCGGGCGGGCAGTATCGTGACGGGACCACAGACGTTACCCGCGTGCTGCCCATCGGCGCGCCCACGCCCGAAATGCGCGACCGCTTTACCCGCGTGCTGAAGGGGCACATTGCGCTGGCGACGGCTATATTCCCGCACGGCACCAATGGCGGTCAGCTTGATGGCTTCGCGCGGCGACCGTTATGGGAAGTCGGCCTCGATTACGCGCACGGCACCGGCCACGGGGTGGGGGCCTATCTGTCGGTGCATGAAGGGCCACAGCGGATCGCGACGCCTAATTATCCCGGCGGCGGACCATCAGAGCCGCTGCGCGCGGGCATGATTATTTCCAACGAACCGGGATATTACAAGGCGGGCGAATACGGAATCCGCATCGAAAATCTGATCCTGGTCGAAGACCGGGTGGTCGACGGCGCGGAAGCCCCGATGCTTGGCTTCGAAACGCTCACCTTTTGCCCGATTGAGCGCAGCCTGATTGTGCCCGCATTGTTGAATGACGCCGAACGGGATTGGCTGGATGCGTACCATGCCCGCGTACTGGCGGTGCTGGGGCCACAAATGGCGGGCGATGAGCTGGCGTGGCTGGCGGCGAAATGCGCGCCAATTGGGGAATAGTGGCGCGTGTAGAGTCTGATGGCCATAGGTTGACTGAAGTCCCGTTCGGGCTGGTGCCCCCTTCAAATATCCTGCACGAGCCGCCCGTACAGCTCAGGCCGGCGATCGCGGAAGAAGCCGAAGGCGGCGCGGTGGCGTTTGATGCGGTTGATATCCAGCGTGGCCGTGATCACACCTTCTTCCTCGCGACCCAGCTCGGCGATAATGTCGCCGCGTTCATCGGTGATGAAGCTGGTGCCGTAAAATATTTGGCCGTGCTCGGTCCCAATTCGGTTCGCCGCAACGATGGGCACCACGTTCGACACCGCATGCCCCACCATCGCACGACGCCATAGCCGGGCGGTGTCCAGCCCCTCGTCGTGCGGCTCACTGCCAATCGCGGTGGGGTAGAACAGCAATTCTGCCCCCATCAGCATCATCGCGCGCGCGGTTTCGGGATACCATTGGTCCCAGCAAATGCCGACGCCCAGCGTTGTGCCGGCACCGGGCCAAACCTTGAAACCGGTATTGCCGGGGCGGAAATAGAATTTCTCTTCATAGCCCGGCCCATCGGGGATGTGGCTTTTGCGGTACACGCCCTGCACCGCACCATCCGGGCCAATCATCGCCAGCGAATTATAATGGTGCGGGCCGTCCGCTTCGAAAAAGCTGGTCGGAATGATAACGCGCAACTCAGCGGCGAGCGCCTGCATCGCCAGAACGGCCTTGTGCGCGCCGACTGGTTGGGCAGTGGCGAACAACGCCTCATCCTCAACCCGGCAGAAATATTCGCCTTCGAACAATTCGGGCGGCAAAATCACCTGCGCGCCGCGCGCCGCCGCCTCGCGCACCAGCCGCGCGACATTGGCGATGTTCGCATCGATATCGTTAGTGAACCCCAGCTGGAGCGCGGCGACGGTGATTTCGGTCATGCGCGCTATTTAGTCGCTCGGCCCAATTCCGCCAACCCCGGCAGGGGTAATATCGAAATGCACGACGTCTTCGCGCTTGCCCAGCTTGGTGTAGAGCGCGATCGCCTGATCGTCGCCGTCGACAGCCTGTACAAACAGTGTGGAGCAGCCCCGCGCTGCCGCGTGGTGGCGCAGCGTATCGATCAGCGCCGTGGCGATCCCCCGGCGGCGATGATCGGCGGCGACGGCGAGGTCGTAGAGGTACAGCTCCCGGCGGCGCTGTTCGAGCTTGTCGAGTTCATAAGCGAACGCCGCCGCCACGACGCGCTCGCCCGTCAGCGCCACCAGTGCAACCACCGACTCGCGGGCCAGTATCTCAGCGAGCCAAGCGTCATCCGGTGGCGCGTCGGCATAGTGCGCCGGTTCTTCGAAGGCCTTAGCAAACAGCGCGTTCATCGCGCGGGCAAGGTCAATGTCCGCCGCGCCGAGCCGCTGGATACTGACCGCTATCATCCCGGAATCTGCTGGCTGATGCAGTGGAAGCTGCCCCCACCGGTCAGGATATGATCGGCACGCTGGCCGATGACGCGGTGATTGGGGAACAACGCGGCAAATGCCTCCACAGCGGCTGTGTCGTTTGATGAACCATATTGCGGCACGACAACGGCGGCATTGCCGATGTAGAAGTTCATATAGCTGGCCGGCACGATTTCCTCATCATGCAAAACCCGCCCGGGCGAGGGGACGCGGACGACATCAACCCCGAATGCGACCGCTTTTTCTGCCGCCGCCTGATAGACGCGCCAATTGGGATCATTGTCTGATCCTTCCGGAATCGCCAGCCGCCCCGGCGCCACGAACCGCGCCAGATTATCGACATGCCCGTCGGTGTGATCGTTCAGTAAGCCATCGCCCAGCCACAAAATATCGGTGAAGCCCAATTGCTCGCGCAAACGATCGGCAATGTCGGTGCGCGACAGGCCAGGATTACGGTTGTGGTTGAGCAGGCATTGCTCGGTCGTCACCATCAACCCGGTGCCGTCGCCGTCAATCGCGCCGCCCTCTAGCACCCAATCGCAGCGCTCAACCTCAATGCCGCGCCGCTTGGCCAGCCGTGCGCCGATATCATCGTCGCCGGGCAGATCATATTTGCCGCCCCAGCCGTTAAACGCGAAGTCACAGGCGTGGCGCGGCGAGACCATGATGGCGGCGGTATCGCGCAGCCAGATATCGCCAAACGGCTCAGCCACCACCTCTGCAAAGGGCGCAAGCGCGTGGGCGGCCTTGGCGGCCTGTTCATCCGCTGCCACCAGGATCACTTTTTCGCCAAGCCCATCGGCATGCACCGCCGCCGCAAACGCCGTCACCTCAGCCCGGGCGAGCGTCAGATCGTCGAGCCACAATTCAGGATGGCTGGGAAAGCCAATCCACACCGCCTTGTGATGCGCCCATTCGGGCGGCTGGATGACGCGATTCATCCGATTTTGTCCTTATTTTGCCGCGCTTGGGCGGGATTTGTCGCGAATAGCGCGGAATTCGGCGGATTTATACCAATTTGGCCAGCGAGTGCCCTGCGCGAGCAGACGGCCCATCTGGTAATAGATCGTCAGGTCATCAACCGCGCCAGACCAATCCCAAGCAGCGTCATATTCATCCTGCGGCTTATGATAGCGGTTGGTGACATAATCCTCTGCTGCGGCATGCCCCGCCGCCACGCCGCCAACCACCAGATTTTCCCCCGACGTGCCATCCAGCATCGGCACGCCCAACCGGGCAAAGCTGAAATGGTCGGAGCGAAAATAATAGCCGCGTTCCGGGCTGGGTTCGGGCGAAATCGTGCGGCCCTGTGCAGCGATCAACGGCTTCACCAGATCCTCAAGTTCGGATTTTCCCGCGCCGGTCAGCACAAAATCCTTGGTCCGGCCAACCACGTTCAGCCCGTCCATATTCACCCCGCCAACGGTGTGATCGAGCGGATAGACCGGGTTTTCGGCATAATATTTGGAACCCAACAACCCTGATTCCTCTGCCGTTACCGCAATGAACGCCATTGAACGGCGCGCAGGCCCCGCCTTTACCTGCGCCTCGGCAATGGCGACCAGCCCGGCCATGCCGCTGGCATTGTCGACGGCACCGTTGCAGATGTCATCGCCCTTCACCGGCGTGCAGCGCCCCAGATGATCCCAATGCGCGGTGAACAGCACCCACTCATTTGCCGCCACCTTGCCGGGCAGCACGCCGATCACATTTTTGGAGGCCTGGCGCTTGACGCTGATATCGAACGCCATCGATGCCGTTACGCCCAGCGGCACGGCCTTGAAACCCTTTGCCCCAGCCTGCGTTCGCAGCGCATCAAAATCCTGCCCGGCACTGGCAAAAATTGCGCGTGCCTGGTCAAGCTGCACCCAGCCAATCGCCTGGCTTTCACCCATGTGATCGCCCTTTTCATCAAGCTCCAGCGTGGGATGGGTGTTGCTCGATTCGACGACGCCCCAGCCATAAGCAGCCGGTTCGGTATCGTGCACGATGATCGCCGCTGCTGCCCCCTGGCGCGCAGCTTCTTCATATTTATACGTCCAGCGACCATAATAGGTCATCGTCCGGCCATCAAACAGGCCGTCGCGGCTGGCCGATTGCCAATCGGGATCGTTGACCAGGATGATGACGGTTTTGCCCTTCACATCCAGCCCGGCATAATCATTCCACCCACGTTCCGGCGCATTGATGCCATAGCCGACAAACACCACCGGACTGTCCTTGATCGCGACGCTGGGCGTGACGCGAAACGTGCGCATGACGATGTCGGGGCCCTGTTTCAGGCTGACGGGCAGCTTGCCGCCGGCAAAGGTGATCGGCGAGAAATTGGTCGCGGTCAGCTCAACCATCGGCACCGTCTGCGTCCATTCGCCGTGATTGCCCGGCTTCAGCCCCGCCGCCTTGAAGCGATCGATGATATAGGCAACCGTCTTGTCTTCCGCCGCTGTGGTCGGCGCGCGGCCCTCATAGGCGTCGGAGGAGAGTTCCTTGTCGACGGTCTTCAGCGTTTCCACCGAAATATCGGGCCTGGTCTGCGCACCGGCGGACGCGGATAGGGCCAATAATGGCAGGACAAGGATCAGCGATAGGCGCATGGGGGTCTCCGATCGGGGTTGCGCGTGTTCTGGCAGCGCCCGCGCCCGCTTGCAAGAACGCCGCTTCCCTCACCCCCCGGCTTTCGTCTAGGTCTGTCGGATCACCGGGGGCGCGGGCATGAACCGACTATATTATGGCGATAATCTGGCGGTGCTGCGCGATCAGATTGGCGATGAAAGCGTTGACCTGATCTATCTCGATCCGCCGTTCAATTCGAATGCGGGCTATAATGTGCTGTTCAAATCGGCGAGCGGCGCGGGCGCGGATGCCAGTATTGAGGCGTTCGACGATACCTGGACCTGGGGTGCGGCATCGCAAAACGCGCTGATGGATATCGCCAGCGGCACCAACCGCCCGTTACAGGTGATGATGAACGCGATGCACAGCGCGATCGGCGAAAACCCGCTCATGGCCTATCTGGCGATGATGGCAGTGCGGTTATCTGTGGAGCGACCTCATGGCCATTACCGCACCCGCTGAAAGCATGAAAAACAAGCGCATCGTTGTGAAGCGCCGATATCATGTATCAAGCCATGCAACACCCCGCCTGATGCATCGAACGAGTGTTTGATTAGATCAAAATAGGTTGAGTTGCCTTGTTCGTGATATCTCCGCAGTGCATGCGCTATCAAATCAGCATACTGAACCATACGTGTGGCCCTCGAATCTACAAACAGCGGCACTTCCGAAAGGTTGTGCAACTGACCCCACTTGTGACCGGCGGTTCGAAATGTTGTTGCTAGGCCCTGCAATGATGTCTCGTAAGTGCTTCTATCGAGAACAATCAATCCACGCTGCGTGTCACCACCCTTGTAGAGCCGACCGAGCATGCGATCAAAACGGCTCGCTATATGTTCGAACGCAACCGCCATTGGCTCCTGCGGCGAGACGCTGGCTTTATGGACTACCGCGCCGAAGAGACGGACACCGTTATAGTCCGCTAGGATCGATAGCGCCTCCAAATACGCGCGTTCCCGCTCCTCACGTCGCACGCCCCGCCAATGCTTTTTGCCACCTATAATGTCAGTACCGCGAAATTCGATCCCGGCGGGATTGTCAGGCCAAATCCGTTCTGCGATCACATCCAGCTTTCCTGAAAGCCAGTGGGGGCTGCGCTCAAACACGCTCAAGCCGGCCAAAACAATGTGTCGATCAGAAGGATTCTGAACTGAACCAGAGTCGTCAAGATAAAGTAGGTGCATGCTGCAAAAGGCAGCCGGGCGAAGCACGAGGCTTCAACGGCGCACTACGGCGCGCCTCCCAACTGCAAGTAGACCATACTCATTATCGTTCAACAATCAATGAACTTCCAGATGGGCAGTCGAACGCAATCAGTGATCCCCACCAGTTCCAGCAATGAGTGTGCTGGCAGGTCGGCGGCTTCCCGCGTGACAAAAAGGGCGGCGACAAGGGTGTTGATGGCTGGTTCAATTATCTGAACGAGAATGGCCGTATTGAAACCGGCGTCATCAGCGTGAAGGCCGGTGACAACGTAAACCCCAATATGGTGCGCGATCTGGGCCGGGTGATGGAGCGCGACGGCCACCGTTTTGGCCTGTTCATCATGAAATCCATGCCGACCAAGGGCATGCGTGAGGAAGCCGCCAGCCACAAGCTGATCGAAATGCAGTTCGGCGGCAATGAAGTGGAGGGCAAGCGCTTCCCCGCGCTCCAGATCGTCACGCTTGCCGAACTGATGATGGCCAAGCGCCCCAGCCTGCCCCCGCTGATCAGCCCGGTGAAAAAAGCCGCGCGGGTGGAAACACGGGTGAGCCACCAGAAGGATTCGCAAGGGTCGCTGATTTGAGCGGGATCGACGAGCCATCCGGCCAAGCGTGGTCCATGGATGATCCACCCCAACGGACCACGGCCTATTTTGCCAGCAAGGTCGTCCTTCAACGGCCATATGTCACGATTGAGCGATGCCAGGCCGTGCTGGCAACGCCAATCCGTCGCGAGCAGCAGAGCGATGGGCGATGGCGACACTGGGGACTCGTCACCTTGCAGGGCGAACTGGGTGAGCGCATTATGCGAGTCGTGACGCTGGCCGATGGCACGCTGCACAATGCTTTTATCGACCGTAGCTTTCGGGAGAATGACGCGTGAAGCTATCCTATTTCCCTGAAACCGACACGCTGTACATCGAACTCGCACAGGGCAAGGGTAGCGATGCCACCGAAATTGGTGAGGGAATCGTTGGCGACTTCGACGCTGATGGTCGCCTCGTCGGGTTGGAAATCGAACATGCCTCTACCCGCGTCGATGTGACCCGGCTGGAGACGGACGGCTTGCCGATCGCCAAGCTGCTCGCGGCCTGAACGAAAAAGGGCGGCCCGCAAGGACCGCCCCTTTTCTCGTTGGGTTGCGCGCCGTGGGCAAAGCCCACGTCGTCGGACGTGGCTTTGCCCCGCCGGCCGCTCGCGCTGAATGTCCGGATTAGCTTGCGCTAATCCGCGTCATCACCGCGAGTAGAATTCCACCACCAGATTTGGTTCCATCTTCACCGGATAGGGCACTTCATCCAGCGTCGGCACGCGGGTGAAGGTGATCTTGGCGCTGCCATCGGGCGCGACATATTCAGGGATGTCACGCTCAGCCAGGCTCTGCGCTTCCATCACCAGCGCCATTTCCTGCGCCTTGGTGCCCAGCGTAATCTCGTCACCGGGGAAGCAGCGACGCGACGCGATGTTGCACTTTACGCCGTTCACCTTGATGTGGCCGTGCGAAACAAGCTGGCGCGCGGCAAACACCGTCGGCGCGAATTTGGCGCGATAGACGATCATGTCGAGCCGCTGTTCGAGCAGGCCGATCAGATTCTGGCTGGTATCGCCCTTCATGCGGCTTGCTTCATGATAGCAGGCGCGGAACTGCTTTTCCGTCACGTCGCCATAATAGCCCTTCAGCTTCTGCTTGGCGCGCAGCTGCAGACCAAAGTCTGAAACCTTGCCCTTGCGGCGCTGGCCATGCTGGCCGGGGCCATATTCACGCTTGTTAACGGGGCTTTTTGGGCGACCCCAGATGTTCTCGCCCATCCGGCGATCGAGCTTATACTTGGCGTTTTGACGCTTCGACATCTATATTCCTTTGCAATTGCCAACAACGACCGCGCACCCGACAAGGGCACGCGATATCCCGGTCATCGCTCTGTGGTGATCGATTGCGGATCATACGCCGATCATACAGGGCCACCGCTTCACCGGGGTGCGGGGCCATTTGCGAAGGCGGGCAGCTAGCGACGCGGCGGTGATGAGTCAAGCTGGACATGCCCGTCATGTGCCGTCAAAAGCGCGTCGCATGACCGACACGATCCTTGCTGGCCCAGATTGTAGCACAATGGCAGAGGTGCGCGCCGGCGTTGACCAGGTCGATCGCGCGCTGATCGCGCTGCTTGATCGCCGTTTTGCCTATATGGCCGCTGCCGCACGCATCAAGCCAACCCGCGACAAGGTGCGCGATGAGGGGCGTAAGGCGCAGGTGATCGCCAACGCCCGGGCAGAGGCTGCACGGCTGGGCTTGCCCGAAGACGCGATTGGCGCCTTGTGGAACGATCTGGTGGAAGCATCGATCGCCTATGAACTGGATTTGTTCGACAAGCGCTGATTGTCGCGCCGAACCCCGCCCGCCATTCAGCTATTGTTGACGCATTGGGGTGAAGAGTATCGCTGCAATGGGTAGCGGTGGGGTAGCGGGGATGATGGAAATGCCGGGCCGGTTCATCCTCGCTGCGTTGTTGGCACTGGCGCCCATTGATCACCCAGAATCGCCAACGCTTGAAAACGCGGTTCTGACAGAACTCAACCGTGCCCGTGCGGACCCCCAGGGCTATGCCGACGAACTGCGCGCCTATCGCGACGGATTTGACGGGCTGATCGCCTATTCTCCCGAAACACCTGACGGTATCATGACGCGCGAAGGCGCAGCCGCCGTGGATGAGGCCATTGCCTTTCTGCGCCGCCAGCCGCCGCTGGGGCCACTGGTCGTATCGGCAACGCTGGCGCTGGGGCCAGCGGATCTGGTCGCTGATCAGGCAGGTACAAGCCGGGTTGGCCATATCACCTCCACCGGGCTGAACCCCAGCGACCGGATGCAGCGCCGTGGTGGCGGGGCCTATGTTGCCGAAGTCATCACCTATGGCCCGCCCGATCCGCGCAGCGTGGTGCGCCAGTTGATTGTCGATGACGGGGTGGCCCGACGCGGCCACCGAACGCTGGTGTTTTCGGCACATTACCGGTTCGCGGGGGCCGCCTGTGCGCCGCATGCCGGGTTTGGCGCGGTATGTGCGGTTGATCTGTCTGCAAGCGCTGATGGTCGACCGGTGGCGACCAATGCGCCGAATTTTGCAGCGCCAAGTTCTTCAGGGCCAGTGGCGACGCTTACAGAGCCCGATCTGCGGCCCTAAATCGGGATGACTTTAGACTAACTCACCGTCCGAACCGTAAACTCATCAGCCCCTAATCGATCAAACTCACCCGCCCGCCTGCGTGCCGTTCCAGCCGCCCGGCCAGTTCCATCTCCAGCAACACCGTCTGCACAACCGCCGGGGCCAGCCGCGATTGGCGGATGAGTTCATCGACCGACACAGCGACCAGACCAAGCAGCGCGGTAACCGCGCGGCGATCCGCATCGCTGGCATCATCGGGCGGGGGAGCGCCGAACGGGCGAGTGGGCGCGCGCACCATCCGCGCATCAATCGGGCGAAGTTGTTCCAGGATGTCGGCGGCGTTCTGCACCAATGTCGCGCCGTCGCGGATCAGGCTGTTGCAGCCCTGGGCGCGCGGATCGATCGGGCTGCCGGGCACGGCCATCACTTCGCGACCCGCCTCGCCCGCCAGCCGCGCGGTGATCAGCGAGCCGGACCGGGGGGCAGCCTCCACCACCACCGTGCCCAGCGCCAGCCCGGCGATGATCCGGTTACGCTGCGGAAAATGGCGCGCCAGCGGCTCAGTGCCCGGCGAGTGTTCGGTGATCAGCAGGCCGTCTTGGGCAACGCGTTCCTGCAGCTCGGCATTTTCGGGCGGAAATACGATATCGATCCCGCAGGCGATCACCGCGATTGTTTGGCCATTTGCTGCCCCAAGCGCGCCAACATGCGCTGCGGTATCGATGCCGCGCGCCAGGCCGGATACCACCACCACGCCCTCGCTCGCCAGATCATGGCCGAGCTGACGGGCAAATCGGCACGCCGCCGCAGAAGCATTGCGCGCGCCAACCATTGCAACACTGATCGGGCAAAGCAGCGCTGCATTGCCGCGCAGGATGAGCGCGGGCGGCGCGTTTTCAAGCGCCCCCAGCAGCGGCGGATAGGCCGGATCGTCGCTGAACAAATAGTGCGCGCCCAGCTTTGCGGTGATCGCCATCTCGCGTTCAATCGTCCGTGGGTCTGCCAGCACCGGTGCCCGCCCGCCGCCCCGCGCTGCAAGCAGCGGAATCGCCGCAATCGCCGCGGCGGCAGAGCCAAATCGCCCGATCAGCTGGGCATAAGTAACCGGGCCGATATTGGCGGAGCGGATCAGGCGCAGCCGATCAGCCTGCGCCTGATCAGGCACTCTTCTGCCCGATTCGCGGTTCAGTACCGCTCATCAGCCGAACGATATTCTCGCGGTGTTTCCATACCACGAGCAGCCCCAGCGCCAGCAGCAGCAGAACGATATCGAATTTGCCAAAATATGCCGCACTCACCGGCGCGGTGATCGCCGCCAGCATCCCCGCCACCGACGATATCCGCAGCCCGGCCAACAGCCCCAGCCACACCAGCGCATATACAATCCCGCAGGGCCAATGCAGGGCCAGCATAATGCCCATCAGCGTCGCCACGCCCTTACCACCCCTGAACCGCAGCCAGACGGGATAGAGATGGCCCAGAAATGCGCCTGCTGCCGCGAGCGCGCCGTGCCCGGGGAACAGCCATTCCGCCAGCAGCACCGCCACCGCGCCCTTTGCGGCATCAAGCACCAAGGTTGCGGCGGCCAGCCCTTTGCGCCCGGTGCGCAGCACATTGGTCGCGCCGATATTGCCAGACCCGATCTGCCGCAGGTCCCCTGCCCCACCCAACCGCGTCAGGATAACGCCAAAGGGAATTGATCCCAGCAGATAGCCAAGCAACAGCGCCAGCGCTGGTCCTGCCCAAAGATATTCGGTTGCCAAAATCAGCCGCCCCCAATCGGATGCCATCAGGATAAACAAGCGCGCGCAGTGTGCAATGACTTGAATGATGCGGATCCGAGAGCGGGCGCATCGCCGGACGCGAATGGTTGCCAAGCGCGCGCCTGGCGCTAATCGGGGGCGATGGATGATCGTCCGATCCTGTTTTTCGATTCCGGTGTGGGGGGCCTTTCCGTGTTGGCGGCCACGCGGGTGCTGCTGCCCATGGCACCAATCGTCTATGTTGCTGATTCAGCCGGGTTTCCATACGGCACGCGCACCGAACAGGACATTGCCGCGCGCGTTCCCGCGCTGCTCGGGCGGCTGGCAGAGCGTTATCACCCCCGGCTGATCGTAATTGCCTGCAACACGGCATCGACCATTGCACTGGCGGCGGTTCGCGCCGCGCTTGACGTGCCAATCGTTGGTACGGTCCCCGCCATCAAGTCCGCCGCGCTGATCAGCACCACCCGCACGATCGGTGTGCTGGGCACTGATGCGACCGTGCGCCAACCCTATGTCGATGATCTGGCGACGCGCTTTGCCGGTGATTGCACCGTCATCCGCCACGGTTCTGCCGATCTGGTTGAGGCGGCAGAGGCGCGCCTGCGCGGCGAAGCGGTTGACCCCGCCCGCTTTGCAGCGGCGTTGGCAGGTTTGTTCACCCAGCCGGGCGGCGACCGCATTGATACCATCGTCCTGGCCTGCACGCACTTTCCGCTGGTCGCAGATGAGCTGGCAGCGGCGGCGGATCGCCCGATTGATTTTGTCGATGGCAGCGCGGGCATTGCCCAACGGGTGGCGTTCCTGACGCAAGGGCAGGATTGGCCGGCAAATGTGCAACAGGGAACCGCCGTCTTCACCTTGGTCGATGATCGCGCCCGGGCGCTGGCCCCGGCACTCACGTCTCGCGGATTTGGCGACATCAACGCGCTTTAACGCACCTTAGCGCATCGGGCAGCCTATTCGGTGGTCAGATCAGCCCGATTGCCAGCGTGATGCCGCCCAACCCCAGCGATAACGGCACCCGCAGCGACAGCCACCATTCAGGCGCTATGCCGGTTTTCTGCAATCGCCAGTCAACCGCCAGCGCGGCGATTAAGCCCGTGCCCAGCACGATCATCGACGGCCCCGGCCAGCGCTGCCCGGTCGCCCAGGGCCAGGCACTGCCCAGCGCAATCAACGACGGCACGACGGCGGCGACCCATAGCCAGCCCGGTGCGCGTGCGCCCGCCGCCGCCGCTAGCCCCCACCATAGCCCGCCCAGAAAGCTGAAGATCAGCGCGGCATAGGCATAGGCCATCGCCAGCGCCGTAAAACGCCAGTCATTGTTGTTTTCCAGCAGGATATAGCCTGCGGCCAATTGCGGCAGCAGCCCGGCAAAGCCCAACAGGCGCGGCGTTGACGGTGCCATGTGTCAGGCCGCTCGTCAGGCCGCCGGCGCGGCGAGCCGCCCGGCCCAGGCATAACCGCGATACAGCGGGGTGAAGCTGTCATGCAGCTTATGCGCCGCCGCAATCTGGCCAAGCACATCGGGCAGCGCGCGGCGCGGCTCGACATCAAACTGCGCCAGCCAGCCAAACAGCAACCGCTTGAACGGCGACGGCAGCCCTTCCTGCTGGCCGAAATCGACGATATCGAGCCGACCACCGGGAGCCAGCTTGGCCGCACCTTCGCACAGCGCGCCCTGCCAGTCGGGGATCATCGACAGCGTATAGCTTTGGAACACCCGGTCGAACGCGGTGACGCCAAACAGCGCTGGCGCATCGAACGCAGTTGCATCCCCCTGTGCCAGCGTGATCCGATCCGACAATCCGGCAGCCGCCACTTTCGCGCGCGCAGTTTCCAGCATGGCTTCGGAGATATCGATGCCGAAATAGCGTGCATCGGGCCAGGCGCGCGCCGCCGCAATCAGGTTACGCCCGGTGCCGCAGCCAATTTCAATCACCGTCCCACCCGGTGGCGGCGCCAGATCGCGGATCAGCCGATCACGGCCAAGCAGATAATATTTGCGGGTCAGGTCATAAAAATGGCGCTGTGTGCGGTAGATCGCATCCATGTGCCCCGCGTGATTGGCCGCTGGCGTGTCGGTGTTCAGGCGGAATCCCCCGGCTTCGACGCGAGCACGTACAGATGCACGCCGCCATAGATCGATGAACGGTCGCGCTTGGTGTAATCGAGCGATTCTGCCGCCCAGTAATTCCAGCGCGACAAGATGGGTTCAGGCACGCGGCCAGGCAGGATTGTTTCAACCCCCGCCGTGCGGAACAGCACGCGCGCGTCCGGCTTGGCCGTGCGGGTGATTTCTGCCCAAAGATTGGTCAGGATTTCGTCGGTCATCCAATCCTGCGCATCAAGCAACACATAGCGATCAAGCGAGGCATCGGGCATGGCGCGCAGATATTCGACAAAATTGGCGTGGCGCACCTCTACCCGGTCAACCCGGGCAACGATCTCCGCATAATTATTTTGCTGCAGATAAGGCGGCAGTGAGGCTGTGGGGCTGTCGCCATAGCCCCGGCCAAAGGCCTGCATCGCGAAATAATTATCCTTCATGTCGAAATCACACGCCAACTTTTCCAGCCGCTCGCGCAGCACCACGGCCATCTTGTTGTCGCCTGCCAGCGCTTCATATTGCGACGGCGGAATGCCCAGCCCAAACAGCGATGCGGGCTGATCGGTCAACCAGCGGATAAACCCCTTGTCGAATACCGGCGCGATCTCACGGTCGAAAATCTCGCGCTGTTCCTGCATTGAATTGGCGGCAAGCATCACCTTTGGGTCGACGCCGTTCAGCTTGGCGATAAAGTGCGCCGCACCGATAAAGTTGCCCAGCAGCCCGCGCTTGTACACGCCCTTGGCAAAGCCGCCGATCCGCCGGCGGCCAATCATGTCGCGCCCTTCCCAATAGCGGCGGGTTGGCTCGTCAAGATGCGGGCGGACATAGCGTTTGTACGCGGCGATATTTTCCTTGGAATTCGCCCGCGCGAAAAAACGGTGGAAGGCGGCATAATCGGGCAGTTCGCGCGCCGCGATCAGCTTCAGCTTGTTCAGCGCGATGTGCGCGGTGTTCAGGTCAACCGCGGTAATCGCGCGGGGATTTGCGGTCAGATAGCTCAGCACGTTGCAGCCGCCCGATGCGATCTGGACGATGTGGCTATCAGGCGTCACCGCCAGCGCTTCGAGATCAACCGACGGGTCTTCCCAGATCTGCGCATAGACCAGCCCGCGAAACGCAAAGGTGAAGGCGCGTTCGAGCAGGCCTTGCTTGCTGAGATGATCATGGCGGTGAACCGCACTGCGTACAGCTCGGTTTCGCGGGGCTTTCATCACGGGTCTCCTGGCGCTTTGCTAGCCGCCGATACCGCCGCTGAGACGTAAAGCAAAGCCGTTTCGACGCAAAGCGCCGAGCCGGGTAGCGTTATGGGGCCTGCTGCCGAGGGGCGACAGCAGGCCCCAGGAGCACTGCTTTGGAGGGACAGCAGCTCCGCGTCCTACAATTAATCAGAGGACGCTGAAGCTACGACGCCGCCGCATCGGTGGATGCAGCGGCGTCGATTTTTTTACCGAAGAACGGTAGATTACGGCAGCAGAACGCCGTCGATCACGTGGATCACGCCGTTCGACTGGTTCACATCAGCAATCGTGATGTGCGCGCTGTGGCCCTTGGCGTCGGTGACCATCCAACCATGATCGCCCTTGCTGAAGGTCAGCGTGCCACCCTGAACGGTGGTGTAGGTTGCCTTGCCCGAATGCGCTGCAGCGTTGGCAGCGATGGCGGCTGCGCTGATCTTGCCGGGAACGACATGATAGGTCAGGATCGCGGTCAGCGTTGCCTTGCTCTCAGGCTTTACGAGTGTTTCGACAGTGCCGGCTGGCAGCTTGCCGAATGCATCGTTGGTTGGTGCGAACACGGTGAACGGACCAGCGCTCATCAGCGTGTCGACCAGGCCAGCTGCCTTCACGGCGGCGACCAGCGTGGTGTGATCCTTGGAATTAACAGCGTTTTCAACGATGTTCTTGGTTGGGTACATTGCTGCACCGCCAACCATTGGGTTGGTTTCGCTGGCGATGACCGAGCCACCGGCAAGGGCGATAGCGGCGGCAAAAAGCGAAAGACGAATAGCTGACTTCATGGCTGAATTCTCCTGCGAGCACCCTCTACGAGGTGCGCGTGCATCTACGCACATAATCAGGATTCGGATGCACCGAATTGCCCGCCAGCAACAAAAAAACACTTATTGTTTAAATAAGCGTCAGGGCGCCCTGGGCAATTACGGCCCCTGTTGGTTTGCCGCTGGGCGATCCGCCGATGGGTTCAATCGTGACCGCCAATGTGCCCCCTGCGGCAAAACGCGCCCGATCATCGGTGCGGATTGCGACGGCGGTGGGCTGGCGGGCGTGCAATACCCCCAGCGAATGGGGGGTGCCGCCCGCCGGGATCACCCAAAGTTCGGGGCTGTGGCGGGCATCAACCAGCGCCGCTGCCGAAACGCGCAGGCTGCCGGTCGCCGGATCAAACACGGCGGCAACGGGCGCGGTGCCTTTCACCGGCTGAATTTGCGCAACCAGCAACGCACCGGGCAGTGACGGCGACCCGGCTCGCGCGATTTGCGGCCCATTGATGCCAGGGGCAACGCGTGCCGGTGCAAACAAGGTGATCGCCAGCAGGAAGGTCGCAGCGATGCTGCTGGCGACCGCAAGTGCGCGCCAGAACCGCACCGGGCCGTCATCATTGGCGGCGCGCAGTGCGGGGCCGGGCAGGCGATTGCCCTTGGCATCGATGCTGGCCTCAATTCGGGCAAGGCCGCCCTCGGGTGCCGCGATTTCAGGCACGGCATCAAACAACACGCCGAAATGATCGCGCCAGCTTTCCACCTCAGCAGCAAAATGCGGATCAGTCAGCATCCGGCGCAAGGCCGCTGCGCGCTCGTCGCCCTCCAACAGGCCAAGCACCAGTTCTGCCGCCGTCATGGGCGTTTCGGGAAGGAGATCATCCGTCATCGCTGACGCACTCCTTCAACCGTTGCAGCCCGCGCCGCACCCAGCTTTTCATCGTGCCCAGCGGAACGCCCTGCCGCTCAGCGAGCTCGGCATAGGTAACCCCATCGAAAAAAGCGGTGCGAATGGCCACACGCTGGCGATCTTCCAGCGCCTCAAGGCACAAATGCAGTCGCTGGTTTTCGCCATCAGCGATCATCACATCGCTGGCGATCGGACGATCATCGGCGACATCGGGGGCTTCGTCGAGCGGGGCTGCCGGGCGGCTGGTTTGCGCGCGCCGCCAATCGATCGCGCGGTTGCGCGCGATCGTGGCGAGCCATGTAACGGGGCTCGCGCGGCCAGGCTCATAGCCCCCCGCTCGCTTCCAAACCGTTAGATACACTTCCTGCAACACATCTTCCGCCGCTTGCCTCTCTCCACATATACGCAGGCAAATGCCAAAAAGTTTTGAAGATGTGAGCGCGTAGAGTTCTTTTAATGCCGAACGGTCTTCTGCCCCGGTTCGAATCAGAACCTCGGCAAGGTGAGCCCGGGCGGCAACAGGGTCTTTTGGGGCGCGCATGATTGCAGCCTCGTCTAGCCGCCTCTGGCTGCCGCGACAATTGCCTACGTCACACTCCATTGGCAGGCGGGATGGGATGGGGGACGCTGCCAGCGACGACCCTGGAGGCGACCATGGGGGTGACTCTGGTGTAGCGTTCGGCGTGGTGTTTGGGTAAAGCCAAGCCAATCTCATACCATCTGGAGCTTTTCGCGCCGTTATGCGCATCGCCATCGCATCCGATCATGCCGCCTTTGCGCTGAAGCAATCGCTGGTCCCGTGGCTGGTTGAGCAGGGTCACGACGTGGCTGATCTTGGCACCCACGGCACGGACCGCGTTGATTATCCTGACTTTGGTGCAGCAATTGGCGATGCGCTGGCAAGCGGTTCGGCGGAACGCGGCATTGCGCTGTGCGGATCGGGCATCGGCATTTCGATTGCGGCCAATCGCAACCCGGCGTGCCGGTGTGCTTTAGTATCCGAACCCCTATCGGCGGCACTCGCGCGGCACCATAATGATGCCAACGCCATTGCGCTGGGCGCCCGCCTGATCGGTGAGGAAATGGCGCGCGCCTGCATCACAGCATTTTTGACGGCCGATTTCGAAGGTGGCCGCCACCAACACCGTGTCGACAAGCTCGGCGCACCGCTCCCCGAAAGGTTGACCCCATGAGTACCAACCCCCGCATCCTCAGCGACGTCCAGCCCGATGGCTTTTTCACCCGCACGCTGGCTGATGCCGATGCCGCTGTGTTCGGCGCGATTGCGCAGGAATTAACGCGTGAACAGACCCAGATTGAGCTGATCGCCAGCGAAAATATCGTCTCAAAGGCAGTGTTGCAGGCACAGGGCTCGGTCTTCACCAACAAATATGCTGAGGGCTATCCCGGCAAGCGTTACTATCAGGGTTGCGCCCCGTCCGACGTTGTGGAGACGCTGGCGATTGATCGCGCCAAGCAATTGTTCGGCTGCGCCTATGCCAATGTGCAGCCGCATTCGGGCGCGCAGGCCAATGGCGCGGTGATGCTGGCGCTGGTTAAGCCGGGTGAGACAATTTTGGGGATGAGCCTGGATGCTGGTGGCCATCTGACGCACGGCGCAAAGGCGGCGATGTCGGGCAAATGGTTCAACGCCGTGCAATATGGCGTCGATCCCGTCACCCATCTGATCGATTTTGATCAGGTGCGCGCGCTGGCGCTGGCGCATCAGCCCAAGCTGATCATCGCGGGTGGCTCTGCTTATCCCCGCCAGATTGATTTCGCGCGATTCCGGGCGATTGCTGATGAGGTTGGCGCGTATTTCCTTGTCGATATGGCGCATTTCTCTGGCTTGGTTGCGGCCGGATTGCATCCATCACCCTTCCCGCACGCGCACATCGCGACGACGACCACGCACAAAACTCTGCGCGGCCCGCGCGGTGGGATGATCCTGTCGAATGACGAGGCGCTGGGCAAAAAGCTCAACTCCGCGGTGTTTCCGGGGCTGCAGGGTGGTCCGCTGATGCATGTCATCGCCGCCAAGGCGGTTGCCTTTGGTGAGGCGCTTCAGCCCGATTACAAAAGCTATATCGCGGCCGTGATTGAAAACGCCAAGGTGCTGGCGGCGACGCTGAAGGAGCGCGGGGCGGAGGTGATATCCGGCGGCACCGACACGCATCTGGCGCTGATTGATCTGACCCCGCTGGGCGTCACCGGCAAGGACGCTGACGAGGCGCTGGAGCGCGCCGGCATTACCTGCAACAAAAACGGCATCCCCAATGATCCGCAGCCGCCAACCAAGACCAGCGGCATCCGCGTTGGTTCGCCTGCGGGCACCACGCGCGGCTTTGGCCCTGCCGAATTCCGCGAGATTGGCCATATGATTGCCGATGTGCTCGAAGGATTGCGGCAGCAGGGTGAGGCTGGTGATCCGGTGGCAGAAGCCAATGTCCGCCAGCGCGTGCTGGCACTGTGCGCGCGCTTTCCCATTTATCCCGAAGGGCTGTGACAATGACCGAAGCCGAAAAAGCACTGACCAAGAAAATGGCCGTTGCCGCGGGGATTGGCGCGCTGATCGCCATTCCGGTGCCGTTTGTCGGGCCGGTTATCGGCGCGCTTGCAGGCGCAGGAATCACCTATTTTCGTGCCAAGAAGCGCGGCTGAATGCGCTGCCCCTTTTGCGGCCATGAAGACAGCCAGGTAAAGGACAGCCGCTCAACCGAAGACGGTGCCGCGATCCGCCGCCGCCGCCAGTGCGAAGGCTGCGCCGCCCGGTTCACGACCTTTGAACGCATCCAGCTGCGCGATTTGAACGTGCTGAAAAGCGAAGGCGCCGATGGCGGCTTTCGGCGCGAACCGTTTGAGCGTGAAAAACTGATGCGATCGGTGTCAATCGCCTGCCGCAAGCGGCCGATTGATTCAGTCCGCATTGAAAAGCTCGTCACCAGCATTCAGCGCCAGCTCGAAACATTGGGCGACAGCGATATTGCATCGAAACGGATCGGCGAAATGGTGATGGATGGGCTGAAGGAACTCGATTCGGTCGCCTATATCCGCTTCGCCAGCGTCTATAAGGACTTTCGCGAAGCCCGCGATTTTGAGGAATTCGCAGGCAACGTGACCGAGGTTGGGAAGGGGTGAGGGGGAAAAGCACTGACATTCCAGACCGAGATGACGATGGCGGTCACTTACCAACGGCCGTTCGTGCTGAGCGAAGTCGAAGCGCAGGCGTCGCGCTCGCCCCGCCCCCCGTTTTCGTCCTCGTCCGCCCGCAGCTGGGCGAGAATATCGGCAAGGCGGCGCGGGCGATGCTCAATTTCGGGCTGGTCGAGCTCCGGCTCGTGTCGCCGCGCGATGGCTGGCCCAATCCGTCGGCGGGGCCAGCGGCATCGGGGGCCGATATCGTGCTTGAACGCGCAACCGTGTTCGACAGCGTGGCGGATGCCGTGGCTGATTGCGCACAGGTTTATGCGACTACGGTGCGCAAGCGCGGCGTCACCAAACCCGTCGTGACGCCCGAAATCGCCGCGCGCGATATTCATGCGTCGCCGTCGCGCGCCGCCATCCTGTTCGGGCCCGAACGCGCGGGGCTTGAAACCGATGATGTGGCGCTTGCCCGCACGATCATCACCGTGCCGATCAACCCCGAATTTGGGTCGCTTAACCTGGCGCAAGCGGTGATCCTGGTTGCCTTTGAATGGAGCAAGGGCATCGACAGCAACAGCGGCGCGCTCGCCAGCCCGCCTGCCACCGACCTGCCCGAACCCGCCCCGCATGAAGAACTGGAAGGGATGATCCAGCAGATGGATGGGATGCTGGCAGCAGCAGGATTTTACTTCCCGCCTGATCGCACCCCGGTGACACGGCGCACGCTGCGCACGCTGCTGACCAAGCCGGGCTGGTCAAGCCAGGAAGTGCGCACCATGCGCGGTGTGCTGTCCGCCCTGGATAAACCGCGCGACCGGAACTGAGCGGGTGGAATTGAACGGTGCGGACCGTGATTGGCGAATGATTTAAGCGTCACCGTCGATCGGACGATCCTCGCGCAGGTGCCATACGCGCAGAATAGTGATGGTTGCATCGGCAATTTCATACCGCATCTCATAATGGCCAACGATAATCCGGCGCACCTCATGCGACCCATAACCGTCCAACTTTTCCCCAATCCGGGGATAGTCGCGCAGCCGATCAGGCGCACGGACCAATGCCTGAACGACAGTTGCTGCAGCGGCGGGTGCTGCCGGTGCCAAAAAGGCGTGCAGCCGGACGAGATCGCCGGTCGCGCGCCGCGTCCATTCAACCTTCATGCCACCGGAGGCGGCAGTGGCGTGTCGGTTGACAGGCTATCGGCCCAGGCGGTGACGGCCTGATGGCTGATGACGTGCCCGGCGCTGATGTCGGCCAGCGCCGCCAATGTCATCCGGTGGCGCTCCTCCTCCAAATCGATCCAAGCAGCGATCGCTTGCTTGACGATCCAGCCGCGCGACCGATCAAGCCGTTCGGCCATCGCGTCGACCTTGCTTGCAAGCTCGATTGGCACATGGGTCGTCAGCACTTTGGTCGTTAACGGGGCAGCGGGGGGGACGGACAAACCGGTTCCAATGACTTTCAATCGTTATGATTGAAACTAGAACAACTGCCGAATTGCGTCAAATGGCTTGACCCTCGCTTGACGAGCAGCCCAAAGCCCCGTCACCCTCGCGCGTACACGTAAGGACGCTATCACCCCATGCAGCTTGTTATCGTCGAATCGCCGGCCAAGGCGAAAACCATCGAGAAATATCTGGGCAGCGATTACCGAGTGCTTGCCAGCTATGGCCATGTCCGTGATCTGCCCGCCAAGGACGGATCGGTTGATCCCGAGCATGAATTCGCGATGGAATGGGAAAATTATGCCGACAAGGCCAAGCAGCTAAAGGCGATCACCGATCTGGCCAAAACCGCTGACCGGTTGATCCTGGCGACCGATCCGGATCGTGAGGGCGAGGCGATTAGCTGGCACGTGCAAGAGGTGCTGCGCGGTCGCAAAGCGCTGCCCAAGGATGTGCAGCGTGTCACCTTCAACGCGATCACCAAGGCCACGGTGACCGAGGCGATGAAGCACCCGCGCGAGCTCGATACCGATCTGATCGACGCGTATCGGGCGCGCCGCGCGCTGGATTATCTGGTCGGCTTCACCCTGTCGCCGGTGCTGTGGCGCAAGCTGCCCGGCGCGAAATCGGCGGGGCGCGTGCAATCAGTGGCGCTGCGCCTGATTGTGGAGCGCGAGCGCGAAATCGATGTGTTCCGCCCGCAGGAATATTGGTCAGTCACCGCCGAAATGGAGCATGACGGCACCCCCTTTACCACGCGGCTGACGAAATGGCGGGGCGACAAGATCGACCGGCTAACGATCGGCAAGGAAGGCGACGCGCTGGCTGCCAAGGCCGATGTCGAGGCCGGGCGTTTCTCAGTCGCCAGTGTGGAAACCAAGCCCGCAACCCGCAACCCGCCGCCGCCCTTCACCACGTCAACGCTGCAGCAAGAGGCTGCGCGCAAGCTGGGCTTTTCCGCTGATCACACGATGCGGGTGGCACAAAATCTCTACGAAGATGGCGCGATTACCTATATGCGCACCGATGGCGTGCAGATGGATGGCAGCGCCATTTCCGCCGCGCGGCTGGCGGTGGCGAACCGCTATGATGCCAGCTATGTGCCCGACAAGCCCCGCCAATATCAGACCAAGGCGAAGAACGCGCAGGAAGCGCATGAGGCGATCCGCCCCACCGATTTTGGCAAGGACAAGACGGGTTCGGGCGATCACGCAAGGCTCTACGAGCTCATCTGGAAGCGCGCGCTCGCGAGCCAGATGGCATCGGCGCGGATGGAGCGGACCACGATCGAGCTGGTTGACGGCAGCGGCCAGCACGGCCTGCGCGCGACGGGACAGGTCGTGCTCTTCCCCGGCTATCTGGCACTGTACGAAGAAGGCAGCGACGATACCGCCGACGAGGAAGCCCGCCGCCTACCGCGCCTGCGCGAGGGCGATGCGCCCGCCAAGAAATCAGTCGATGCCGAACAGCATTTCACCCAGCCCCCACCGCGTTTTTCGGAAGCCTCGCTGGTCAAGCGGTTGGAGGAGCTCGGCATTGGTCGCCCGTCCACCTATGCGTCGATCATCAAGACGCTGAAGGACCGCGCCTATGTGCGGGTGGAGAAAAACCGCTTTTTCGCAGAAGAAAGCGGGCGGCTGGTAACAGCGTTCCTCGAACGATTTTTCGAACGCTATGTCGGCTATGATTTCACCGCCGGGCTTGAGGACCAACTCGACGAAGTATCGGGCGGACGGGCGCAGTGGCAGGCGGTGCTTGATGCGTTCTGGAAGGATTTCAAACCGCGCACCACAGAGGTGATGGACTTCAAGCCATCAGAAATCACGGCTGAGCTTGACGTGTTTCTGGAACCCTATCTGTTCCCGGTAAAGGCCGATGGCGACGACCCGCGTCTGTGCCCCAACTGCCAGGTCGGAAGGCTGGCGCTGCGCGGCGGCAAATTTGGCGCGTTCGTTGCCTGCTCCAATTACCCTGAGTGCAAATATACCCGCCGCTTTGCCCAACCGGGCGGCGGCGAGGGCGACGATACCGGGCCAGAAGTGCTGGGCACCGATCCCGAGACGGGGCTGGAAGTGTCGCGGCGTTCCGGGCGCTTTGGCCCCTATGTGCAATTGGGCGATGGCAAGGAAGCCAAGCGTGGATCGATCCCCAAGGATCTGCCGGGTGCACTTGATCTGGAATGGGCGCTGAAACTGATCAGCCTGCCGCGCTTGATTGGCCTGCACCCCGAAACCGGCGAGCCGATCACCGCGTCAATCGGGCGTTATGGCCCCTATCTGGCGCATAACGGCAAATATGGCCGGCTGACGTCGACCGCCGAGGTGTTTGAGACCGGCATGAACGCCGCTGTCGTCAAACTGGCAGAGGCAGCGGCAGGCGGCGGGCGGCCCCAACGGGGGGCACAGGCACCGTTGAAGGTGCTGGGGCTGCATCCGCGCACAGAACTGGAAATCAAGCTGATGGAGGGGCGCTACGGCCCCTATGTCACCGACGGCACCACCAACGCGACAATCCCCAAAACGATTGAGAAAGACGCGCTGACACTGGAAGAAGCCGCGCAACTGATCGACGCGCGCGCGGCGGCGGCACCGGCGAAGAAGGGCAAGAAGCCGGCGGCGAAAAAGGCGGCGGCGAAGAAAGCTCCGGTGAAGAAGGCCGCGGCGAAAAAGCCGGTGAAAAAAGCGGCCAAGGCCTGAAGCGATCGGTGGGGCGGATCTCCACCGCATCGCTCCAACCGTCACCCCCGCGAAAGCGGGGGTCCAGCTGCCTTGGCGACGGTCGAATAGAAGCGGGATTCCCGCGTTCGCGGGAATGACGGTGGTTGGCTATGCGACCAGATATGGCCCCAGCACCGCCCAGAGCAGCCAGCCCGCCATGCCCAGCAGGATCAGCAGCGTGCCGACAATGCCGATGGAGCGGGCCGGTCCCGGTGGGCCGGGCGGGTTGAACAGGCCGATGGCGTTCAGCAGGCGGCACAGCACGAAACCCCCGGCCAGCCCGGCAAGGATTGTGAAATCAACCTCGCTCGCTTCAAGCAGGCCAGTGAGCGTGATGCCAATCGGCATATATTCGGAAAGATTGCCGTGCGCGCGGATCGAGGAAACTAGGTCCTGATGACCGCCATCGCCAAAAGCCGCGCTATATTTCATGCGCAGGCGAATTGTGTTGAGCGCCAGCATGACGAGCAGGATCGCAAGCGATGCAGCCGTCAGCGCGGTAATGATCAGATGCATGTTACGCTCCCGAAATATCCGGGAGGATGCTTATGCGGTATTTGCGGTCGGGTAAATCACGCCCGGCGAGCATTATTCAGGCAGCGCGGCGGCTCGTGAGCTGCAGGAAAGCGCGGGCAGCGCGCTGCGCCTCGGCGATTTCACGGGCCGTCATGTCTTCAGCGATGTCGGCGCGGCATTGCTGCGCTGCCTCGCTGCCCGCGACAGCGGCCAGATTGAACCATTTATGCGCCTCGACCAGGTCGATGGCCACCCCGCCCGCGCCGGTTGAATACACGATGCCCAGATCATAGCAGGCCGCGTAATCCCCGCGCGCTGCATCGGCTATCCGGCTTTCGATCAGGAACGTTGCGCTCTTCAGGCTATTGCCCATGTCAGCTACCCCTTTGATGCCCCATTTGGCATCACCGGTTTTGGGCAAACATGGTCAACAAATGGTTAACGCCGTTAACCCTGTTTTCCTGAGCCTATTTTCAAGGGGTTACCGGGATATCCACAGCGATATTGTCGATCAGCCGGGTGCCCGCAATGCGCGCTGCTGCCAAAAGGCGGCGGGGCCGGGCCGGATCCGGCAAGGGTGTCAGCGTTTCGGCATCGACCAGCTCGACATAATCGACGCTGTCAAACCCGCCGGCGAGCAACGCGTCACGCGCGGTCGCCACCGCCGATGCGGCATCGCCACCCTGGCTGATCACCCGCGCCGCCACGCCCAGCGCGCGCGGCAGGGCAACCGCCCGCGCCCGGTCTTCGGGTGCGAGATAGATATTGCGGGATGACAGCGCCAGCCCGTCATCATCGCGCTGGGTGGGCACGCCGACAATCTCGATCGGCAGGTTCAGATCAGTCACCATGCGGCGGATCACGGCGAGTTGCTGGAAATCCTTTTCGCCAAAAAGCGCGATATCGGGGCCAACCTGGTTGAACAGCTTGGCAACCACCGTTGCCACGCCGTCGAAATGGCCGGGCCGGGCTGCGCCGTCCAGCCCTTCACTCACCCCGCCAACGCTGATGCTGGAGGCAAAACCCGCCGGATACATGTCGTCCACCCCCGGCATCCACAACAGCGCACACCCGGCGTCTGCCAGCATTCGGGCGTCCTGCAGCTCCCGCCGGGGGTAGCGGGCAAGGTCTTCCCCAGGCGCGAATTGCAGCGGATTGACAAAGATAGACGCAACCACGCTGTCAGCGACCAGCTTGGCCGCCTCAATCAGTGCGATATGCCCGGCGTGCAGCGCGCCCATCGTCGGCACCAGCGCAATTCGCGCGCCCGCACCACGCAGGGAAGCAATCGTCTCACGCAGGGATTCGAGCTGACGGATGGTTTGCACGCGAGGATGGCCTTCGATATGGACGGGGCGGGCCTTCTATGGGGGCCTGCGCAATCGATCAACACATCAAATACTTTAACAAAGGATGCGAGCGGGTTGTCTACCGGGCCGGGAAAGTCGCACGTTATCGTCTTCGCCAATGAAAAGGGCGGTACGGGCAAATCGACCACTGCCGTGCATGTCGCGATTGCGCTCGCCGCGCGCGGTGCGCGCGTGGCGGCCTATGATCTTGATCACCGCCAGCGCACGATGGGTCGTTATTTCGATAATCGTGCCGATACGATCAAGCGGATTGGCCGCGATTTGCCGATGCCCCGCTATCTGACGCATGATGGCGACAGCCTGCCGCGCTTCACCGATCAGCTCGACGAACTGACCACCGATGTTGATTTTCTGGTGATCGACACCCCTGGTCGCGACGATCGGTTTGCGCGCATGGCCGCCCAACGCGCCGATACGCTGGTCACGCCGATGAACGACAGCTTTGTCGATTTCGATCTGATCGGCCAGGTCGATCCGATCACCTATAAAGTTACCCGGCCCAGCTTTTATGCCGAGCTGATCTGGGACGCGCGCAAGGCCCGCGCCAAGGCCGATGGATCGACCATCGACTGGGTCGTGCTGCGCAACCGCCTCCAGCATATTGAGGCGCGCAATATGCGCCGCGTGTCCGATGCGCTTGATCAATTGGCGAAGCGGGTGGGGTTTCGCATCATCCCGGGTCTTGGCGAGCGCGTGATTTATCGCGAACTATTCCCCAAGGGGCTGACGATGATCGATTCGCGCGAATTCGGCGAAATGGGGCTCGCGCATGTCGCCGCTCGGCAGGAACTGCGCGAGGTGATGGCCGCCCTTGCCCTGCCTGAGCCTGCGCTGCCGCTGTTCGCCTGATGACCAAGCTGATCCTGATCGCAGCGCTGGCCTTTGGGGCGTGGCTTTGGGTGCGCCGCCTGATGACCCAACGCCCGCCGATTGAGGAATCAGAAGCGCGCGCGATCCTGGGGATCGGGGCCAGCGCAGGCCCCGACGAGATTCGCAGCGCACACCGCAAGCTGGTGAGCGCGGTGCATCCTGATCGTGGCGGCTCTGCTGAGCTTGCCCGGCGGATCAATATGGCGCGCGATGTGTTGCTAAAGCGCAGCGCCGAATAACCGCAATTTGTTTATCCCTGAAGGACTTCACGTATGACCCATCAATTCGATCGCACCTCGCTGCGCGAGTATGACATTCGCGGCATCGTCGGCAAAACGCTGGGCGAGGATGATGCCCGCGCCATCGGCCGGGGCTTTGCCACGCGGGTGCGGCGCGTGGGTGGCACGCGCGTTGCGGTTGGCTTTGACGGGCGGCACAGCTCGCCCGCGCTGGAGGCAGCACTGATCGACGGGCTGACCGCGTCGGGCGTGGACGTGGTGCGCGTCGGGATGGGGCCAACGCCGATGCTCTATTATGCCGAAGCGACGCTAGAAGTGGATGGCGGCATCCAGATAACCGGCAGCCATAATCCCGCCGAGTATAACGGCTTCAAGATGGTATTGCAGCACGCGCCATTTTTCGGCGCTGATATTCAGGATCTGGCCCGGTTGGCAGCCGCTGGCGACTGGGAAACCGGCGAAGGCACGGTGAGCACGGTCGACATTGTTGACGATTATGTCGGGCGGTTGATGGCGGGCTATGCAGGCGGCGCGTACCGGATTGGCTGGGATGCCGGCAACGGCGCGTCTGGCCCGGTGATCGAAAAGCTCACCAAGCTGCTGCCGGGTGAGCATCACCTGTTGTTCACCGATGTCGACGGCGATTTTCCCAACCATCATCCCGATCCTACTGACGAGGCGAACCTAACCCAGCTCAAGGCGCTGGTGGCGGACAACAAGCTCGATTTCGGACTGGCTTTTGACGGCGACGGCGACCGGATTGGCGCGATTGACGGCGAGGGCCGGGTCATCTGGGGCGATCAAATCTTGTCCATTTTGGCGGTACCGGTGCTGAAGGAACTGCCCGGCGCGACGATCATTGCCGATGTGAAGGCCAGCCAGATGCTGTTCGACCGGGTCCGCGAGCTGGGCGGCGAGCCGCTGATGTGGAAAACCGGCCACTCGCTGATCAAGACCAAGATGAAGGAAACCCACGCGCCGCTGGCGGGTGAGATGAGCGGGCATATTTTCTTCGCGCATGAATTTTACGGGTTTGACGATGCGCAATATGCCGCCGTCCGCCTGATCCGCGCGGTCCACATGATCGGCAAGTCGATGACGGAACTGCGCGGCGCCATGCCCGCCTTCGTCAACACCCCCGAAATGCGGTTCCAGGTGGATGAAAGCCGCAAGTTCGCCGTGGTGGGTGAAGTGCTTGACCGGCTGGAGGCTGAGGGCGCGGATGTGAACCGCACAGACGGTGCGCGGGTGAATACGCCCGATGGCTGGTGGCTGCTCCGCGCGTCCAACACCCAGGACGTGCTGGTCGCCCGCGCCGAGGCGACCGATCAGGCCGGACTCGACCGGCTGATGGCCATGATCGACGCGCAATTGGCGGCGAGCGGGCTGAAACGGGGGCCACAGGCGGGGCATTGATGCTCAACGAGCCTCAATGTGCCGCTTAGTGATCGCAAGGGAGTGCTGGGCGCTCGAATCAGCCCAGTTCGCCGCATCGCAGCCAATATTTCCGTCCGCCGCGGACCATCGTTCCGACCAGTTCGCCATGCCCGTTGAGAGGACGCAGAAGGACGCGGGCGGTAACCCGGCCGCTGCGATCGAGAATATCGAAATCGAGACTGTTGTCCCGGTTGTTGCGCTGGCGGAGAGAGGTAATGATCTGCGCCGCCCTGCCGCTCCCGAGCCGGACTTCATAAATACCTTCGCCGATCTTGATCTCGATTTCGGGAGTAGAGCCTTTGCCAATGCAGGTCGTGCTGACCGTCGCGGCGGCGGGGGTCGGCAGCGCGGCCGCAGCGAATGCCATCAGCAAAAGGCTCAGTTTTCGGCGCAGGCCGGTGCGCATCGCGACTGCAGCGCCCGGCTGTGCGACACTTACCTTACCATGGCTCACCAAAATTCCCCCGCTGACGGTCGGCGTAGCTGGTAGCGCCAACGGTCAGCGACCGCCACCGTCCTCTTCTCTGCGTCTTCTGGGCCTCTGCACGAACCACCAACCCAACCTTGCGCAAACGCACTCGCAATTTGCCTACAAAACCGCCAATCAGGGCAAATGGCCACCCCCCAAATCATCCGCGTCATCGATCTTGAAACCACCGGCCAGGCACCGCCGCTGCACGGTGTGTGCGAAATTGGTTGGCAGGATGTCGCGCAGGACGCCCAAGGCCGGTGGGAACTATCAGGCGAGGGCGGCAGCATTCTGGTCCACCCCGGCCGCGCGATTCCGCCGGTAACGCAGGCGATCCACCATATTCTGGATGAGGAGGTGGCCGACGCCCCGTCCTGGAATGATTGCGCCCGCCCGATCCTTGATCCCTATCCGCGCCGCCTGGCACTCGCCGCGCACCGGGCCGATTTTGAGATGAAATTCTGTTCCCCCGCGATGACGCGCAGCGCGGACTGGATTTGCACCTGGAAATGCGCGCTACGAATTTGGCCCGAATCGCCCAGCTTTTCCAATCAGGTGCTCCGTTACTGGCGGCGACCCGAGGGGATTGATCACCAACGCGGCCTGCCCGCACACCGCGCCTTTCCCGATGCCTATGTCACCGCATTCCACCTGCGCGACATGCTGAACATGACCAGCGTGGCGCAGTTGATCGAATGGTCAACCCTGCCCGGCCTGTTGCCGCGCGTGCGCAACGGCCCGGATCGCGGCAAGGATTGTCGCGAGCTTGACGAAGACGTGCTGGCAAGTTTCGCCGCCGACCGCGACCCCGATGTGCGCTACACCGCCGAACAGGAACAAGCCCGGCGACGCGGCGGCGGTGAAATTGGTCGCCAGAGCTTGCAGGGGGCGTTGCTATAGGGTGTTTTGGGAGATCAGCGTTACCACCCGACGCCCTTACTCCTCTCCTTCAGGAGAAGGGCGTTAGCAAATCCGGGGGGCGCGCGCCCGGCGCTAACCCCAATCAAACGTCCAGATTGGCCACTGATAGCGCGTTTTCCTGAATAAACTCGCGGCGCGGTTCCACCACGTCGCCCATCAGGCGGGTGAATATCTCGTCCGCCACGTCAGCCTGTTCCACCTCAACGCGCAGCATGGAGCGGTTCTGCGGATCAAGCGTGGTTTCCCACAACTGATCAGCATTCATCTCGCCCAGCCCCTTGTAGCGCTGGATCGAAAGGCCCTTGCGCCCGGCTGCCAATATCGCGTCGAGCAACTGGCTGGGCCGCGCGACCATTGTTTCGCCCTTGCCGAGCGTTACCGGCGCGTCATCATCTTCCTCAGCCGCATCGGCCTCTGCCTGCGCTGCAGCCGCTGCCTTGGACGAAACGAGCTTGGCGGTTTGTGCAAAGGCATCCCCCTGCTCTTCGGCCAGCGCGTGGAGCTTGCGCGCCTCCGCTGAGCCGACAAACGCCGCCTCGATGATGTGATGATCGGTCACGCCGCGCCAGACGCGCTTGAAATGAATGCTGCCGTCCTCGGTCAAATTGGCGGACCAGCGCGCATCGGCATCCGCTGCATCAAGCCCGGTTACCGCCGTCACCAGCAATGCCGCGCGCGCATCCGCCCCAATCGCCGGATTAAGCAGCCCGCCCATGGCCAGCGCCTCCACCAGCATCGGATCGTACCGACGCGGCACATACCGCATCAGCGTGCGCATCCGCCGTGCATGATCGACAAGGCTGCGCAAATCAGCCCCGAACCGCGATCCACCCGCCCCCTCCAGCACCGACAGCGCAACGCCGTTTTCGATCAGATACTCGTCGAGCGCGGTGTCATCCTTCAGATACACTTCGCTGCGCCCGCGCGTCGCCTTGTACAATGGCGGCTGGGCGATGAAGAGGTGCCCCTGAGTGATGATTTCCGGCATCTGCCGATAGAAAAACGTCAGCAACAGCGTGCGGATATGCGCGCCGTCAACGTCAGCGTCGGTCATGATCACGATTTTGTGATAGCGGAGTTTTTCAACGTTGAAATCATCCCGGCCAATGCCGGTGCCCATCGCCTGGATAAGCGTGCCGATTTCCTTTGAAGACAACATCCGGTCAAACCGGGCGCGCTCAACGTTTAAAATCTTGCCGCGCAAGGGCAGGATCGCCTGAAAATGCCGGTCTCGGCCCTGCTTTGCCGAACCGCCAGCCGAATCACCTTCGACCAGAAACAGTTCGGACTTGGCCGGATCACGTTCCTGGCAATCCGCCAGCTTGCCGGGCAGCGAGGCGATGTCCATCACGCCTTTGCGCCGGGTAAGCTCCCGCGCTTTTTTCGCGGCTTCGCGCGCGGCGGCGGCATCGATGATCTTGCCCACAATGGCGCGGCCATGCGCGGGGTTTTCCTCCAGCCATTCAGCCAGCTTGTCCGCCATCAGGCTTTCGAGCGGCTGGCGGACTTCGGATGAAACCAGCTTGTCCTTGGTCTGCGAGCTGAACTTCGGATCGGGCAGCTTGACGGAGACAATTGCGGTTAGCCCCTCACGCATGTCATCGCCGGTCAGCGTGACCTTTTCCTTCTTCAAAAGGCCCGATTTTTCGGCATAGTTATTCAACGTGCGCGTCATCGCCGCACGGAAGGCCGCCAGATGCGTGCCGCCATCGCGCTGCGGGATGTTGTTGGTGAAACACAGCACGTTTTCGTAGTAACTGTCGTTCCATTCGAGCGCGACGTCGATCGTCACATCATCACGCGTGCCGCCAATCGCCACAGGTTCCGGCATCAACGGCACCTTGTTACGATCCAGATATTTCACAAACGCGGCGATCCCGCCTTCGTAGTAGAGTTCAACCGTCTTTACATCGGCATGCCGCGCATCGGACAGGAAAAGCCGCACACCTGAATTCAGGAATGCGAGCTCGCGGTAGCGATGCTCCAGCTTTTCAAAGTCAAATTCGGTGATCTTGAAGGTGGCGGGCGACGGGAAAAACGTCACCTTGGTGCCCTTGCGGCCCGGCGCAGGGCCGACGATCTTCAACGGGGCAACGGCATCGCCAAAGGCAAAGCGCATGTAATGCTCTTGCCCGTCGCGCCAGATCGTCAGGTCAAGCCACTCGCTGAGCGCGTTAACCACCGACACACCCACGCCGTGCAACCCGCCCGACACCTTATAGGCATTGTCTTCCGACGTGTTCTCAAACTTGCCGCCCGCATGGAGCTGGGTCATGATCACTTCGGCAGCGGAAACGCCTTCCTCAGTATGGATGCCGGTAGGAATGCCGCGCCCATTATCCTCGACGGAAACCGATCCATCGGGGTTGAGCTGAATGTCGATCCGGTCGCAATGCCCGGCCAGCGCCTCGTCAATCGCGTTATCGGAAACCTCAAACACCATGTGGTGGAGGCCCGATCCATCATCGGTATCGCCGATATACATGCCGGGACGTTTGCGGACCGCATCGAGGCCCTTGAGCACCTTGATCGAATCGGCGCCATAGTCGTTGGTATTGGGGTCTTCTGCCATAGCGAGGATATAGGGAGTCGCACCCCCAAGGGGAAGCAAAATGGCATGTGCCGTGGCCAGCGGGGGAGCTTGCATCTCCCCAGTTGCGATAACTTGCGTTTTGGGGCTGGCATCTGACTGGTGATCTGCTAGCTATGTAGCGAACGCTACAAGAAAGGCTGGTCATGCAAGAACACACCTTACCCCGCCCCGCTTCCCCCGCGCAGGTCACCGCGCTGATCGGCATCGGTATCTTTTTGTGGTTTTTGGGGGTGCTGTTCCTGCGCTGGGCATCGGCAGGCGGATGGATGGCAGGCACGCCCCAGATGATCATCTATGCGCTGATAATCCCGGTCACCTGGCCGCTCGTCCGGTTTGCGCCGCAAGTCGTGCGCCTGCCCGCCACCGAGACGTTGTTCGCCGCATCGGTGATGTCGATGACCGCGCTGCTGATCGACGGGATCATCATCGGCTATACGCCCTTCGTTTATGCCACCGACCCCGCCCTCGCCCGCGCCTGCGCCGGGGGGCTGCTATGGGCGGTAGGCGTAGCGATGGCACTGGGATTGGCGCTGCAACCGCGCCGGGGGTGACTTGACCCTGCTGTCCTGAACCGCGCGGTAAGGTCGCGCTGAAGAAGGGCTTGCATTCGATTAGACATCAAACTAAATAGTTAGGTATCTAATCAAATGGAGGTTCCCATGCCGCTTTCCAGACGAGCACTCATCCTTGGGGCGGGCGGCGCAGGGCTTGTCCTTGTTGGCAGCGGCGCCGCTTGGCGGGTGATGCGGTCCCCAACCACGGCGATCGCGCCATGGCGTATTGATCCCCGCCGCCCTGCCGATGTTCGGCTTGATGCTTTTCGCTATGCCATCCTTGCGCCAAATCCGCATAACCGCCAGCCTTGGCTGATTGAGCTTGTCGGCAGCGACGTCGCCCTGATTCGGTGCGACCTGGACAAGCGGCTTCCCGAAACCGACCCCTATGATCGCCAGATCACCATGGGTTTTGGCACCTTTATTGAGGTCGCGCGCATTGCAGCGGCTGAGCGCGGCTATGCAATTGATGTGATCCCCTTTCCCCAGGGAGAGCCACAACCCAGGCTCGATCAGCGCCCGCTGGCCCGGCTGGTCTTCCGCCGGGATGCTTTGATCCGGCGGGATTCGTTGTTCACCGCGATTACGCACCGCCACACCAATCGGGCGCTTTACCAAGCCGCGCCGCCGACACCGGCGCAGCTCCACGCAGTGGCCCAGGAGAATGCGATCACCAGCGCCGATCCTGAATTGCTCGCAAAGATCAGGCCGCTGGCAGTGCGCGCCATGACGACCGAAACGCTCACCAAGCGGACCTATATGGAAAGCGTGCGGTTGATGCGGATCGGCGCGGCGGAAATGGATGCAGTGCCGGACGGGCTGCCCATCGGCGGCGCGGGCGTTGAGGCATTGCGGGCAATAGGCATGATTGACCATGATCAGATCGCAGATCCAAACAGTACGGCGTTCAAAATGGGCCTGAAGCAAGTGCAGGAGAGTTGCGGTTCGATCCCGGCGGTCATCTGGATCACGACGCCGGGCAACACCCGCGCCGAACAGCTGGATGCCGGACGACGCTATGTGCGTGCCCAATTGCGGGCAACATCATTGGGGCTGTCGATGCACCCGCTGAGCCAGGCCTTGCAGGAATATCCTGAAATGACTGCCGATTTCGGGCAAATCCACCGCCTGTTGGGGGCAACCGGCAGCGAGCGGGTTCAGATGCTCGCACGGATCGGCACTGCCCCGCCCACCTTGCCCGCCCCGCGTTGGCCGCTGGAGACCCACCTGTTATGATCCCGGCATCACAGCCAGATCCCGCCGCATTCGAGTTTTTCAACGAAATCGGCATCATCGACCAGCTGGCGGGAACGATGCTTGAACGGGCGCTGCCACGCGGCATGACGCGCGCCCAGTTCGTGGTGCTGAACCACTTTGTACGCCTGGGTCACCGTGAACGCTCACCCGCACAGCTTGCCAGTGCATTACAAGTCACGCGTCCGACGATGACGAGCACGCTCACCCGCATGGCACGCGCCGGGCTGGTCGTGATTCGCGCTGACCCTTTGGACGGTCGCGGCAAGCTGGTGGCACTGACGCACAACGGCCACAAAGCGCGGGAGGCGGCGCTTGCGGCCATGGTCCCGCTGTTCCCGATGCTTGATGCAGTGGTTGATCCGGCTGAACTGGCCCAGCTACTGCCGATGTTGCGGCGGCTGCGCATCGCGCTGGACGCGGCACGCGACCCCGTACCAGACCCACCTAACGCCTGAAAAGCGAAAGGCCCGCCGCTGCGTTACCGCAACGACGGGCCAGGCTTTCCTCCCCAGGAAAGTCGTGTCCGGTCGCGTTATCTCGCGATCCGGTAGTGATGCCGCGCTTGGGGCGGCAAACTCGTTACTGCTCAGGCAGCAAATTGATTCCCCGCTGCCGCTTAGGCAGCAAACTGATTCCCGGCTGCCGCTTAGGCAGCAAATTGATTCATCGTGTTGTGTGCGCCGCCTGCTTTCAGCGCGGCCTCACCAGCGAAATATTCCTTGTGATCGTCACCAATGTCGCTGCCGGACATGTTCTGGTGCTTCACACAGGCAATGCCTTCGCGGATTTCCTTACGCTGCACGCCCTTGACGTAACCGAGCATGCCCTGGTCGCCGAAATACTCCTTGGCCAGATTATCGGTGCTCAGCGCGGCGGTGTGATAGGTTGGCAGCGTGATCAGGTGATGGAAAATCCCGGCGCGCGCCGCGGCATCACGCTGAAAGGTGCGGATGCGTTCATCAGCTTCATTGCCCAGATCAGTGCCGTCATAATCGACCGACATCAGCCGGGCACGATCATAAGCGGACACATCCTTGCCCTCAGCCGCCCAAGCATCGAACACCTGCTGGCGGAAATTCAGCGTCCAGTTAAAGCTGGGTGAGTTGTTATACACCAGCTTGGCATTCGGGATTACCTCACGAATGCGGTCAACCATCCCGGCAATCTGTTCGATATGGGGCTTTTCGGTTTCAATCCACAGCAGATCAGCGCCGTTTTGCAGGCTGGCGATGCAATCCATCACGCAGCGGTCCTCACCGGTGCCAGCGCGGAACTGGAACAGGTTTGATGGCAGACGCTTTGGCCGCAGCAGCTTGCCGTCGCGGTTCAGGATCACGTCGCCGTTGCGCGCAGTGCTGGGGTCAATCTCTTCGCAATCGAGGTAGCTGTTATACTGGTCGCCCAGATCACCCGGAGCGTTTGAAACCGCGATTTGCTTGGTCAGGCCAGCGCCGAGTGAATCGGTGCGGGTGACGATAATGCCGTCCTCAACGCCCAGTTCCAGAAATGCATAGCGGCACGCGCGCACCTTCGCGAGGAAATCCTCATGCGGCACCGTAACCTTGCCGTCCTGATGGCCGCACTGTTTCTCGTCAGACACCTGGTTTTCGATCTGTAGCGCGCAGGCACCGGCCTCGATCATCTTCTTGGCGAGCAGATACGTCGCCTCAGCATTACCGAACCCGGCATCGATATCGGCGATGATCGGCACGACATGCGTTTGATAGCCGTCGATCGCCGCCATCAGCTGCTTGGCCTTGATCTGGTCCCCTGCGTCGCGCGCAGCATCCAGATCGCGGAACATCATGCCCAGCTCGCGCGCATCGGCCTGGCGCAAAAAGGTATAAAGTTCCTCGATCAGCGCCGGAACGCTGGTCTTTTCGTGCATCGATTGATCGGGCAGCGGACCAAATTCGCTGCGCAGCGCAGCGACCATCCAGCCCGACAGGTACAGATACCGGCGTTCAGTGCTGCCGAAATGCTTTTTGATGCTGATCATCTTTTGCTGGCCGATAAAGCCGTGCCAGCAGCCGAGCGACTGGGTGTAGTTCGCGGGATCGGCATCATAGGCGGCCATGTCGCGGCGCATGATGGCAGCGGTATAGCGCGCAATGTCGAGGCCCGACTGGAACCGGTTCTGTGTGCGCATCCGCGCGACCGATTCGGCATCAATGCCGTCCCAGGTGCCGCGCTGGTTTTTGATGAGCGCGCCAATCTGCGCGATGTGATCCTGATAGCTCATGGGGAGGCCTTTGGTGATTAGATATGCGTGCTCCCTAGACAGATTTACACGGCGCGCGCCTGCAAATCGTGGCGATTTGGGGTCGCACTGTACGAATCCATCCTAAACTTGTTGCAATGATGTAAATTCTTTACAAATCGGCCGAGACAACTGCGCCGTCAGCGACCGTGTACCGCGTGGCACCACCGGGCACGGCATCAAACAATGCCGGCTCCGTCCCTGTCATCCACACCTGCCCCTTGCCCGCCAACCGATCAAACAGCGCGGCGCGGCGATGCGGATCAAGATGGGCTGCCACCTCATCCAGCAACAGCACCGGCGCGTGCCCGCATTGCACCGCCACCAGATCGGCATGGGCAAGGATGATCGACAGCAGCAGCGCCTTTTGCTCGCCGGTTGAACACAAAGCGGCGCTCTGCCCTTTGTCGAGATGCGTCACGGCAAGATCGGTTCGGTGCGGCCCCGCCAGCGTGCGTCCGGCGGCGGCATCGCGCGCGCGGCCCCGCTCCAGATCGCGCGCCAGGTCCCGCGCCAGCACGTCGCCCGCCCCGGTCCAGCCATCAAGCGAAAGGCCCGCTCGTGCAAATGGCCCAGCCGGCTGGCTGGCCAGCGCCGCGCCCAACTGATCAACCGTGTCCCGCCGCGCCGCATCAATCGCCGCGCCGTGTTCGGCCATTTGCACCTCCAGCGCGCGCAGCCAATCGGGATCGGGAGGGCGATCATCTGCCAACAGCCGGTTGCGCGCGCGCATCGCGGCTTCATAGCGATTGGCGTGGACCGCATGGCCGGGGTGCAATGCCAGCGTCAGCCGGTCCAGAAATCGCCGGCGTTCGCTGGCGGGTTCGGTGAACAACCGGTCCATCGCCGGGGTCAGCCACAATATCGTCAGCCATTCGGCCAGCGCGGTCGCGGCAGCCGGCGCGCCCTGGACGCGGACGATGCGTCGTTCCGGCGCGCTCGCTTGCGTGCCCGTGGCGATATCGATGTCGCCCACCAACCCCGCCGCCACGCCAAAGCCGCCCACGCCGCCCTGCCGCGCCATTTCCGCCAGCGGCGCGCGGCGCAATCCCCGTCCGGGCGACAGCAGCGATACGGCTTCCAATATGTTGGTCTTACCCGCACCATTATCGCCGGTGAGGACGACAAAGCCGGGCCCGGGCGTCAGCGTGGCCGCGGCATGATTGCGGAAATCGGTAAGGACAAGGCGCGACAACATTGGCCCTGCCTTAGCGCGTTTGGCAGATTGTCGCGCGTGGTTCGTGGGCGGCGATAACCAAGCCGTCAGGCGGCGAGCTTTACCTCGGGCACGGCACCAGCCTTGGCCTGGCTAAGGTACGACGCCATCTCTGCGCCCAGTTCGCGCTGCGCTCTCAGATAGGCAACCGGTACACTCAGGCCCAGCCGCGCGCGCGCCGCTTCAATTGGCTCGTGAAGCAGCTTTTCATAATCCTCGCCCGCCAGCCATTGTGCCTTGCGACCGCGCGCATAGCCTTCCCAAACCGCCTTGGCGAACAGCAGGTTACCCGTCACGCTAATGCTCTTCAGCGCCGCCGCGCCGCCGATAAATGCCCAGCCGAGCCCGCCGACCTGCGCATAGGAAAACGCGACCAGCGCGGCCTCGCCCAGCGATTCATCTGCCTTATATCCGTTCAGCACGTGCCAAATGTCGTGCGTGTCGCGCACCCGGCGGCCGAACCAGGCATAGGGGTGCAGCATGTCATCTTCGCTGATCACCCGGCTCACTTCGACCAGGCCATCGGCCGAATAGCCCGTCTTGGCCAGGAAGTCGCGGTACGCAGCCCCCACCGTCCCCGGCGCAAATTGCGCGACATAGGCAGGGTCCGATAGTTTGCGCGCCAGTTCAACGCGCTCATACGCCATCCGCCCGCCCTCTGCCGTGGCGATGAAGCGCGCATAATTCAGCGGCGCATTACCCACATTCAGCGCGCGCATGATCAGGAACACCTGCGTGGTATCATCGCCATTATTCAACAGCTTGCGGATCGCCGAAAACGCCGTGCGCCAATCACGTTTGCCGGTGGTGCCGGGAAAAGGAGGAAGCTTGGCCATGGGACGACTCCGAAGAGAGATACTGACAATGATGTCAGTATGTATGATCGCCGCCGGTTAATCAATCATTGCCGTTTTGGGGCAAGCGCCGCTTGGCGAAGGGTAGGAAATTTCGCTCCGCTGCGGGCTTGTTGAATTGGATCAAACCTCGAAGAAATCTTCGTCGAGCCGCTTGATTGAGATTTGTTCTTCTAATCGACAGCCCACATCGTACTGGATCATCAACCGGGCGAACCGGGTTCCGTCGATTAGGACAATCCTCTTGCTCAATCCGTCGGCTGTTAATTTTGCGGCAGAGGTAAAGGTCGACGTCGTTACAAAAAGTCCCTTATTTGCCTTAAATTGGTCGAGTGCACCGAAGAAGTCACGGATGGCACCCGGCCCAATGGAGTTATCGACGCCATAGCGCTTTGCCTGCACGTAAATTCGATCAAGGCCGAGAACGTCTTCGTTAATCACACCATCAACACCACCATCGCCAGATTTTCCGAGTGCTTGGCCAGCATCAGAGACCGACCCACCATATCCCATCGCTGTAACCAATCGAACGACAACCCGTTCGAAAAACGCAGGAGGGGCCGAAACAATCTTTGCCAAAATTTCTGCTGCTAGATCGTCCTCGATCCGATCTCGGGCTCGACGAATTTCCTCATCTGGCGTCAAGCTGGATGCAGAAACAACCTGAGTTTGATCGGGTGTTTCTCGATCGGCTGACGCCTTAAACTCTCTAAATTCAGGGAATTGCCGAAGAAAGTTAATGTCGATCCGCGGGGGTGGTTTAGCCAGCAGTTTTTGGCCAGCAGGCGTAATCTCAAAATAACCCCGTCTTGTCAGCCGGATTAAACCAGCCTTGCCTAGATAGCTTTTTGCCCAATGCACTCGGTTTGCAAAAGTGGTCTGGCGTCCCGACGGCAGCAAATGGGCAAGCTGCTCAGTATTCAACGAGAACTCTTCGCCCAATCGCTGTACCACATCGGCAATATGCACTTCACCAGCATCGGATGACCGAAGAACAGGCAACATAAGCGATTGGAAATCAGGAATCTCCATCACGATCCCTCGCTTAGCGATTAACTGAATCGACGAAAGGTCACACCCGCATCGGCATGATGACGTAGAGCGCCGGTGCCTTGTCATTCTCGCGGATCAGCGTGGGGGCGGCGGCGTCGGCCAGGTGGACTTCCACCATATCACCATGAACCTGCGCCAATATGTCGAGCAGATAGCGACTGTTGAACCCGATTTCGAACGGCGCGGCGGCATAATCGCCGGACACTTCTTCGGCCGCGGTGCCATTTTCGGGGCTGGTGACGGACAGCGTGATTTTGTCACGATCCAGTGCCATTTTCACCGCGCGCGTCTTTTCAGTGGCGATCGTCGACACGCGGTCAACGCCTTCTTCAAAACTGCGCGGATCGATCCGCAAAATCTTGTCATTGCCGGTTGGGATCACGCGGCTGTAATCAGGGAAGGTGCCGTCGATGAGTTTCGACGTCAGCAACGCCTGGCCCAGATCGAAGCGAATCTTGGTCGCAGACAGCGATACGCCCACCGATCCGTCAATCTCGTCAAGCAGCTTGCGCAATTCCGCCACGCATTTGCGCGGCACGATCACGTCGGGCATCCCCTCCGCCCCGTCCGGCCGCGTCACGGTGACGCGCGCAAGCCGGTGGCCGTCGGTGGCGGCGGCCTTCAGCACGGGGAGTGGATCGTCCGATACGTGCAGGAAAATGCCGTTCAGGTAATAACGTGTTTCCTCGGTCGAAATCGCAAAGCGCGTCTTGTCGATGATCTGTTTCAGCGTTTCGGCGGGCAGTTCGAAACTGGTGGGCAATTCGCCCTCTGCAATGACCGGAAAATCATCGCGCGGCAGCGTGGAAAGCTGAAACTTGGCGCGCCCGGCCATGATCGTCATCCGGCCTTCGGCAGCGCTCAGGCTCACCTGGCTACCCTCAGGCAGCTTGCGCGCGATATCGAATAATGTGTGCGCCGACACGGTCGTCGCGCCCGGTGTTTCGACGGTGGCGGCAATATGTTCGTTGATCTGCAGATCAAGATCGGTCGCCATCAGCTTGATCGTGCCGTCAGCGGTCGCCTCGATCAGCACGTTGGACAGGATGGGGATGGTATTGCGCCGCTCAACCACCGACTGGACGTGGCTTAAGCCCTTCAACAAGGTGGCGCGTTCGATCGTCGCTTTCATTGGTCTCCCCCGGGCCGCCGCCCATGATATTCGCCCGGCCCAACAAGCGCCGGGGACAATTCGCCGTGTCTCTTTCCTTAAACATAAACCGGGCGGGGGCAAGCGCTGCGCAGGCGCGCATAATGCCTCGTTGCAATCAGAGACCACAAAAGGGAAAAAGCGACCATGAACAACATCCCCAACGGCCCCACCAATGGCCCCGGCCCGCGCAAGGGGCGTGACTTTATCGCCCGCCACGGCGAAACCGTTTTCAATGCAGCAAGGCGGCTGCAGGGGGAGGCGGCGCACACGCCGCTGACCCGCGCAGGCTTTGCCCAAGCAGATGAGATGGGCGCGGCGCTCGCGGGGTTCCTGGGGGAAAAACCGTCGCTAACCTTGTGGTCATCCAGCATGGGTCGTGCGCTTCAGACGCTGGCGGTGGTGACAGAACATCTGGGGCTCGATTGGCATGACACGCATCATGACGACCGGCTGGTGGAAATTGGCATGGGTTGTTGGGGTGGGCGCTATTATGCCGATGTGATGGCCGAATTCGGCACAATCATTGAACCGGGCACCGGCCTGTTGCTGCCCGCGCCGGACGGTGAAACCTATCCGCAAATTGCCACGCGCGTTTCCGACTGGCTGGCCGAAACACATGACGATCCCGGCGACCGGCTGATCATCATGCACGGTATTTCCAGCCGGGTGTTGCGCGGGGTGATGACCGGGGCAGATGTGCATCCGGTGCTGGGCGCGCCGACGCTGCCACCGCTGCCACAAGGATCAATGGTAATGATCGCAGGCGGGGTGGAGACGCTTGTCCACCGGGGTACCGGGCATGCGCCCGCATGAGGGGGCCAGCATGAGGGTGATTGCGCTGTTCGTCGCGCTGGGTGTCGTGGCCGCCCCGGCGGCGGCGCGCGAACCGCTGGGCATTTTTGATCGCTGGGGGGCGTTTCGTGATCCGTCGCCGCTAAAATGCTTCGCCATCTCCACCCCGGTTGAGCGCAGCGCAGGCGGCGGCAATTGGCGGCCCTTTGCCAGCATCGCGACCTGGCCCGGCCAAAACGCCCGCGCGCAGCTGCACCTGCGCCTCAGCCATGAACGCGATCCCCGCGCGCGCGTGACGATTAGCGTGGGGGAGCGCCGGTTTGAACTGGTCGCCGGGAATGCCGACGCCTGGGCCCCCGACGCGCGCACCGACGCCGCCATTGTCGCGGCAATCCGCGCCGGCCGCTCATTGAGCGTCGAAGCGCTCGGCAAAGGCGGCCGCCCCTTTGTCGACGTCTATGCTTTACGCGGTGCCGCAACCGCGATTGATGCAGCGGCGCTGGGGTGCGTGGGGCGCTAGAGCCAGATGACATTAGCCTAACCCGTTCGTCCCGAGCGAAGTCGAGGGACATGCCCCAAGCGCTGCACAGGGTGTCTCGACTTAAGTCCGATGGGGCCGAAGTTTATCCTGAGCGCCTGCCTTGGCAGGCAGTCGAAGGGCTCGACACGTACGGTTGAGAAAGTGATCCAACCAAATCTTATCCAGCGCTAGGCCACCGGTGGCACGTAGTTGCCGTCGAATTTCTTCAGATCGTCGTTGATCTCGTACCATGCCGGTTTCGAGGCGACGTTCAGATGCGCGGTCGGTCGCAGCCCGGGATCGTCATCCAGCGCCGACGCCGCGACCACATAGATGCCGCCGGTCTGCATTTCTCCGAGCGCCGATCCGCAATGGCGACAAAAAGCGCGAGCATGCGTCCAGGGAGCTTCCGGGACCAGCCGGGCAATATCGTCTTCGCCGCGCACCAAGTGGAAATCCGCCGCCGCGCCGATCAGGACGGCGGCAAATACGCCCTCCGCCTTACGGCACCGGCTGCAATGGCAGTAGCTGAGCGATCGCGGCGTGCCGGTGATTTCGAACGCGACCGCGCCACATAGACAACTTCCCCTGATCATCGAACCCTCCACCCCCTCAAAAAAGAACATATTAAGAACTTTTCCGCTGGTCAAGGCGGCGGCGCGCGAAGCGGCGTCAAAGCTGGAAAATTGCCGTGAATTCGCCTATGTGCCCGCGATGCAATCCACCGACATCCTCACCATGGCCATCCCCGGCCATATCGATCCCGTTCCCGTCCCGCGCACCTTTACGCCGCGCACCGATGGGCGGATTGACCTGATCGGCCTGTCCAAGGCCGATCTGCGGATGGCGCTGGAAACCGCGCAGCTTGAGCCCAAACAGGCAAAATTGCGCGCCAAGCAGTTGTGGCACTGGATGTACAACCGCGGGGCCACCGAATTTTCGGTGATGACGGATATTTCCAAAACCATGCAGCCCTGGCTCGAACAGCGTTTCGTGATCAGCCGGCCAGAGGTGGTGGAGGCGCAGGTCTCCAGCGATGGAACGCGCAAATGGCTGCTCCGCTCCGATGCGAATGATGGCCAGGGCGCGCAGGATTATGAAATGGTGTTCATCCCCGATGCTGATCGGGGCACGCTATGCGTATCATCGCAGGTCGGCTGCACGCTCAATTGTCGGTTCTGCCATACCGGCACGATGCGGCTGGTGCGCAACCTGACCGCGGGGGAGATTGTGGGACAGGTAATGCTCGCGCGCGACGGCTTAGGCGAATGGCCCAGCCAGCCCGAGGGGCGGTTGCTCACCAATATCGTGATGATGGGCATGGGTGAGCCGCTGTATAATTTTGATGCGGTGCGCGATGCGCTGACACTGATCATGGACGGCGACGGCCTGTCGCTCAGCAAGCGGCGGATTACGCTGTCCACGTCGGGCGTGGTACCGATGATGGCGCGTGCGGGCGCCGAAATTGGCGTCAACCTGGCGGTATCGCTGCACGGCGTTACCAAGGAAGTGCGCGACGAAATCGTCCCGATCAACCGCAAATACGGCATCGAAGAACTGTTACAGGCCTGCGCCGATTATCCTGGGGCCAATAATGCCCGGCGAATCACGTTTGAATATGTGATGCTGCGCGACAAGAATGACAGCGATGCCGATGCGCATGAGCTCGTTCGACTGATCAAACACTATAAACTACCCGCCAAGGTGAATCTGATTCCCTTCAACCCCTGGCCAGGCGCCAATTACGAATGCTCGACCCCCGAACGGATCCGATCATTCTCCAGCATCGTGTTCCAATCCGGCATCTCTGCCCCCGTCCGCACACCGCGCGGCCGCGACATCGACGCCGCCTGCGGCCAGCTGAAAACCGCAAGCGAACGCCTCAGCCGCGCGGACCTTGACCGGCTGGCCGAGGAAAAACAGGTGGCCTTGGGATAGGGGTTAGCGAAGCCCCAACCTCCTCACACCGCCCCCTCACACCAGCCTCTCACCCTGGCCGCATCATTCGGAACAGCGCGCTTTCTTCCACCGTGAAGTAATCACCCCAGCCGCCGCCGCGCATGATGGGGGCGGCGCGGGCGGTTTGGTACACGCCGTCTTCGATCATCGCCGGATCGATATGGACGCCCACCACTTCCCCCAGAATCAGCCAGCTATCCACCTCGGCACCTGCAGCGCTGGTAAGCCGGACCGTCTGGCTGGTGCGACATTCGAAGCTGACCGGGCTGGCCGCGACGCGTGGGGCGTTGACGACGCGGCAGGGCGCGCTTTCCAGGCCGGCCAGCGTGAATTCATCAACGCCCGGCGCCACCGTGGCAGAGGATGCATTCATCGCGTCTGCCAGCGGGCGGGTAACCAGATTCCACACAAATTCGCCCGTCACGGTCGCATTTTCCGCGCTGTCTTTCCATTCGACTGAGGTGAAGCCGATGATCGGTGGGGTGTAATTATACATGTTGAAAAAGCTGTACGGGGCCAGATTGCGTACCCCGGCGGCGCTGACCGTGCTGATCCAGCCAATCGGGCGCGGCGCGATGATCGCATTCAGCGGGTCATGTTTCAGGCCGTGGCCGTACGCTGGATTGTAGAAATGGTGCCCTATCGTCCCGTCGTTCATGATAGCTGTCTCCATTCGCGATACTGCACCGTAAGCTGGAACATGCTATGTCGCCTTCAAGGCGGATGACCAGTGTTTTGAAGGGTGCGATATGGACACAACAACTGATCCCCATGCGGCGCCGCTGCCCGGCAGCGCAGCGCCCGCGCCACCGGTGGCGTCGGCACCCGGCGAACCGGCGATGCAGTGGATTTACAAGCACAACCTGTCGACTCGGGTGTGGCATTGGCTGAACGTCATCACCGTTTTCATCATGATTGGCAGCGGGTTGGGCATTTTGAACGCGCATCCGCACCTTTATTGGGGGCAGTTTGGCGCAAATCCGGACCCGGCTTGGCTGCACCTGCCGCGCGCGCCCGGCTGGATGACGATTCCAGGCGGCTATAATCTCGCGCTGTCGCGCCGATGGCATCTGTTTTTCGCGCTGGTGCTGGGGTTTGCGCTGCTGGGGTTCATCATTTCCAGCCTGATCAACCGGCATTTCCAACAGCAATTGCGCATCAAGGCGGCAGAGCTGACCCCGGCGCATCTTTGGTATGATATCAAGGAACACGCCGCGCTGCGCTTTCACGATCCAAAGGATCCGGGTGCGTTCAACGTGCTGCAGAAAATCGCTTATGCCAGCGCGATCTTCATCATGATCCCCGCGATCATCTTTACCGGGCTGGCGATGTCGCCGGGCATGGATGCGGCCTGGCCGTGGCTGATCGACCTGTTTGGCGGGCGCTCATCGGCGCGCTCGATTCACTTTATCGCAATGGTGGCGTTGATCGGCTTCATCGTCGTCCATCTGGCGCTGGTCATTCTGGCCGGGCCGATTGACGAGGTGCGATCGATGATCACCGGTTACTGGCGCGTTCCAAAGGATAATCACTGATGTCGACCATGATTTCGCGCCGGGCTTTGGTTGGCGGAGCGGCGGCTGGGGCCGGGTTGCTGCTGTCGGGCTGTGACAAGATCGTCCAGAATGAGAGCTTCAGGAAAGTGCTGTTCTCTGCCGACAACGTCCACCGCTGGACGCAACAGGCGCTGTCGAACCGCAATTCGCTGGCCAAGGAATTTCGGCCTGATCAGATGTCGCCGGTGTTCCGCGCCAATGGCACGATCAACCCCGGTACGCCTGAATTTACCGCGATGGTGGCAGACAAGTTTGCCAATTGGCGGCTGAAGGTGACCGGGCTGGTCAACCGTCCGCTTGATATCTCGCTCGCGCAACTGAAGACGATGCCGGCGCGCACCCAGATCACCCGCCATGATTGCGTCGAAGGCTGGAGCGCGATCGGCAAATGGCATGGGCCGGTGCTGGGCGATATCCTGAAAACCGCCGGGTTGAAGGATAATGCGCGCTATATCGTGTTCCACTGCGCCGATTTATACCGGGGCAAGAACTACTATGAATCGGTCGACCTGTTCGATGCGTTCCATCCGCAGACGATTCTCGCCTGGGCGATGAATGATGCGCCGCTCACCGTTCCCCACGGTGCCCCCATCCGTCTGCGCGCAGAACGGTTGCTGGGATATAAACAGGCGAAATATGTGATGGGCGTAGAAGCCGTCGCCTCGCTGGATGGCATCGGCCAGGGCCAGGGCGGCTATTGGGAAGATAATGTCGAGTATGACAGTTATGCCGGGATCTAATCCGGGCCAGTAAGCGTTAGCGATTTCAGTATGGCGATTATTGATCTTTTCCTGTCCCGGCGGGTCCGCCGGGGCGTGCTGACGCTTGTCAATTTTGATGGCGGCGTTCAGCACTTTGGCAACGCGGATCCGGCGATGCCCAATGTCACCATTCGCTTTACGGACAAGGGTGTTGCCGGGGCGATTATCCGTGATCCAGGCCTTGGCGCGGGTGAGGCCTATATGAACGGCCGCCTGACAATCGATAACGACGATGTGCTGGGGCTGGTAACGCTGCTGACGGCAAATGATCTGTGGGAGGATGGCGCCAATGCGCTCGCCGCCGCTGCGCCCGTCCGCGCGCTGCAGGCGATCACCCACCGGCTGGGCCGCATCAACATGGCCCGCCGCGCCAAACGCAATGTCGCGCATCATTATGATCTGAGCGACCGGCTATACGATCTCTTCCTCGATGCTGATCGGCAATATAGCTGCGCCTATTTTACCGATCCTGCGAACACGCTGGAACAGGCGCAATCCGACAAAATGGCGCATATCGCGGCCAAACTGGCGATCAAGCCGGGGATGACGGTGCTGGATATCGGCTGTGGCTGGGGTGGGCTGGCGCTGTACCTGCACAAAAAAACCGGTGCCGAGGTGCTAGGGGTGACGCTGTCTGAAGCACAGATCAAGGTGGCGCGTGCGCGGGCCGATGCGGCAGGCGTGGCCGACAAGGTAAAATTTGCCCTGATTGATTACCGCGATGTGCGGGGCCGTTTTGACCGGATTGTTTCTGTCGGCATGTTCGAACATGTCGGGCCGCCCAATTACCGGGCCTTTTTTCGCCAATGCTATAATTTACTGGCGCCGCAAGGTGTGATGCTGCTCCACACCATCGGCCGCGCAGGCGCGCCGGGCGTCACCGACAAATGGACGGTCAAGTATATCTTTCCCGGCGGCTATAACCCAGCCTTGTCGGAAATCATCCGCGCCAGCGAAGGCCTGCGCATGCATGTGAGCGATGTCGAAGTGCTGCGGCTGCATTACGCCCATACGCTGCAAGCCTGGTACAACCGGACGACCGCCGCCCGCGCCGAAATCATCGCGTTGTACGACGCGCGTTTTTACCGGATGTGGCAATTCTATCTCGCAGGCGCGCTGTGCGCGTTCAAATATGGCGGGCTGGTGAATTACCAGGTGCAATTCGCCAAGGGCCGCCACGCCCTGCCCATCACGCGGGATTATATGGGGGAAAGCGAGCGCGACTATCGCGCGGCATAGGGTTTATTCGCGGCGATCCCAGGCGAGTTTGACGATCTGCTCGAGCAATCCCAGATCGATATCTGCGATTTTCTTAATATAGAGACAGCCCTTGCCGGTGCTGTGCTTGCCCAGCCCGGGCAGCAGCGCCGCGGTTTCAGGCTCGCTGGCACCGACATAAAGCACCAGCTGCGGCTTGCGCGGCGAAAAGGCGATGCGGGGCGAGTCCCCCTCGCGGCCGCTTTCATAGACATAATGATGGCTGCCAAAGCCGATAATCGACGGGCCCCAAAGCACGGGCGGTTGGCCCGAGATTCTGCCGAACAGGTCGATCAGGATGACCGCATCCGCCCGGCGCTGTTCCGGCTCTATCTGGGCAAGAAACGCATCAAGCGCGAATTGCCCTGGCTGCGTCTGGTTGACCTTGCCCATGATTCCCCTCTCCCCCTCACCGCGCAATACGGTGTCGCTGCCCGCTGGCTCAGCCATGGCCGTCTGGTAGTATCGACCAGCCGATACATAGCTGAAACCAATGATGCCAAGGGGAAGCGGCGCTGCCTCCCTGATCTTGAGCCCGGTCGAGGTATAACCATAATCACCGTAAAATCGACGGTCGATCAAGCCACTCCAGATCTTGCCCGATAAGGGGTTGCACGCCAGGCTCGTCGCGCGGTGCGCGGCCATTGTCGGCCAGCCGCATCGCCGCAGAAATGGCGATAATGACAGATGATACGGCGCAAGGGCGGGCGAGTGAGGGGCCTAATCATCGGCCCTCGTGCTGCAAACGCCCGCGCCGCTTGCGCCAACCGCCACGGCACCATAGAGCGCAAGCCGCGCCCAGACCCTGCCGTGGAGATCCCCAATGACCGATCAAGTCAACCGCGTCGTGCTTGCCTATTCGGGCGGGCTGGATACCAGCGTGATCCTGAAGTGGTTGCAGCAAACCTATGGCTGCGAAGTCGTCACCTTCACCGCCGATCTGGGCCAGGGCGAGGAGCTGGAACCCGCGCGACGCAAGGCCGAAGCGGCGGGGGTAAAGCCCGAACACATCTTCATCGATGATCTGCGCGAGGAATTTGTGCGCGATTACGTTTTCCCGATGATGCGCGCCAATGCGCTGTATGAGGGGCTGTACCTGCTCGGTACCAGCATCGCCCGCCCGCTCATCGCCAAGCGCCAGATCGAGATTGCGCGGATGCTCAACGCCGATGCTGTCAGCCACGGGGCGACCGGCAAAGGCAATGATCAGGTGCGGTTTGAGCTGGGCTATTATGCGCTGGCCCCCGACATAAAGGTGATTGCCCCGTGGCGCGAATGGGATTTGACGAGCCGGACTCGGCTGATCGAGTTTGCCGAGCAGCACCAGATTCCCGTCGCCAAGGACAAGCGCGGCGAGGCTCCCTTTTCCACCGATGCAAATATTCTGCACACCAGTTCAGAAGGCAAGGTGCTGGAAGATCCGTGGGAAGACGTGCCCGAATATGTCTATTCGCGCACAAATAGCCCCGAAAACGCGCCAAATACCCCCGAAATCATCACAATTGAGTTCGAAAAGGGTGACGGCGTGGCCATAAATGGCGAACCAATGTCACCTGCGACGCTGTTGGCGAAGCTGAACGATCTGGGGCGCGAGCATGGCATCGGTCGGCTCGATCTGGTCGAGAACCGGTTCGTGGGGATGAAATCGCGCGGCATGTATGAAACGCCGGGCGGCACCATTTATCACCTCGCACACCGGGGCATTGAGCAGTTAACGCTTGATCGGGGGGCGGCCCATCTGAAGGACGAACTGGCCCCGCGTTATGCTGAACTGGTCTATAACGGCTTCTGGTTCAGCCCCGAACGCGAGATGCTGCAGGCCGCGATCGACCATAGCCAGGCCAAGGTAACGGGCACCGTGCGGCTGAAACTGTACAAGGGCGGCGTGTATGTGATCGGGCGCAAATCGCCCTATTCGCTTTATTCTGAAAAGGTTGTCACCTTTGAGGATGATCAGGGCGCCTATGATCAGCGCGACGCGGCCGGCTTCATCAAGCTGAACGCGCTGCGCCTGCGGTTGCTGGGGCGACGCGACCAGCCATAAGGCGCGCATTCCCGCGCCCCCGCTAAGCCCCCCTTAACGCTGATGCCCTATCACCGAGGCATGGCAAGGCGGGGATATTGGCGGTCGGTTATCGGCGACGGGGCGTTGGCGTTTGCCATTGCCGCGATGTTGACGATCGGCTGGGCGTGGCGCGACTGGGCGATGCTAACCCAACTGCATCTGCCCGACACCGATGATGTGATGCGCCTGCAACAAATTCGCGACTGGCTGGCCGGGCAGGATTTCCGGGATTTGAGCCAGCACCGGCTGGCGGTGGACGGGCTGGCAATGCACTGGTCGCGGCTGCCCGATCTGGTGCCCGCTGCGATTATTTCACAGCTAACCCCTGCCCTGGGCAGCGCCCGTGCCGAGCTTGTCGCGGTCATCGCCTGGCCCGCTTTGCTGTTCGTTGCAGCACTGTGGCTGACGGGACGGATCGCGCGTGCGATTCACCCCGCCATTGCCCGCACGGCAATTATCGTGGCGGCGGTGGCCTATCCCGTCACCACCTTGTTCATGCCCGGCCGGATTGACCATCACGGGTTTCAGATCGTGTTGATGCTGGTGATGGTGCGCGCGCTGCTGATTCCCGGCGGGCGGATCGCGGACCATGTGGCGGGCGTGATGATCGGCCTGGCGGCATGTGCCAGCCTAGTGATCGGGCTAGAAACCGCACCGTTCATTCTGGTCGCGGCGATGATCATCTGGGCGCGATGGGCAATCGGCGGACCGGGTGCGCAATTGATGAGCTTTGGGCTGTCGCTGGGATTGGCGCTTGGCTTTGCCCGGATTGTGTTTGCGCCCGATGGCTGGGCCTATCCCGCCTGCGACGGCTTCACCCGTATCGCCTGGCAAGGCGCGCAAGGCGCCAGCTTTGCGCCTGTAATTTTGTCGTTGATCGGCACGGGGCTGGGCTCCCCACGCCACCGGATCGCCACCAGCGGGCTGGTCGCCCTGGCGGGTGCCGCGATATTGTTTCCGGTCGTGCGGCCCTGTGCCTCCCCCTATGGCGGGGTTGATCCGCTATTGGCACGGCTGTGGCTGGACAATGTGGGCGAGGCACAATCGCTGTTCGCCGCACCGCCAGCGATGGCGGTTAGCTATCTGGGGCTGCTGGTCGTCGGGCTGATGGCCAGCATCGCCTGTGCGTGGCGGCGGCGCAGCCTGAACTGGTTGGTGCCGATTTGTTTTCAGCTTACCGCGCTCGCATTGTGCTTTGTGCAGTTACGCGGTGCCTATGGTGGGGCGATATTGGCCGCACCGGCACTTGCCGCTGTCATCACCGCTGCACGCCGTCGCGGACCGGGCTGGCTGGCAGGGGCGTGGATTGGATCAGCCGGCATGCTTTACCCTATCGCTGCACAAGCACTGGTGCACGCACCCGCGCCAGTGGCCGCGCCATCATCGGCGCACACCGACCAGGCCGCCAGTTGCACCAGCCCGGCGGTGATCGCCGCGCTGGCCAGGCTACGCGCCGGCACCGTGATCGCGCCGATTGATCTGGGGGCCTATGCAATTGCGGGCACCAAACACCGGCTGATCGCTGCGCCTTATCACCGCAACAACGCAGGCAATGCGGCGATGTACCGCTTTTTCCTCAGCGATCCCGATACCGCCCGTACCATCGCCAATCGGGTGCAGGCCGATTATGTCGTGTGGTGCCCTGATCAATCCGGGTCCGGATTTGGCGGGCTTGACCCGGCCTTGCGGGATCATCCGCGACGGTTGATCGCGATGCTGGGCCAGGGGCGCGCACCCGCCTGGCTGACACCAATTGCATCCGGCAAAAATCCGGTGACCATTTTTGCCGTGCAACACGGGTTGTCGACCCCGCCCCCCGCGCACTAGAGCGGGGGGATGCAAGCGGATACAGCCGAACGGCTTCATTGGTGGCAAACACGCTGGTTCGTCGCAGCAGCGGCGCTGGTATCGGCGATTCCGCTGCTCTGGCCCGATATTCCGCCGCTTGTGGATTTGCCGGGCCATATGGGGCGATACCGGGTGCAGCTCGACCTGGGTACCTATCCCTGGCTGGGTGAATGGTATCACTTCAACTGGTCGCTGATCGGTAATTTGGGGCTTGATCTGCTGATCATTCCGCTCGCCCCGATTTTCGGGCTGGAACTGGCGGTCAAACTGATCGTGCTGACGATCCCGCCGCTGATCGTGACCGGGCTGCTATGGATTGCGCGCGAAGTGCATGGCCGCATCCCCGCGACGGCATTGTTCGCCCTGCCGCTGGCATATTGTTTCCCGCTCCATTTCGGCTTCGTCAATTTCGCGCTGTCTATGGCACTTGCGTTGAACGCATTTGGCCTGTGGTTGCGGCTTGCCCGCCTGGGCAGATTGCAGCTGCGCGCCGCCATTTTCATCCCCTTGTCGTGCCTGTTATGGGTTTGCCATACTTTTGGCTGGGGGTTTCTGGGGGTACTGGCCTTTTCGGCGGAGATGATCCGTCAGCATGATCTTGGCCATCGCTGGTTAAATGCCTGGGTGCGTGCCTGTATCGGCTGCCTGCCGCTGGCGCTGCCAATGGCGCTGATGGTGGTATGGCGCAGCGGCGGCGGGGTGAGCGGCCAGACCGGCGACTGGTTCAACTGGCGCGCCAAAATCGGCTGGGTGACGATGGTGCTACGTGATCGCTGGCAGGCGTTCGACATTGCATCGACGGCGGTGCTGTATCTGATCCTTTTCAAGGGATTTCGCGACCCGAACATCGAATATTCGCGCAACCTGGCGCTATCGGCGCTGTTCCTGCTGGCGGTGTTTATCCTGCTGCCGCGCGTGGTTTTTGGTTCTGCCTATGCCGATATGCGGCTGGCCCCGTTCATGATCGCGATTGCGCTGATCGCGCTGCGGCCACGCAAAGGCTTGTCGATGCGCGGTGCATCCACGCTGGCGGCGGTGGGACTGGCCTTTTTCACCGTCCGCATTGCCGCAACAACGGTTAGCTTTTGGCAGTATGACCAAAGCTATGATCGCCAGCTAAAGGCGCTGGTGCACATCCCCGTCGGGGCCAAGCTCGTCAGTTTCGTTGGCGAAACCTGTTATAGCGAGTGGTTCCTTACGCGGCTGCAGCACCTGCCCGCGCTCGCGCTAGAACGGCGCATGGCCTATTCGAATGATCAATGGTCAATGGCCGGTGCGCAGTTGTTGACGACACGGTTCAATGCCGGGCGCGGCTTTCGGCATGATCCATCGCAAATCGTTACCCACATCCAGTGCCCCCGCGAATGGTGGCGACCGATTGGACGTTCGCTCGCCCGGTTCCCGCGCGACGCGTTCGATTATGTTTGGCTGATCCAGCCACCGCCCTATGATCGCAAGCTGGAGGCTGGGCTGATTCCGGTATGGCGTGACGGCACAAGCGCGGTTTTCCGAATCGATCACAGCAAGCCCGCTGTACAGCTGACCCGCGAAGAGCTGACGCCGCCCCCGCGATAGCGCCTACGCCCGTTTGAACGGCGTCATCTGGCCCAGATATTCCCGGTCAGCGGCCACCGCTTCGCGCTCGCGGACCAGAAAATCGGCAATGGCGCGGCGGAAATTGGGATCAGGGATAAAATGCGCCGACCATGTCGCCACCGGCGCATAGCCGCGCGCGAGCTTATGTTCACCCTGCGCCCCTGCCTCCACCGATTGCATCCCGCGCGCAATCGCCGCGTCGATGGCTTGATAATAACACAGCTCAAAATGCAGGAAGGGCACATCCTCGATCGCCCCCCAATAGCGGCCGTAGAGCGTGTCTGTGCCGATCAGGTTCAGGGCACCGGCGATGGGCTTTCCGTCGCGTTCGGCCATGATCAGCAGCACCCGGTCTGCCATCCGCTCCCCCAGCAACGAGAAGAACCGGCGGCTGAGGTAAGGCGTGCCCCATTTGCGCGCGCCGGTATCCTGATAGAATACCCAGAACGCATCCCAATCGGCCTCAGTCAGGTCAGCGCCCGTGACATGCCGGATCGTCAGCCCAGCCACCGCCTGCTCGCGTTCCTTGCGGATCGCCTTTCGCTTGCGGCTGGCGAGCGCGCCCAGAAAATCGTCGAAGCTGGCATAACCATCATTGCGCCAATGGAATTGCGTGCCTGCGCGGATCAGCCAGCCCGCCTGTTCGAACAGGGACAGTTGATCGGGGCTGACAAAGGTAGCGTGCGCGCTCGACAGCCCCTGGTTGACCACCACCGCCTCCAGCGCGCCGATCAGCGCCGGGCCAAGCGTTGCGTCCCGCAGCAGCAACCGCGGGCCGGGCACGGGCGTAAACGGCACCGCCACCTGCAGCTTGGGATAATAGTCCCCGCCTGCGCGCTGATAGGCATCGGCCCAGGCATGATCGAACACATATTCGCCCTGACTATGCCCCTTGGCATAGGCAGGGGCGATCGCGGCGGGTTTGCCATCGGCACCATCGATCACGATGGGCAATGATTGCCAGCCGGTGCGCGGCGAAACGCTGCCCGACTCTTCTAGGATCGATAGAAAGGCGTGGCTGAGAAAGGGATTGTCCGCACCCGAACATCCATCCCAATCGGCAGCAGCGATGCTGGCGACGCCCGGCGACAGCCGCGCGACAAGATCGCGCTCAGTCATGATTGTGCGATCAGCTTCCGGCCAGCGGCGCGGGACCAACCTGAACAATGGCATCGACTTCCACAACGGCACCCAGCGGAAGAACCGCGACACCCACCGCGCTGCGCGCATGTTTGCCTGCCTCCCCGAACAAGGCGACCATTAGCTCTGATGCGCCATTGGCAACCTTGGCCTGATCGGTGAAATCAACGCTGCTGTTGACGAACACGCCCAGCTTCACGATCCGCACCACCCGGTCGAGCCCGCCAAGCGCCTGGTTCATCTGCGCCACCAGCATTAACGCACAGCGTTGTGCAGCCAATTGCGCATAGGCCAGGTCGCGATCCTCGCCCACCCGGCCGGTCATCACCTTGCCCTCATCAAACGGCAGCTGACCGGAGATATGGAGCAAGCCCCCCACCTCAACCGCAGGTACATAAGCAGCGACCGGCGCCGCAGCTACGGGCAGGGCAAGGCCGAGTTCGGCGAGCTTTGCAGCGATTCGATCAGTCATAGGATAAGCTCAACCACGCAGGCAGGAAGGGGTCAAGCACTCGCCGGTGCTGCCGCGGCAAACCGCGCCGTGATCCAGTCCTTTGCCTCGCGCCAATCATCGATGCGGGCATGGGCAGCGGGCGCTGGCGGCACGTGCGGGGCAAGGGCGGGTTCTGAAACCATGTGCAGCCGGTGGACGTGGGGGGCATGCGTGGCGCAGGATTCAAGGTGGACCGCCAGATCATCGACAAACACGGTGACGGGGTTGCCATATTCAGCGGCAATGGACGCAACACGGGTGCCCTTGCCCCCCTGGTTGGTTTCAACCCGGTGGACGATTCCAAAGGATTCAAGCTGGGCAGTCCGCGCCGGGCGGCAATGATCCTGCAAATTGGTGAGCACGACAATATCGGCAATCTGCGCCAGTGCCGCGATCGATTCAGCGGCGTGCGGCACCAAGGTTTGGCGACCCATTTCCGCCGGGAAGAACCCCGCCAAATAGGTCCACATTTCCTCGCGCTCCAGCGGGGTGCCGTCGCGGCGCTTCATGCTGGTCGCCATGTCACCATGCGCCAGTTTGAAGTCGATATCATGCACCTCTCCCAGCCACGCACCGAAATGCCGGGCCATGTGCAGCAGCACTTCATCGCAATCGGTGATCAGCAGCGGTTTCATCGGGGGCATGGTTGGGGCGTTCATTGGTCTTCCAATATCTGGCGCGCGCGGACCAGCGCGGCGGGGGTGGTATCAATTGCGGTGGCGCAAGAGACAAGATCAGGCTCATGCGATTCGAGGAAACCGAGCACGGCGGCCAGCGTGGCGGCATCGCCCGCGCTTGCGCGCAGCGTTTGCGGATCAAGACCGGTCAGCGCGAGCAAGCGACTCGCCCGGTCAGGCTCTGCCAGTGCCCAGCCAAGCGCGTGCAACCCCAGCACCAGTGCCGCTTGATCGGCGTCTTCATTTGTCACGGGCGGGCGCATTGCCTATTCGCTTTGGCCTTGAGGAAAAGGATGATCGCGGACGTGGCAAAAAGGGTGCTGGTTGTCGAGGACAACGAACTGAACCTGAAACTTTTCTGCGATCTGCTGCGCGCGCATGAATATGTGGCCGAAGGCGTGCGCGACGGGCGTGAGGCGGTGGGGCGCGCGCGCGCATTCCTTCCCGATCTGATCATTACCGACATCCAGTTGCCGCATATGACGGGTTATGAACTGATTGCGCAGTTAAAGGGCGATCTGGCGCTGCGCACCATCCCCATCATGGCCATAACCGCGTATGCCGGTCGTGAGGATGAAGACCGGATCAGGGCGGCGGGTGCCAATGCCTATGTATCAAAGCCCATCGCACTGGCGGCATTCATCGCGCAGGTGAAGGCATTGCTGCCGACATGACAAGAGCCGCAGGGGAAGTTCCCCCGCGGCTCTAAATCTCGGCTCTGAATCTGGGCGCTTGATCCCAGCCATTGCCGGGATGACAGGAAGGCGACTTATGCCGCCCGCCGCATCACTTGATCTTGGCTTCCTTGAAATCGACATGCTTGCGCACGACGGGATCATATTTGCGGAAGCTGAGCTTGTCGGTCTGGGTGCGCGGGTTCTTTTTGGTCACATAGAAGAAACCGGTATCTGCCGAGCTGACGAGCTTGATCTTGACGGTGGTCGGCTTTGCCATGACCTGAATTCCTGCGCGTTAAAAAAAGCAAAAAGCGACGAACGCGTGCCCGCCGCTTGGTAAGCCGATGCCGTTGGCCCACGTTCGCCGCAAAGTCAAGTCTGTGCCGCACGGCGCTTGCCCGTTTGCCTGCCATTAACGCCAATTTTACCATGATGCGCGCACCATCTTACCCAAAGGCAAGAGGGGACGAATGATGGCCCAGCGCACGAAGATCGACCAACAGGTACAGGCTGAACTGATACGACGGGCGACGTTGCTGGGGGTGCGGCCTGGCCTGGCCGCGCTGGCGAGCGAAATCGACACGATTCGGCGCATTGCGGTGCAAAACGGGATGCTGCCCGTGGCCAGCGTGGCGCAAGTGCTCGAATCGGCGCTGGCGCGCGGCGATCAAGGTCCGCTGATCACCGGCTGGATCGCGCTGCTCCGGGAAGCCATTGGCAGTGAGCGCCAAGACCGATTCGCCCGCGAAAGCTATGTCGCTGCCTGCTCCGTTCGCCTGACTGGCTGATCGCAGATTCATGGATGCGTTGATGGCCGCTTTTGTCGGCGCGTTACTGTGCCAGGCGAGTGATCGAACGGCCTGGCTAGCCGCAATCATGGGCGATCGGTACCAAAAACCCGGTATTATTATCGTGGCAGCCATCATCGCGCTATCGGCCGGCAATGCACTAGGCGCGGTCGCCGGATCACTGATGGCCCCGATTATGACGCCCAATGCACGCGCGCTTTTCCTGGCGATGGCGCTTGTTTCGGCTGGCAGCAGCGGACTTTTCGCGATGAAATCGCCAGATCGGATGAGCAGATGGCGAATCGGTGCCTTTGCCACCACGTTGGTGGCGCTGCTGGCAATCGGGGTGGGTGACCGAACCCAGTTTCTAACCGCCGCCGTTACCGCACGCTCGCCGCTCGTCGCCCCTTTCGCCGTGATCGGCGCAACGTTGGGCAGCCTGGCCGTGATTATCCCGGCGATCCTGGCGGGGGAACGCGGATATCAATCGCTGCCGCACCGCCCGATCCGGTTCGCGATTGGCCTGGTGTTGATCCTGACCGGTCTGGTATTCGGGGTCAGCGCGCTCCGGCTGATGTAGCGCGCCATTCACACAGATCGAAACTGTTGGCGGGATTTTGCGGGAGCCAATAAGCTACAGCGGCGTTCAATCCTAACCCCACCCAACGGAGACGCTTTTCATGCCAACCGATACCGCCCTCAAAACGCCGACCGACCTGAAATCCAACGCGACCAAGAGCGTGGCCGAAGCGCTGAACGGGATCTTGGCAGATAGCTATGCGCTGTATTTCAAGACCAAGAATTTCCACTGGCACGTCTCTGGCCCGCATTTTCGCGACTATCATCTGCTGCTCGATGATCAGGCGACGCAGATTCTGGCGACCACGGATGTGATCGCAGAGCGTGTTCGCAAAACCGGCAACGCCACATTGCGCTCCATCGGCGACATCGCGCGGCACCAGACGATCAAGGACAATGACGCCGATTTCGTCGCGCCAGACGCGATGCTGGCCGAACTGCGCGAGGATAATCTAGCACTGATCGCCTCGCTGCGCGAAGCCAAGATCATTGTTGATAACGCCAAGGACAATGCCACCAGCGGTATTCTCGACACCTGGACTGACGAAGCCGAACAGCGCGCCTGGTTTTTGTTCGAAGCGAGCCGCAAAGGGTAGACGCATAGGGGCCAAAGGGTCGGGAAAACGGTTTGTGCTTGCGCGGGGTATAATCGTTGCTGTTCGGCGCTATCGCTTCTTCACAAACTCGGCGCGCAGCACCAGACCCTTGATGCCATCAAACCGGCAGTCAATTTCTTGTGGGTCGCCGGTGAGGCGGATTGATTTTATCAATGTCCCGCGCTTCAGCGTCTGGCCCGCCCCCTTGACGGTCAGATCCTTGATCAAGGTCACCTGATCTCCGTCAGCCAGCAAATTGCCCACCGCGTCGCGAACCTCGACCGCGGCTTCGCCGACGGCGGACTGTGCAGCATCAGCCGCGCTGATCCATTCGCCACTTGCTTCGTCAAAGACAAAGCTGTCGTCATCGCCGGGCGTTGATATCGGTGCCATGCTGCTGATCAGCCCTTGGCTGGGGCGGGCACTGCGCCCTTGGTCGATGGGTTGGATGCATTGCCCTTTTTGGGCTTTTCCGCCTTGGGCTTGCGGACTTCCTTGTTCGATTTCTTTTGGGCTTTGGCCATGGCGTGCATCCCTATCGGGCACGCTTCATGCCTGCCTGAGTAACGATCTAGGCCAGAACTGACCAATTGGCGCGCAAATTCGGCAATCGCCGCTGATCACAGCGCATCCGGCCGCAACCTTGGGTGACATCAATCCTGATAATCACCCCATCACGACGGTGTTGAACAGCGCGTTTTGCGCCAGGATGAGCGTAGCCGTTGATGCAAAGGCAAGAACGACAAGGGTCAGGCTGCGGATAGCGGTCATCATCTCTCTCGGTGTGGATTGGTGGCGTTGATGGGTGCCGATCAGGCGATCGGCACCATGGGAACGGCAGCGCTGACCAGCACGGTCGCGAACACAAGAGCGGCAGCTGCCGAGAAAACAACGCGTGAGATGGTTTCAATGCGGAACATGGTTTTTTCCCTTTTTGCCGCTGTCCGGACCATCCGGCCAGCGATGCCAAGGGGATTGCAGGGACCGTGCCAATTGCAAAAAGGCGCAGAATTCAGCCGTTGATCACCAAGAGCGGTGCGAATCCTCGCAAAAGCCGCCAATTTAAGTGGTGAAAGACACCAAACCTTGGCAAATGTTGCACATCAACAACGATTAGCCGGTTTTCAGGCAGTTCCGGCCATCGGCCTTTGCCGCGTAAAGCAGCCGATCAGCCCGAACGAAAACATCACCCACGTCTTCGGCTGGCCCCGCTGCGGTTAGCCCGGAGGAAAAGGTCACTTCGCCCAGTGGTTCATCCGATTCGCGCAGGCGGTAACGCTTTTTGGCGACCAGCATGCGGGCCGTTTCCAGCATATCGCGGGCCGCTTGCAGATCGACGCCGGCAAACAACACCACGAATTCCTCACCGCCATAGCGCGCGACGAGATGATCGCCGCATTGTTCCGCCAGCACATCGGCGATCGCCTTCAGCACGCGATCTCCCACGGCATGCCCAAAACCGTCATTGACCTGCTTGAAATGGTCGATGTCACAAACCGACACGCAAAGCGCGGTGCCCTTGGCGACGTGTTCGGCATAGGCTTCTTCAAAGGCGCGGCGATTGGCCAGGCCGGTCAGTGGATCGCGGCGGGCATTGTCGCGCGCTTCCTCTAGCTTGGCGCGCAGATCGCTGGCTTCGCGCGTCGCGACTTCAAGCTGACTTTCGGCGCTCTGCACCCGGTTCAGCATCGCGCTGGTCATCCGCATCACGTCGCTGACTGCGTTAGTGTCGGTTGACACACGAATAGCATTGGCCGTGGCGGCAAGATCGCGCCCGAAATCGGCAGTTTCATTGCGCATCATGCGCACCAGATCCTGAAAACCTTCGACCTGCATCTGGGTTTGCGCAACCAGGCCCTGGCCGGTTGATGCCATCGCCGGCATGTCGACCGGTGCATTGCCGACATCGCCACCAAGCGCCACAATGTCCCGCTTGGTCAGCCGCACGCCGCCATCGGTAAGCGCCGCCACAGCGCGCGCAAGCGGGCCTGACGGATCGCTGATGACGCGGTAGCCAAAGGCATAATTGGCAGGATCCGGCCCCAGCCGGTTTGCCGTCAGAAACACACCGATCTGATCAAAGATTGCGCGGCTCGCCACCCCGCGATCCACCGCCGGTTCCATCTCAAAACCAATTGCAGACTTACCGCTCATCGCCACCGTTTCCGTTACGCAGCCTTGATCAATGCCAACGCATAAAATCTCGTTCACAGGTGATAGCGAGCAAGACCTAAAATTCCGTGACTGCGTAACGACCGGTTCTGGGTAACGACCGGTTCTGGGTAACGACCGGCGTTGATCGGCAATCCTATCGGGCAGCGGCGCGGTAACGTTTTACGGCGTCAAGAGTGTTGCGAACGTGATCAGCGGCGCTGCGGTCGCTGTGAACGTAAAAAATCTTGTCGTCGGGCGAAATCACATAACTGGTGCGGCTGGTATAGCCCGAAGCGCTGCCATCAGGGTTCTTCAGCGCAACGCCGTAGCTTGCGGCCAAGGCCGGGCTGGCAGCGGCGACGGCGAATTTGCCCGCACACATTGCGCTCGAAAATTTGGCGAGCTGATCGACATTGCCTGCGGTCATGCCGATCACCGTTGCGCCGGCCGCGTTGAAATCGGCAATCGCCTCAGCAAACGCATGCGCCTCGGCATTGCAGCCCGGCGTGAAGGCTGCAGGGAAGAAATACAGCACCACGGGCCCCTTTTTCAACGCGGCCTTCAGATCAACGTTAATTGGCTTGCCAGCGACTGCACCAACAACGGTGAACAACGGCGCTTTGGCACCGGGCGCGAGTTGGGCCCGCGCCGGGGCAGCGGCCATCAGTGCCAGTGGCAAGGCGGCGAGCAACAGGGTCAAACGCTTCATGAGTATCTCCAGCGTATATCTAAGTGATGGCTGCATGCCGAAGCCGCTGCCGCCGCGCAATACGGCTTCACGGCCCGCTACCGGGTGAGCGCGATGCCGATACGGGCATGCGTGTCGGCACGATTATAATCGCTTAATGCTTCGCCAAAACCGTGAAATGCCTGTCCGAATAGATATAGTCCGACATCGCCAACCCCGAACCGCTTAATCGGGTAGGACGCGAAAAATTCGGCTGATCCCTGGCGCGTCCCCGGGTTGCCCCGCGCATAAAGCGCGAACTTGACGCCGTCCTTCTGCTCGATCGACGTGGCAAGCGCCGCGTTGCCATAAAAACGCTCAATGTCCCCGGCCAGCCCCTGGGTGCCGACATACACCCAGCCCTGCGGCGCGATATCAATTCGCCAGTCATTACCCAGGGCGAATGTCTTGTTCACGCGGGCATATAACCGGTTGATATCGACCGAGTTGGTCACACCGCCGCCGTTCGAATCGTGCCGATAGCCCAGCGAAAGCTGCGTCGTGGGGTTGAGTGGCACGTCGATGAACGCTTCAGGGCTATACGTCGTCGCGCGGATGGGCCCCGATGGCTGGTCAAGCGCCCAGAAGATCGTCTGGGTATATGCGACCTTTATATAGGATGCCGGCCCGGTGCTGGCGAACGGCTGCATGGCAAAACTCAGTTGCACCTTGGCACCCGAATCGCCGGTACCAACCACGCCATAGGTCGGCTCAAACGGGCCAAAGCGTGACAGAAATCCACTGGCGGTGCCGCGCCCGGTGGTAGCGACCTGCTCGCCCGGGCCTTGCGGGGTGGTGCGCGCAGCGGCGACTCGCGGTTCGGCGGCGCGCGCCAGCGGGGCCAGCCGGTATCGCAACCGCGCAAAGCCACCCGGCGCAACAGGGGCCGTATCGGCGGTGGAGCGGATCAATTCCAACGTCAGTGCGGTGCCATCGCGCGCAATCGTCTGGATCGTCGACGGCGCGTCAACCGGCGCGGCTTCCTTGCCCTCGTTGATCAGGAATACATCGACGCCGCTGAGGGCACCTGCCGCAGAGGCGGGCGGTTCAACCAGCGGTCGCAGTTGGGCCGCCGCTGGATGCGACACCAGCAGCATTGGCGCGGCGGCAAGCGCCGCCGAAAGGGTTATCTTTTGCATAGTCCCCAATTTGTCAGCCCATTGTGACAGAAGCGAGTCGCTTTTCGTACTGGCGAGCCGTCCCGCCGCCCGCTAGGCCATGTCCATGCGCATTACCCAAGCCGATATCGATCTCGCCAACCGCCTGGCTGATGCTGCAGGGGCAGTGATTCGCCCCTATTTCCGCGCGCCACACGGGCTGGAAACCAAGGCCGACCACTCACCCGTCACGCTGGCCGACCGCGAAGCCGAAGCGGAAATGCGGGCGATGATCGAAGCGGCATTCCCGGGTGATGCCATTATCGGAGAGGAATATGGCACCAAGCCGGGCAATTCTGGCCGCGCCTGGGTGCTCGATCCGGTCGACGGCACCCGTGCCTTTGTGTCGGGGCGGCCCGTATTCGGCACGCTGATCGCGCTGATGATTGACGGGTGGCCGATGCTGGGCATCATCGACCAGCCGATCCTAAAGGAACGCTGGCTTGGCGTCATCGGGCAGCCGACCTTGTTCAACGGCATCCCGACTCGAACCCGCCTTTGCCCGGCGCTTGAGGGCGCGGCGCTTGCCACCACCAGCCCGCACGCTTTTGACGATCATCAGGCCGATCATTTTGTGGCGCTTGCCCGTGCCGCAGCTGGGGGCAAGATGCGGCAGGGCCCGATCTATGGCGGTGATTGCTATAATTATGGCTGCCTTGCCTCGGGACAGCTCGATATCGTTGTCGAGGCGGGATTGAAAATTCACGATTTCGCCGCGCTTGTGCCCGTTGTCGAGGGAGCTGGCGGGCGGATGTGCGACTGGGCGGGCGATCCGCTGACCGCCGACAGCTCGGGAGAGGTCATCGCCGCCGGCGATCCCGCGCGAATCGAAGAAATCGTCGAGACGCTTGGCTGTCATGGGCACTGATTCGATATCAGACAAAGCGATAGAACCGCCTGCCCGGTTGCAAAGCCTGAACGCTTGCTCTATGCGCCCGCCTTTCCGCGAGTAAGAGGAACTGCCCGGCCGGTATGGGCTGCCGTGGCCGTTCATAAATCGTCGCGCAAACAAGGAGACGAAAATGCCCAAACTCAAGACGAAGAGCGGCGTCAAGAAACGCTTCAAGCTCACGGCCACTGGTAAGCTAAAGCACGGCGTTGCCGGCAAGCGCCATCGGCTGATCAGCCACAATGGCAAATATATTCGCCAGAATCGCGGCACCAAGGTCCTGTCAAAGGCCGACACCGCAACCGTAAAGGCCTGGGCGCCTTACGGTCTCGGTTGAGCTAGGAGATTTAGGAAATGGCACGCGTAAAACGGGGTGTAACCACCCGCGCAAAACATAAGCGGATTCTGGAACAAGCGAAGGGCTATTATGGCCGTCGCAAGAACACGATCCGTGTCGCCCGCCAGGCCGTCGAAAAGGCCGGCCAATATGCGTATCGCGATCGCAAGGTAAAGAAGCGCAGCTTCCGCGCCCTGTGGATTCAGCGCATCAACGCAGCGGTTCGTGCCGAAGGCATGACCTATGGCAATTTCATGCACGGCCTGAAGCTGGCGGGTGTTGAGCTCGACCGGAAGGTTTTGGCCGATATTGCAATGCACGAAGGTGCGGCGTTTAGCGGCATCATCGCTCAGGCGAAGGCGGCCCTGCCCCAGGCCGCCTGAGCGCGACCTGAGCAGCACGCCAACAAGGGGCGCGGGTGGATTGCCACCCGCGCCCTTTTCGTTGGAAAGGACGGTTTATGATCACACTCCACGCCATGAACGACGCTGACTTTGCCTGGCTGCTGGGCGAAGGCGAGGCGCGCGCAGACACGCTTAGTCTTTGCGCGGGCGGCATTGCGCCGGACGAGGTGACGGCGATGCTGCGCGGGGTTGCCGGATCGATTGCGGAAACGACCGATCGTCCTGCGGCTTGGATGGTTTCCAGTAATGACCAGGTCGTCGGCATGATCAGCTTTACCAATGCTGGCGTCGATGGCCGATATGAGATCGGGTACGGGATGGCACCAATACATCAGGGGCGCGGCGTGATGACGCGCGCGATCGCCGAATTGCTGCCCCAGTTGCGCGCCGATGGCCATGACCACTTGACCGCGAAAACGAGCGTCGACAATCCGGGATCGCAGCGGGTGCTGGAAAAGAACGGCTTTGTTCGAACCGGCACGCATGACGATCCAGAAGACGGCGCGCTCATCGTCTGGGCGATCAATCTGACCAGCAACGGAAGACCTGCATGACCGATCTTGACCAGATGCAACGAGACCTTCTCGCAGCGATTGATGCGGCCGGGAGCCAGGAGGCGTTGGAAAGCGTCCGCGTGGGCGCGCTTGGCAAGCAGGGCGGCGTGACAACGTTGCTGAAGACGCTGGGTGGCATGTCGCCAGAAGAACGGCTGGCAAAGGCACCCCCCATCCAGGCGTTGCGTGAAGCGGTGATCACCGCCATCGCCGCCCGCAAAGCGGCGATGGAGCGCGCCGACCTGGACGCCCGCCTCGCCCGCGAGACCATCGACATCACGCTGCCCGCCGAGGCCGCGATCACCGGCACCATCCACCCCGTTTCGCAGGTGATGGACGAACTTGCTGAAATCTTTGCCGACCTGGGCTTTGCCGTGGCGACCGGGCCAGAGATTGAGGATGACTGGCATAATTTCACCGCGCTCAACATTCCAGAAACACACCCGGCACGCGCGATGCATGATACCTTTTATCTGGCGGGCGATCATGACCGGCCAATGGTTCTCCGCACCCATACCAGCCCCGTGCAAATCCGCACGATGATGACGCAACAGCCCCCCATTCGCATCATTGCGCCGGGCCGCACCTATCGGTCTGACAGTGATGCGACACACACGCCGATGTTCCATCAGGTTGAGGGGCTGGTGATCGACAAGGGCATCACGCTTGGCCATTTGAAATGGACGCTGGAGACGTTTCTGAAGGCGTTTTTTGAGCGTGACGATGTCGTGCTGCGCCTGCGCCCGAGCTATTTCCCGTTCACTGAGCCATCTGCGGAGGTCGATGTTGGTTTCACGATCCAGAATGGCAAGCGGGTGATTGGCGGCAGTGACGGCTGGATGGAAGTGCTGGGCAGCGGCATGGTTCACCCCAAGGTTATCGCGGCATGCGGGCTTGATCCTGATGAATGGCAAGGATTTGCCTTTGGCTGCGGGATCGATCGGCTGGCGATGCTGAAATATGGGATGGATGATCTGCGCCCGTTCTTTGACGGCGATCTGCGTTGGATGAAGCATTACGGCTTTTCCTGCCTGGACGTGCCCACGCTATCGGGAGGAGTCGGCGCATGAAGTTCACCTTAAGCTGGCTCAAAGAGCATCTCGACACCGCTGCGACGCTCGACGAGATCGTGCTGGCACTGACCCGGATCGGCCTCGAAGTCGAAGGCGTCGAGAATCCGGGCGCGAAACTTGCCGCATTCCGGGTCGCCAAAGTGCTTTCCGCAGATCGCCATCCACAGGCAGACAAGCTGCAGGTGCTGTCCGTGGACGCGGGTGACGGACCGATGCAGGTCGTGTGCGGCGCACCCAATGCGCGCGCGGGATTGATCGGCGTTTTCGGTGCACCCGGCGCAACCGTCCCTGCCAATGGCATGGTGCTGAAGGTTGCCGAAATCCGGGGGGTCGTGTCGAACGGCATGATGTGTTCGACGCGCGAGCTGGAACTGGGCGACGATCATGACGGCATCATCGAGCTGCCTGGCGATGCCCCTATCGGCACGGCTTACCCCGATTATGCCGGCCTGACCGATCCGGTGATCGACGTATCCGTCACCCCCAACAAACAAGATTGCATGGGCGTGCGCGGCATTGCGCGTGATCTGGCGGCGGGCGGCATGGGAACGCTGAAACCGCTGGCCGATGTTTACCGTATGGCGACGATTGACCTGCCGGGTGACGGCGCTGGACCCATGGTGCGTACCGATGATCCGGCGGGCTGCCCCGCCTTTTATGCGCGGACCGTATCTGGCGTGCGCAACGGCGCTTCCCCGGCCTGGATGCAGCAAAAGCTGAAGGCAATTGGCCAAAAACCGATCTCGGTTCTGGTGGACATCACCAATTTCGTGATGTTCGATCTGGGCCGCCCCCTGCACGTTTACGATCAGGCCAAACTGGTTGGCGGGCTAGCAGCACGCAAGGCGCGCAGTGGCGAAAGCGTGGTCGCGCTGAACGGTAAATCCTATGCGCTAGACGAGACGATGACCGTTATCGCTGATGACGAGAAAGTCCATGATATCGGCGGCATCATGGGCGGCGAGGAAACCGGCGTTTCGGACACGACCACCCATGTGCTGATCGAATGCGCCTATTTCGACCCTGAAAGCATCGCGCGGACCGGGCAGAAACTGCTGCTTACCAGCGATGCGCGCACGCGGTTTGAACGCGGCGTCGACCCGGGCTTTCTCGATGACGGGCTGGCAATCGCGACCTGGCTGGTGCTGGAACATTGCGGCGGCACCGCAAGCGAAGTGACGCGCGCAGGCTCCCCGCCGCTCACCACCCGCACCATCGCCTATGACCCCGCCCGGGCGGAATCGCTGGGCGGGCGGGCAATTGCGGCGCAACGACAACGCGCGATCCTGGAATCGCTTGGCTTTGCGGTCAGCGCCGATTGGCAGGTTACCCCGCCAAGCTGGCGGCGCGATGTCGATGGCAGCGCCGATCTGGTCGAGGAAGTGATTCGTATCGAAGGCATCGACAAGGTGCCGTCGACACCCCTGCCCCGCGTTGCGGGCGTGGCAACGCCCACGGCACGGCCCGACCAGAAGCTGGAGCGCAAACTGCGCCGTGCCGCTGCTGCGCGTGGGCTGAACGAGGCGATAACCTGGAGCTTCCTGTCAGACATGCAGGCAGCACCATTTCGCGCGCCCGGCAATTTTGAGTGGCGCGTAGCGAACCCGATCAGCGAAGATCTGAAAATCATGCGGCCCTCGCTGCTGCCCGGCCTGTTGGCGGCGACCGAACGCAATCTGAGGCGGGGCGCGAGCAGCGTAAGGCTGTTCGAAATTGGCCGACGCTATCTACAAGATGCAGAGCGCGCCACGCTGGGCGTCGTCCTCGCGGGCAACAAGCGCGCGCGGGGCTGGCAGGGCGGCAAGGCGCAAGGCTTTGACGCATTCGATGCCAAGGCAGAGGCGCTGGCGCTGCTGGCAGAGGCTGGCGCACCGGTGGATAACCTGCAGGTTTACGGTGCGGATGCGATCTGGTCGGGCGATGCCTGGCACCCCGGCCAATCGGCAACCCTACGATTGGGGCCAAAAACGGTGCTGGCAGCATTCGGGATGCTCCACCCGCTGACACTGAAGGCATTTGACCTTGATGGGCCGGTCGCGGCAGTTGAACTTTACCTCGATGCGATTCCGGTGAAGCGTGGGACTGGCTTCATGCGCCCGGCCTTCGCACCGCCGGCATTGCAGGCGGTGACCCGCGATTTCGCATTTCTGGTGCCCGATACACTGGCCGCTGACGCGCTGGTCCGCGCCGTCAAAGGGGCAGACAAGGCTGCGATCACCGCTGCGCGGCTGTTCGATGTGTTTACAGGCGCGGGCGTCGAGCCGGGAAGCAAAAGCCTGGCCGTTGAAATTACCCTGCAACCGGGCGACAAGAGCTTCACCGATGATGATTTAAAGGCCATCGCCGACAAGGTGGTGACCGCAGCGGCGAAGTTAGGAGCGGTATTGCGTGGGTGATTGGTTCGACATCGGTTCGCGCGTGCTGACCGCGTCGATCAACCCATTCGGTGCTGAGCTGTCGTCGCTGCGCGATGGGCGGGGTCGGCAGTTGATGACCAATGCTGACCCCCGTTTTTGGAGCGGCCGCGCCCCGATATTGTTCCCGATTGTCGGGCGGTTGAATGATGATGTGCTGTGGCTGGACGAAACGTCATACCGCATGGAAAAGCACGGCTTTGCCCGGCGATCAATGTTCGATGTTGCCGAGTCGTCGGCCAGCCATGCGGTGCTGCGGCTAATCAATTCCGCGCGGACGATGGAATCCTACCCATTCCCGTTCCTGCTCGAAATCGGCTTTGTCGTGGACGATGCGACGCTGACGATGACGGCGATTATCGGCAATACCGGCGATGCACCGATGCCGGTCAGCTTTGGCTGGCACCCGGCCTTTGCCTGGCCGCTTCCCGGCGGTGCCGCGCGCGAGGACCACTACATCGATTTTGAGGTTGATGAACCAGCGCCACTGAAAGGGTTGAACGAGGCAGGCCTGATTGCGGAGGATCGTGCGACGCCAGTGATCGGCAACCGGCTCGCGCTGGCGGATGCCCTGTTTGAGTGTGATGCGCTGATCTGGAACCCGGTCACCTCACAGCGGCTGCGTTATGGCAGTGACACTGGCCCGCAGCTCGACATCGCGTTTCCTGATACCCCAAGCCTTGGCATCTGGACCAAGCCCGGCGCACGCTTTGTGTGCATTGAACCCTGGCACGGCACCGCCGACAGCACCGGGTTCGGGGGCGATTTTCGCGAAAAGCCCGGGGTGATGATGCTGGAGCCCGGCGCGCGGCACCGGGTCGAAATGCGGGTGACGGTGACAGGGTAAGAGCGTGGCCGGGGCGAAAGGCATGGGACAGGTCCGTTCGAGACCGCGTTAACCATTTTGTCCCTTGGACCGCGAAATGCTTGCCATCGCCCGCCACGTCGATAGATTCCCCGCGAAGGGGTGCGCGATGGCCGATATCGATTCGGGGAATGCCTGCGCGGCCTTTAGCGAGTCCGAGCTGGCGGAAATGCTGGCTATCGCCGTCATCCATGAAGATGCCAGCAGCGGCCTGTTGTCACTTGCTGCCAAGGCGGGCGAAAGCGCCGATCAAGTGATCGATTGGTTGCCCGACAATTTTGAAGATAAGCTGCAAGGGGTCGTCGATCTGGCCTTGCGGCAAAGCTATGCGATTGCGTTTACGATCGGTGGCCGTCGCCGCCGCAAACGGGGCAAGCCGGGCTCTAGCCGCGAGGGGTTTTATCGCTTTGCAACCGGCGTGGCGGGGGCGGTGGGCGGTGCCGGTGGCATTGCGACCACGCTTGCCGATCTTGCCATCACCACCACGCTGATTCTGCGATCAATTCAGGAAATCGCCGTCAGCTATGGCGAGGATCTGGACGATCCCGCCGTTCGCGCGCAGTGCATCACTGTGTTTGGTACTGGCGGGCCGCTGGTGGATGATGACAGCCTGGATACCGCGCTATGGGCGGGCCGAATCGCGTTGAGCCATCAGTCGGTGTCGGCGACAATTCGCGCGATCGTGCCGCAATTTGGCAAGGCAGCAAGCGAAGGCATCTTGTCACGCGCTGCACCGGTAGTGGGCGCGATTGCTGGGGCGGCCATCAACAGCGCGTTTACGCGCTACTATCAGCGGATGGCGCATGTGAGTTTCCGGTTGGGTCGGCTGTCCCGCAACCACCCGCGCGCCGATGTGATGGCGTGTTTCTCACGCGTGGTGGACATGGAACGCGCGCGGCGAAAGACCAGGGACAAGAAGAAGAAATAGGTGTTGGGCCTACCGACGAGCCCTGCCAACCCGCCCCGGCGATGCGCGTCCTATTACGGCACCGGTCTCGACTTGGCGGCAACACCCGCGTAACCCGCCCGCGATGACTCAGTTGAACGACCGACGCACCTTTGCGATCATTTCCCACCCCGACGCCGGCAAGACCACGCTGACCGAAAAGCTGCTGTATTTCGGCGGCGCGATCCATCTGGCAGGCGAGGTGAAGGCGCGCGGGCAGAATCGCCGCGCCCGCAGCGACTGGATGAAGATCGAGCAGCAGCGCGGCATTTCCGTCACGTCGTCGGTTATGACGTTCGAAAAAGATGGCATCACCTTTAACCTGCTCGATACGCCGGGGCATGAGGATTTCAGCGAGGACACCTATCGCACGCTGACCGCCGTCGATTCCGCGGTGATGGTGATCGATGCTGCACGCGGCATTGAGGCGCAGACCCGCAAGCTGTTCGAAGTGTGCCGGTTGCGGTCCGTGCCGATCATCACCTTTGTGAACAAGGTGGACCGTGAAGGCCGGGGTGCGTTCGAGCTGCTCGACGAAATCGCCGATATGCTCGCGCTGGATGTCACGCCGATGAGCTGGCCGGTTGGCATGGGGGGCGAGTTTGAGGGCGTGTATGATTTGTACACCAACCAGCTGATGCAGCCTGAGGGCGGCAGCCGCGAATATCTGGGCAAGGCCGCGCAGTTCACCGGGCTGGATGATCCCGCGCTGGCGGGGGTGCTGTCCCCCACTGGCCTAGCCAAGCTGCGCGAGGATGCCGAACTGGCGCTGGGCGGATATGGGGCCTTTGATGCAGAAGCGTACCGCGCGGGCGACCAGACACCGGTATATTTTGGCTCCGCGCTGAAGGATTTCGGCGTGGGTGAACTGATTGACGCGCTTGCCCGCCACGCCCCCGGCCCCCGCCCGCAACCTGCCGAGCCTGGCCCCGTTTCCCCTGACCGCGCCGATGTGACGGGTTTCGTCTTCAAAGTGCAGGCCAATATGGACCCGCAACACCGCGACCGGATCGCCTTCATGCGGCTCTGCTCAGGCGTGTTCAAACGCGGGATGAAGCTGACCCCCTCTGGCCACGGCAAACCCATCGCGATCCATTCGCCGATCCTGTTCTTTGCGCAAAACCGCGAACTGGCCGATGAGGCTTTTCCCGGCGATATCATCGGTATCCCCAATCATGGCACGCTGCGGGTGGGCGATACGCTGTCCGAGCGCGCTGATGTACGCTTCACCGGGCTGCCCAATTTTGCGCCCGAAATTCTGCGCCGGGTGCAATTGAAAGACCCGACCAAGACCAAGCAGCTCCGCAAGGCGCTGGACGATATGGCGGAAGAGGGTGTGACCCAGGTTTTCTATCCCGATATCGGATCAAACTGGATTATCGGTGTGGTCGGCCAGTTGCAGTTGGAAGTGCTGCTGAGCCGCCTGGAGGCGGAGTATAAGGTCGATGCCGGGCTGGAAATGGCGCCGTTCGAAACCGCGCGCTGGATTTCCGCCGAAGACCCCGCCGACCTGAAGTCGTTCGTCGATCTCAATCGCGGGGCAATGGCCAAGGACCGTGATGGCAATCCGGTGTTCATGGCCAAAAGCAATTGGGAGATTGGCTATATCGTTGATCGTTACCCCAAAGTGCGGTTCGCCGCGACGCGGGAACGGTAAGCGAGGGCGCGGTGAGTCGCCTTAGCTAACCCTCCCCGGTCGGGCTGGGTGAAGTCTAAGCCCGAGTCCAAGCCCAGGCGCAGCGCTTTTACCAGCACACAAGACAAACCGGGGGCAGCACGGCCAAAGCCGAGCCGCCCCCCGCATTCGTTCAGAACTTCACTTGCGCCGTTACGTTCACCTGGCGTGGGTTGCCGTAATAAGCGGTCAAAATACCGTCTGCACCCAGCGTCGAGATGAAGTTGCCAGTCATGGCGTTACGGTTGAAAACGCCGGTATCCGCGTTTGCGCTCAAGAAGTTATACCCCGCCACAATGTAGCGCTTGTCGAACAGGTTGCGGCCATGCACCCCGATTGAGAAGGTCTTGTTCACCGTCCACACCGCATTGGCATCAAACAGGGCAAAACCCGGCTGATCGAGCATCGCGGTGGGAACTTCGAATTGTTGCGAATCCCCGCGATAGGAAACAGCGGCGCTCAGGTTCAGTGACCCGTCGTTGATCGGCACGTCATAGCTGATTGATCCACTCGCGGTCCAATCCGGCGTGTTCTGCACCGCGCGCAATCCAGCGACCTCACGCCCGCGAGCATCGATGTAGGATTTATACTTCGCGTCGAGATAACCCGCCGTCCACGCCAGCACCAGCCGTCCGCCGCTGACCCCCAGATTCTTGGCGAGCACGGCGTTGCCCTCCAGCTCAATGCCGCGAAGCTGTGCCTGGGCGGCATTAGTGGTGATGCCGGCAAAGGTCTGAATCCCGCCAACCACAACCCCGACCGAACCGGGGATCTGGACGTTTTGATAATCCGAGTGGAAGGCCGAAATCGCGATGTTCAGTCGGCGGTCAAACAATGAGCCCTTATAGCCGATTTCATAGGTGCGAACGTCTTCGGGATCGAATGACAGGAAGCTGAAAATATCTGCCTGGTCGCCGCCTGCCCCGTTTATGCCATTGCCGTTCAGATCGGGTGCGGCAGTGCCCACCCCGCGCGGATCAAAGCCGCCGCCCTTGAAGCCTTCGGCATAGCTTGCGTAAAAATTGTTATTGGCGTTCGGCTTGAAGCTGACCGACACGCGGGGAGTAAACGCCTTGAAGCTCAGCTTGCCGCGAAAATCGGTTTGCCGGACGATCGGGTTGCTGGTGCCGCCGAAAAATGGCGAAGCGCCCAGATAAACATTACGCTGAATTTGTGACCGGCGATCATCCCAAGTGTATCGCCCGCCAGCCGATATGCTGAACATTTCATTGAAATCATAGCTGAAATCGCCAAAAATCGCCGCCGTATCCGTCCGTACATTGCCAAAAGTGAGCGCTGTGACGGTGTTCGGCAGCCGCACGTCGAACACCGTGCGTGATGATGCATCAAGATAATAAAGGCCGAGCAGGCCATTGAAGCCGCCGGTGTTGACCAGGAATTGGACTTCCTGACTGAATTGCTTGTTGTTGTAAAATGCGGGCACATCGACATCAACGGCGGGTAGCGCATCAAAATCGATTGGCGTGCTGCTGTCGTCCTGGCGATAGGCGGTGATGCTGCGGAAGGTTAGCCAGTCGGTTGGGCGCACTTCGCCGAAACCGGAAATACCAAACGCCTTTACGTCCTGCGCCGGGCTGTTCAGCCCGCCGCGCGTGTCAAAGACATTGGCAAGCACCGGCGTGCGTGAAACGATGCCCGGGATGAGCCGGTGGCCGCCACGCGCATTGGTGCTATCCTGCGTGTAATCGCCGGTGATGCGGAAGAATGCCTCTGTGCTCGGCTCAATTTCGAGCGTGCCACGGCCCGCCCAAATATCCTTGTTGTAGTTTTCCTCGCCTGTGGTGAGGTTGGTGCCGAACCCGTCACGGCTGAGGCGCGCAATCGCGCCGCCAATTTTTACCTTGCCATCGAACAACGGCACGCTGCCGCTAATGATGCCGTCGGCCTGATTATAGCTGCCATAAGACCCGCGCAGCGTAGCCGTAGGATCATCCGAAAGCCGCTTGGTGACATATTTGATCGCGCCGCCGATTGTATTGCGGCCATACAGCGTACCCTGCGGCCCGCGCAGCACTTCGATCCGCTCGACCTCATAGATATCAAGCACTGCAGCCTGAGGCCGGTTGAGATAAACATCGTCGAGGTAGATGCCGACGCCCGCCTCGAATCCTGCCACCGGATCCTGCTGGCCAATGCCGCGGATGAACGCGGTCAGCGTTGAGCTGGTGCCGCGCGATACTTCCAGCGTGACGTTGGGGGTGTAGTTACCAATGTCGGTAATGTCGGCCGCACCCGATTGGTTCAGCTGCGCACCCGAAAAGGTTGTGATTGCAATCGGCACGTCGAGCAGCGTTTCTTCACGGCGACGCGCGGTGACCAGAATGTCCCCTTCCTCTGCCACGGGGCGGTCGGCTTGCGTGGTCGCAGGTGCCGCCGGCGCCGTTTGGGCAAAAGCGGGGGCAGCGACAAGCGCGCTGACGGCGGCGCCAAGCTGCAGGAGCGCGCGGGCGGATAAAAAGCGTGGTGACATGATGAGTTCTCCCCTCCATTTTGGCGCGCCCCTTCTGGTGGGTTGAACGCCGTGAAGAGACGCTATACTGAAACATGAACCAGGTTTCAACTTGGGACTTTAGGGGAATGAAAAATGGCGGGAGAGCGTGCCGCTTCTGCAACAGTTTCAGCGGCGAGCGAGGGCAAGGCGCCCCGCACTGACCGGGGACGAAAAACGTTGCGGGCGATCCTCGACGCGGCGGCGATCGAATTTGGTGAGCGCGGCTTCCACGAAACATCAATCAGCGGCATCACGCGGCGCGCTGGCGTGGCGCTGGGCAGTTTCTACACCTATTTTGACAGCAAGGACGCGGTGTTCCGTGCACTGGTGCGCGATATGTCAGATCAGGTGCGCGATCATGTAACGCCGCACATCCGTGCGGCACCCGACCAGATTGCCGCCGAACGGGCGGGCCTGCACAGCTTCATTGAATTTGTGCGCGGGCATAAGGAGATATATCGCATCATCGACGAGGCCGAGTTCGTCGATCCCGACAGTTTTCGCGCGCATTACGCCACCACGGCCGATCGTATCGCCCAGCGATTACAGGCAGCCGCGGCGCGCGGCGACGTGCGCGGCGATGTGCAGGGCAACACCGCAGAGGTCTATGCCTGGGCGATCATGGGGATGAACGTGTTCCTGGGGCTGCGCTACGGTGTCTGGAACGAGGATGTCAGCCCCGACGCGGTCGCCGATACCGTCGCACAGCTGCTGGCGCGGGGCATTGCCGGCTAGGCCGCCGCCATCAAACCTTGATCTGCATCGCCTTGATGAAGCTGCGGATTTCCTGCAGCGTCGGGGCGCGATTATCGACCTTGATTGTCACCCGCTCAATCGTGCCGCCAAATGGGTTGGCCCCTTTGTACGCGGTGGAAACGGGCGCACCAAAATCACGACCGATCGACATGCCGTCGTAACTGGGGGAGGCGATGATCTTGTCAAACCGGTGCGTTGCACGTTGTTCACCGTTGATGAACAAGGTGCCACCCCCTTCAAACGGCCGCACCGTCATCTTCTGGACATAGCGGATAACCGATTTACCCACCGGCACCGGCCCGCCCGAAATCCGTTCGGACCAGGGGATGATGCTGCTGTCATAGAAAAGCTGTCCGCCCTTCAGATAAATCACATAGCCCGCAGGTGCAGAACCATGCGCGATCAACACCCCGTCCTCCACATCAGCCGGGCGATCAATCGCGATTTCAATGCTGTGATCCAGGCCGCAAACCAGAGGCGAAGCCTCGACTGGCAAATAAGGTACGGGCGGGCGGAATTCCCATAATGGGCGAATATCGGCCATCCGCTGCTGGCTCATCTTGACGATCAGGTTACGATCATCAAGCGGATAGACATTGTTGGCGCGCGCCGCCTTGTCCCATTTCGCCTTCAGCGATGCCGCGATATCAGGGTGGCGACCTGCCAGATCAGTCATCTCGGTCGGATCGGTCGACAAGTCATACAGCGCCCAGGCGTCACCATCAAAGCTGTTGCCGCGTTCATGCAGCGTCACCAGTCGCCATTTGCCCTCTTCATAAGCACGGTAGCCGCCCAGCTCATAATATTGCTCACGTCGCGTTGGGGCTGCGGGCGAGGCGAAGGTGGCGGCAAAGCTGGCCCCGTCGACAGGCTTTTGGCGGCGGCCCTGATACAGCTCGGGTCGCTTCAGCTTGGCGGCCTCCAGCAGCGTCGGGAACAGATCGATCACATGGACGAATTGCTTGCGAATCTCGCCCTTGGCCCCGATCCCCTTGGGCCAGCTGACGATCAGCGGATCGGCAACCCCGCCCAGATTGGTGAATTGCTTGTATAGCCGGAACGGGGTGTTTGACGCATTGGCCCAACCCATCGGGTAGTGCGGAAAGGTGGTCGCCTCGCCCATTTCAGGCAGCAATTTTTCAGCATCGGCGAGCGGCACTGCGCGGCCCAGCGCCGAGGCGAATATATTGGGCGTGCCGGCAGGCGTGCCCTCTGGCGAGCCGCCATTGTCGGAAAACAGCACGATCATCGTATCATCGCGAACCCCCATTGCGTCGAGTTCAGCGGTCAATCGCCCGATATTTTCATCAATCGAGGCGATAACGCCTGCATAAACCTCCATATAGCGCGCATAAACGCGGCGCTGTTCAGGCGACAAACTGTCCCAGGCGTCAGCACCTTTGGACAGCGGCGGAAGTTGCGTGGTGGGTGATACAATCCCCAGCATGTGCTGCTTTTCGAGCCGTTTGCGGCGGAGCACATCCCATCCCGCGTCGTACCGGCCCTTGAACTTGTCGCGCAGCGCAGGCTTGGCGTGGAGGGGCGAATGCGCGCCGGAATAGGCGAGCTGGACATAAAATGGCCGGTCAGGCGCCACCGCGTGATGCGTGCGGATATAACCAATTGCGTGATCTGTCAGGTCGTCGGTGATGTAATAGGTATCGGCATCGGGCCGCGCCGAGATATCGACCAGCGTCGTCCCGTCAAACATCGCGCCGGGGTGGAAATAATCGCTCGAATGGCCCTGAAACCAATATGCATGGTCGAACCCGCGATTAGTGGGCCAGTTGTGGAACGGCCCCGTCGGGCCATTGCTGGCGGACAGGTTCACATGCCATTTGCCGCATAGATAGGTGCCATAGCCCGCGTCGTTCAGCACTTCAGGCAGGGTGGCGGCATCGCGGGTCAAATCGCCGCGATAGCCCGGAAAGCCGCTGTCGATATCGGCAAGCCAGCCCATCCCGGCATTATGGTGGTTGAGCCCTGTGAGGAACGCTGCCCGGGTGGGCGAGCACATCGCGGTGGTGCGAAAATTGGCATAGCGGAGCCCGCGCGCCGCCAGCGCATCAATTGCCGCCGTTTCGATGTCGCTGCCGTAACACCCAAGATCGGCAAAGCCGACATCGTCGAGGATGATCACCACGATATTGGGCGCGCCCGCAGGCGGCTTGGCCGGGCCGCTGCGCGCGGGATGCGAATCGGCATAGGATTGCGCGATTTGTGGCGGTGCGCCCTCCGCCACGGGGGCCTGTGCGATATAGGGCGTCAGTTGCCCCTTCACATATACACCGCCTGCCGCCAGCGCCGCCGCGCCGCCTGCCCCCACCGCGCCACCAATCAATAGCGAGCGGCGATCAATGCCTTTTTTGTCAGTGCCGGTTGGTCCTGCGCCGCCATCCCCCGAATTCGCCATATCCTGCCCCTTCAGAGCTTGATCTTCGCCGTCACTGCCTGAAGCTGCATCGCCAGCGCCATGTCGCCATCGAGTTTGATCTTGCCCATCATCACCGCCATTGCAGGGTTCAGCTTGCCCTTTGCCAGCGCCTTGAAGTTCTCCAGGCTCATCCGCAGCGTGGTTTCGGCGGGTGCGTCTTCGTTCGTAACCGCCGCTGCAACCCCGTCGAGCAGGATCACGCCGTCTACACCAAAATCAAACTTGATGCGGCGACCCGGCACAAAAGCTTCGTTCGCCGCCATAATCGCGGTAATGTCACCCAGCGCAGCCATGATTGAACCTTTCACCTTTCGGCAGTATCAATGCCAATAACATCGGCAGCGCCAATCGCGCAAGCCGCGACCAGATCACTGTATCGGCCAGGAGAGCATGCGTGACCGACCCTATCCTGATCGCTGGCTCCCCCGGATCACCCTATACACGCAAGATGCTGGCGGTGCTGCGCTATCGGCGGCTGCCCTATCACTTCGTCCACGCCAGCAAGGTGCGTGACACACTGCCCGCGCCAAAAGTGCCGCTGTTGCCGACTTTCTACTTCGCCGATGGCGCTGGATCGCCCGTGCCGATGACCGATTCCACCCCGATCATTCGGCGGCTGGAGGCGGAGCATGGCGGGCGCAGCGTGATTCCTAGCGATCCCGCACTGGCGCTGATTGATGCGCTGATCGAGGATTATGGCGATGAATGGCTGACCAAGGCGATGTTCCATTATCGCTGGTCGTTCGAGCCTGACATCGCCAAATCTGCAACCGTGCTGCCCAATTGGTTCGGCAAGCCGCTGACCGATGCTGAGCTGAAGGCACTGGGCGACAGTTTTGGCGGGCGGCAAATCGGGCGGCTGAGCTATGTCGGCTCCAACGCGGTTACAGCGGCCACAATAGAGGCGAGCTATACCCGGCTATTGGCAATTCTTGACCGGCATTTTGCGCGCCACGCTTTCCTGCTCGGCGATCAGCCCGGCAGCGGTGATTTTGCGATGTATGGCCAGCTCACCCAGCTTGCGATGTTTGATCCCACACCAATGGCAGCGGCAACGGCAGCGGCCCCGCGCGTGATTGCTTGGGCGCATGTGATGGAAGATTTGTCGGGCGAAACGCCGAGCGGCTGGGTTGATCTGGCGGCGTTACCGGCGACGATCACCGCGTTGCTTTGTGAGATCGGGCGCACCTATGTGCCGCTATTAATTGCTAATGCCTATGCCGTGCGCGGCGGGGCTGACCGGGTGAGCACGGTGATCGATGGGCGGGTGTGGGAGCAGGCACCCTTTGCCTATCAGGCAAAATGCCTTGCCGCGTTGCGCACCCAATATGATGCGCTGGATACAGGCGCACGGGCGCGGGTAAATCATGCGCTGGCGGGCACCGGATGCGGCGCGCTGTTCGCCGATGAATGATCGCTTCGTTGCCATTGCAGGCGGCGATTATCGGGTCGGCTCAGATCGACATTATCCTGAGGAACGCCCGGCGCGGATCATAAGTCTCGCTGGGTTCGAGATCGCGACCGCCCCGGTCACAAACGCCGAGTTCGCTCGCTTTGTGACGGCAACCGGCCATGTCACGGTTGCCGAACAAGCAGGGCTCTCCGCGGTTTTTGTCGCGACGCGTGGTCCGGTCGCGCTGCACGATCCGGCGGCCTGGTGGCATACGACAAAGGGCGCATGGTGGCGCGAACCGGAAGGGCCCGGTTCAACCATAAATACGCGGCAAGATCACCCCGTCGTTCATGTAGCGCAAGCTGATGCGGCAGCCTATGCTGCATGGGCGGGGGCACGATTGCCGGGCGAGGCCGAATGGGAGGCCGCCGCGCGGGCCGGGCTGATTGATGCCGATTATGCGTGGGGCGATGATCTTTTGCCCGGCGGCCTGATGATGGCGAATTTCTGGACGGGCAGCTTTCCCTGGTATCATGATCGCCTGCCGCAGCCCGGCACGACGCCGGTTGGCCATTATCCAGCGGATGCTCGCGGGCTGATCGATATGATCGGTAATGTCTGGGAATGGACAAGCACTGCAGCCGCCCCCGCACTTTCACCCGCTAGCCCGGCACCCGCTAGCCCGGCACCCCGCTGTTGCGCGCTCGATGCATCGACCAGCGAGCTGGTGATCCTGAAAGGTGGATCATTTCTGTGTGCCGCTGAATATTGCCAGCGTTACCGCCCCGCCGCGCGGATTGCGGTCGACGCTTTGATGACCAGCGCGCATATCGGCTTTCGCCTCGCGCGCGATGCTTGACTAGACTATTGGCACTAGGCGTGCCAAAGCCTGATTGGTGCAACAAAGGGGGCGGCATGAACGGCTGGATCATCTGGGGAAGCGCTGCGCTGCTCTATGGGTTGTTCCGCGCATGGTATGATAATTGGCGCGGCGCGCTGACCAGGGATGAGATCGCGGCCTATGTCCGTCAGCTCGACGGTCGCAGCGATACGACTCCTGAGGCACTGGCGGCAGTGCGCGCCTTTATCGAGGCCGATGACGGCCGGGATTTCCTGATGTTCAACATCGTCAAGGCCACCCAGGCACCTGTCGTCGATCCACGCAGCGGTGACATGGTGCCCGGCGTCACGCTGCTGCGGCGCTATGCCAGCGCTTTTACGCCCGTGTTGTTGGCCAATGGCGGCCACCCTGCGATGATCCGCCGCAAGATCGGTGGCTATATGGATAGCTGGGCGACCGAGCCTGATCCGGGTTGGACCATCATCGGGCTGATGCGTTATCGCAGTAGGCGCGACATGATGAACCTGATCGTCAATCCGCGATTTGCCGCCGCGCATCCGGACAAGCTGGCGGGGACGCTGGCGACGTTTTCCTTTCCCACGACGCCGATGGGCGGGCTCTATATCGGACCGCGACTCTGGCTCGCGCTCGCCCTCGCGCTGGCCGCCGCGCTCGGGCATCTTGCACTATTGTCGCGTTGAGCCTGTTGCCACCTTCCTCCAACCGCGAATATCGCGGCCATCCCGCAGCGGCATATTTCCTGTTGCTGCTCGGGATCGGCTGGGTGATCCCCGGGCTGATTCATGTTTTCCTGCCCGATGGCGGTGCCGGGATGATTGCGGGGATCGATCTTGGCAGCAATCCATCGGCGTTGATCGGCGCCTTTGCCTGGGCCGGCTCTACCCAAATCGCCCATGGCCTGGTGATGATCGCGGTTGCGCTCTGGTATCGGCCGCTGGTGTCCTTGCTGCTCGGGTTGAGCGTGATCGAGCGGGGTCTCCTGGTGCTGACCGGCTGGGTGACCAAGGCGCCGCCCAGCGGCCATCATCCGCCCGAACATTTTGCGAGTGCGGTGCTCATCCCGCTGATCCTGCTATCGCTTTGGCTGTCGCTACGCCAAAAGGCGCGCTGAGGAGATAGATCAATGTCCACCAAATTGCTCGTCAACCGCGCCCGGATCAGTGAAGCCAAGCTCGCCGATCGTGCGGCGGCGGCACTCACCCCCGGCGACGTGCGCGTCCGGGTTGACCAGTTCGCGCTGACCGCGAACAATATCAGCTATGCGCTGTCGGGGGAGCAGATCGGCTATTGGCGATTCTTTCCGGACCAGGAAGATGGATGGGGCGTGGTGCCGATCTGGGGATTTGGCACCGTCACCGAAACGCTGTGTGATGCCGTCGCGGTGGGCACGACGATCTGGGGGTTTCTGCCCATGGCGTCCGATCTGGTGATGCGTCCCGAACGCGTGACGCCGGGCGGCTTTACCGACGGAGCGGCTCACCGCCAGGAACTGCCCTATGTCTATAATCTTTATGCGCGCACAAATGATGACGCAGCGGTGCTGGCCGATATGGCAGATTTGCGCAGCCTGGTGTTTCCGCTTTTCACCACCTCCTATGTGCTCGACGATTACATTGCCGACAATGCAGACTTCGGCGCGGTGCAGGTGATTTTGGCGAGTGCATCGTCAAAAACCGCCTTCGGGCTAGCACATTTCCTGAAGGCGCGCGGCAGGCTGAAGGTGATCGGCCTTACCTCGCCGGGCAATATCGGCTTTGTTGAGGGGCTGGGCTATTATGATCAGGTGCTGGCGTATGACGCGCTCGGGTCGCTCGATTCAGCGGTGCCGACGGTGTTTGTTGATATGTCGGGCAATGGCGACGTGGTGTCGGCCGTTCACCACCATTTTGGTGATCAGGTGAAGGCGAGCATTGGCGTCGGCGCAACGCATTGGTCCGCACCGCGCGCTGGGCAAACGCTGCCCGGGCCACGCCCTGCATTTTTCTTTGCGCCGGGCCAGATCGCCAAGCGTGACACTGAATGGGGGCGCGGTGAGATGATGCGACGCGCCACTGCCGCCAACATCGCCTTTTGCCAGATGTTGGGCAACCGCGTGACGATAGTGCATGAACAGGGCAGCGAAGCCGTGGCGGCGGCATATCGACTCATGGCAGCCGGGCAAAACCCGCCCGACCGCGGGCTGATTTTGCAGTTTTAGCCCAGCCGGCTGCGCGCCAGGCCGATCAGCATCACCAGCACAGCCTCTATCGCCATGGGCTGGATGATCGCGGCGTCGCCGGTCAGCGCATAGCTGTACGCCCGGCCCGCAAAGGCGAGCGCGAGCAGCAGCATCGGCAGCAGCGCGATCTGCTTGTCATCGCGCCACGCCGCGAGCAGCGCGCCAATCGCCCAGGTTGCAAAAAATCCGCCAATATCGGCACGTAACGTCGCGGCGGCGAGCGGCGTGGTGGCCGTTGGCCCCAATTGGGCTGCAAAGCGCGGCTGATCAAACCAGACCAGGGCCCAAAGCCCGATTGCCAGCAACCCGGCCATCGCCAGAAACCCACGCGCAACCAATTTTGCCATCAGCCTGCCCCTTTTTTACCCGCCGACAAAACTATTGGCGTTTTGAGTGCCATTTGGCAATAAGGTGATGACCGTCACGGGGCGGCACCGACGGGAGAGATGCCTTGAAGCGATTATGGGTAGGGCTCATCGCATTGGCGGTACTGGGCGGCGTGGGCTATGCGCTGTTCCAGGAATATAAATACGCGATCCCCGGCATTATCGCCCGCTGGCGCGATCCCATTCAGCCCAATCACCCGGTTGCATGGGCCACGGCTCCAGCCACGCCTGCCGCAGCCGGTGGAAATGGCAAACGTCCGCCCAATGTGATCGTCATCGTCGCCGATGATATGGGGCATAATGATGTCAGCTTTTTCGGCGGTGGCATTGCGGGCGGGCTGGTGAAGACACCCAATATCGATTCTATCGGCCAACAGGGTGCCAGTTACGACATCGCCTATGCCGCCAACGCGACGTGCAGCCCATCGCGCGCTGCCATGATGTCTGGCCGATACCCGACCCGATTTGGCTTTGAATTTACCGCTGTTCCTGTCGTCTTTGCCCGCGCGGTGGCGCGTGGCGCGCATGGTGGCCCGCTGCCGCTGATCTTTCACGAAGAATACACCAAGGACCTGATCGATTACCCCGACATGGGCATGCCCCAATCGGAGATCACGATTGCCGATCTGCTGAAAACAGGCGGCTATCACACGATCCAGATCGGCAAATGGCATCTGGGTGAAGCCAAGGCGCTGCAACCCAATGGCCAAGGTTTCGATGAATCGCTGGGGTTTCTGGCGGGCGGCGGGATGTTCATGCCGCCCGAATCACCCGGCGTCGTTAACGCCAAGCTGCCCTGGGACCCGATTGATCGCTTCCTGTGGCCTAACCTGCCCTATGCCGTGCAGTGGAATGGCGGCCAGCGGTTCGAACCCAAGGGGCATTTGACCGATTACTTCACCGACAACGCCGTTGCCGCTATCAAGGCCAACAAGAACCGGCCCTTTTTCATGTACCTTGCCTATAATGCGCCGCACACCCCGCTACAGGCGACCAAGGCCGATTACGACGCGCTGCCGCAGATTAAGGATCATACCACGCGGGTTTACGGCGCGATGGTGCGCCAGCTTGATCGCGGCATTGGCCGCGTGCTGCAAACGCTGAAAGATCAGGGAATAGACGATAACACCCTGGTCATCTTCACCAGTGACAATGGCGGCGCCTGGTACACCGGCATCACGGGCAGCAATGCGCCGTTCCGCGGTTACAAGGCGACGTTTTTCGAAGGTGGCTTGCGGGTGCCGTTCTTCCTGCGCTGGCCGGGGCGGATCGCGCCGGGCACCAAATTGCCCGGCCCGGCGCATCATCTGGATATCTATGCCACCGCCGCTGCTGCCGCTGGAATCCCGATCCCTACTGACAGAGCGATGGACACGGTCAGCCTATTTGGTCCGGCATCGGCAATAGTTGCGCCAAACCGGCTGACGATGGCACCCCATGATCTGCTGTTCTGGCGCTCGGGCGACACGAGAGCGGTGCGCCAGGGCAACTGGAAGCTACAGATCGCCAAGCGGCCCAACAAGGCCTGGCTCTATGATCTGGCCAGCGACCCTACCGAGCATCACAATCTGGCGCTTGCAGAACCCGCCCGCGTTCAGGCAATGCGCGCGCTGATTACAACGCAGAACCGCGCCATGCCAAAGCCGCTTTGGCCCGCGCTGATCGACGCCCCGGTGCGGATAGACGTGCCGCTGAACGTGCCGTGGAAGAAGGGCCAGGAATATGTCTATTGGTCGAACTGACACCGGTGCGGCGACAAAAAAACAAGGGCGCGGCTCGTGGGGAGAACCGCGCCCTTTCAAGCCAGGCCAACTGGGGAGGGGTTGCCAGGCGCCCTGGCTCTAGCTCATCGGCGGCGCGCGCCGCGCACACTGGCCCGTGGCTGAAAGCCGGGAGCGCGGGTTACGTTTACCGAACGACCGACGCCTGTGTCGCTGCGTGATGCCGTTGCTGTGCGCGCATAGAGCGACTGGCCATTGGCCCCTGTTACCTCTTGTTGGGCGACAAAGCTGCCGTCACCGCGCGTGCGATTCGACTGATAGGTTAGCGTGTCGCCATTGCGGCGCGTGAAGCTGCCCGTCGCTGTCGAACCAGTATCGGTGCGCGTGCGGTTATAATCGACATTGCGGGTCTCGCCGGCAAAGTTTGTCGAGCTGCCTTGGATCGCAACGCCGCTATCCGTCCGCGTCCGGTCCAATTCTCGCGATGCAACGGCGCCATCCGCCTTACGCGTTACCATGCCATCCCGGCTTGCTATGCCCGTGACTGGGTCAATTATGGTCGTGCGGGTGCCGCTATAGCCGGGGCGGTCAATGGTCGTAATATTGCTGGTCTGAGCCGTCGCGCTGGTTGCGGCAAGGGTGGCGATTATTGCCAAAGTAAATCGTGATTGCATGGGGTTACTCCTACACACATGAATTGGATACAGGGGCAAGGGAGCGCGCACTTCCTTATCCGGCCCAACGGCGCATCCACCAAAACCCTTTGCGGTTGTTCTTGGGGCGGTTGTTATTGGGGCGGCTGTTATTGGGGCGGTGGTGTCGTGGACTCAGCCTGAGCGGGCTGGCTGGGTTGGGCAGCCGGAGCCTGGGGCGCGACCGGCACCTGCGCCCCGCTTTGGGCACGTTCGGCTTGCCGGGCTTGCCAGCGACGCCGACGTTCCTGGCGCATCTCGCGCCATTCATGCAGCGCCTGTTCATTTTGCGATCCCGCCCAGGTCGGGGTGGCACCGGCGCTGTCGGTGGCTGGCGCAAGCGGGACGCCCCGTAAGGCTTCAGGGGCAACTCCTCCCACCGCAGCTGGCTGGTTGGCAAGGATCCGCGCGCGCATCCGCTCCAGCCGGGGGGGGAGCGAGCCTGACGGCGCGGCAATCAGCGCCGCCCGCAATTGCGCGCGCTGCGCAAATGGCGTGCCCGTTGGCAAGTCAGTCTGGCCCGTGCGGGCGATAACCCGGTTACGAATGACATTGCGGGGCAAAAATATGCCGCGCGCCGCGAGCCGGCGCTGGTTGCGCGTTACGATCCGCTCGGTAATGGCCACGCGAACGGGCATTGGCAGCGCGCGAAGCCGCTCAATCTTTTGCTCGCGGGTCAGGTTGGCGATGGGCACCGGCGTTGCCTCAGCGCCTGGCAATACCGGCTCAATTGTCGCGGCTTTCCCCAGTGCCGCCCGGTGCCTAGGCTGAGCAGCGCGAGCGACCGTCACTGGCGGCGGCGACGGGGCCAACAGCCGCGCAATGACCGGAATTTCAAACCTTACCGATTCAAACATGCCGGCTGCCGCAGCTGTGGCGCTCGCCAGCCCAACGGCAATCAGCCCGGCAACCGTTCGCCGTGCCCAGGGGCCCCGGGCCAAGGACGCGCGTGCCAACGACCCCCGCGCCGCGCGAACGCGCGCTGGCCAGGGCGATGCGCTTGCCTGCACCGTGGCGGCAATTGGCGCCGCATCGGCGATCGCCGCCATCCGCGCCAAAAAATTCTCGTTCGGCGGGGGCACATCGAACAGGTCAAGCGCGCGCGCCACAGCCGGATCAAACCCATGAACGCTGGCGGGGATAGAGTTGCTCATGCAGCACCCCCCGAATCCATGCCACCAACACCGTCAATTCCCGCGCGTAGAAGCGATTGATGCAGGCTCCGTCGGGCGCGATACAGCAGCGATTCAAATGCCTTGATGTTCATTTCTAGGGCATCGGCAGCCATGATATTCGACAATCCTTCGTAATAGGTCAGCACAATGGCGGCACGCTGCGCATCGGCAAGCGCCCCAACACACGCAAGCACTGCCGCGCGCTGCTGGTCGCGTTCGATCAACGTGTCGGCGAGCGGGGCCGTATCAACCTGCTCAGGGGCCTCATCCTGGCTGCCAAACCGACGCTTGCGCAGCCGATCAAGACAGGCATTCATCGCTACCCGGTGCAGCCACGCCCCAATTCCCGGCCCGCCTTGACGCCAGCGTCCGGCATGTTCCCACAACCGAGCCAGCGCCTCTTGCGCAACATCTTCAGCCTCAACCGCGTCACCCAGCATGCGATAGCCGATCCGCCGCACGGCAATCGCGTGCGCTTCAACCACCAGCCGGAACACCGCAGCATCGCGCAAGGCGAGCCGCGCCATCAGCGCGTCATCGTCAGGCACATCATTCACTGCTCTGGCCGCGTCCGCGCTCAAACCAATTCCATTCCCCGTAGCCGGGCCCCATGCTACCCTACGTACCGGATCGCGAAACCCTTCGCAGCGATGATCATGGGGTTATGCGGGTGTGGGAGCGATCGACAGCATGGGCCAGGCCGCCCATCAGCGGGTATAAACGCTCCAGCCGAAATCCGTCACTTGAGAACGGACAAAAATTCCACTTCGATACGGGAAGAAAGCACGCCACGGCCCAAATTCGCCAACAGCGACGCCCTGCAACTTCCCAAATAGTTTAGCCTTTGGTGAACGCTTGCCGCAATGCGCCATCTATTAACGCCAGTTTGTTGCCGCTACGTAATTCAGGACGTGATGGAGAGGGAGCATTTTTGATGGGTGACACCGGCTGGCTGCTGATTATTGCCTTCGCTTCATTGGCGAACCCCATCGTCATCGTAACCGGTGTGTTCACGGGTCTACTCATCCGACGCTGGTGGCAAGTCGCGCTTGGCTCTGTGACTGCGCCGGTAGCATATTGGTTCTACGCTACAGGGTTCTACCCAATTGGTAATTATGCGCCGCTGACATCGTTCCTTGCCTTCGCGGGTGTCATTTGGACCTCAGCCTTGTTCGGACTAAGAAAGGCTCTGATCGGCTAAGCCTAGCCGAACTACGACCCAATCTTCAAGGTAAGTAACGGTATGGCGGCGATCACAGCGGCAGGAATTGCTGAAAAGCGGGCTTACAGGCAACAATGCCGAACTTTTCCGTAGCATATCTAATTCAGAGACCGTCGAGGTGACGATTTCTGAGCATTTTCAACGATTTCAGAAATGTTGGTGCCCCATACGGGACAAAGCTGGGCACTCAGATCATTGGATAATTTCGCTGTCTCGCGGCTGAGGTAGTCGGCTCCGGACTGGCGGATTGCGGTGACGGAAGTCATGAAGCATCACATTGTTCAACGGACCAAGGCGTTCGCAACGACCCAATAAACGACATTCAGGCCGCCCTGACCGTTCCCCGGAACCGGCCGCTCGTTCACGTCAATTGGGTCACTATTTCGATGGGGGGTGGCTATGATGGCGCTCGAACGTCTCGATCAAGACCATGTGCCCGCCGCAGTTTGGACACGGCTGCCGGGCGTCATGGTTCCCAAATCCGGGGGCTAATTACCCTGTCGCTAAAGCGTTTTGGCAAGGGCCATTGCTTCTGTGATCAAGCTTAGCATCGCATCCCCGGCGGCGTCCTCATCGCCCGACTTGATTGCGTCATAAACGCTGGCGTGTTCGGCGATGCTGGCCAGCCGCACCCCTTTGGCCTTGTTCGTAAGCCGGATCGAGGTTTTCAATGCGGCAGCGATCAGATCGCGCAATCTGGCATAAAAGGGATTGCCGCTGGCCTGCAGAATAGCGACGTGAAAGGCGATATCCGATTCAAGCGGATCGTCGCCACCGGTTTCAGCCGCCTGCATGCGCGCCAGCGCCAGGGCGATTTCGCCGCGTGCTTCCGTATCGCCAGCGCGTGCTGCGAGCCGCGCGGCCATCGGCTCGATTGCCAGCCGCACTTCCATGAATTGAAGCAACAATTCGCGCGAGAATTTGCGTTCGAGCAGCCAGCTCAAGACATCGGGATCGAGCAGATTCCAGACTCGTTCGGGTTCCACATAGGTGCCCTGGCGCGGGCGCGAGCCGAGCATTCCCTTCGCGGTGAGCATCTTCACCGCTTCGCGCAACACACTGCGGCTGACGCTCAGTCGCCGACACAGTTCAGCCTCAATCGGAAACGGATTGCACGAGCCATAGTCACCGACCGCGATGGACTGCCCCAGTTCATGCATTACCTGGTGGGTACGGTTGCGCCCGCCCTTGTGCCTTACGTCGATCATTGTTTTACCCCGTAGTGGGGTGGTATTGCATTTCGGGAAGGCCGGCGACAATGGTCTTATAGACAAGAATATCGCCCGCCAGCGGCTGATCGGCCAGCGCCGCCGGCTCAAGCCCGTCGCGCGCCGTCGTGATCGCCAACATGCGCAGGTCCGGGCCAATGAACGCAACGCAGGTGGGCTGGGAAACCGGTAGGGTCAGGATCTGGTCGTTCGTGCCGTCGGGGCGATAGCGCACAACCCGCGATGCCCCCCATTGGGCGCTCCACAGACAGCCTTCGCAATCGACCGTGGCACCGTCGGGATAGGCGCCTTCCGGGGTGGTCGCGAAGACGCGGCGGGCACCGAGCGTTCCATCGGCGGGATCGACGGGGTAGGCATAGATGGTTCGGGCGGGGCTATCGGCGAAATACATCACCCTGCCATCCGGGCTCCAGCACAGACCGTTTGAGATCGTTACGCCGTCGACGCAAACGCGCAGCGCCCCATCACGTGCCAGCCGATAGAGCGCGGCATCGCTCGACGTGCCCTTCTCGACCATCGTTCCGGCCCAGAAATTGCCGCTTCGATCGACCCGCCCGTCATTGAAACGGCGTGGTCCGCCGGGTTCCTCGACCCGGTGCAGCCAATCCAGCGTTCCGGCGGCAGGATCGAATCGGCCAAAGCCCGAGGCGAAGGCGCACAGAAGATCGCCTGAACCCTCGATCAGCGCGAACGAACCGACCCGCTCCGGAGTGGCGAAGCGCCGGGTCATCCCGCCTGCCAGGTCATGCTGGAAGATCGCGCTCGACTGGATGTCGGTCCACCACAGCCCAGCGTCGCTGTGCCACTGAATCCCCTCGCCCAGCACGGCGTCTGCGCGAATGAGATGGTCGGGAGTCACGTGATCGGAAGTCACTGGCCCACCGCCGTGTCAAAAGCGGTCACGAAATTGGCGGCGCGCCCCGCGACATCGGCGGCGGAACGACCGGGGGCATAGAGATCGCTTCCCAGTCCGAAACCGGCGACGCCAGACGCAAGCCATTGCGGGATGCTGGCCGCGTCGACCCCGCCCACGGCATAAAGGTCCATGGCGTGCGGCAACACCGCTTTGAGCGCCTTGATATGTGCCGGGCCATACGTTGCGGCCGGAAACAGCTTCAGTCCGCTGGCACCTGCGTCGATCGCGGCAAAGGCTTCGGTGGCGGTAGCAAAGCCGGGCATGATCTTCATGCCTAGCGCGGCACTCCGCGCAATCACGGCAGGATTGGTGTTTGGCGTCACCACCAAACGGCCCCCCGCGGCATAGACCGCCTCGACATCGGCAACACGCAAGACCGTGCCTGCCCCGCACAAACATCGATCGCCCATCGCCTCGGCCAACCGGGCGATGCTGGTCAGCGGATCGGGCGAATTGAGCGGCACCTCGATCATCGATATCCCAGCCGCTAAAATCGCTTCGGCGACCGTGACAACCGCATCGGGTTCGATCCCGCGCAAAATGGCAATGATCGGACGTTGCCTGGTCATGATCCATCACTCCTCAAAGTGTGCAGGCGCTGCAAGCCGGTGCGCGCCGCCAGCTCGCCATCGATAGCGCTTGCCTGGTGCCCGAATACCGCAAGGGCGCGGGCATAGAGCGCGGTCAGCGGCGGCGCGCCGACCAGTACGACCGATCCGGGTGCCGCGGTGGCCAACCCGGCCATCGCAGCGATTTCGGCACCAACCAGCAGGCCCGAAAGAAATCCGGTGGCATGCGCTGGCGTCATTCCCAAGCGGAGTTGGCGACTGCGTGTTTCGAACAGCAATTGCAGAACGTGCTCAGGCCCGGCATCGCGCACCCGCGCCACCCCTTCATCGAAGCCCTCATCGCTGGCAGGCATCAGGTTGCGCGCGAGCAGGATGCTGTTGGCCTGAAGCACGGCGAACAATTCCCCCGTCAGCGCTGTCTGAAAGGCAATCGTCGCCCCCTGTTCGACAATCGCCCATTTGCTGTGCGTGCCAGGCAGACACAGCAGGTGGCGGCCAGTTGTCAGACCGGGTAGCAGCGCGAGCGCGCCCACGATCTGGGTTTCTTCGCCGCGCATCACATCTGGCCCGCCCAGCAGACCGCTGCAGGCCAGGCCCGGCACGATCAGGCAGTGCGCCCCGTCGCTGGCGGTCACTTCGATTACCGCATCGGCTAAATCCTGCGGTGCGGCGGGGCACGCGACATATCCCGCGTCGGCCCAGCCGATATTGGACCCGATCATCCCGCAGAGCAGCGCGCCAAGCGCGCCGTGCGCGCGTCGCCACGGTGAGATTTCGGCCACAAAGACCTCAGCGGGACGATGCCCCGCCGCATTAAGCGGCGCTAGCCCCGGTCCGGCGCGCGTATCGAGCACTGAATCACCATCGCACAGCCAAAGCCGCAAATGGCTCGTTCCCCAATCGCCGAGGACCAACAGCCCCGATCCGCCAGCCATCAATGCGATTCGCGCGTGACGACGCTGCCGCTGCTGCCGACCAGAAAATCCAGATCGCAACCCTGATCGGCCTGAAGCACATGCTCGATGTAAAGCCGCGCATAGCCGCGCGTCGCGAGGACCGGTTTGGGTTGCGTTTCCCAAGCGGCCAGACGCCGGGCCATTTCGGACTCGTCAATCAAGAGTTCGAGACGGCGATTGGCGCCATCAAACAGGATCTCATCGCCGTTCTGGACGATGGCGAGCGGGCCGCCTGCCGATGCTTCGGGTGCAATGTGGAGGATAACAGTGCCAAAAGCGGTGCCGCTCATCCGCGCATCTGAAAGGCGGACCATATCGCGCACCCCCTGTTCGAGCAGCTTGGCCGGAAGCGGCATGTTGCCAACCTCGGGCATGCCGGGATATCCCTTGGGTCCGCAGCCTTTCAGCACCAGGATGGAATCCTTATCGACAGATAGATCGGGATCATCGATCCGCGCTTTGAAATCCTCGATCGATTCAAAAACCACCGCCCGGCCGCGATGGTGGAGCAATTCCGGCGTACCCGCGCTTGGCTTTACGATCGCACCGAGCGGAGCAAGATTGCCGCGCAGCACCCAAAGCCCTGATTCAGGTTTCGCCGGATCGGCAACCGAGCGGATCACCGCATCGTTGTAAATTTCCTTGCCGGCGATAATCTCGCCCAGTGGCCGACCGCTCGCTGTCGGCGCGGTAAGATCCAGGATCGGCGCCATAGCCGCCATCAGCGCCGGCAGCCCACCAGCATAATGGAAATCCTCCATTAGGAATCGGCCCGAGGGCTGTAGATCGACGAGCAAGGGCACATCGCGCGCCAACAGGTCGAAATCGTCGAGCGACAACGGCACGCCGAGCCTGCCTGCCAATGCCAGCAAATGCAGAATGGCATTGGTCGATCCGCCGATAGCGGCGTGGACTTTGATCGCATTTTCAAAGGCGGCGCGCGTGGCGATGCTTGAGAGGCAGACATCCTCGCGGACCATGCTGACGATCCGCCGACCTGTGTGATGCGCCATCGTTCGGCGGCGCGAATCGACCGCCGGGATGGTTCCGTTATAGGCCAGCGACAGGCCCATGGCCTCGGTCAGACAGGCCACTGTCGATGCTGTGCCCATCGTCATGCACGTGCCGGGCGAGCGTGACATGCCGCTTTCGGCGGCCAAAAAATCGCTCATCGGCATCTGTCCGGCGCGCACATCCTCGGAAAAGCGCCACACGTCTGTGCCTGAGCCAATGTCGCGGCCCTTGAACTTGCCATTGAGCATTGGCCCCGAGGAGACAACGATCGTCGGCAGATCCACGCTGGCCGCGCCCATCAACTGCCCGGGCGTCGTCTTGTCGCAGCCGCCGAGCAGCACCACGCCATCGATCGGATTGCCGCGGATCGATTCCTCTACTTCCATCGCCAACAGGTTGCGAAAGAGCATCGCTGTCGGCCGCATCTGCGTTTCGCCAAGCGACATCGCAGGAAATTCAAGGGGGAGCCCGCCTGCTTCCCAAACCCCGCGAGCGACATGTTCGGCAATGTCGCGCAAGTGAATGTTGCACGGCGTGAGTTGCGACCAGGTATTGCAGATGCCGATCACGGGTCGGCCATCGAACACATCGTCGGGCAAGCCCTCGATCTTCATCCAGCTGCGGTGGATGAACCCGTCGCGATCCATCTTGCCATAGCTGTGCGCGCTGCGAAGGGGCTTGGTTGGGCGACTGCCGTCCGGCATTATGACTGATCGAGCCTTTTCGGTGCTGTTGGACAATGTTTACGCAGGAAACGCATGCGCTTCCTAGGCCACATCAATCGATAAAATTATCATATAATATCTGCTCATTTGTGTAAAGTGGCCCGAGCGGATGAGGGAGAGGGTTCGGCAATGAGCGACGAGCACGACGGCGATGCAAATCTACCGGCGCAATCCAAGGCCATAGCGGCAGAAGGCGTGACGGATTTTGGGTATACGCGCTATGCTGATCTTGCGTCCAGCCGGGTTTTCATCTCCGGTGGCGGATCCGGGATCGGGGCTTATTTGGTCCATGCCTTCGCGGCCGTTGGCGCCGAGGTCGGCTTTGTGTCTTTGTCGGAGGCGGGGGGCGAGGCTCTGGTCGATGCCATCGCGGCCCAGCTGGGCAAGCGGCCGTGGTTTCGCGCCTGCGACATTCGCGATGTCACCGCGCTTCAAGCCGCGATCACTGACTTTAGCGACGATTTCGGGGCGGTCGACTGCCTGATCAATAACGCCGCGCGCGATGATCGCCATACGATCGATGCTTTGTCGGTCGAGGCATGGGATGATTCGCTGGCGACGAACTTGCGGCCGCACTTCTTCACCGCGCAAGCCGTGGTTGGCGGAATGCGCGAGCGCGGGCATGGCGCGATCATCAATGTTGGCTCGAATTCATCCTATCTCGGCCTGTCGGGCTATCCCGCCTATGTCACCGCCAAGGCAGCGATCATCGGGCTGACCCGCTCGCTCGCGCGCGAACTTGGCCCCGACCAGATCCGGGTCAACGCACTGATCCCAGGTTGGGTGGTGACCGAGCGCCAGAAGTCGCTGTGGATGACCTCCGACGCAGTGCAGGAGTGCATTGACGCGCAAAGCCTCAAAACCCTGATCACCGGCTGCGACGTTGCCGAATCCGCGCTGTTCCTGGCCTCGCGCGCCTCTTCGATGATCACCGGCCAGGCGCTGATCATCGATGGCGGCCGCGTCATGGGCTGATTGGGGGTATTCAAGCGCTCGGCATCGCCTCATGAAGCCGCGCGATCAACCTCCAGAAACGCGCCCTTGAAGCCGACGAACCGGGCTGTCCGTCCAAAGATCACGCGGTTGACGATTAGCGCGAAGCTCACCGTCAGGATCAGGGTGACCAGCATCAGGTGGATGTAATGCAGCCCGAATGGCGCATAGACGAATGTGAAGAACGCATAGAGCAGCACGCCGAACACCACCCCGGCAATCGCTGCCATTGCCTCAACCTCGGCAAACAGCAATCCGACAATGAACGCGCTGAGGATCGGCATGCTGAGCAGGCCGTTGATTTGCTGCAGGAGATTGATGATGCTCGTCGCATTGGAATAGACCGGGATCATCGCGATCGCGATCAGGATGCACAGCACCGATATGATGGCATTGACCCGGCCGACCGACGCTTTGGGGTTTACATATTTCTGATGGATGTCGCACACATACAGCGCCGCCGCCGAGTTGAGCACTGCGACGAAGTGGGTCGCCACGCTGGTTACCAGGATCGCGGCAAACACGCCTGACATCCACGGCGGAAGCAGATCGCCGATCAGGGTGCCAAACGCCCGGTCGCCGATATTGCCATAAAGCTTGTAGGCGACCACGCCAGGCAGCACGACAATGGCCGGGACGATCATGATGCGGATGGCCGCGGCCGCCAGCACACCCTTTTGCGCTTCGCGGACAGAGGGGGATGCCATTGCCCGCTGCGTGATTGCCTGATTTGTCGACCAGTAGAAGATCTGGATGAAGATCATGCCGGTAAACAAGGTCGGCCACGGAATCGGGCTGTCGGGGCTGCCAATCAGCGTCACCCGGTCGGCCGGGATCCCGCTCAGGTCAAAATTGACCGCGCCCAGTGCCAGCAGCACCAGCGCGGAACAGATCACCAGCAGGCCGACGCCGGCAAAGGTTTCCGAAACCGCAACCGCGCGCAGCCCGCCCAGCAAGCCGTAACAGCCGCCCAGAATGGCTATTCCCGTGCCCAGCACCATCTGCGGGGCCTGTATGCCGAACACGGTCTGAAGAAACAGGGATCCGGTATAGAGCGCCGATGGCATACTGATGAAGACATAGCCGCTCATGAACAACACCGAGATCATGGTGCGGATGCGGCCGTCGTTATAGCGTTTTTCAAGCAGTTCGGTGGTCGTGGTGCAATTGTTGCGGTAGTAGATCGGCACAAACACGAGCGCGAGGATCAGCAAGCCGATAAAACCGGCCAGTTCCCACCACGCGAGGATCAGCGTCTGCCCGCCATTATTGCCCACCAGCTGTTCGGTGCCCAGATTGGTGATCGTGATCGACCCCGCGACATAAACCCAGGTCAGCCCGCCGCTGGCGAGAAAGAACTCGCGGCTTTCATCCTTGCTGCGCGCATGGGGCGACCTGCATTTCCACCATGTCAGCCCGCCAATAAGCGCCATGACCAGGCTGAAAACTACGAACTGCGCTGCGCTGCCAATGGCCATCATTCATCCTCTTTCGGTCCGCGGTCCGTTATGATCGGTCCGTCGCCTCTCTTGTGGTGATGGCTTATCCGGTGCGCCACACCGAAACGCCATAAGCCGGCACACTGCGCGTGCCGATAATGAAGTCGGCGGATTCGGGCGTTGGCGCGTCGACCGGTTCGGGCGCATAGTTGAACGCGAACATCATCGTGCCGCGTCGCCGCAGCCGGAGTGTCGCTGGCAGCGCCGTGGTCGCCAGCCCCGCCTGCGCCGCCAGACCTTCGAACATCTGCCGCAGATAGGCGTCATCGGTAACGCAGCCGATATAGGTCGTGCGTCCGTTCCGCACTACAGCAGCCGCTCCGGTCTCGTACGTCGCCAGCACCTCGCCGCCCATAACGTCGAGAAGCTCGCACCACGTGCCGCATTCGAATTGCTGATTGCCCGCGATCAGCACGCCGTTGCAATCGGGCCGCAGCGTTTCGACCGCGCGCACGCGAACGGGCACAAGCCCGCGGAGCAAGCCCGGTGCCAACGTATCGGGTACGGTGAATTCCCGAGTCTTCGCGCCCGATCGCGGGCCGAACAGGATTAGCGCATCGCTCGCCTCCAGCGCTGCCAGCGCCACAGCATCTGGCATGGCGAGGCCAGGTATGACGACCATCTTGTATCCCGCCAAGTCATCGCCCGGTGCGATGCAATCGACATCGAGGCCGAGCGAGCGCAGCGCGCTGTAATAAGCATAGACCTGCTGATCGTAGCGATAGCCTGCGCCCTGTTTTTCGATGTCGCTGACATAGCGCGATTCGATGTCGACGATCAGCGCCACCGCGCTTTGCGGGGCTTTTTCCGCGAGCGATCCAAGCGCTTCAAGCTCGGCTGCCACTTGCGCGATTTCGGGCCATGCCTCGGCGGGTTCATGGTCGGGGCGCAGCAGGCCTGCATGCATTTGTTCCTGCGCAAAGGGTGCCTGTCGCCAGCGGAAATAGCTGACACAAGCGGCGCCATGCGCAAACGCCTGCAAGGTCCACAGCCGCACCATGCCGGGAGCGGGCATCGGGTTATGCGGTGCCCAGTTCACCGGCCCCGGCTGCTGCTCCATGATCCAGAAGGCCCCTTTGGACAGGCCCCGCGTCTGATCGAGGTACATTGCGGTAAGATCGGGCAATCCGGTGCGCATGAACGGCTTGATCTCGGCGGCCGGTGCGCGGGCCAGCGCCATATCGGAGATGCCCAGCGGATAACTGTCGAAGCTGACGAAATCGAGCGGTTCGCAGATCGCAAAATTGTCGACCCCGGTCATGTCCATCGGGATGAAGTTATGCGTCACCCATTGATCGCGGGCGTGGACGCGAATCGCCGCCACCATCGCTGCGTGCCAGCGCGCCACCTGGTCTGACGAAAAGCGCCGATAGGCCAGCCGATGCGAGGGGCTGGTCTCGGTCACGGCGAGAATAGGCAGTTCGATCTCGTCGAAACTGCGGTATTCCATCGACCAGAACACATTGCCCCAGGCTGCATTGAGCGCTTCGATCGTGCCATAGCGTTCCGCGCAACACCGCCGAAAAGCATCGCGCGCGGCGACCGATCCGCTCATCGCAGTATCATGGCAGCACAGCTCGTTGTCGGTTTGCCAGCCGATCACATGGCCGTTGGTGCCATAGCGTTCGGCCAGCACATTGGTGATGCGCAGCGCCTCGGCCAGATAGGTTTCGGAGGAAAAATCATAATGCCGCCGCGATCCGAAACCGCGCACGCTGCCGGTGTGAATATCGACCGGGAGGATTTCGGGGTGGGCATCGATCAGCCATTTGGGCGGAGTCGCGGTCGGCGTGCCGATAACGACACGCATGCCGGCAGCGCCGAGAGTTTCGATCGCGCGGTCGAGCCAGTCGAACTCATACCGGCCGGGATCGGGCTCCATCCTGCCCCAGGCAAACTCGCCGATGCGCACAGTGGTCAGGCCAAGCGCGCGCATTTTTACGGCATCCTGCGCCCAGCGCTCCTCCGGCCAATGTTCAGGATAGTAACAAACGCCTAGCATAGCCCCCCACTGTGTTCAGCTCTTCGGTGCCATTTTGCTGACTCACTTCGCTTTGGCAATAATTATATTATAAATGTCGTTTGGGCGGTAACAGCCTGCCACCCTGGAGTAAGCACTTTATGCACGACCCGTTCGTCCGCCTTGATGCTGGCGGCACCACGTTGATGCTCGATCTGCGCCATCAGGAGGCGTCGATCCTTTACTTCGGCACCGCGCTGCAGCCCGCGACAACGCCCGAATCGGTCGCAGCATCGGTGGTCCGCGCCATACCACCCAACGCGCCCTCCATTGAGCCGCGCATCACGCTCACGCCGCTCATGGCATCGGGCTATGTTGGCGCGCCCGGCCTTGCGCTCCACCGCGACGGCGCCAGTTTTGCGCCATTGCTGCGTCTGATGGAAATTGCCGTCGAGGGAATTTCGATAACGCTCAGGTCGGTTGACGCAGTCAACGCGCTCGAACTCATCCACACGCTTGCCCTTGACGGCGATACCGGGGTTTTGCGCTGCGCCGCGCAGATCATTAACCGGCATCGCGAGGCCTGCACGCTCGATCATCTCGCGGCACCCGTCATTCCGCTGCCGGTTTGGGCAAGCGACCATATCGGCTTTTCCGGGCGCTGGGCGGGGGAGTTCATGGCCCGGCGCGCGCCGATCCCGACCGGGGCGGTGGTGCGCGAAAATCGCCGTGGCCGCACATCGCACGATTGTTTCCCCGGCGCGATCCTCGCGAGCGAGGATGCCAGCGAACGGCAGGGCGAGGTGATGGCGCTGCATCTGGCGTGGAGCGGCAACCATGCCCACCGCATCGAGCAGCTAGCCGACGGGCGCGGTGCGGTCCAGTTTGGCGAGCTGCTGCTGCCAGGCGAAGTGCGGCTCGCGCAGGATCAGGGATATACGACGCCGATGTTGGTCGCAGCGGTTGGCGATCACGGTTTTAACGCCGTATCGCAGCGGCTGCATCATTTCGTGCGGACTGCGATCGTCGATCCGTCTGTCACCGCGCGTCCGCGTCCGGTGCACTATAATAGCTGGGAAGCGATCTATTTCGACCACGACCCGGCTGTGCTCGCCGACCTTGCGACGCGCGCAGCAGCGCTTGGCGTAGAGCGCTTCGTGCTCGACGACGGCTGGTTCGGAACGCGGCGCAGCGACCGGGCGGGTCTTGGCGATTGGACCGTCAGCGAGGCGGTCTATCCCGATGGGCTGACACCGCTCATCGACACGGTGCGCGCGCTGGGGATGGAATTCGGCTTGTGGGTGGAGCCTGAAATGGTCAATCCCGACAGTGATCTCTTCCGCGCGCATCCTGATTGGGTGCTGTCGGTGCCGGGCGCCGCGCAAGTGCCGTCGCGCAATCAATACGTGCTGGACCTGAGCAATGCCGCAGTGTGCGAGTATCTGTTTGATCGGATCGACGCGCTGCTGCGCCGCCATCCCATCGGTTATCTGAAATGGGACATCAACCGGGACATCAACCATCCGGGCAACAGCGATGGACGCGCATCGGTGCATGCTCAAGTCCTAGCGCTTTATGCGTTGATCGACAGGATCAGGGCGGCGCATCCGGGGGTGGAGATCGAAAGCTGCGCCTCTGGCGGTGGCCGCGCCGACTACGCTATACTTCAGCGCACGCAACGCCTCTGGACGTCTGACAGCAACGACGCGATCGACCGCCTTCGCATCCAGCGCGGCGCTTCCTATTTCTTCCCCTGCGCGCTGCTGGGCGCACATGTCGGTCCCCGCGATTGCCACATCACCGGTCGGCGCTTGAGCATGGCAATGCGCGCCGGTGTCGCGATCTTCGGGCACATGGGTCTGGAGATGGATCTGTGCGAACTGACCGATGCAGAGGCATCGGAACTTGCCGCAGCCATCGCGCTGCACAAGCGGCACCGCGCGCTCATCCACGGCGGCGATAGGGTGCGGATCGATACGTCGCCCGAGCGCGACGTCTTTGGCATTGTTGCAGCCGACCAGTCCGCGGCACTGTTTTCTTATGCCTTGCTTGAAGGGCATCCGGCGACACTGCCGGGGCGATTGCGGTTCGACGGGCTCGATCCTGCCAAATGCTATCGCATGTCCCAGCTATGGCCAGCCGGAGCAGCAGAGCCAAGCGAGATGATGGGAGATGCGCTGATGAAGTCCGGCATCGAATTGCCGCTGCTCTGGCCGCAATCGGTTGTCGTCTGGTACCTCGAGGCGATCTGATTGCCGCTTCAGTCGATGATGGCGTAGGCCATCCTGGCCAATGGCTGCGGGCTGGCGTGGTCGTGAAGCTGGCGAACCCTTTCCAGCTGGCCCAGCGATGCTGCGATCACGTTCGCCGCGCGCAGTGCGCCGCTGCGATGGAGCGACAGCACCGCGCTGTCGCTTAGCTCATCGAGCGCTTGCTGGCTGATGCCATAGAGGCCATCGATCTGGTTCTCGTGGCCAGAAGCATCGGTCAAAATCAACTCCAGCGGCCGAACCAGCGCGCTGGCTGCCAATATTCGGGCGAGCGTCTGGGCGGCGGCGATATCATCGACCAGCGCGACGATGGTTTGGGCAATGTGGGTCGTAAAGCGCGTAGGCTGTCCATCGGTGAACAGCGCTTCCCCCTGCGCTGTATGGAGCAGGCCGCACTCCTCGTCGATCGCAAGGCCATGAGGGGCGTTTTCATCGCGGTAGAACGGATAGCGTAGCATCGCTCCAGGCAGCCATGTTGCTTGCCAACGGCCGTTGATGACATACCGGTTCTGCCCCGGCGCAAAGCCAAACAGTGCGACGATGTTGAACGCCCCAGTTTCACCATCCTTCATCAGCAGCAAAGGAAAATCTGCCGACGCGTACATAATCTCGCTTGCGCCGAGAACAGCATGGTTGTGCCGCGCACCATAAACGGGATCTGGCCGGGCCCCGATCCTGATGTTGCCGTGGCGACTGGCGGTCAGTGGTGTAATGCCCATTCGCCTTAAACCGTCTGGAGGCCGTGGGTTCTGATCTTACCTAGCAACTCACGATGTTTGGGCAATTGCGACATTGCCTGACCGCGCACCCGCTCGTTGTTGGCAAACCAGCGCCGCGCCGCGCCCGTCTCGGCGTCCAGATCGGCAAGGCGCGCGTAATGGTTCGCAAAATCCATGCCGTGGAGCACGTATTGATAGCTGGGCCAGGAAAACACCTCAGGCTGATGCGGAAAGTCCTGCGCGGTGGGGGGATGATAGCGCCACATTTCTAGCTTGTCGCGAAGGCCGTCGGGCACGCTTTCTGGCGCTACGATGTCGCGCCAGAAGCTGGTGTCGGTCCGCTTGGTCAGCAGATAATGCAGCTTCAGGAATTCGATGATTCTTTCCCAATGGTGGGTAAACGCGGCGTTGAACTGCCGTGCCATCGTTTCCATTACCGGTCGGGTCCGGGGCAGCCGGTCGGCGATACAATCCACCGCCGTCTCAACCAGCATCAGCGCCGAGGCTTCCAGCGGCTCGAGAAATCCCGCCGACAATCCCACTGCAACGCAATTGTGCGACCAGAAGGTTTCGCGGTGGCCCGCGCGAATCGCGATCCGGCGCGCGGTCAGCGCTTCTGATTGCGGGCCGATATAGGCGCGCAGCTCGGCTTCGGCCTGATCATGGCTGATATGGCTGCTGGAATAGACATGGCCGATCCCGCGCCGTGTCCACAGCCCGATGTCCCAGATCCACCCGGCGCTTTGGGCCGTCGAGATGGTGTGGCACGCGATCGGGCTGTCCTCCTCGGGATAAGGGACCTGCATCGCCAATGCGTGATCGGCGAACAGCACGTCGCTGCAATCGCGAAATTTTGAATCATAGACGCCGCCGATCAAAAGCGCGGCAAAGCCTGTGCAATCGACGAACAAGTCGCCATCGAGCGCGCCATGCTGCTCGAGATCTAGGCCCGCAATATCGCCATTTTCGGCCATGCGCACGCCGATCACATCATCGACGAAATGCTCTACGCCGAGCGTGCCGACAGCGTGATCGCGCATCATCGTGGCGAATTTGCCTGCATCGAGGTGGTAGGCATAATTGGCGACGGCGCCGTATTCGGGGGTGGTGATTGCCTTCGGGGCGAGCCCGGCCTCGCACAGTGCCGGCTGAAAATCGACCGAATCGGCGAACGCCATCGGCGTATCGTGCTGGCGTTGCTGCCAATGCCCGGAAAGGTTGATCTGCGTTGCGCCCTGCGGCGGATTGAGCGGGTGATAGTAACCGTCTGCGTCCGTGCCGTCGGTCCAGCGGACGAATTTCGCCCCTTGCTTGAAGGCGGCATCGCATTTGCGAATGAAGCGCGTTTCGCTGATGCCCACCTTGCGCAGCGTATTGCGCATGGTCGGCCAGGTGCCTTCGCCGACCCCAATGGTGCCAATTGCGGCGGATTCAACCAGCACCACCCGGACAGCATCCGGGCCGGTGCCATTGCGCGCCGCAATCCGCGCCGCCGCGATCCAGCCAGCACTACCGCCGCCGACAATAACTACCGTTCGCACTAGCGTTTCCATTCCCCCGGCCTTCCTTGCTGCCCTTGCGCGCGCCAGTGGTCAAATCTGCCGAGCCGGCACCTCGATGGAAGCGACCCTTTTTTGCCGCGCTTTGCAACGTGAACATTTGGCAACGAAAATGCTGTTTACAACGCGGCCGAATAAATCATATAAATGAAGAACTGACCAGAGGGTACATTGCCTCGCATCAGATCGAAATCGTGGCGACCTTCGAAAGCAAGGCCCACATACGCTAGGGAGGATGCTATGAAATCGACCGATCGGGTCGCCCACGGGCGAATGACCGTTTATCTCGCGCAGGCCAGCGCAGGCGCGCTCGCCGCAGCCATGATCCTTTCCGCGGCGCCCGCCTTGGCACAGACCACTCCGACAGCAGAGCCGACCGAAAAACCGGCGGCCGAGCCCGAGGACATCGTTGTCATCGGCATTCGCGGCAGCCTTAGCAGTGCCGCCAACATCAAGAAAAATGCCGATAGCATTGTTGATGCGATCAGCTCGGAAGATCTTGGCAAGTTCCCCGATACCAACGTGGCGGAATCGCTCCAGCGCATTCCCGGCGTGGCGATCGACCGCAGCAACGGCGAGGGCCGGTTTGTTACCGTGCGCGGCTTCGGGCCTTCGTTCAACACGGTGCTGATCAACGGGCGCACCTTCGCCAGCGATAACCAGGGCCGCGAATTCAGCTTCGATCTTCTCGCGGCAGAATTGATCAGCGGAGCCGAAGTTTACAAAAGCTCGCAGGCCCGCCTTCAGGACGGTGGCATCGGCGCGACGCTCAACGTCAAGACCCCGCGTCCGCTGGATATCAAAGGGTTCAAGGCCGTCGTTTCGGCCAAGGGCCAGTATGAACGCAATAGCGGTCAAGTAACGCCGCAGGCCTTCGGCCTGATCAGCGACACGTTTGCTGACGGGACGCTCGGCCTGCTGGCATCGGTTTCCTACCAAAAGCGCGATGCGCAGACGCGCTTTACTCAGAATCGCGGCTATCTGCCCGGCGTCGCCGTCGGACCGACCGCAACCCCGCTGTTCACCAATGTCTTTGCACCGCGCAACCAGGATGTGGGTCAGGACGACCAGTCGCGCGAACGCATCGGCGTGACCGGGACGGCCCAATACCGTCCGAGCGATCAGCTAACAGTCACCGTTGATGGCCTTTATAACCAGTTCAATGTGAATTCCCGCGTCCAGGCGCTCGGCAGTTGGTTCGAACCTTCGAGCTACACTGCCGCAGCGATCGATTCGAACCGCACCGTTACCTCGCTGACCACCAACGGCAACGCCGACCTCATCCAGACGTCGAACAACCGTTTCGTCAAAACCTATGCGGCTGGCGGTAATGTCGAATGGAAGCCGAACGCCAACCTGACCGTGAAGGCCGATGTTTCATGGTCGCGTGCGTCGGATTCGGCCGGTGGACGCAATTACTTCACCGTGATCGGCATCCCCAGCCGGTACAGCTTCCAGGAAGCGACAGGAAATAACTTCCCGTCGACGCTGAACTATTCGGCAAACCTGACAAATCCTGCGCTGGGCCGCACGCATATCGCGCTGCGTCAGGGCAATAGCGAGGCCGAGCGCGTGCTCGAATACAAGCTCGACACCGAATGGAAGTCTGATGGTGGTGTGTTGGACAAGGTCCGGTTTGGCCTGATCAACACCAACCGCAGCAAGAACAGCCAGAGCATCGCGACCAATCCCAACACGCTGTGCCTTTACTGTGGCTATAACGAGGCCTCGTCGCCCGCGCTGCTCAGCTCCCTTACGCTGCGCGCGCCCAGCGGGTCGGGCACTGTGCCCACGGCGATTCAGGGCTATAATGCCAACGCCTATTTCGCCTTCCTCGAGAGCGCTGCCCAAGCCGCGGCGCGCGACGCCGCTCGCGGCCTCCCGGCCGGCACGACTGCGGCGCTGTTGGCTTCGACCAACGGATATGCGGCTGCGGTCCAGCCAAACTCGTTTGCGATCTCGGAAGGGGTCTATGCCGGCTACCTCGAAGCTGATTTCAAAGGCAATCTCGGTTCGCTGCCGTGGGTGGTCAATATCGGCGCACGCTATGTGCATACCGAGCTGACCGCGAGCGGCCGCCAGCTGGCGCTGACCGACTTGCTCTCGGTTCTCGGCGATCCGACGATCTATAATGCGGTATTTGCCAATGGCGGTGCGCCGGTGGCCACCGCGCAGCGGTCAAGCTACAATTATTTCCTGCCTAACGTGAACATCAAGGTGAACTTCACGGATCAGATCATTGCCCGCTTCTCCGCTTCGCGAACGCTGACCCGACCGCAGATCCGCGATTTGGCACCGCGAACCAACTTTGACGTGACCCGTCCGGCAAGTCTCGATGCCAGCGGCGGCAATCCAAGCCTGCGCCCCTACACTTCGGACAATTTCGATCTCTCGTTCGAATGGTATCCGACCTCGACAACCACTTTGTCGGCCGCGTTCTTCTACAAGAGCATCGACAACTTCATCGTCCAGACCCGCTCGGCCGAACCCTTCGCTATTGCCAATGCCAGCAATCTTCCAATCGGCAACGGCATCACCGGGCCCAACACTGCGACATTCAACGTGCGTCGCCCGCGCAACGCCCAGAATGCCTCGGTGCGGGGCATTGAGCTCAATTTGGTGCATACCTTCGATTATCTGCCGGGACCGCTCGATGGTCTGGGTCTGTCGGCCAACGCTACGTTGGTGGACAGCGATGCCGCATTCGACGTCAATAGCACAACCACGTCGTTCGCGCTCGAAGGACTCGGCAACAGCTACAACGTCACCGGCTTCTACGAGAAGGACGGCTTTGCTGCACGCATCGCCTACAACCGCCGTGGCAGGTTCCTTGAATATCTGGTCACGCCGAGCCAGGGCGGCGACCCGGTGTTCCGCCGTCCATTCGATCAGATTGACGTGCGCGTAAGCTACGACATTACGAAATTTGCACAGGTCTTCGCCGAAGGCACCAACGTGACCAACTCGACCAACATCACCACCGGGCGCTTCAACAATCAGGTACTGGATTTTGTAGATACCGGCGCGCGCTATGCCGCTGGCGTTCGCCTGAACTTCTGATCGTCCTGAGGATGACATGAAGGCGCGCCCAAGCAGACCCCCTGCTTGGGCGCGTTTTCGTTTTCACGGGCCTGGCGGACACGAAGAACTGGACGAGAGAATGATTAAGCCCCTCCCGTGTTTGCTTATGTCGGGCTTGCTCCTGGTGGCGTTGGCCCAGTCCGCTGCGCATGCCCGGCTCGCTCCTCGGCAACCCTATGCGGTTCCACCGGTCGATGCACCGGAGCTGGCCGCGCTGGGGTCCTATGCGATCGGCACGCAAAGCATCGCGGTGGATGCGCCAGACAGCGTGATGCTGGCTGCCACCGGCATTTCGCGATCGACGCGGACGATCCGCGCGCGGATTTGGTATCCCGCTGAGGTTGCTCCGGGCGCTTTGCGCACGTCGTTTGCGCATCGGCTGCCAAAGCCCGATGGCACGGGCGGCGATTTCGTCATTTCGAGCCTCGCCGTGGACAGTGCGGTGCCGCTCAAGGGACGCCGCTTCCCGCTGGTCGTCGTATCACATGGGTATAACGGCTGGGACACGTTCATGACGTGGCTGACCGAGAACCTTGCAAGCAAGGGCTATGTGGTCGTCGCGATCGATCATGCCGATCAGCGCGCGACAGGCCCGACCGCGCTTCCGGTTTCGTTCGGCAATGTGCTGATCCACCGCGCCCGCGACGTGCGCTTGGTTCTTGACGATCTCATACGCCGCGCTGCCGTGCCGCGTGATCCGCTGGGTCACATGATCGATGCCGCGCAGATTGGCCTGGTCGGCTATTCGATGGGCGGGTTCGGCGTGCTGGGCGCTGCCGGGCTTGACTATGCACCGGCGAGCCCGGTGCTGGACCGCCTGCCGCCGCCCGCGCGCGCGCAGTTGCTGGAGAGCCAGACTGCGGGAACATCGCTTGCTGCGCGGATCAAGGCCGTGGTGGCGATTGCCCCGTTCGGCGGCAGCCCCGATGTGCGGGTCTGGTCGGAGGCTGCGCTCGGCGCCTTTACCAAGCCGGTGCTGATCATTGACGGCGATCAGGATGACATCGTCGATGCGACCGGCGGGGTGCGCTGGATGTTCGAACACATGGGCGCGAACGAGCGCCACTTTCTGTTGTTTCAGAACGCCCGGCACAATGTCGGTGGCAATCCGCCCCCCGCCGAGGCCGAGAGCGATTTTTCCACGCGGGAATATTTCGCCGAGCCGGTGTGGTGGACCGAGCGGATCAACGCGATCAATCAGCATTTTATCACTGCCTTTCTCGATCTCAATCTGAAAGGTGATGAATCCAAGCGCGCATATCTGGATGTCATGCCGCCGCTTTCGCGTGACGGCACATGGCCGCTCGCGCCATTCCAGAATGTAGGCGGCAAACCCGCTTCGTCGGACCAGCCGAGCTATTGGCGCGGCTTTCAGCGGCGCTGGGCAGTGGGTCTGGAAATGCGAAGCGGCCATCCGACGATCCGTTGATCTGGCAGAGCTATTGCCAATTGCAGGGTCTGACGTTCCCGCCGTTTCTTCCTTCAGTTTGAGTGAGGGTCTTCCGGCCCTGTCGGGCCTGCAGGCACGGAGCCGGACATGAAGAAGTCAAACCACAAGGACGAGCAGATCGCGTTCACGTTGAAGCAGGTGGGGACGGGGACTCCGGTGGCCGAGGTGATCCGCCGGATGGGCATACTCCATGGGTCGCCACTTTGCTTTCTCGTCGATGATTCTCTTGTCAGCGCCTGCACTGGCAGAGCCGCTGACGTTCAATCAGGCTCTTGCGCGGGCAGACCGTGATGTGCCGAGCATTGCCGCGCGAGCGGCACAGACCGATGCCGCGCGGTCGAGCGCGATTGCAGCGGATCGGCTGCCTGACCCGAAGCTGGAGGTGAAGCTCCAGGATTTTTCGATCGCCTGCCCCGATGCGGGGAGGTTCAACCGCGACGATTTTACCATTGGGGTCATCGGCGTGAGTCAGGGAGTCCCCAACATCGCCAAGCGCCGAGCGCGGGCCAGCATCCGAAGCATTTCCGGAGGCCTGGGCAGCGACGGCGGCGATGCCCCCAACATGAACAAAAGAGCATAAATCTTTGTGTCTGCTGCAAAGCGGCCTTGCCGGTTTCCACCCTTGTGGTAAATCACTTGACCTTTTTTACCCGTGACGCCGCCGCACTGCGCTTCTTGCCGTCCCCGTAACCGAGGCGCCGGACGGTAATCCCCATTCGCCGTCGGATCGAAGGTTTCCGTTCGAGGTTTTGGATTGCGTAGGCGATCTGAGGGTTTGCGCTGATCGGGCCGATAGCGGCGGCAAGATCGCACGTGATCCGCGCGGTCTCCTCGGACCAAGTCAGGCTTGCAAAGAATCCGCCATATCCGCGACGCAAGATACCGATAGCCGCCCGCACCTTCGATCTAAACCCGAAATGCCGGTTGCGATGCATCGCACTGCCCCGCCGCAGATCGATGAACATCCGCCAGAACTTGGCGTCGCGCAGCGGCGTTAGCCACATGGTTGGATCGAACCGTGCACCGGAACCGTCCCGACCCCGGTGTGGCAGATACAGTTGCGCCAGCTTCAACCCGATCTTCCGATTACCGTCGAGCTCGACCAACGCCCCATGAAAGATCTGCGAGCCCTTTGTGTACGTCCGGGACGCAGCCTCCATTATAGCTTGCTGGTCAGGGTCGACCCCTTTCCGTATGACCGAGGCGAGCGCCATGAGTATCTCGCGATTTGACCGTGAGGTGGGCTGGACTGCGAGGTTTGGGACGCGCTTCGGCGGATAGGCAGCGCGGATTCCATCGAGAAGTATAAGCGGTAGAACCTTGTTGGTCATGCCATACCACCTGAAGGGATTATGGTCGCGTAGTATGATGCGCTTCCGCTCGACGGGATTTTCGATGGAACCGCCCGGCGCGACAACGAGTGGCAAAGGGGGCAGCCTGAAGACCTCCGCCATGAGATTGCGGATGGAGCGGTCATCGCCAAAGAGGGCGAACGGATCGATCTTGTCCCCGCGTGCGATCGCCCATGGCGCGAAGCCCCGGGGCAACGCCGCGATCGCCTCGGCCGTCATTGTGAACAGGATCTTGCCAAGCGCACCGGACGAGAAGCTTGCATATTCCAGCCAGCGATAGAGTTCCCGCAGCTCGTCGGGCTTGAACCACGTACCAAGCGGAAGCTTGGAGTCCAACGCCTCCAACAGCTCCGGTCGCTCCGCAATCCGGCGCACGCGCGCAAGATGCCGCATGATGAGGCAGCCCCGCTCCGCCTCGGCCAAGATCATGAAGCCGTGGATCAGTGGATGACGGAACGGGCTGCCTTCCACGATATCGCCAAGCGGCCGCCACAACTGGAGCGCAAGCGCGAACTCGTTGCTCAAAAGGAGGCGCCATGCTTCCGGGCATTGAGCCCGCATCGCCGCGGTCGCGTCAAACAGCCACGACGGCGTGAACCGAAACAGCTGCATCAGCTCGGCGTCGTGAGCCGGGGCGATCGTCGTGATCTTCTCGATATAATCGACATATTGGTCGATCGATTGCGGCAGCGTATAGAGGCGGCCTGAGAGCTTGGCGGTCGCGCTCGCCGCTAGCAGCGGCGAGAAGCAGAGTTTGGTGTATCGCGCGCCGGTCGGCACGGGCCATCCTCCCGCGCCGGGCTCCGCATCATAATCTACGCCAGCGACGAGAAAGCGGACCAGACGCTTTTCGAGCGCTGGACTGATGCTTCCTGGCGCGGTGATGTCCGACCGATTGTTGAGCCGGCTGAGAAAGCGATGCCGAAGCGTCAGCGCCTTGATTTCGGTGATAATGATGCTGGCCATCGACCAGTTCTAGGATCGTCGAAGGTTTTGGCCAAGCGCCCTACTTGAATGCGACGATCACAATGCCGAGGATCACAATCTCGACCGTCATGAGCGCCGCCAAGACGACGAACCCGCTGAGTTTCATGCCAATCAGCTCGCTCAGCCGATCCTTGTAGTCAGGCATGGCCCTTTCGTGAGCCAGAGACACGGCGCGCTGAAACTGCTGGGATAGAGCGTTGGCAGCACCATCGCCCGTCAGGCGCTTGTAGACCTGATATACCGCCTTGGCCTCCGTTGCTGTCTTCTCCAGATCGTCCTTGACCACGCGGATTTCGCCCATCGCGGAGCGCATCTCGCCGACATAATATCCCATCTGATCCAGGTTTTTGGACATCATGGCCTCAAAGAGTTCGCGATTCTGCGTCAGCGTTTGGTTGATGCGCGTGTCACTCTGACGAGTGGCAGCAAGCAGCGCTGAGCAACCTACGTCGGCAGTCTCGATGATTTGCAGGAACCGATCGAAGGCGAACGCGAACACCTTGAGCAGAGCCGTCAGGAAGAACACCGTGCTGTCCTTCTCCAACGCCTCCTCACGCGCATATTCCAGAACGGCCATATACTCGTCATCGGTAACGAGCTGCCGCAGCAACTCATCGGACGACTTGCGGCGGTCGCCGCTATCTCTGGCGCTCATGCGACGTCCCAGTTGAACGAAGGATCCAGGCCGAGGGGATCTCGGATGAGATCGAGCTGCCCGGCCCAAGCATTCAGCCACTTGCGGACCGAGGTGCGCTCGTCCACTTCAAGGAGCGGGGAATGGAGCGCCTCGGCGAACGTCAGCTTAAGCGCTTCGGCGCGCGCCAACACTTTCGGGTTGAGCGTGGGCATGTCGAGAACGATGCCGCCGACCTCGGCAAGCATCGCTTTGGAATTGCCGCTCACGACCCGGCCGAACTTGTCGCAGAACGCGGGCGAGTCCCAGAGCACATAGTCGTTCGGCTTATATCCCAGCATGCTGCGCACGACGACGTACCTGGCCTGATCCCCAAACATTTCAATTGCGTCGCGCACTGCAGAAATCGCGGCCAAATGCGGTGTGATCGGGATCATCACGACGAGTTCGCGCCCAGAGTCGGCGTTGGCCTGGGCGAAGTCCCGGGCGTCGAGGTTTTCGGTCAGCGCGCGAAACGTGTTCAGCGAAGCCGCGGGTCCGTCGAGGATCAAGAACCGGTCCTCGACCTGCGTCAGCCGCAGCAACTGACCACGCTGATCGGGATCGAACAGGTCGATCGCTGGCACGCCATTCTCGAGCGACTGCTCCTCCTTTATGATGCCGTCAGCATCGCGCTCGCCCATCTTACTGATGGTGGTGCCGGTTGAGCCGTCGAGATCGACCAACACCGTCGTGAACGCGCCGTTGGCGCTCATCCGCAACAGCGTTGCGGTTGCAATGGTGAGGTGGCTCCCGCCGACCCCGCCCTTGTTCTTGATGCTCAGGATGGTGCGGCGGAGCCGGCAGTTTAGCACTGTGGGTACGGTAATGTTCATGGCTTCATTCCTTGGCTATGGTCTCATGCCCGGTCGGGCGGAAGGGTAGTGCGATTGACCTTGAAGGTGCGCCCTGCGGCGAGGGGAGCGGGGGGTGTCGTTTCTGCCGTTGGTCCTGTGGGCGGCGGCGCTCGCGACATGGCGCCGTCCACAATTGGTTCCGCGATCGACATAGTCGCGGCGACGACGCCGACGCTGTCGCTTGCAAGTTTACTGATTGGGATCGACTGTGCTGCGACCGGGGCGGGCGGCCGACCAGCCGGGACTGGCGCCGGTGCGGGTATCGGCTGTTTTGGCGCTTTGCCCGTGAGTGGCGGGAGCAAGCCCTCATTGCGCAGCCGCGTGCAGTAAGAACGCAGCGTCGCCGGCCCGATCGCGTATCCGGCTTCGGTTAACACCGCTGCGATCATAGTTTCGGTCCAGCCCAGCTTGGCCCGCGTGTCGATGTAGGTCGCAAACTGACGCACCACGTCCATCAGCGACGGTTGGGCGCTGGGCGGCGACACCTTGTCTGCTGCCTGCATCTGCGCTATGTCCTGGGACAACTTAATGCCGTCGAACACTCTGCGTGGCATCGCCTAGACCCTCGCCATTTGAGGGGACATCCAGCAATATTTCTTGATCATCGGAGGTTTTCCTGCGTGGAATTTTTGCCAAGCAGAATCCGCAAGCCGATCCTTGGGACATTCTGAGATTTTGTTCTGTGTCGCCCTGCGATGGCGCGCCGCGCTATGTCACGCCGCGCTCTACTGCGTTACGCCTTGCCACGTCCCGCCATGTGTTGCCGCGTCATGTTGCATGATGCTTCAGGCAGGGAAGATTTTGACACAGGATGCGGGTTCGCGGTGGCGAACCCGGGTCAGGCGGTCGCTCCGCCCGCGTGCCGCGGGTGTCGCAACCGCCCGCCTGCGGCGTGGTTGAGAAAAGACGCGCGCAGCTTGGCTTTTCTGCGAGTGCTGCCGATATTCCGGCAATGATCATCAAGCTCATCCAGTCGAAGGCGAATGCCAAACGAGTGGAGCGCTATGCGCGCTACCTCGCCAGTTACATGGCTGACGGCGATCGCCGCTGGTTGAAGCCGGACGCGATCGGCATGGACTATGGACTGACGCTGTCAGCGTACATGTCGCGCACGTCGAACACGCCCGAGCCACCCCGCGATCGCGTTCTGTACCGTGCTGCGCAGGTCGGCGGTCATCCCTTCGACTGGGACACTGGGCTGGAAGAGGTCGAGCGGCGGCTCAAGCGACGCAGCCGCAAGGTCAAGAAGCCCGTGCGCCACAGCGTCATATCATGCCGGGCAGGCGAGCGATTAACGGAGCAGGGTTGCATCGACGCTGTGGCGGTCCTTGCCAAGGAGTTGGACTGCGAGGATGCCGCGATCCTGTGGGCCGCGCATATCGATACCGACAATTTCCATCTTCACGTGATGTTCGTAACCGTAGATCCGGCGACGGGTGACGCATTGCCGTTCGGTCAAGGAGACGACGGCCGCGCAGCATATAAGGAGGCGATGCAGCGCTCCATCGCGCGGATCGAACATGCGCAGAACCTGCAATCCGAGGTCGGCGCGCGTTACGAAATGCAGGGTGGCAACGTCGTCCGTAAGCCGACGCTCGAACGCAGCGTCCGCAAGCGAACGACGCTCCGCCGGGAAACCCTAGCATGGGAACAGGAGAGCGGGTTCGCATCGTTCACAAGATTTGCTCAGGACGTGGCGGGTCCTATTCTGGACGACAGTGTTTCATGGAGCCAGCTTCATGCCCAACTGGCCCCGCACGGGCTCGGTGTCCGGCCGGCAGTCAACGGCGGCGAACTCTATGCCGGCGACGAACATGTGAAGCTCAGCAACGTCGATCGCCGCCATAGCTGGAAGAAACTCAAGGATCGGCTGGGCACCTTCGAACCGCCTGTAGGCATTGACGTCGCGCCATATACGCCCGTGGTTCTCGACGCCGAGATGGCGCAGGCCTGGCTTGAACGTTCGCGACTGAGGCGCGAGCTGTCGGCTCGAATCGAAACCAGGGTCGCAGCGCTGCTTGAATCCCGCGCCGCGGTTCTCGCTGAAACTATTGCCAACCTTTCGGCACACCGTGCGGACCTCGCCGGCTTCGACGGCGATCCGCGCCTGCGGCGCGACCTAGCGACGGCATGGCCTCGGCTGCGTGCTTTGACGACGGCGTCGATCATGGCCGCGTTCAACGGCCGCATCGAAGCCGTTCGTGCGATGCGTCATGCAGCTGCGACGTTTGATGACATAGGTGCGATCGACCTTGGGGCCATCGGCGAACCGGATGCGGGGATCGTAGATCTGTCATTCGTAGTTGCCCCCCAACCTTCGGTGGCCGTGTTGCCTGGCTTCGAAGCCGAGCGTCGTGGCACCATCATTTGCTACTGGTCACGAGATGATCTGGCGCGGCGCGGCCAACCGGCACTGGTCGATACTGGTGTTATCGTCTGGGTCAACGACAGCTCGGATCGTGCGGTCGAAGCGGCGCTGACACTCACCCATACAAGGTTCGGTCGGGCGGCCGTGTTCGGCGATGCCGCCTATATTGCCCAGTGCGAACGCGCGGCCAGACGTCTCGGCATCGAGATCGAGACGATCACCCTCGCAGAGGCAATGCGTCGTGCGCACCGCGCCAGACGGGGCGTTGAAGAGGCGAGGAAGCGTGCGGCCGATCTTCAAGTCGGTCAGCGCGACGAAAGCTCCAGCCTGCAACGTTGGGCGCGCGCATATCGGCGCGCGATGTCGACGAAGGACCTCGCGGCATGGCAGCAGGAGCCTGTCAGGTTCGAAGATTTGACCCATCACACTGCACTCCCGACTCGCACGTCCGACCCTGCAATTCGTCCCCGGACCAGCGATCGGGTCATCACGCGTCCCGACGCGCCGACCCGCGCCTTTCCGGCCCGATCTCGCGACGGGGGTGGCATCGATTGATGGACTGTTACGTCCGCCAGCGGTCAAAGCCGGTCAGACATCAGGCCAGCGGGGCAAAATAAAACAGGCCATCTTTGATGAAGGGCTGACGTTATGAAGAGGGCCCCGATCGGGGCTCTCTTGATATCGTTGTCGTTGTCGTCGTCGATCAAGCGGTCGTGATCTCGCACACTTCGGGATCAATGATCTCGTCGACCTGGTTTTGCGCCGCCCTGGCGGCGGAGCGGCGACGCCCGGCAGTGCTTCAGCCGATAGCCGTCGAAGTTTATGGCCAGGATGCTGACGTGCTGGGTGGCCGTTCTGATCGCCGCACGAAGTCGGTCTCTTACGCTGAACGGCACTTGCATAGGGCCAGCGTGGAAAAGCAAGGCGCGCCACCGCGTCAGCCTGAGCAGGGAGAACAGGAAGGAGAGAATGAGCCAGATGGCGGAAGGGAAAATGCTTTGAAGCATGGAACCGAGCCTGGCGGCTCCACGTGTCGCAACGGCGACACGTGAAATGCCGCGATGCGGCTTTCTCCAAGGAAACAGACATGTCAGATACCGTGACTACCCTCCGCACGCGGAGCGTAAGGGAGGTCGGCGCCCGCCCGCGCCCGCCGTTCAACGCACGTCCCGTATGCGCTGCCGGGCGCGAAACAAGGTCGACCGAAGGGCCTTACGCGACACATTATACGGCAACGGCCTCGTGGTTTTACATCAATCGTATTGGCGGCAGCGACAGATTCGGCAAAGTGCCCGACGCCTATATTGATCGCGGCGACCTGCTCGCCGCCGGGCGCTGTCACCCGCAAAAACTGCCGCCGTATCTGAAATCGGGCGATGCGCTTTGGCGCGAAGCCGACGAAGCGGCCGCGCTCGAAGGCCCTCAGGCAATCGCTGCGACGCATATCGTAGCCGACCTGCCTATCGGAGCAGGCCCTGAGCGATGGACCTGGCTCGTCGAGCATTTTGCTTATCGTCACCTCGTCGACAAGGGGATGATTGTAGATTGGGCGATCCACCACCGACAGGATGCGGACGGGCTATGGGTCGGGACGCCGCATGTTCATCTGCTGGCAAGCGCGCGGTTCTGGCGACCGAATGGGCGGCACGGTAGCCGTCATTGGCAATGGCTCGCCAATGCCGATCACATCCGCAGCATTGAAGTGGCCTGGCTCCAGCTGATTGGGCTGCGCCAAACCGTTCCTGCCTGAAGCGCCCCACCCCCATCAATCTTGACGCCCGTCGCCCTGCAAGGCGGCGGGCGTCCCCGTCTTTCAAGGAACAGATATGTCCTTCTACCATCTAGATCCCAACAGCGCCGGTGAGCGGCTAGCCGTCCAACTCGAAGCCCTTGGCGACTACCGCGTCCTCCGTCGGCTGCCTAAACCAGAAGAAATCTGGTGTCGCTCGATGCCCGTGCCCGACAATGTCATGACACTCGCGATTGTCGATTGTGAAACGACCGGGCTGGACCCTGAGCGACACAAGATGATCGAGTTCGCGGTCGGCAAGCTGACGATCGATCCCGACGCGGGCGATGTGATCAACGTCGCACCACCGCTATCATGGTTGGAAGATCCTGCCGAGGATTTGCCGATTGAGATCGAGCGCCTGACGCACATCACGTCGGGCATGCTGATCGGCAAGTGGCTCCCCGACGCTGAGGTGATCTCGGCGCTTCAGGGTGTGGATGTGCTGGTGGCGCATCATGCGAAGTTCGACCGCAGCTTCGTTACCCGCCGCTTGCCCGAACTCGCGAGACTGCCATGGGCTTGCTCAATGAACGAGGTCGATTGGTCGGCGCTCGGATGGAGCGGTGGCCGCGGTATCGCTAATCTGTTGACGCAGGCGGGATTTTTCCTGCCCGATGCCCATCGTGCGGCCGCCGACGTGTGGGCGACCACGTGCCTGCTTGCGTCAGCTCCGGGAGGCGGTCGGTCGGTCGCGGCAAATCTCATCGAAGCCGCTCGACGCACGACGCATCGGCTTTACGCCAAGCACGCACCATATGAGTGCAAGGATGTGCTGAAAGCGGCTAGCTATCGGTGGTCACCTGACCGCCACGCTTGGTGGATTGAAGGCGACCCCGAGCGAATTGCCAACGAAGCTGCCTGGTTGCGGGGAATTTCGACACGCATTGACCCAGCGATTGAACAAGTGACTTGGTTTGAGCGGCACTGCTGACCGTCTGCGGTTTCAATGATCAATGGGGTGGAAAGCGGAATGACCGCTTTGGAGAACTGGACGGTGGATCTGTACCGTTCCGTCATCAACCTAGCGGTTTAACAACGCGACATTTGGGCGGAACACCGTCGTGGCTACCAAGCGAGGTTGAGCGATCTGAACGCGGCTCGTGAACCCGCCGCGCCATCATTGCAACGCGCGCGACCGTGTTTCTTGCGTTACACCTGCGACCAAGATCGCCAGCCCGTCCGCCCCACCGTCGCAGGCCCGCTATCCACCCCGATACGTGCGCTTCGGCGGTTAGACATTGGCCATGCTTTGCCGCGGTGCTAACGCGACCGTCATCGCGAGGTGTGGCAGATGGTGAAGCGGCTACCGATTCTTATCCTGCTCGCGGCGATTGCCTTTGCTTTCTTCTATTTCAACCTCGGTCAGTATCTCACGCTCGGCGCTTTGAAGGCGAGCCAGGCGGAGTTCACCGACTATTACCGGCAGTCGCCGGTCGTCGTGATCGCGGCGTTTTTCCTGATCTATGTCGCGGTCGCTGGTGCGTCGCTACCGGGCGCCGCAATCCTGACGCTCGCGGCGGGGGCGCTGTTCGGGCTGGTGATCGGCACTGTGGTCGTATCGTTCGCATCGTCGATCGGCGCGACCTTGGCGTTTTTCGCGTCGCGCTACCTGTTCCGCGATGCTGTGCGGGCGCGCTTCGGCAACCGGCTGCGCGCGATTGATGCCGGGGTGGCGCGCGACGGCGCCTTTTACCTGTTCACGCTACGGCTGGTGCCCGCCTTCCCGTTCTTCCTCGTCAACCTGTTGATGGGGCTGACGACGATCCCTGCGCTGACGTTCTACATCGTCAGCCAGCTCGGAATGTTCGCGGGGACCTTGGTGTTCGTCAATGCGGGCACACAGCTGGCGAGCATCACATCGCTGGCGGGCATTGCCTCGCCCGCGCTGATCGCGTCGTTCGTCGCGCTCGGCATTTTTCCGTGGATCGCGCGCGCAATCGTCGGCTGGGTCAAGGCGCGGCAAGTCTATGCGAAATGGACCCGGCCCAAGCGCTACGACCGCAATCTGGTGGTGATCGGCGCGGGCGCAGGTGGGCTGGTCTCGGCCTATATCGCGGCGACCGTGAAGGCGAAGGTGACGATCGTCGAAGCGCACAAAATGGGCGGCGATTGCCTGAATTTCGGCTGCGTGCCCAGTAAGGCGCTGATCCGCAGCGCCAAGCTCGCGCACCAGACGCGCCACGCCAGCCATTATGGTCTCGCCGATGCCGAGCCGGTTGTGCCCTTCCCCGCAATCATGGCGCGGGTGCAGCAAGTGATCCGCGATATCGAACCGCATGACAGCGTCGAACGCTATACCGGGCTTGGGGTCGATGTCGTGCAGGGCTATGCAACGATCGTCGATCCGTGGACGGTGTCGATCAAGCGCAATGACGGCGGCGAGCAGCGGTTGACGACACGGTCGATCGTGATCGCTGCGGGCGGCGCGCCCTTCGTGCCGCCAATTCCGGGGCTGGACAGCGTCGATTACGTCACCAGCGATACGATGTGGGACCGCTTTGCCACGCTTGATACGCTGCCGGGGCGGATCGTCGTGCTGGGCGGCGGGCCGATCGGCTGCGAACTCGCGCAAAGCTTTGCCCGACTGGGGTCGCATGTCACGCAGGTCGAGATGGCACCACGCATCATGGCGCGCGAGGATGCGGATGTCTCGACGCTGATCGAAGCGCGTTTCCGCGGCGAGGGCATGGATGTGCGGACCAACACGCGCGCGGTGCGGTGCGAACGGCGCGATGACGGTCAGATCTTGATCGTCGAGGCGGGCGGTGCCGAGGCCGAGATCGGCTTCGACTATCTGATCGTGGCGGTCGGGCGCGCCGCACGGTTGACCGGCTATGGGCTGGAGGCGTTGGGGATCGAGACAGGCAAGACCGTCATCACCAACGAATATCTGCAGACGCTCTATCCCAATATCTATGCGGCGGGCGACGTCGCCGGGCCGTATCAGTTCACCCATGTCGCGGCGCATCAGGCGTGGTTTGCCGCCGTCAACGCGCTGTTCGGCCAGTTTCGCAAGTTCAAGGCCGATTACCGCGTGATCCCGTGGACCACCTTCACCGACCCCGAAGTCGCGCGCGTCGGGCTAAGCGAGGCCGAAGCGACGGAAAAGGGTATCGCGCATGAAGTGACGAGGTATCCGCTGCACGAACTCGACCGCGCGATCGCCGACAGCGCGACGACTGGCTTCGTCAAGGTGCTGACCCCGCCGGGCAAGGACACCATTTTGGGCGTGACGATCGTGGGCGAGCATGCCGGCGATCTGCTCGCCGAATATGTGTTGGCGATGAAGCATGGGCTGGGGCTAAATAAGATCCTCGGCACGATCCACACCTATCCCACGCTGGCCGAGGCCAACAAATATGTCGCGGGCGAATGGAAGCGGGCGCACGCGCCGCAGGGCATTTTGCGCTGGCTCGAGCGCTATCATCGCTGGATGAGAGGATAATTGATGTTGCGGATGCTGATCGCGGTGTTGCTGATGCTGCTGCCGGTTGCGGCGCACGCGCAGGCGTTCGATCATGCCGCCTGGGATGGGCTGTTGAAACGCAATGTCGTGGCTGTGCGCGGCGGTGTCGCGTCGCAGGTACGCTATGATGGCATGGCGCGCGACCGGGCGGCCCTCAAAACCTATCTGGCGGGAGCGGGCAAGGTCAGCCGCGCAACCTTCGACGGTTGGTCGAAGCCCGATCAGCTCGCCTTCCTGATCAACGTCTACAATGCCGCGACGGTCGAGCTGATCCTGACCGCCTACCCCAAGCTCACTTCAATCAAGGATTTGGGGACGCTGTTCCAGAGCCCATGGGCCAAGCCGTCGGTCGCGCTGTTCGGCAATACGGTGTCGCTCGACGATATCGAACATGGGATGATCCGGCGGAGCGGGCGCTATAATGATCCGCGGATCCATTTCGCGGTCAATTGCGCGAGCATCGGCTGTCCCGCGCTTGGCCGCTCGGCGTTTCGCGGGGCGACGCTTGACGCACAGCTTGAGGCGGCGACGCGGGGGTTTCTGGGAGACCACACGCGCAACCGCGTTGCGGGAAATGGCGTCGCGGTATCGAGCATCTTCAAATGGTATCGCGGTGATTTCGAAAAGGGCTGGCGCGGTGCCACGACGTTACCGGCATTCTTCTCGCTCTACGCCAACAGTCTCGGGCTGAACGCGGGTGCTGCCGCCAAAGCCAAGGCGGGCCAACTGAACGTCACTTTCCTCGACTATGACTGGCGGCTCAACAAAGCCGGATGATCGCCATGCCGCCCTCCCACCGGCGCGATTAGGCGTGCAGACGCAGACGCATGCCCTGATCGGCGCCTATGTTTTCGGGATGCGCGACGCAACGCTCATGACGGTGGGCGCGGTTGCCGGAATGCTGCCCGATCTGCCGATGTTCGTGATCGTCGCGACCCTGTCGGCAATGGGACATGACGGACAAGAGATTTTCGGCCACGATTATTTTCAGCCGTGGTGGCAGCAGATCAACGGCGTTGCCCATAGCCTCATCCTTTGGCCGCTCGCGCTCGTAGCTGCGCTGGTGGCACGGCGCGCAGGCCCGCCCGCCCGCTGGCCAGCGATCCTGCTGGCAGCGACCGCTGCCGGACTTGCCCATGCCTGTATCGATTTCCTGTGCCACCGCGAAGATGCCCATATGCAGCTATGGCCGATATCGAGTTGGAAGTTCATCTCCCCCGTTTCCTATTACGATCCCGCGCATTTCGGGGGAGCGATGATGGTTCTCGAGGCGGGGCTCGGCCTGTTGATGGCGTGGCGACTGTTCCGGATCGCGCGGCGGCGCTGGTCGCGCGGATTGATCGGGCTGGTTTCGCTACCGTATCTGGCGTCGCTGGTGATGCTGTCCGCCACTGTCGCACGCGCCGAGGGCGGCGGCGACACTGGCTCGGTTGCGCTGGGCCGGTTTGCGATGGGCACGTCGGGCTGGTCGGTGGTGGCAATCGACAAGAAAGTGCCGATGACGCGCTACAAGCTTGTCCGCAAAGACGGCGTCGTCGCGATCGCGGCACATGCCGATCGCAGCCAGGCGCTGTTCGTGCGCGATGTCGATGCGGCGCTCGATCAGACTCCGATCCTGTGCTGGCGCTGGCGGGTCGAGGGCGTGGTCGAGCGGGCCGATATCCGCACGAAGAAGGGCGACGATCAAGCCGCGCGGATCTTCGTTGGGCTCAGTCTGCCGCGTGAGAGCTTGTCGTTAGGGACGCGGATGAAGCTATCGCTTGGCCGCGCGCGCTTCGGCAAGCTGTTGCCCGACGGGGCGCTCAACTATGTCTGGGATAACAAGGCACCCGTCGGGACGATCGTGCCCAACGCCTATACCGATCGCGCACGGATGTTCGTGCTGCAATCGGGCAATGGTCGGGCCGGGAAATGGGTTACCGAACGTCGCGACCTGCTCGCCGACATGCAGAGTCAGTTCGGGACGAAGGCGGGGCGTATTATGCTGATCGCGCTCGCGACGGACACCGATAACACCGGGAGTATGGCCGAAGCGGGCTATGCCGATCTTCATTTGGTGCGGCCGGGCGCATCCTGTCGCTTCCAAGCCTAGCCATGCACGGCGCTTTGGCTCAAATGCAGCAGGGATGACGGGGCATCGCGGGGTCAAATGACGTACAATCGACACCATCTTTTGGGCATTGCCGCGCTGATCGCGGTCGCCGCGCCAACGCCGGCCTTCGCCCAGCAGGCCGCGTTGCAGATAACGGTCCTGCGCGAAACCGAAGGCACTCCGGTCGTCGGTGCCGATGTAACCGTCGAGAACCCGGAAATCGGGGTGTCACGCACGTTGACCACCGACAGCAACGGCCAGATCCGGCTCGACGGGCTGACGACGGGCGGCCGATACCGGATCAGCGTTGCGGCGGGCACCGATTATGCCGCGCAATCGACTGACGGGATCGTGCTCCGGTCTGATTTCGTGCGCGGCATCACTTTGTCTGTCGGCGCGGCGGCGAGCGATATCGTCGTCACCGGGCGCCGGTCGGTGACGGGCATCAACACGGTCAACGCCGAAATCTCGTCATCGCTGCCGCTCGAAACGCTGAAAGCCTTGCCGATCGAGGGGCGTGACGTCGTGACCGCGCTGGTACGCTTGCCCAATGTCGTCGCGTCGACCGGATTCTTCCCCGAAGCACCAGTCGTTTCGATCAACGGCGCCAACGGCCTGTTCACCAATTATCTGATCGATGGGCTCGACAATAATGAGAATTTCCTCGGCGGGTTGAAGTTCCCGGTACCGCTGGGCTTCACGCGCGAGGTCACGGTGCTCGCCAACAGCTATTCGGTCGCCTTCGGGCGCACCGCCAATGGCATCGTCAACTACACCACGCCGTCGGGCAGCAATGATCTGCATGGCGAGGCTTATACCTTGATCCGGCCCGGCCGCCCGATCGATGCAGCATCGCCCTTTCCGCGCCGCGACTTGACCGGCAATCCGGTCGGCGAAAGTTTCGAGCGGTATCAGGGCGGCGGGTCGATCAGCGGCGCGCTGGTGAAGGACAAGACCTTCTTCTACGCCAATTTCGAATATACGCGCGACATCAACACCAATGTCATCGATGCGCCCGTGCTGGGCGCGGTGGGCAACATCACGGGCACCAATCTTTTCTATCTCGGATCGGTCCGAATCGACCACCGGCTGACCGACGACTGGACCGTCGCGCTACGCGGCAATTTCGGCAATGTGTCGATCGATCGGCCCGGCGGATCGCTTGGCGGTGGGAATGTCACTTTCCCCTCCGCCGGGTCGAACGAGGATCGCAAATCGACGCTGATCGCGGCGACGGCGACCTATGCGGGGGATGTGTGGACCTATGAAGGCGCGGTGCAGTTCAGCCGCTTTCGCTGGGATTATGGACGCGCGAAAAACGGTGCCGGCCCACAGGTTGTGATCCGCGACCAGACCGGGTTAACGGTCGGCGTGGTCGGCCATCCCGGCTTCGTCTTCAACGATCTCGAAGAAACCTGGCAGACCCGCCAGAAGCTGCAGCGGCGTTTTGGTGCGCACCGCGTGTCGGTGGGTGCCGACCTGATCCATTCCGATTTCGGCTTGCTCGGCGGTGGCAATGTCGACGGCAATTACACGGTCGAACTGACCCCGGCGCAGATCGCAACGCTGCGGTCGCGCAATCTCGGGACGGCGCTCGCCGCCGCCGATGTGCTCACGCTCAACCCGCGCGTGATCGATTATTCGGTCGAGTTGCGCCCGCAAAGCTTCGGCACCGGCCAGACGCTGGGCGCGCTCTACGTCGAGGACGAATGGCAGCTCGGCGCGAAGCTGACGGCGACGCTGGGGCTGCGCTGGGATTATGATTCGCTCACCGCGCAGGGCGGACGCGGCGGTGACACCGACAATATCGCGCCGCGCCTCGCGCTCAATTACAAGCCCAATGCGCGCTCGGCGATCCGCTTCGGGGCCGGGCTCTTCTATGGCAAGATCCCTTATACGGTGATCTCGGACGCGTTGCAGCGCAACACCACGTCCGCCGCGCTACAGGGGCAGCTCGCGCAATTGCAGCAGCGCGGGATCATTCCGGCAGGGGTTTCGCTCGCGCCGTTGACGTTCGATGGCAATCTGACCGTGTCGCCGGTGTGCGCCACCGTCAGCGCCTGCCCATCGGCAGCGGCGGTACAGACATTGCGCAACTCCGCGACGATCAACGAGGTCCGCATCCTCAACCCTAATGGCTATGAGAGCCCCTACAGCCTGCAGTTAAGCGGCGGCTATCAATATCAGGCGAGCAGTACGCTCTCGATCGCGGTCGATTTGATCTATAACCGGTCGTATAATCTGCTGCGGCTGCGCGATCTGAATGCGCCTGCGTCGTTCACCCCTAACCTGGCCAATCTCACCGCCGCCAACATTGCGGTGCTCCGCGCTCTGCCGAACAATGCCGCGCGGATCGCGCTTGCCTCGCAACTCGGGCTGGTCCGCAGCCAGGCCGCCGCAGATGCCACCCGCCCGGTAGCGCTCGTCCCCGGCGGCGGGCGGCAGATCACTGTGTCCGAAACCGGCGGCCGATCGACCTATGCCGCGCTCAACGTCCAGCTCAACAAGCTGCGCGGCGACGACATCTATGCCTTCCGCCTGTCGTACACGCTGTCGCGGCTGACCAACGACACCGACGATCTGAATTTCCGCGCCTCCAATTCGAACAATTTTGCGGCCGATTTCGGGGCGTCGGCGAACGACCGGCGACACGTGATTTCAGCAGTGGGCTCGCTCTACCCGGTCAGGGGACTGACGCTGACGGCGGCCGGGCTGTTCCAGTCGGGCCAGCCGGTCAATTTCATCCCCGACGCCAGCATTTTCGGCACACAGGACCTGAACGGCGACGGGCAAAGCTTTGGCGAGGCATTCGTCGGCAATTCGGATCGCTACCCCGGCGTCGGCCGCAATACCGGACGGCTGCCCTGGTCGACGCAAGTCGATATCGGCGCACGCTATGCGCTCGATTTGCCGGTTGGCGCGATCGAATTCAGCCTCGATGTCTTTAACCTGTTCAACGCCAATAACCTGTCGGGCTTTGCGAATGCCGCGAGCACGTCCAATCAGGTGCAGTTCGGCGGCGGCGCGCCATTTGTGCAGCGCAATGCCGGGGCACCGCGCCAGTTTCAGTTCGGGGCGTCGTGGAAATTCTGATGGGATTATGGGGTGGTTGAGGGGCTCGCGCATTTTCAGGGACTGATCGGCATCACGCTGCTGATGGGGCTCGCCTGGGCGCTGTCGGAGGATCGCGCCGCGCGACCGAGCTGGCGCTGGATCGCCGGTGCGCTCGCGCTGCAGATCGGCACCGCGCTGGTGGTGGTGCGCGTGCCGTTGATCTGGGCGGCAATCGGCCTCGCGAACACGGCGGTATCGGCGGTCGAGACCGCGTCGAAGGTCGGGTCGAGCTATATGTTCGGCTATCTCGGCGGGGCGCCCCTCCCCTTCGCGCTGGCCGATGGCGCCGCGCCACCCGTTGTCATTGCCTTCCAGATTCTGCCGCTTGTCATTGTGTTTTCGGCGCTGTCAGCGCTGCTGTGGCACTGGCGGGTGCTGAGCGTCATCGTGCGGGGATTATCCTGGGCGTTGCAGCGCACGCTGGGCGTCAGCGGTGTCGTCGGGCTGGGCGCAGGTGCCACGGTATTCCTGGGCGTCGTCGAATCGCCCCTCGTGCTGCGCGGCTATTTCGCCCGGATGAGCCGATCGGAACTGTTTGCGGTGATGACGCTGACAATGGCGACGATTTCGGGCGCGATCCTGATCCTCTATGCCCAGACGCTGGCGAAGACGGTGCCGAATGCGGTCAGCCACATGATCGCCGCCTCGCTGATCTCGCTGCCGGCTGCATTGTTGATCGCGCGGTTGATGGTGCCGGGGACCGGCAAGACGGCGGAGGACAAGGACGCGCCAGTGCTGCGTTACGACAGCAGCATCGATGCGATCCTACGCGGCACGATGGACGGGTTGCAGCTTTTCCTCGCGGTGATCGCGGTGATCATCGTCGTCTTTGCATTGGTGTCCCTGGTCGATCAGATGCTGAGCGTCATCCCGCTGATCGACGCCGCACCGGTAACGCTGCGGCGCGCGCTCGGCTGGCTGTTCGCGCCACTCATGTGGACGCTGGGCATTCCGTGGGACCAGGCCGGTGCGGCGGGTGGGCTGATGGGCACCAAGACGATCCTCAACGAATATGTCGCCTATCTCGATCTGGCGGCATTGCCCGCCGACACGTTCGACCCGCGCAGCAAGCTCATCGTCACCTATGCGCTGTGCGGCGTGGCCAATCTGGCGAGCATCGGCCTGCTGGTCTCGACGATTGGCACCTTGTGCCCGGAGCGCCGCGCCGAGGCATCGGCGCTGGGGTTCAAGTCGTGGATCGCGGGTAATTTCGCTTCAGCCATGACCGGGGCCGTGATCGGCCTTGTGACGTTTAGCTGAGTCGATGTTCGACGCGCGCCTTCGCCCGCTGATTGATCCGCCGCTCAATGCGATCGGGCGTGCGCTGGCGCGGGCTGGGATTTCCGCCAATCAGGTAACGTTGGCGGGGTTGGTGGTCGGGCTTGGTGGCGCAGTCGCGATTGCTGAGCGGCAGTTCTGGCTGGCATTGGCGCTGGTGATCCTGAGCCGACTGCTTGACGGGCTCGACGGTGCGGTTGCGCGCGCGCGCGGCAAGAGCGATTTCGGCGGCTATCTCGACATCGTCTGCGACTTCACCTTCTACGTCGCGGTGCCGGTGGGATTTGGCTTTGCCGATCCTGCCAATCTTCCCTTCGCGCTGGTGCTGGTCGCGTGCTTCACCGTCACCGGCATCAGCTTCCTTGCCTTCGCCGTGCTCGCTGCACAGCGCGGGCTGGAGACGACGGCGCACGGCGAAAAAAGCTTCTTCTACAATAGTGGCCTGGCCGAAGGCGGCGAGACGATCGCGTTCTTCTTGGCCATGTGCCTGTGGCCGGGCGGCTTTCGGTTGCTTGCCGCGATGTTCACGGTGCTTTGCGTGTTGACGGTGGTGCAGCGAAGCCTTGCCGCGCGTCATGTGCTGAAGGGCGGGCACTGACGATGCCCCCGGTTCGAGTCGTCCTATTCGCGCGCTTCCCGACTCCCGGTCGCGCCAAGACGCGGCTGCTGCCGGTGCTCGACCCCGATGCGGCCGCAGCGCTACACGCTCGGCTCGTCGAGCGAACACTGGCCTTGATGGGCGCCAGCGGGCTGCCGTTCGAAGTGCAGATGACCGGCGCGAGCCTCGCGCAGTTCGCGCAGTGGCTGGGCAGCGATACGCCGCTCGTCGATCAAGGCGACGGCGATCTCGGCGACCGGATGGGTCGCGTGGTGCCGCCCGCCATCATCATCGGGGCGGATATCCCCGATCTGCACGCAGATCATTTGCATGCAGCAGCCGCGGGAGTCGTGGCCGGGCGGATCGTGCTCGGCCCGGCCGAGGATGGCGGCTATTATCTGATCGGCCTACCACACCGCGCCGATTTCCTGTTCGATGAAATGCCGTGGGGCTCCGACCGGGTCCTCACCGAAACGCTGGCGCGGCTGGGGGAGCAAGCAATCGCGCCGGTGTTGCTACCCGAACTCGCCGATCTCGACCGGCCGGAGGATCTGGCGCGTTGGCCGCAGCTCACGGCACGGTGATCGCCTGTTCGGCTAAAGGCGGCGCCAGGTGGCCTGCGGTCGCGCTCAATCACCCGCGTTGCGCGCGCTTTTGCTCGCTGGGCCAGGCAAGCTGCGCGGCTGGCTGAGCGCCGCGCGGGCGATCATCGCCAGGATATGATACCCGGCCAGCACCACCCCGCGGACCGTTCCCGATACCTTCGATGTGCCGATCCGCGCGCGATAATCGACCGGCACCTCGGTGATCCGCAGGCCGTGCTGGACCGCACGGATTTGCATTTCGACCGTCCAGCCATAGGTCTGCTCCTGCATTGCCAGCGCGCGCAATGCCTCGGCCCGGATGGCGCGGAAGGGGCCGAGATCGGTGTAGCGAAAGCCCCAGATGGCCGCGATCAGCCAACAGGCGAGCGCATTGCCGAAGATCTGCTGCGGCGTCAGCGCGCGCGCGGTGCGGGTGCCCCGGGTGCGCGATCCGATGACCAAATCGGCGGCGCCTGCGATGATCGGATCGATCAGGCGCGACATCTGCTCGGGATAGTCGCTATGGTCGCCGTCAAGGAAGACGATGATGTCGGCCCCAAGCCGCTCCGCCTCGGCAATGGCTGCCAGACAAGCGCGACCATAGCCGGCTTGCGGCACATCCACCGTTCGCGCGCCATGCGCCCGCGCCACCGCCGCGCTGCCGTCGGTCGAGCCATTATCGGCGACGATGACATGGTCGATGCGATCGGGGATTGCGCCCAGCACATGCGGTAGCGCCTGCGCCTCGTTGCGCGCCGGGATGACGACGGCAATCACCGGCGCGGTCATGCGGGTCGTCTCACACCAGATTCGGCGGCGAGCGCGAGCCAGGCCGGCCCTGCCGAGGCGAGCGGCACGATCCAGGTCCAGTCAGCGGGATTAGCACGCACCTGAAGCCAGAAATCGAGATAATAGGCGGGGGCGCTGGCCAGCAGGACCAGCACCGGCAGCCGCGGTTGCACCACGACGAACGGCATCAGCCACAGCGCGTACCAGGGATAGCCGGTCGGGCCGAGCAGGATCAGCAGCAGGATCGCGACGCTGGCCGCCCGGACGCGGTCGAGCGGCGCGGTGCGGTCGCGCTGCCATGCCCAAGCGACCCAGCCAAGCACGATTGCCGCCACCAGCAAGCGTGCCAGCGCTGCCGGATCGGTTGTCACGAGACCAAAAGCCGCGACCAGCCCCGGAAAGACGAAGGCATTGCGCTGCCAGTCGGCGGCGTAGCGGGTGAGTCCTGAATCGGTCGACGCCGAAACAAGCTGAGGCAGCACCAGCAGCAGTGCCAGCAGCCCAACGATGATCCCGATCACGATGGCGGCGCGGCTGCGCCGCAACAAGGTTGGAACGATCAGCAACGGCCAGAATTTCACTGCCGCTGCGCCCGCCATGAACAAGGCCATCAACCGGGTGCGCCGGGCAATCAGCATCCACAGGGCACCGGCAAGAAACGGCAGCAGCAGCGCGTCCATGTGCGCGCTATTGGCGAATTCCTTGAGCGCGAGCGGGTGCCACCAATATAATGCTGACCAGCTCAGCGGCAGTTGCCCTGCCCGCAAGGCACCAAGCAACAGCACGAAGGTCAGCATTTCGGCGACCAGGACGATGATTTTCCAGCCCGTGAGCTGCCACGGCGTCAGCAGGTGACCGGCGGCAAAGCCGAGTTGCGCGAGCGGTGGGTAGATTGTCGCGATATGCGGGTTGTTCACCCGCAACAACGTCTCGCGGCCCGCGCGCGCGAGCCCTTCATAGCCCTTGGGCGGTGGTGTCGGCGCAAGGCCCACCGTTGCCAGCAGGCGATCGACGCCTGGCGCTGTGACAAAGCGGGCGGGCGGATGGCGGAACGGATTCTGGCCCGCCGCCGTGACGGCGCCGTCCCATTGATAGCGGTAGAAATCATCCTCGAGGATCGGCGTGCTCGGAATCAGCATGATCCGGGCGATCAGGCCGACCGCTAAGATCATCCCGAGCGTCCGGCCAGCGGGCGCGCGTCGCGTGTGCGTACTCGCAAAGCGCAGCGCCCACGCCAGAAAGGCGATCGACGCGATAGCCATGCCGATCGCAAACGCCAGGATCGGGCGATCACCCAGCCTGATGTTCCACACGAACCGCGGCGCCATTGCCGCCAGAAACATCGTGGTCGCGATCGGGAGCAGCGCACCGCCGATCAAAATGCCCGGGGCGAATCTAGCGCTGCTGCCCGTCACACGCGATCAGGAGCCGGCGCCAGCGCCGCCGCCACCACCACCACCGCTAACGCCACCGAAAGCAGCGCGATCAGCAAAGCTACGCTCGGCAAAGGCGTTGAGGCTCAACCGTGGATCGGCGGACAGTCGCGTGGTCATCATCAGCTTCTGCCCCAGTTTCGGCGCCGCCAGCCCGCGAATGTGCGCGAGCACGGCGGGGTCGTCGCCCCCTAGCCGATCGCGGTGGCTGATCAAGAATTGCGGCACCTTCGCCGCATTGGCATCGGCCTTGACCGAACCCGATCGGTTGATGAACGCACGCGCAGCTGCGTCCAGAGCCGCATTGACGGTGGCACCGCGATAGGCCTTGGTTGGGAATGCGGGCGCTTCGCGCACGGGCAGGGCCAGCCCATAGATGACATTGGGGTTGGCAGCAGAACGCTTCAGGATAATCGCATCGATATCGCTGATCGACAGATCGGTGCCGCTGATTTTGATCGCCTTGGTCGTGTAGAAGGCGCTGCCAGGCTCGAGCAGTTTTTCGGCCTTGGCGCTGGGAAAGGCTTGAGCTGCCGATCGCAGCACGAGCAGCGCGCGCAGATTGAGCCAATAAGCGAGTTGCTCGTCGGGGTTGAGCTCGGTCGGGTCGACGGTCGCAAACCCGGAAGCGAGTTGGGTCAGCACCCGCTCGCCATCACCCTTGATGGCGTCATAACGCACCTCCGACGTGTTGCCATTGCCGACCACCAGCGAGGCCAATACCGAATCGATCACACGGTATTCGATCACCTGCTTGCTGTCGGGACGCGACGCTTCAAAGCGCGCGAATGCCGTCGAATTGGCGGCGACCTGCGCAAGGCCAGCAGACGTCAGCGCGCCGATCGCGAGCACCGAAGCACAGCCAACCACGGCAAGGTAACGACGCATCATCAAACCGGTGTTCATGAGACAGTCTCCAGACAGCATTGCAGATGTTGCCCGGTCCTACGAAGCCGCTGGGCCGAAGGTTACGTGCGCCGCAGCACGCTCACCCCTTTTTCATGTCGGCAAGAAAGGCGCGGATGCGTTTCGCGTTGACGCCGATATCGCTTTCGCCAACCCGGCTCACCGAACGCATGTCGAGACTGGCGCCGCCCGCTGGCGACAGATCGGGGCGGATGCGCACGATCACGTCATCCTTGAACCGAAAGAACAGCGAGGTGTCGGTCGCTTCGATCGTGCCGCTGCCCGCGTCGACTTTGGCGATCGCCCAGCCGCGCGCCTGCACCAGCCGTGTCGCCCGGCGCATTGCCTGCGCCGTATCGAGCGGCAGGTGAAGCGTCTGGAGGTCGCCATAGCCGGTGCGGTGGATCGCCGCCCACCGTGCGCGCGGGTCCATGCCGGCGAACGCCGGGTCTCCTCCGCCGGGAATGGCGGCAAAATTGTCGGCGCGCTCGGTCAACGCGGTGAACCGCGGCACGTCGACAAGGTTGGTCGTGATATCGTGGATCGGTGGTACCCGCAGCGCGGTTGAAAGCTGCGCGGTGAAATAGCCGCCGAAAACCAGCGCAATCGCCAGCGCGATCAATATGGTCCGGCGATGCGCCGCGCCGCTGCTTCGCCCGCGCGCAAAGGCGATGATCGCGACCAATCCGCCAACGCTACTGGCCAGAAAGCCGACCACGAGCAGCAACAGTCCGATCTTGAAGCCGAAACTGCCCGATCCTGTCCCGGCGGCGCCGATGATGGCCGCCAGCAGCCCGCCCCCGCTCAGGATCAGGGCCAGCCGCGCCAAGCCGCCCGCGCGTTGGGTGGGCCTGTTCGGTGATAATCGTTCAACCATGGTCTGCCCCTTTGCCGCTGTCACGCCTTAACGGTTGTAACAGCAATTGGTCGATCCGCTGATCGCGGTCGCCACGAAAATCGGCAAGCCCTGTCGTCATGCCTTGATGCCCCGCCACCGGCTGCGCGCGATAGGTACCGAACAGCCAGTCCCACCACGGCAGGTTGAACCCGAAATTGCTGTTGGTTTCGCGGGCATCAATCGAATGATGGACACGGTGCATGTCAGGAGTGACGAGCACACGCCGCAGCAGCGCATCGATCGTGCGGGGTAGGGCGATGTTGCTATGGTTGAACATCGCGGTCGCGTTGAGCAGCACTTCGAAGATCAGGACGGCAAGCGGCGACGCCCCGAGCGCCGCGACGACGAGGAGCTTCAGAAGTAACGACAGCAGGATCTCCACCGGGTGGAATCGCAGCGCCGTCGTCACGTCGAGGTCGGGGTCGCTATGGTGCATCCGGTGGATCCGCCACAGCGATGGCACTGCGTGAAAGGCGACATGCTGGCCGTAGATCGCCAGATCGAGCAGCATCACAGCGATCACGACTTCGACCCAGTCCGGCAGCGCGACCTGGTTGAGGAGTCCCCAGCCCTGCGCCTGGACTGACGCCGCCACGCCGATCACCGCGAGCGGGATGATGAGCCGTGCCGCGACGCTATCGATGACCACCATCGCGACATTGCCGGGCCAGCGATGCCAGCGCGCCAGCAAACGCGACCGGCGCGGGACAGCGTATTCGAACGCCATCATCAGCGCCAAAACCGCCCCGAAGCTGATCAGCCGGACCGCCAGATAAAGCTGCTCGGGCACGATCACGGCCGATCAACGGCGCTCATGCAATGGGCAAAGTGCGTCACCCGGTCGACGGTAATCGGTCGGCGGCGACGCGACAAGCAATGTCCGTCCGGCGGCGCATGCGGGTTTTGGTCCCGCCAGATTCCCTCGTCACCATCGATGGCGCCCAGCGAGGAAATACAGCGCAACCCGGCGCCCCGGCCACCGGTCGACAGTAATCGCGGGACGCAACCACGAGTCCGAGAGCTCTATCGGCATCCCCGAACCTTCAAAATCGGACGAAAAAAGTTGTTTCAAGCACCGGACCGACATCGGGCATGTTTAGGAGTTGCTTCGACCGCTAATTTCGCGCGCTCAAGCCCAATCTAATCATCGAATCGATGATCGGAAAGTTGGGGTGTTGTAACCTTCGGCAAATTTGAGTCGAACGAAGACCGAATTGATATCGCGCGCCAGAGCGCAATTTTAGCCAAAGTTGGGGAGTTTATCAAAAATGCCCAGTTCACCAATTGTTCCTGCTCAGCTTACGCTGCGCGCCGCAAGATATGTGATCTTCGCAGGCCTGCTCGCGCCGACGGTTGCGAATGCCGGCCCGTGGACGCTCAAGCAGGGCAAGACGTATAATAAACCCGCAGTGAATTATTTCATTGGTGAATCGCTATTTGGCACCCAGCAAGACGGGTTCGAAAGGTTCGAAGATCTAAATTTCACTTTCTACAATGAAACCGGCATCACCGATGACATTTCGTTCATTCTGTCGGTGCCGATCAAGGAAATCACGCGCACCGACCGAAACGCGGCGAGTGTCGTGGCGGCGCGCAGGACATCGGGGGTCGGCGATATCGACATTGGCCTCCGCTACAATCTGTCAAAGGGTCCCATCGTGGTCGCCGTCCAGGGCCTCGTCAAACTGCCCTATGCCTATAATGCGAACAATCCGCTGCCGCTCGGCAACGGTCAGGAGGATTTTGAAGGACGAGTCCAGCTAGGGCGCTCGCTCGGGAAAGCCGGTTATGTTGTTGTTGAAGCAGGCTATCGCTTTCGCCTCGGCGCGCCAGCCGATGAGTTTCGCTACCTGCTCGAATATGGCGTCGACCTCGACAAATCGACCTATGTCCGCACCAAGCTCGACGGGCTGCTGAGCATCCGTAACGACACCCCGCAGGTGGCGCTCAACGGCAATCCGACGCTGCCGCTGGCGTTCGACCTGGCCAAGCTCGAACTGACCGCAGGCCGAAAGCTCAGCAACAAGGTTGCGGTCGAGTTTACGGTCACGCCCAATGTCTATGGCGACAACACGCTGACCGGAACGAATTTCCAGCTGGCACTTGTCTTGCAGTTATGACCGTCCACGACGCTGCCGCCATCATATTCTTATCCGGGCATTATCTGATCATGATAATGCTTGGCGCGCTTGGCGCGCACAGGATTTATCTTACTTATCTGCAGTGGCGGTCGCCAGCACAGGCCCGATCCGAACGGCGTTTTGACACTTTGCCGCTGGTCACCGTCCAACTGCCCGTGTTCAATGAGCGTCACGTCATCGCACGGCTGATCGATGCCGCAGCAGCGCTCGATTATCCGCGCGACCGGCTCGAAATCCAGATTCTCGACGATTCGACCGACGAAACCACCGCAATTGCCGCCGCAAGGGCAGACTATCATCGTGCGATGGGGATTCGCATCGAGCACATGATCAGGCCTGATCGCCGTGGCTTCAAGGCAGGCGCGCTCGCGTACGGGCTGGAACGCGCCAGCGGAGAGTTCCTCCTGATCCTAGATGCCGACTTTGTGCCCGCCCCCGATTTCTTGCGCGCGCTGATCGATCCGCTTGCCGATCCCGACGTCGCGATGGTGCAGGCGCGCTGGGGCTATCTCAACCGCGACAGCAATCTGATTACCCGCGCGCAGGCGGTGCTGCTCGACGCCCATTTCGCCATCGAACAAAGCCGACGCGCGGCGTGTGGTCTGTTCTTCAACTTCAACGGCACCGCCGGCATCTGGCGCAAACAGGCGATCTGCGACGCTGGCGGGTGGCGTGCCGACACGCTGACCGAGGATCTCGATCTCAGCTATCGTGCGCAGCTGGCCGGATGGCGCTTCGTCTATCGCGGCGAGGTGGTCTGCCGCAGCGAATTGCCCGCCGACATGAACGCGTTCAAGACTCAGCAGCATCGCTGGACCAAGGGGTCGATCGAGGTGATGTTGCGCATCATTCCGGCGATCTGGCGCGCGCACTTGCCGCTGCGCGTGAAAGTCGAGGCGACCGTCCACCTGACGAGCAACCTGTCGTACCTCTTCATCCTGCTGGAATGTCTGGTCCTGTTCGGCCCCGGCGTCGCCTTTCGGGAAGCGTATCACCTCGACGCCCTCCTCTGGGTTGATGCGCCGTTGTTCGCGCTCGCCAGCCTTAGCCATCTCAGCTTTTTCTTGTTCGGTCAGCGCGCATTGGACATCGACACGCGAGGCAGGCTGCGCGAAATCGCCTTTTTGATCCCGATGCTGATTGGGCTGGCACTGAACAACGGTCGCGCGGTCATCGAGGCATTGCTTGGCATGCGCAGCGGCTTTGTTCGCACGCCCAAGCATGGCGGCGTCGGCAGGGCGGTGGCGGTCCGGGCGAATGCTGCCTATCGCAACGCGCGGTCACGGCTGGGGGAATGGACCGAAATCGGGCTTGGCCTTATCTATGTGGTCGGCAGCATCTGGCTGATCCAGCAGCACTATTGGCTCAGTATCCCATTTGCGATTCTGTTCGCGGTCAGTTTTCTGGGAATCGGTGCCAGCACGGTCCAGGCGCGGCAGCCGCGTCGGCTGGCGCTCGCGTGACCGCCACCGCTGCGCTGCTGGGGCGCCCCGAATCGGCGTCGGCACCATCGGTGGCTGCGCCGTGGATCACGCGCATCGCCTGCGGTTGCTTTCTGGTTGCTTGCCTTGCGGTCTATGGCATCGACACGATCGCGCCCGCCCGGACCGGCACTGCCTATATCGTCGTCCACGCCGCACTCACCGTGGCAATGCTCGCGGCCTGGGCAGCCGGGGGCGCGGCGCAGGCGCGGTTGATCGCGGTGTCGGGCATCGTCGCGCGGTTGATCCTGATCGCCGCGCCGATGCTGAGCAGCAACGACGCCGAACGCTATCTTTGGGATGGCGCGGTCGCGCTGGCGGGCTTTGATCCCTATTCGGTGCCGCCGGCCGATCCCATGGTAGCCGGCTTGCGCGCGATCTGGGCAACGCCCCCCGAACATGCCGCCTACCCCACGCTCTATCCCCCGGTCGCGCTGGCGATTTTTGCGGGATCGGCGCTGGCCGGGCCGGTCTGGGGCATCTGGGTGTGGAAGCTGGTCGCCAGCATTGCCGGCATTGCGGTCGTCCCGCTAGCGCACCGGCTGCTGCGGCGGCATGGGCTCGAGCGGCATCTGGCGTTGGTTGCGCTCTCGCCGCTGCTTGTGCTGGAAACCGGGGTCGGCGCGCATGTCGACAGCCTGATCGCGCTGGTGATGGTCGCGGCGCTCCTCGCTTTCGACGCCCGGCGGCCCGGCCTCGTCGGCGCGCTGCTTGGCGTTGGCGCGTGCATCAAGCTGCTGCCTGCCGCCGCGCTGATCGGGCTCGGGCTGGCGATGGGCTGGCGTGCGTTGCTGCGGATGGGCGCTGCGGCGACCGGCACCGTGGCCGCGATTTATGGCGCGGCGCTGGCAATTGGCTGGCACCCGATCGGCAGCTTGCCCGTGTTTTTCGAAAAATGGCGCAATGGCTCGCCGTTGTTCACCTTGCTGGAGGCGATGCTGCCGACATCCGGGCTGATCACGACCCTCGCGATCTTGGCCATCGTCCTGCTGGGCACCGCGCTGCTGCTCGCGCGCGCGCGGCCAGTGCTGGCGACCCAAGTGGCGATGGCGACGCCGTTGCTGCTCAGCCCGGTCGCGTTTCCGTGGTATCTGCTAGCGTTGGTACCGCTGGCTGCGCTGACGCCGAGCGTCACCTTGCTCGGCTGGTTGACACTGTCGCCGCTCGTCTATGAAGTGCGCGACCGCTTTGTCAGCGAAGGAATCTGGATGCCGGCGACGTGGCCGCTCATGGTGATCGGCGCAGGATGGATGACGGGCCTGGCGATCGACGCAATGCGCGCACGCTTCCGGCTGTCAGCGCCGGATCGAGAGGCCTGATGCAGTCGATTTATTGGGTCGTGACCTGGGCGTGTCACCGCAAGTGCCCGCATTGCTATGATGATCGCTTCCGTCCCTATGTCCGCGAGGCGCTGGACCGCGTGATCGCCGAAGGGGAAGACGCCTATCCGCGCATCCTGACCAATTTGCCCGATAGGATGCGCTGGCGCGACTGCGCGGGCGCCTCCCATCCGACCACCCTGGTTCTGGCGGGCGGCGAACTGTTGATCGATGGCGTGCGCGAGCGGCTATTCTATCCCTTGCTCGACGCCATTGCCGGTCGCTGGGGCGGCGAGGGTCCGCGCATTGCGGTCCAGACGACGGGCGATATCCTGACCGACGATATGATCGCGGCGATGCTCGAGCGCGGTGTCAACTCGATCGCGATTGCCAGTATCGATGATTACCACGTCGGCCATGCCGGCCAGGGGAAGTTCGATTTGATGACGCGGGTGCGGGCCATGATGGCGCGACACGGCGTTACCGAGATCGATCTTGGCCTGGCGCGCGACAAGCCTGCTGGCGATGGGGCGCCCCCAGCACCGGCCCCGCGTCCACGCCGGGCCGATGGCCCCAGCTTCGTGTTCTTCGGTGCCCAGCCCGACCTGTGGATCGGCGAGCTCTGGCCACGTGGCCGCGCCTGGATCAACGGCCTGTCGAACGCCGATGAAGGTACCAACTTCTGCACGCGCTGGTCGGGCGGGAAGGGCTTTCTCGACATCGGTCTGGCCGGGTCCGAAGTGGCGATCGAGCCCGACGGATCGCTTTATCCCTGCTGCATCAAGACCAAGGCACCGATCGGCAGCCTTGCCGAAGAGCGGCTGGCCGACATTCTCGACGATCTGCGCGACGACCCCGCCTTGCAGGCGATCAATCGCGGCGATCCGGAGGCAATGGGTGCCACCGCCGGCTGGACCCGCGACGATTTCCGATCGGCTGCCGAGACGATTGACCCGACCGGACGCGCGTTCGCCAATCCCTGCATCGGGTGCGACCGCTTCTTTGCCGACCAGCTTGGCGCACGGCTCGCGGAACGCCGCTTGGCACGGCTAGCCGCTCGACCCCCAAAACCTCACTTGCCGGCCGAGGAACCGGGCTGCCCGGTATCGACACCCTGAACGAACGCATCATCGCCCACCACGTGGCTGCCGAACATGATGCTTCGGCCAAATTTGCTCGTTCCCGTGCGCGATGCCGGCAGTCGCGCTCATGTCCGTGCCGCTGGGAGCTGAGCCTCGGTGCGGGTCGGTGAAGGTAGGCTCCGACCCATTTGCGCGAATTGGTGGATTATGGGTGCGGCCGCTTGGAGCATCGACGGGCGCACATGAACGAGCGTCCGTAGCTGGGAAGTGGCGTGAGAGCGCTGTATGGTCAATTTTGGGTCATCCCTCCCGATAATCGCAATGCCGAGACGGAGGTTTGCCGTGCCCTGCGCCGCACGACCGCCCACAACTACCCCGGAATTATCGTCAGAATCTGATACCAGCATGGGTCAAATAGTAGCCGAAGATGGTTCGGTCCAAGGACAGGGCATGCGTGTGAATCGGCGTCCAAATCGGGACCCTTGTGATCTTATCGATGAGCGAAGGGTGAGCCTGGGAAAAATTTGATCGGGCGGGTTTCCAAGCCCCGCCGATTTCACGAAAAGCTTTCCTTTAAAATCGCAATCTATCAATATCTGAACTCAGCTTAATGGAGTCCCGAGTTGAACGCCGATCCACACTGGAGATGTGCACACAGCCGATTCACAAGGGTGTTGCAGTCCTGCAAGCCCGCGGATTTTCGTGGGTCTCGGTAGCAGATATTTCCGTCTCGAAACCTGTCTCGCTGACCAATTTTTTCTGCTGAGCGGCGGCCAGAGAAACCCCGGGTTTCTATCGCTGCAGTAGGACGCTGCTATAGCTTTGTGTGATGGTCCAGCGTGATGGCGAAGCGCTTCGATTCGAACAAGTCAAGGCCAGGCCGGCGCCCGTTGTTGTGGGTTTTCCTGAGGATGCCGATTCCGATTGCCGCCCATTTCCTTTCACTAGCCTAGTCTTTTGCCGGTCGCTTACTTATACCGGTGTAAGTAACGACCTTGGAGATCCCCATGGCGCTCGCTCACACCTTCAAAGCCAACCCGCACTGGTTGCCCAAGATACCGAAAAGCGCGATTTGCAACATCCCGGGAGAGGATGGGCTACCGTTGGTCGGCAACACGTTTCGCATGCTGGCCGATCCAAAGGGGTTCGGGCAGAGGATGATCGCGACCTATGGCCCGGTGTTTCGCAACAATGCCTTTGGCGGGCCGCGGATCAGCATGGTTGGCCCCGACGCGAATGAACTTCTGCTGTTCGATCGCGACAAGGTTTTTTCGTCCGAACAGGGCTGGGGCCCGTTGCTCAATCTGCTGTTTCCGCGCGGGCTGATGCTGATGGATTTCGAAAAACATCGCGCCGATCGCAAGGTTATGGCGGTTGCGTTCAAGCCCGAGCCGATGCGCCATTATGCGCAGGTGCTGAATACGGGTATCGCTCGGCAAGTAAGCGGCTGGGGCAATAAGCCGATCAAGTTCTACGATGCGATCAAGGAACTGACGCTCGATCTGGCGGCGGAGAGCTTTTTGGGTATGGACCTTGGACCCGAAGCCACCCGGATCAACCAGGCGTTTGTCGATGAGGTGCAGGCAAGCATCGCGCCGATCCGCGTGCCGCTGCCCGGAACGATGATGGCAAAGGGCGTGAAGGCGCGCCAGTATCTGGTCGATTTCTTCCTGCGCGAAATCCCGAACCGCCGCGCGGGCGACGGCCAGGATTTCTTCTCGCAATTCTGTCGCGCTACCGATGACGACGGGCAGCCGCTGCCCGACATGGCGATCGCGGACCACATGAATTTCCTGATGATGGCCGCGCATGATACAATTACGTCATCGGCCACCAGCCTGGTGATGTTGCTGGGCCGCAACCCCGAATGGCAGGAAAAACTGCGAGCCGAGATCGCTGCGCTGGGGTTGAACGACGATTCAGGACTAGCTTACGGGCAGCTAGATCAGCTCGAACTCACCGATTATGCCTTCAAGGAAGCGTTGCGGCTGATCCCGCCGGTGCCGGCGCTCCCACGGCGGGCGCTGAAGCCGTTCAGCTTTGGCGGTTATGACATTCCGGCGGGGGCAAATTGCAGCATCGGGGTCGGCTATACCCATATGATGCCCGACATCTGGCCTGAACCAACCAAGTTCGATCCGATGCGCTTTGCGCCCGATCAGGTGCGCGGGCGGCACAAATATGCCTGGGTTCCATTTGGCGGCGGCGCGCACATGTGCCTGGGGCTCCATTTCGCGACAATGCAGATTCGCATCCTCATGGTGCAGCTATTGCGCCGTTACCGGATCGAATTGGCTGAGGGCAGCGGCAGCGAATGGCAACCTTGGCCGATCCCGCGTCCAAAGGACGGGCTGCCCTTGCGGTTCGTGCCGCTGGACTGAGCCGCGCGCTCTTGGCACGGCCATGATTTGCCGCTGGCGAGCGCGCGCGTCGGGCGCCACGCCTTCGCTCAGACCCATACAACTCCCATCGACAAAAATCCCTCCATCTTTGCAAGCGCAGCGAAACAATGACGAAGGCCAATTGAGTTCGAAGAATCGCCTTTCAGAACCAGGGTTGTTAATCATCCTTAAGCTTTGCGGCGTGGACAAGTTTGAGCCAGTATTCGGCGGCGGCGATATAGACCGTGCCGAGGAAGCTTTCGGCGAGTTGGTCGTAGCCTGTTGCGATGGGGCGGTTGATTTTCAGGCGGCCAACGAAGGGTTTGATGTGGTTTCGTTCCCTGTGGGGTGCTCGGTCATGCTCGATCTTGATCCGGCGGTTTGAACGGCTCGGAATGACGGCCCGGAATGACTGCCTGAATGTTGCGGCACGCGAGGTCGGTTCGAATCAAGTCGGCGTGATAGCCCTTGTTCGCCAGAAGCGCCTTTGGCGCTTGCTCCGGCAGGGCGATCAACGTGTCATCTGCCTTGCAATTGGCCGCCTCGCCGACCGTCAGGTGGAAGGCGAGCGGTCGCCCTCTGGCATCAGCCAGACAATAAAGATTACTGGTGGACCCTCCCCACGAGCGGCCAAAAGCGCGTCGATGAGCCCCCCTTTTCCGGTCGCTGCCGAGACGTGGGTGCGAACGGAAGTGCTGTTGATGCTGGAGTGGCCGCTGTCCGCCATGATCTCGGTCAGCGTGACCGATACGGCCTCCCAGACCCCGGCCTCGTTCCAACGCCGAAACTGCCAGTAAATCGTGTTCCAGTTTCCATACTTGGGCGAGACGTCGCGCCCCGGTGTGCCGCAGCGAAGGCGCTATAATATACCGTTGATAATGAATCCGTTCTCTTCGGGCGGCCGCCCAGGCCCCCGGTTTGCAGCGTCAATCGGCAGCAAGTCCCTCAAAACCCGCCATTCCGCTTCGCTAAAATCGCTCCGGTTCAAACCCGCCTCCAAAAGAAAGCCTTGAATCAACCACCGAGTCTGGCGTCGTCCGCGCGGCTTCATGACATAGATCGATACCGCGCTCGAATAGCAGATCCTCGACATTTCGCAGCGACAGCGGGAAGCGCACATACAGCAGCAGCACCATCGAAATCACCTCAGGCGACGAGTTGAAACAGCGGACCGGGGAGCGAGGTTTAGCTCTGGATTTACGGCTCATTCGCGGCCGCTATCAGCACCAGTCGCTGGCTGCCGCATTGGTTTGACAGCGCCCTCAATCCCGCCGGTGTATCGAAACGATAACGAAAGGTGATTTCAACGCATGCCGCGCGTCGGGCATTTACGTTCGCATCGGAACCACCGAGGGGACAATGCCATGATACGCCGCCACATACCGACAGTGCTGACGCTCTACATTGCGTTCGTCTTCATCCAGTCGTTGTTTTTTAAGTTCACCAATTCGCCTGAAACGCAGTACATTTTCGGGACGCTTGATGCTTGGGGGGCTTCGCTTGACTGGCCCGGGCTGTTCGCGCCGACCGGCATTTTCTCGCAATATGTTGTGGGCACCGGCGAACTGATCGCCTCTGCGCTTCTGCTGGCAGGCTTGACCACGGCCCTTCGCATAATGCGCCCCATTGGTGCCGCGATGGCGATGGGCGTAATTTCAGGGGCGATTTTCTTCCACCTTTTCACGCCGCTTGGTGTCTCTGTGCTCAACAGTGACGGAACGCGCGACGGCGGCGAATTGTTCGCGCTGGCCTGCGGTGTGTGGGTATCGGGGGGGGCTTTGCTGTGGTTGAGTCGCGACGTCATCGCAGATCTGATCACTCGCGTTCGCGGAACCAAGTAAAATGCTCCTCGAACTGCTCTTTTTGCTCAACCAGCATCCGCTGTTGCTTGGACTGGTATTGTTTTTCGCAACCTTCATTGTCGAAGATGTCGCGACAATTGCGGCGGGTATTTTGGTCGCGCGAACCGGCGCTGATCCCGTGGCGGCTTTAACGGGCGTCATCCTCGGGACAGCGATTGGTGACCTTGCGCTTTATGCGCTTGGTCGCTGGGGTGGCGAAACACGGATCGGGCAAAAATTGCGGGCCCGCGCCGACGTGAAGCGCGCTGAAGGCTGGATTGCTGGGCGAGTGCTCCTGTTGGTCTTTGCGGCGCGCTTTGCGCCTGGGTTTCGACTGCCGGTTTATACGGCGAGCGGGCTGGTCGCAGCGCCATTCGTCCCTGTCGCCGCGATCATCGCCCTGACCACCCCGTTCTGGTCGGGCGGCCTGTTCGCGGTCGCGCGTTTTGCAGGTGAGGCCGGCACACAGCAGTTTCTGATCATCGCCTTACTCGCGGGACTATTGATCGGCTGCGGCGCCCTGCTGTTCGGGCGATCGCGGCAAACAAGATCGTTGGCGAATGCCTGACCTTAGAAAAGAAGAGAGGACAGTGAGATGAATGAGGATTATTATTTTCTGCCAATCACCACGATTGCCCCCGCCGCCGCGAGCGCGATCCACGGATTTGCGCATGAATTGGTGAGCCATGGATCGGGTGCTCGGGTCATTCTTGACGCGCTCGCCGCTGACGCTGAATGTGGCCTTGGGCAGGTTTATGCCGCTGCGCTTTACCTCACCCAAATGACCCGCGAGGGCCAAGCTCAGGCAGCGCCCCATATAGCCGCCGCGCTCAGTTTAAGTCCGATGTGTAGTGAGCGGGAGACCGATACGATCAGCGCGATTGCAGCTTGGGGGCAAGGCGATAATCGCGGTGCGATTTTGATGCTGCGGCGGGTCGTCGAAATTACCCCGCAAGATTTAGTCGCCGCCAAGCTATGCCAAATCCTTGAACTGGGCGCGGGAGACGTAAGTGGAATGGTGCGGACGTCGGCGATGGTCGCCGCAGTCGAGGGACGGAGCGGCTATGCTCTGGGCCTCCACGCCTTTGCGCTTGAACAAGCGGGCTATCCTGAAGTCGCGCTCCGCTTTGCGCGCCGTGCGCTGGACTTCAATCCGGTCTGCGATCCCTGGGCGCAACATGCTGTCGCCCACGCGCTGATCGCGATGGATCAGCCGATCGAAGCGCGCGCGTTTCTGCGCAGCGTTGCGCCTAGCTGGGCCCGCTGCTCTTCGTTCATGCTGACGCACAATTGGTGGCATCTTGCCTTGTTGGAACTCGACCTTGGCAATCGCGGAGCTGCGTTTGCGATCTTCGACGAACATGTCTGGGGCGTGCGCAAAGGCCACGTGCAGGATCAGATCAATGCGATTTCGCTGCTGATCCGTCTCGAAATGCAAGGAGCGTGTCCCGGTTGGCGTTGGAACGATATCGCGACTTATGGTGAAAACCGACTGAGTGACCGGATGAGCGACTTCATCGATCTCCATTATTTGATCGCGCTTGTTAGAAGCGGTCGTAACGAGGCGGCTTCGTGCCTGTGCGAAGCATTGCAGCGTGAGCGTGTGGCAGGTGCATTGGCGCAGGCTATTGTTGCGCATGCCAGAGACGATTTTAGCGTCGCGGCCTCAAGCATCGCCTCTGTTCGCCGCAAAATTGGCGAAATCGGTGGCAGCAATGTCCAGCGCGACCTGTTCGAAGTCATCTTTATTGACTGCATCGAGCAAGTGCGTCGCGCGCCTTCTTTTGTAAACTTGGACGATTACCGTGTTGCGGCCTGAAGGTTGCATCGGCGGCGCAGCGATGCCCGTTTTCGGGGGCGGGCCTGCTGCCTCATACTTTGAGTTCTGGCCAAGCTGGCTTTTCTATGGGCCTATCTGGCTCTGGATTATCGGCCTGATGATCCGCTACCGCAGCATCCGATTGCCACTGGTCGCCAATCCCGGTTTTCCTGCCGCAGGACTTGTTGGGGAAGAGAAAAGTAAGCTATTCGCGCGCCTAAGCGGGCCACAGCGCAGGCATTTGCCCAACTATGTTGCAATTAACCGCTGGGCCGCGCCCGTTAAGGTACAGTGGCCGTTGATTATGGCGCGGATTGACGCTGCCGGTCTCGATTATCCGCTTGTGGCCAAGCCTGATATCGGCTGTCGTGGCGCTGGGGTGCAACCAATCCGTTCCTCCCTTCAGCTGTGGGCTTATCTCGAAATTTTTCCGGCAGGCGCAACTTTTCTGCTTCAACAAATGATCGATGTTGAGGGCGAAGCGGGTGTCTTCTATGTCCGCGAACCTGGCGCTCAAAAGGGCAAGATTGTATCGCTCACCCTCAAATATTTTCCTCACGTAATCGGAGATGGTCGTTCAACCTTGCACGAATTGATTCTGGCTGACCCCCGCGCAGGCCTCGTACCGCAGCTTTATCTCAAGCGGTTTGAAGATGAACTTGACCGCGTTTTGACGATTGGCGAATCCAAGCGACTGGTCTTTTCGGGCAGCCATTCGAAAGGGGCGATTTTCCGCAATGGCAATGCCTATGTCACCGAGGCGATGCGTGCCCGGTTCGATGCCATTGCCCACGCGATCGACGGTTTCCATTTCGGTCGGTTCGATGTGCGTTTTGCTGATTTCGGGGCTTTCCAACGCGGGGAAGATTTCGCGATCATCGAATATAACGGCGCGGGAGCGGAAATGACGCATATCTGGGACAGCCGCACGACCTTGCTAGAGGCGTGGGGCGCGCTGTGCGGGCAATTCTCACTGCTGTTCAAGGTCAGCGCGGCTAACCGCAAGCGCGGGGTGAAGCCCGACAGCTGGCGATCATTTATCGCGCAATGGCGGCGTGAACAATCTCTGGTGATACGCTATCCTACCACACGATGATTTTGCCCCCCTTGCTCGATTGGCCCAGCGCCGGGATTGGCCCCGGCCTCGATATTCCGATCGACCGCCGAGTAACGCGGGCGAATTGGCGGCTTTATCCCTTTTCGCGCTGGGCGTTCCAGCATACGCGTGAGCTAGTGCCATCGCGGGGATTGCGCCGAAGCGACAACCCCCGTGACTTGCCAGAGGACGTCGTATCGCTTGATCATCTGTGCTTCGATGATGGCGAGGGTAAGATCATCAGCTGGTCCGAGTTTGAAGACCGCACTTTTACGGATGCGATGCTAATTCTGCGCGCGGGCGCGATCATTCACGAACGTTACCTCAACGGCATGACCGCGCAGACGCCGCATCACGCCTTTTCTGTCAGCAAATCGTTTATTGGGTTGCTTGGCGAGATGCTGGTTGTTGACGGAACACTCGATCCCGACGCGCCTGTAACACTTTACGTGCCCGAACTGATCGGTACGGGGTTTGCCGCAGCCAGTGTCCGCCACTTGCTCGATATGACCGACGGCGTCGCGTTCGATGAGGATTATGCCAATCCCGATGCCGATGTTCACCTCTATTCGGCAAGCTATTGGACGCCAGCTGTTGCCAAAGGGGGCGCTCGTGAAACTTTGGCGCGGTTGGCGCGGCGCGATCATCCGCCCGGGGATGGGTTTTCGTATCGCACGCCAGTGGCCGATGCGCTCGGCTGGGTGATTGCGCGGGCAAGTGGCGAACGTCTCGCTAATCTGTTCAGGGCCCGCCTCTGGCACCCGGCGGGGTGCGCCGATGATGGCCATTTCCTCGTCGACACCGCAGGCGATGACATTGCCGCTTCGGGCCTCAATGCAACTGCGCGCGATATTGCGCGACTCGCATTGCTAATGGTCGAGGAACGCGGAATCGCTGCCTCAGCATGTGCAAACATCGCTCAGGGTGGCAACCGCGCACTGTTCGCGGCGTCGAAATATGCTACCCGCTCGCAAGGTTCCTACCGCAGCCAATGGTGGGTTTCGCACGACTCCCAGCGTAGCATGGCAGCACTCGGGGTCTTTGGGCAGCGAGTGCATATCGAGATGGGGACCGGCCTTGTGATGATCCGCTTCGGATCTCATCCGCTCGCCTCGAACCTCCACACTGATGATCTCCACCAGCGAGCGATTGCGGCGTTGCGGGAGTTTCTGCGTTAATACATATGCTGGCCGCCATTTATGCTGACCGTCGATCCTGTTATAAATCCACTCTCTTGAGCGCACAAAAATGCTACCACTCGGGCGATTTCATGCGCTTCGCCGAGCCTGCCGACGGGCACTTTCGCAACGATCTTGGCCAGTTGTTCGGGCGGTACAGCCGCCACCATATCGGTGTTGATATAGCCAGGGGCCACCGTGTTTACGGTTACTCCGAACCGAGCGCCTTCCTGTGCTAGCGCCTTGGTGAATCCGTGAATGGCGGCCTTAGTCGCCGAGTAATTGACCTGTCCGAACTGCCCAGCCTGACCGTTGATCGAGCCTATATTGACGATCCGGCCCCAACCGCGCTCGCGCATCGCGGGCAAAACGGCCTTCACCATATTGAAGCAGCCGGTCAGGTTGGTGTCGACCACGTCGGACCAGTCATCGCGCGACATTTTCAGTACCGAGCAATCGCGTGTAATACCCGCATTGTTGATCAGGACATCGACCGCTCCCAATAATGCCGTGATTTGATCGACAGCCGCATGGCAAGCGTCATAATCGGCAACATTCCACTGGAAGCTGTCGATACCGGTGCGCTCCGTAAAGGCACGCGCTCGCTCAACATCGCCGACATAACTTGCAGCAACGCTGAAGCCGATATCGCGCAATGCGATGCTAACCGCTTCACCGATCCCGCGCGTACCTCCGGTTACCACTGCGACGCGTATCATAGATTATCTCCTAATTTAAATCGATTACCAAGTGCGCCGCAGCATTTGCGCTCTTCGAAGCATTGTTGCTGGCGGCGTCCGAATTATTGCTATTCTCTCATCAGATCCTTGATCTGGGCCGCCGTAATCGCTTGTTTCTGCAGTGGCTCAAACATCGCTGTTATCGCCTGGAACATCGTCTGAGACAGCTTCGAATACTCTGCAATTGCCGTGGTAAACTCGGTCCGGGCAAACTCGCTTTGCAGCTGAATCAGCTCCGGCGCAGTTCGCGCAAGAGCCATCGTTCGGCCTGCAGTTGTCGTCCGTTCGAACGTCTGCTTCCCATAATCGGCAACGTCCTGCGCAATGACCTGCATACCACCAGCAGCGGCGCGCGAGGATTCGAGCAACGCATCGACATTGCCGCGAGTCATTTCAGTCACCACGCCGACGGTCTTCATGCTTTGCTCCATCGCTTCGCGCGATTTCGCGGCGATCTGTTCAAAACTGGCTTTCGCCATTGTGATCGCCTGCTCGGTCTGTACCGTCATCGGGGTGTTCGGATTGAGCGTCTCAGATTCAGCATTCTTCTTGGTTGGATCGGTTGCCGGTGTCGAAGGTTTGACGGTCACGTGCATTCTCCCAAAAGCGATGGGCAGTTAATGCAGGCCGAGTGGGCAAAACTAAAATGCCCGTTGAGCATAAAATCTATGCCAATAATCGAATGGTGATGCGGAGAGCGCCCCCTTAGGTAGAGGCTACGCCGCTTGAGTTTGTTTTGGCTTCCTCAAAAATGCTCGGGTCGCGAAACTGTCTCATTCAGAACGAACTGACTATGAAAAATGCCCTTGCTACTCTCGCTGCCATTGCGCTTACTGGTGCGGCGTCCCCCGTCTTTGCTAGTTCATGGCCTGCGGGTCAAACCGGTGAGAACCTTCTCACTGGTGCTGCGACGATGCGAGATGCCGTTACCGATTGTGTTATCAACACGGTTAATCTGGGTAGCGCAATTAATGTTGCCAGCTGCAGTCTGGGTTTTCGCAAACTTGTGCTCCAGACCGGCGGTATCGTCCCGATGCACAGCCATGTTGGCCGCCCTCGGCTAATTTGACACAAAGTGGTTCAGTGACTGAACGTCGTTCCAACTGCCTCGTCCCCATCGTTCACCGCGCGGGCGAAGTTTCCAATGAGGCCGGCGAGATTTCTCATTGGTGGAAGAATAATGTCAAGGCTATTGCCTTTCTCTATTCGTCGGATGTCCACAACGACGCCAAATAAGCGTCACAGACTTGGCTACCGGTGCTCCCGTCACCGGCGACCACTGGCACCTCGCTATCCCGATTTGGGGAACTGCCGAACCGTCCTGTTGGCAAGACTTCGGTTTGCTTTTGGCATATCTTTAAAAACTATTCGAAAGACCTATCATGCAGAGCATCGCTTTATTGCCTGTCAAACCTCGCCAGATGTCTGTTCGCTTGGCATCGTGCCCCACTGAAATAGAAGCGGCGCAGCGTTTAAGGTGGGCAATCTTCTACGGCGATATGGGCGCGAGGCCGCTGGGCGGGGATGAGCGTGACATTGATCCGTATGACGCGGTTTGCGATCATCTATTGGTTGAAGATTGTGCATCGGGCATTCCCCAGATTGTTGGTACTTACCGCCTGCTCCGCCAAAGCGTTGCTGAAGCGCGCCAAGGATTTTATAGCGCGAGCGAATTCGATCTTGCCTGCTTTTCGGGACGCGGCGGCGAAACGCTTGAACTCGGGCGATCGTGCGTGGCTCCTGATTACCGAGATTCGGGAACGATCCAATTGCTGTGGCGCGGTATCGCCGCCTATCTGCGTCAGCATCGCATCAGTACATTGTTCGGCTGTGCAAGCTTTCATGGCATATGCCCTGACGAACATGCCGATACTTTGTCATACCTATGGCACAATCACGTTGCGCCGCCCGAACTGCGTGCGCGTGCTCTGGATGATCGGTATGTCGACATGGCACGGTTGCCGCTTGGAAGTTATGATCCGCGCCAGGCGATGCGTAGGCTGCCACCACTCATCAAAGCCTATCTCCGCGTGGGCGCACAAGTGGGTGACGGCGCAGTGATCGATCATCAATTTAACACGGTAGACGTGTTCATCGTTATGCCGGTCGCAGCGATTTCAGAGCGCTATCTCGGCCGATTTGGCGCGGCGGCATAGGCGTCCAACATACGTTGGCGCACTGTTCCAGCTAACGTCTTGCGATTTCCGTCGCTTTCAACGGGGAGCAGAAAAACGACAAGCGCGAGCGTTCTTTCTTTCGCGAACCGCGACGCACCAGAAATCAAAGCATCATCATCAATCCATGCCACCTCGCGCTGACGATGGGGCGACAGGGCGTCGCCGTCTGGTGTAAGATAGGCAATAATGATCGGCTGAACGATCTGCGCCGCATCAGCCGCTGCAAAAAGGCTGGTGCGAAACGGCAAAATGGTTGTGCCATCCGACGTCGTGCCCTCCGCACAAAGGATGACCGAGCGTCCGGCCTTGAGGCGCGCGCGGATGGCATCCACCTGATCGTGGCTCCGACGCTGGCTATTTCGGCTGACGAACACTGGATCAAAGCGTAGCGCGAGCCAACCAATTACGGGCCAGTCGATCATTTCTGATTTTGCGACAAAGTCAGCGTCGAGGAGCGCCATCATTACCGGAATATCAGCCCAGCTAATATGGTTCATGATGAAGAGCGTGCCCGCTTTCGGAGACGGCGCGCCTTGCTGCGAAATCGAAATCCCGCAGCCACGAGCGATCTGTGCAAAAAAGGCCTGTTCGTGGGGGCGGCGATTGCCAGGCGCGCTCACCAGCCAGAATGGCACCCGTAGCAACGCGATAGCCAGTGAGAGCAAAGCGCGCATTGCTAACGGTTCTCCATATCGATTCGCCTGATTAGCCCATCCTTTGATCGCAGACTTCATTGATTTCTACTTGCGTACATACCGCGGATAGCGGTCATGGCTTCTTCCAATACTTGTTTATCAGTTATCGCTTCCAGGAGGGCTGGCTCTACCTTGCCATTGTGATCGATCTGTTTAACCGGAAATTGGTCGGCTTTGCGATGGCCCAGCGCATGACGCGAGCGCTGGTAATCGATGCACTACGCATGGCCTGGTTCCGTCGTCAGCCGACCGCAGACCTCATTTTCCACTCGGATCGCGGTAGCCAATATGTCAGCAAGAATTTTGCCAAGCTGTTGGCAAACCTCAACATGCAAGTCTCGATGAGCCGCAAATCTGATTGCTAGGACAACCCCGTGACCGAGACCTGTTCGGATCGCTCAAGGTCGAACGGCTCCACGGCAGGCGCTTCGGCACACGGCGGCAGGCCAAGGGCGAGGGGATGTACTGGATTACCTTCTACAACCATCGGCTGCTGCATTCGACACTGGTTATACTAGCCCGATGCACTTCGAACAGAAATGGCTTGAGTGGCAAATCAGCTTGGCAGGATCATCAATGCGAAAAGGGAGGCGCTGGAGGAGGGCGAGGTCGTTTCATCTTCAGTCTTATTGGTTGGATGGCTTGGCTGACGTGGGTGTGGCACCCCACCCAAAGGGCGAAAGGGCGGGGTGCCACAGTCGTCGTCCCCCGGGGGTGCGGGGACGGTGACACGGGTTCACATGCCGTGATGGACGTCCGACGACAGGAGAACCGCAGCGGTTTTACCGCGGTTGATCCAGTAGTGCGAAATGCCATCGGCTTCGCGCGCGATGTCGCCTGCCTTGTGCAGGATCGGCACCGCGCAGCTGCTGCGATATTCGGTAATCTGGCCGCTCACGGTATAGATCAGGGCCGGGCGGTCCTTGTGGCTGTGCAGCGGAACGATACCACCTGGCTGGACAACGAGGCGGCGCGTGCGGAGTTGGCGATCAGCGACGCTGATTTCGGCGCCGAGATCGACCGAGCCGATGACGGTGTCGGTCACTCCCTTGGGCATAGTTGGCGCGCCTGTAAGCGCATTGATCGCACTCTTGTTGGCGGGGCATTCACCGGCAAAAGCGGGCGTGGCGAAAGTAGTTGCTGCGAGCAGCGCAAGCACAGCGCTTTGAAGGGTCGTTCTGGTCATGATCGTCTTCCTAATTGGTTGGTCATGGCGGCCGGAAAACCGAAGGGCTGGTTTGCTGACACTACACTGATTTACGCCGCGACCCGTTTCACGCCCAATCGCTTTGCCGCATTGAGTTCATGCACAAACGGCATTTCAATTCGGGCGCCGCGTTGGGCAGCTTAAGGACATCGTTCTCACAAAGGATGCCCGACATGGACTCGCCAGCTACCTCGACCACCGCGCCAAAACCACTCGCCGGACGTGTCGCCGTCGTTACCGGATCGACCAGCGGAATCGGGCTCGGGATCGCGCACGCACTGGCTGAAGCCGGCGCCGATCTTGTCATCAATGGCCTTGGCGATCCCGCCGCGATCGAAGCGACGTGCGCTGCTTTGGCCATGCATGGCGGGCGCGTCGCCTATGATGGCGCAAACCTGCTCGATGCCGCTGGCGCTGCCGGACTGATCGAGAGCAGCATTGCTCAACTCGGTCACGTCGACATCCTCGTCAACAATGCCGGCATCCAGCATGTTTCGCCGATCGAGGATTTCCCCGTCGACAAATGGAACGCGATCATCGCGCTAAACCTGTCGGCGGCATTCCACACGATCCGCACCGCCTTTGCACCGATGAAAGCGTCGGGCTATGGTCGCATCATCAATGTCGCTTCGGCACATGCGCTCGTCGCATCGCCGTTTAAGGGCGCCTATGTCGCCGCCAAGCACGGCGTGCTCGGGCTGACCAAGACCGTTGCCCTTGAGGGCGCGCAGTTCGGCGTCACCTGTAACGCGATCTGCCCCGGCTATGTATGGACTCCGTTGGTGGAGAACCAGATCGCCGACACGGCGCGGGCGCGCGGCATCGACCGTGAAGCAGTGATCCGCGACGTACTGCTCGCAGCACAGCCAACCAAACGCTTCGCCACGGTCGAGGAACTCGGCGCGCTGGCGGTTTTCCTGTGCGGTCCTGGCGCCGCCTCGATTACCGGCGCCGCACTGCCAGTCGATGGCGGCTGGACTGCGCAATAGCCCGACACCTTGAGAGGAGATTTGAGATGAACCCGCGTCCTGCCCTTCGCCCCGACCTCGCAGCAGCCTGCCTTTTTGCAAGCGCATCGCGACGCAGTGTGCCGAATCCACCCCGGATTCAGACGGGTGTGCTGGCCGATCTGGCGCGGAACCGGTTCTGTAAATGACAGATCCCCGGCCTCATGTCGTTATCGTCGGCGCGGGCTTTGGCGGCCTCGCTGCTGTCAAGGCACTTGCGCACGCCGATGTCGACGTGACGTTGATTGACCAGCGCAATCATCACGTTTTCCAGCCGCTGCTCTATCAGGTGGCGACCGCAGCACTCTCGCCTGCCGACATCGCAGGGCCGATCCGCGCCATTGTCGGACACTTGCCCAGAGTTCGCGTGTTGCTCGAACGGGTCGACGGCGTGGACAAGCTCGGCAAGATCGTCGAACTCGCCAGCGGTCGCACCGTCAGTTATGACTGGCTGATCATCGCGACAGGCGCGCGTCACAGCTATTTCGGCCATGATGAATGGGCCGAGCATGCGCCCGGCATCAAAACAATCGAAGACGCAACCGCCGTGCGTCGCAAAGTTCTGCTCGCGCTCGAACAAGCTGAAACCGAGACCGATCCGGATCGCCGCCACGCCCTGCTGACGTTCGTGGTCATTGGTGGGGGACCCACGGGCGTCGAGATGGCCGGCGCGATAGCCGAACTTGCGCATCGTTCGGTGTCGCGCGATTTTCGGACCATCACGCCAAAATGCTCGCGTGTCATCCTGGTTGATGGTGGACCGCGACTGCTAGCGGCTTTCCCCGAAGTGCTGTCGACGGCTGCCAAGCGCGCGATCGAGCAGCTGGGCGTCGAGGTTCGCCTGAACGCACCAGTCACGCATGTCGCGCACGACCGAGTCGAAATCCGCGGCGAGGCTATTCCTACCCACTGCGCAGTCTGGGCGGCAGGCGTGCGCGCGTCGCCGGCAGCCGAGTGGCTTGGAGCCGGGAGTGACCCTGCCGGCCGCACCGTCATCGGGTCCGACCTCAGGATGCCCGACTGCGAGAACATCTTCGTAATCGGCGATACTGCTTCGTGTAATGGGCCCGACGGAAGGCCACTGCCCGGAATTGCCCCCGTTGCAAAACAGCAGGGCCAGCATGTCGCGCGCATGATTCTTGCGTCGCTCGACAGCAAGCCCTGCAAGCCCTTTCGTTACCGTCACTTTGGCAATCTGGCCACCATCGGCCGCAAGCGTGCAGTGATCGATTTCGGGCGGCTGCACGTAACCGGATTTTCGGCCTGGGTGCTGTGGTCGGTCGCGCATGTCTATTTTCTGGTTGGCTTTCGAAACCGCTTTGCCGTCGGGGCCAGTCTGTTCTGGAACTACCTGACATATGCCCGCCACGCGCGGATCATCACTGGCGACATTCCCGTCGATGTCCGTGTGCGCCCATCGCTTCAACCTGCTGAATAGGAAAGACTGCCATGAAAACCCTTCACGAAGAGATTTCGAGTTACGGCCAGATCGCACTAGTCTTGCAAGGCGGCGGTGCGCTGGGTGCATATCAGATCGGCGTGTATCAGGCGCTCGCCGAAGCCGGCATTGAACCCGACTGGGTGGTCGGCACATCGATCGGCGCGATCAATGCGGCACTGATCGCGGGAGGGCCTGCCAAGGATGGCCTTAATCGCCTGCGTGAATTCTGGAAGCGTGTCGAAAGCGATCGCTTCATGGGCATGCCGCTTCCCAGCTGGTTTCCCGCGGCCGCCCGCAACATGATGGCAGTGACCACCGGGATTCCGTCGTTCTTTCGTCCCAATTCGGCGGCCTTCGTCAGTTCGCACGCGCCACTCGGTGCAGAGGGTGCCGGTTACTATTCGGTAGCCCCGCTCGCCGAGACTCTGACCGAACTTGTCGATTTCGACCAGATCAACAACGGTCCAATGCGGCTGACCGTTGGCGCATCGAATGTCCAGACCAGCGAAATGACCTATTTCGACAGCCGCGATCAAACCATCGATCTGCGCCACATCATGGCATCAGGCGCGCTGCCCCCTGCCTTTCCGGCGGTACGGATCGACGACCAGCTCTATTGGGACGGCGGAATCCTGTCGAACACGCCAGTCGAAGTCGTTTTCGATGATAATCCCCGCAAGAACGGGATGGTCTTTGCCGTTCATCTGTGGAACCCGCATGGCAAGGAGCCAGAGACCATCTGGGAAGTAATGAACCGCCAGAAGGACGTGCAGTATTCGAGCCGTGCGGCGTCGCACATCAAACGACAGCGCCAGTTGCACAAGATGCGCCACATCATCGCCGAACTGACCGCACTGATCCCGGCAGAGGCATTGGCCGGTCTCAAGCAGCGCGGCCTGACCGGCTATGGCTGCACGACACAGATGCACGTCATCCGTTTGCTTGCGCCAGCGCTCGATTATGAAGATCATGCCAAGGACGTCGATTTTAGCGCAGATGGTATTCGTCAGCGTTGGGAGGCGGGCTATCGCCACACCTCGGAGACGCTCGAAAAAGCGCCCTGGCGTGCCGAAGTCGATCCGAGCGAAGGCTTCGTCCTGCACGAAGCATGCGCCGGTGAAATAATCGAGACCGCCGCCGCGAAATGACCGGCGCTCTAACCACTCGCGGCCAGCGTGTGATACGAAGTTTCGTGGGGATCAATTGATGACGCATCCGCTCGTCGCAGCACTCGAAGATGCCTTCCAGGAAGTGCGTGATCGCAATCTTACGCTGGGCGAGCGGCTGAAATATGTCGCTGACTGTGTCCGCACAAAGGGACCCGACTATGCCATTGCGGTCGATGCCTTTGTCAGCCGACTGGAGGCGGCACAGGCGGGGAGCACGGCGCCGATGGTCGGTGATGTCATGCCCGATTTCTGCCTGCCCAGCCATGAAGGGCGGCTTGTCACGCTGCATTCGTTGCTGGATCGGGGGCCAGCGGTGCTTGCATTTCATCGCGGCCATTGGTGCCACTATTGTCGGCTAAACATGGTCGGCCTCGCCGAAATCGAACGAGAGGCAAAGCCGGCGCAGATCGTCGCGATCTCGTCCGAGGTCCAGCAATATACGCGCATGTTGCGGGCCGAGGCTGGGGCCGAATTCCCTTTCCTGACCGATGTCGGCGGCGGCTATGCGTTGTCGATCAACCTCGCGATCTGGGTCGACGAAGCCATGTCAGGCATGATCGGCGGCACGCCCTGGGTGCTGCCGGTTCCCGCCGTGTTCGTCGTCGGCCAGGACGGCATCATTGCCGCTCGCCATGTCGACCCCGATTATCGCCGCCGGATGGAGCTCGATGCGCTACTCGACGCTGTCAAGCTGGTGAGCGCTTAAGGCGCGCGACCAGTCCGCCGACCGAACCAGATTGAGCAGTGCCGATGCTTCGCGCCCACGTGCGCGTCCCGCCACCGAATAGATGGCAACTGTCCGCCGCAAATCGAGCGCCGAACAGGCGAGGTGACGAACCCGTGACGAATTCATCGCACTCGCCGGCATGATCGCGACACCAAATTCAGCGACGACCAAGGCTTCGAGATCACGATCCGAATCGACTTCATGCGCATGATCGAGCGAGATGCCTGCCGCATCGAGCCGTTCGGTTTCGAACTCGGCCAAATCGCTGCCAGCGTGGATTAGAAACCGCGTATCGCGGATCAACTCGACGTCGAGGTCGATCGCATTGTGCATCGCCAGTGGATGGTCGACGCCAACAACAAGGTCAAAGGCTTCGCTGAACATCGGCCAAGTCTCCAGCCGGTCCCAGCTTTCACCCATCGGCCCGCCCACGGCCAGATCGACCTCTCCGTTCTTTAGCATCGCCGCAATCTGCGCCCCTGTGCCGCGTCGCAGCTTCAGCTGAAGCCCTGGAAAGCTCCGGTGCATTTCGCTCAACGGCCGCATCAAATGCACCAGGTCGAGCGTCCGTGACACCGCCAGTGACAGGGTCGGCACTTCACCCTTCTTGATCTTGGTCGCGAGCAATTTCGCGGTCTGCGCACTTTCGTAGCATTGCTGAAGAAAAGGCTGCATTCGATTGCCAAGATCGGTCAGGTGGGTATTTCGACCCTCGCGGCGGATCAGGTCGCCGCCGAGCTCATCCTCCAACTGCTTGATCGCGCGCGTCAATGCAGGCTGCGTCACGTTACATTCCTCGGCGGCACGCGTGAAGTTGAGCACGCGCGCGACCGACAAGAAATAGCGGACCTGTTGCATTTCCATGAGATGCGGCCCCCTCCCCGGGCAGGCCGCTGCCGTCTAGCAGTAAGCGCGAAGGCTGACTAGCGCGCGACGATCCGCCGCTCGACCACCAGGCCCAGCGCGATCGCGACGGCCATGCTCGCGACGGCCACCCCGGCATAGGGTTGCAACAACGGGATACCGACCAGCAGCAGTTCATCATTGCCGCCGGGAATAAGTAGGCTTCCCCAACCCATCAGCACACCGCCGCCTAGGCAGCGGATCACCGTTTCGAGCGTTGGCGCGCGCAGCTTTAGCCGCCCTGCGGTCCAGCCGCCAACCAGCGCGCCTGCGAACAGCATGAACAGAAGTACGAGCTTGACGATCACGCCGTCGGTCTTGCCCTGCGCAAGCGAAAGCAGCGCATAGGTGTAGGCCCAGGGCCCGATCGCGATCAGCGAGATCGCAAAGACAATGCCGATCACCGCCGTTGCGCGGTGTGGCGTCCAGACATGGGCGGCGAGCATCCGGGCGCGACCAGCGCGGATCGCTTCCACGCCGCGCCAGGCCACGAAAACAGCGAATGGTATCAGCAGCCAGCCCGCGTCGAACAAGGGTGATGCCACGTGCATTGCGGGAAAGCTGCCAATCAGCGGCCATATGGTAAGGCAGCCTAGATAGAAACCGATCGGCGTGAGCAGATAAGCCCATTCGCCCGAGCCAAACTTGGCAATTGCCCCGAACACGCACGCGCGGGTGACAAATGCGCCGAGGCCGAGCAGTAGGCCGCCCGCAACTGTCGCGATCGTCGCTGGATAGCCGATTGGGAGCGTCTCGTGGCCGCCCAGCAAGCGCCACAGCAGTACGCCGCCCGCGACCCACACTGCGGCCTCAGCCAGGCCGAGAAATCGCCAGGCGGTCCGTTTCGTGAGAACCTCATCGACCGCCGCGACCATACATGTCGCGCCGCGCTGAATCGCATAGCCCATGATCGCCGCGCACACCGCGGCGACCAGAAAGGCAAAACTCAGGAGCGCGACCGACATTGGCATCGCTCAGTTGGCAGCATCGGCGGCAATTGCGCCGGCGACTTCGGCCGCCATCTTGAACTGCGCGTCCTGCGTGGTGATGCCATAGCGTTTCGCCATGAACCCGAAATCGGTCCAAGCCAGCCAGACGCTGCCGTCGGCCTCTTCGACCACTAGCATCCGCACCGGCCAATCGAGACCCGCATAGCGGTTCGCCTGAAGGAATTGCACCCCAAGCGGCGGATTGCCAAAGCGCACAATCACCGACTTGCCGATTGTCAGATTGGCTTCCTTGCCGAGCGCTTGCTGGTCGAGTGCATCGAAAAAGCGCACGCCCTTGGCGGCGATCGCGGCTTTCAGGCGATCCACCGTTTCGTCAAAGCCGTGGCTGCTGCGGATACGAACCACGCCTTCTGCCTTGACGGTAGGGGCGTGTGATGTGGAGGCAGTTTGCCCCGCCTCGGCGGCGGTGCCAGTGAGCGCCAAGGCGAGGGCGAAAAGGATAGGACGAGCGAACATGGGTCAATCTCCGTTGCGGCGGGGGTGTCGCCGTGACGATCGCCTTGTCCACGATCGCGCCCGCAAACGGGAATAGGATTGTCGCATCGAGTTAATGCCCGAATGCTATCGTTCACCTGGGAGCGAACGCGGCGCATGATCAATTCGCGTGGCCGAAGTCGGCGGATCCTTGAGTTCGGTGAGAGGGATGTCTGCTTTTGAGAACGACGCGGCCGCCGCTTTACTGCGACACTAGGCCGCATAGCATCCGCCACGGGGTCGATGAACGAACGTCTGAAGTTAAGAAGCCGGGATGACGCTCTCGACGACCGCAAATGGGTCAAAGAAACAAAGTAACTGACTCCGTGGCGGTCCCATCGCGGAAGCCAGCCGATCACTGTCGAAGTCAGCAAGCTACCCGTCTCGCGGAACAATGCCTCGATCCCCTACCCGTTAAAAGCAGTTGACAGCTCTGACGATGAATCATATTTATATTATTGTGGGTAACCGCTGAGTCCCGAGGTCGTCGACCCCTTGTGAAGGGAACGGCTAATTGGACAATAAAGGTGAGAATACCTGACTCGCTATACGCTAGTTGTCGTCGACGCAGTTAGCATGCCTACCCAGACCAGGGAGGTAGTTGATCCAGTAATGGATCCGACCGGGCTGTCAGGTGCCGAGGTCTCTTCACATCACGCCAAGAGGAGACCCGCATGGCCGCAAGTGGTCAAAAATCGATTCGTAAAGCCGTGCCTGCGCTCAAAGAGAGCGACAATCGCTTCACGCCACCAGAGTTCGTCCGCGCAGTCGAGAATAGTTTTGGCGAAATTGGCATTGATCCCTGCTGGCATCCGGCGAGTGCGGTGAGGGCGAGAGCCTATTTCGATATTCGCAAAGGGCAAAACGGACTCACCCGAGGCTGGCGGGCGAAGTTGGTGTTTGTCAATCCACCTTGGTCGGCCGCCAAAAAATGGATTGAGAAAGCGCATTGGGAGTGGCTGAGCGGCAGAGCAACGACCGTAGTATGTCTCGTACCTGCCAAGACCGATACCAAATTATTCCACCATGTCTTGGCCAAGGACGCAGACGTCTATTTCCTTGAAGGGCGCCCCCGATTTTCCAAGGAGAATGGAACATCGGAACCAACCATGCAGAGCGTTATGGTCGTCATATTTGGAGCCACAAGCGAACAAAAGATGCTTTTTGCTAAGCTTGTGCGGGGCTCTTGGTGGCTACCGCCGCAACGTTCGCGGCCCTCTATCCAGGAGATTCGCGTTGGCTCGTTCAACATGCGTCCGAGCCATAGTGCGTATTCTTGCGCTGCTCGGCCTTCCCATGATGTCCATCGTACCGCCATATGCCGGCCATTCGCCGAGATGCCCAATCTGATGAGCCTCTGAACGAGTACCGGGCTTCGAAGAATCGATGGTGATTTTGGCGCTTCCGGCTTTTGCTTCGCACCTCGGATCGGCAGCGCCAAAATTCACCTCAACTTTTGACAGGGCTGCAACACTCGTTCGCGGGCCTTGGAGACATAGACAATGCATGAATTTCCCGAAGGCATGGCAGGTCCGACGCTCGGCGCCGGTCAGCCGCTCGATCCGATGCCCGCTTGCGGAACCTGTCCCAAAGCGATGTGGTATCGCACGCCGAAACGCCTCCGCGCGTTCTGTCGCGAGCTGCGCATTATTACCTGGGAGGATGACGAGGCCGAACCGGTGATGCAATGTGATGGTCGCGAGGCAGCGCTCGCACTCCCGAACGATCCGACGAGCTAGGCTCAGGACTCATTGAGGCAACCAGAAGATGAGGGTTGCGGCGATGCAGATGGCGGACATGAAGGTGTGCGCGCATCGGTCGTAGCGGGTGTGGATGCGCCGCCAGTCCTTAAGCCGTCCGAACATGATCTCGACCTTGTGGCGCTGGCGGTAGAGGGTGGCGTCGTGCGGGATGGCGATTTTGCGGTTACGCTTCGACGGGATGCAGGCGGCGGTTCCACGCTCGGCGAGAGCATGACGGAACCAATCTGCATCATAGCCCCTGTCGCCGATCAGGTGCCTTGCTCGCGGCAAGGCGTCGATCATGAGGGCGGCTCCTTTGTAGTCGCTCATCTGCCCCTCGCTCAGCAGCAGGACGAGCGGTCGGCCCAGATCGTCGCAGACCGCGTGGAGCTTGGAGTTCAAGCCGCCTTTGGTGCGCCCGATACGTCTGGGAAGAGCCCCCCTTTTAAGAGGCTGGCCGCCGTCCGATGCGCCTTCAGGTGGGTCGCGTCGATCATGATCGTATCGGGCTCGCCTGCTTTTGCCGCCAGCTCGGCGAAGATGCGGTTGAAGACCCCCAGTCGGCTCCAGCGGATGAACCGGTTGTAGATCGTCTTGTGCGGTCCATACGCCTTGGGCGCGTCGCGCCACATCAAGCCGCCCCGGATCACGTAGATGATCCCCGACACGATACGCCGGTCATCCACTCTCGGGATCCCATGCGACAAGGGGAAATACGGCTCAATCCGGCGCATCTGCGCCTCGCTTAGCAACCACAGTTCCGACATTGGCAGCGCCTCCTCGACCCCGCCATTGAATCAACACCTTGCTCCTCATGCAAGCAATTTAACGGGTCCTGAACCTAGTTCCGATCGTGCGCGGTTCAAATCCTGATCATCTTGGCAATGTGGTCGGCACGATCTGCCCAGGTCGGAAACAGGCTCCGAAGTTCGGTCCTTGTCAGGGCAATGCTGAGCTTCGCCGCCATTGCGCGACGTTCTGCTCGTGTCAGTTTGCGGTACGTCCCTGCACGGTCGCAGGACATCGTCAAAATGAGGCGTTCGAGCAGACGAGTGCGTCGGGCGAGCACGACGCCGATCATCGTCGCAATTATCGCTACAAAACTCGTACACAGGACTGGCACCAGGCGATAAACGATAAAGAGGCAAATAGCGGCGAGGGTGAAGCGAGCATGACATAAGCCTTTCTTTGTTCAGATCCCACTTGGATCACTCGCCCCAAGCTCACCCCCAGAAATCTTTCAGAATGTCCCAAGCTCGTAGCGCGCAGCCCGTGAGATGCCGGCCGAATGAGCCGGGAGCGATGCGAAAACGATCCACCGACAGGGCCTTCGAACGGGGGGTCGGTCACACGTCCGTGCTCAGGATCGCGGCAGGTTGTGCACACAAACATCGTTGAAACCCTCCCGATTTTGCCGGGCGAAGCCGACCTGATCCTGCAACACCTCAATGAAACGCTCGCGAGCCTGCTCGAGGGTGAGCCCGAAACGACGAGAAAATGACCAACCATGACCGACACGCGACGCGCCTTCATTTATCTCCGGGTGAGCAACGACGACGAAGGCGGGAACAACGCCTCCAGTGCAGCACAGGAGGCTGCCTGCCGCGCGCTGTGTGAACGCGACGGAATCGCGGTCGCCGAGGTGTTCGAAGAGTTGAACGTCTCTGGGCGAAAGCTGCAGCGCAAGCAGTTCGACCGCATGATCGCATTGGCGACCTCACCGTCTCGTCCTGCTCATGTCGTCGTCGTTTATGCGTTGAACCGCTTCACGCGGCGTCTCCTCACGCAGGTTACCGCAGAGCACAAGCTCACCGAGGCGGGGGTAAGGTTGATCTCGGTCACCGAAGGCATGGGCGACGATCCCAACAGCAAGATGATGCGCGGGTTCATCGCGGTCATGAACGAGAAATACGCCAACGACGCGGCGACGTTTACCTGCCGCGACCGTCGCGGCAACGCCCGCGCCGGAAATTGGAACGGCGGCGTGGTGCCATTCGGCTACACAGCCTATGTGGCGAGCGTCGACGGGCGTAAGGAGCGCAAAAAGCTGGCCGTGCATGAAGGTGAGGCGGTGGTCGTTCGGCTCATCGTGCACCTGGCATGTGTCGGGCTCACCGGTCAGCCAATGGGCACCCGCGCGATCGCCAAATATCTCAACGACAACGGCTACACGCTGCGCGGGCGCAAGTTCCACAACAGCAATGTCGATGGGATCCTCACCCGAGAGCATTATGCGGGGTCATACCGGGACCGGACCCGTGACGATCGAGGTGTGGTGCCGAACTTCGCCGACGAGATCGTCGTCGCATGTCCCAAGATCATCGAGCCGGATGTCATGGCGCGCGTCGCCGCGATACGCGCGAAGGCAGCGCCGCGCGTCACGGCGCCACGCACTACGAATTCTCCGGTTCTGCTCGGCGGGCTGGCGAAGTGTGGCCATGCTGGCTGTAATGCCGGCATGGTGATCCGCAGCGGCAAGGGTGGACAATACCGCTACTATGTCTGCAATAGCAAAGCGACGGCGGGTGCCGACATCTGTCGCAGCAAGTCGATCCGCGAAGACGCACTAGACTCGCTCGTCCTCGACGGCCTGCTCCATCGCGTGCTTGCGCCCGACCGGCTTCGCCTGCTCCTCGCAGAAGTCCTCGATCGATCGGATGAGGCGCGACAACGTCGCGAGAAGGACCTCGACCGAGTTCGTCGCGAACGCATTGGGGCAGAGACACGACTCCGACGGCTATTGGAGATCGTCCAGGAAGGCATGATGAGCGTTCGCGACCCGATCTTCGCGGCGACATTGGCTGAGGCAAACGCCTCCATCGCCGCTCTCTCCGAGACTGAGCGCAGTCTTGCCGGCCAGCTTGGCAGCGCATCGAACCAAATCACCGATGAAGCCGTCCAACGTTTCGGGCAGGCTCTTCGCGCAAGTATTGCGGCCGAGAATAGCGCAATGCGCCGCGCCTATGTGCGCTTGCTAGTCTCTAGCGTCACAGTCAACGACAATGAAATCGTGATAGCGGGGTCAAGGGCTGCGCTCGAAAACGCCGCTCAGAAGGGCGATCCAGCGGCTTGCGGCGCGGTGCCCAGTTTTGACCGGAAGTGGTGCCCAGAAGAGGACTCGAACCTCCACGCCCTTGCGAGCGCCAGCACCTGAAGCTGGTGCGTCTACCAATTCCGCCATCTGGGCCCCAGAGACTTCAACATCAGGTAGGTCGGGCGCTCTAGGGGACGCTGGGCGGGGTTGTCAATCACGGGTTACAGACTTTCGGTCAGCCTTGCCGTTTGCCCGCGCCCCCGGCATGGAGCGCAGTGTCGGCGGCGAAAAGCGGCGGGCGCGGCGATCAACGATATGAAGGGCGGAGCAGCGATGAAGGACAAGCTCATAACGCTGGTTGGCGGCGGAGGATTTCTGGGTCGCTATGTGGCGCAATCACTGCTGGCGATGGGCGCCAGGGTGCGTATTGCCCAACGCGATGTGCGTGGTGCGGAATTTTTGCGGCCGCTGGGCGCGCTGGGCCAGACGCAGTTTGTGGCGGCGGATGTGCGCAAGCCCGAATCGCTTGCCCGCGCGCTGCAGAATAGCGACGGGGTGGTCAACCTGGTCGGCATCTTGAAGGGTGATTTCAAGGCGTTTCAGGCAGAGGGCGCGCGCCACGTAGCAGAAGCGGCAAAAGCTGCCGGGGCGACTGCACTCGTTCACCTATCGGCGATTGGTGCGGATGCGCAATCGGCTTCGGATTATGGCCGCACCAAGGGTGAAGGCGAGTCCGCAGTGCGCGCCGCGTTTCCCGGCGCGACCATTTTGCGCCCATCCATCGTGTTCGGGCGCGAGGACCAGTTCGTCAATCGCTTTGCGGGGTTGATCGTTGCTGCCCCCGCCGTACCTGTGTTGCGCGCCGCCACCCGGTTTCAGCCCATTTATGTTGCCGATGTTGCCAGTGCAGTGGTTGCCAGCCTGGCCGATCCGGCGGGCTTTGGTGGCAAGACGTTTGAGCTTGGCGGGCCGGACGTTATTTCAATGGGCGAGCTGGTCCGCTGGATTGCCAGGGCGATCGGCAGGAACGCTGCGATCATTGATCTGCCGGATGCGGTCGGGTCGATGATTGCGTCGTTCGGGTTCATGCCCGGCGCGCCGATTACCCGCGATCAATGGCGGATGCTGCAAAGCGATAACATCGTCAGCGCAGCCGCAGAGTCGATTGCGGCATTCGGGATTCAGCCGACTCCGCTGGTCAGCGTCGCGCCGAGCTGGCTGGTCCAGTATCGTCGCCAGGGACGTTTTTCGAGCGACGCCACTGCCTGAACCGGTCTAGGAAGGCCGCTTGGCTGGGCAATTGCCTTGGCCGCCGCCAAAGGGGGAAGCGTGTCCGACCTGTTATCAATCATCCTGCTTGCGATTGTTGAGGGGATTACGGAATTTTTGCCGGTGTCATCAACCGGGCACCTGATTCTGGCCGGAGCGCTGCTGGGGTATGATGATCAGCGCTGGCAATTGTTCAACATTGTCATCCAACTTGGGTCGATTTTGGCGGTTGTCGTGCTGTATTGGCGCACTTTTTGGGCCGTTTTGGTCGGATTGGTGCGGTTTAATCCGGTTTCGGTAAGGTTTGTCCGCAATCTGCTGATCGCGTTCATTCCCGCTGTGGTCGTGGGGTTGCTGTTCCTGAAGCAGATCGAGGCGCTGTTGCTCCAACCCATCGTTGTTGCAGTGGCCCTGATTGTCGGCGGCGTCGCGATCCTGATCATCGAACGGCTGATCAAGCCGGGCACCACCACAGGAATCGCCGATGTGCCGGTGAAGACGGCGATCGGCATTGGCCTGATGCAGTGCCTGGCGATGGTGCCCGGGGTCAGCCGGTCAGGGGCGACGATCATGGGCGCATTGTCGCTGGGGGTTGATCGGCGGACGGCAGCGGAATTCAGCTTTTTCCTCGCTGTCCCGACGATGCTGGGCGCAACGACGCTGGAATTGATCCGCCACCATGATGATCTGCAGGCCGCCAACAGCATTGGGTTGACCGGGATTGCGATTGGTTTTGTGGTGGCGTTTGTGGTGGCGTTGCTGGTGGTGCGCTGGTTCGTCGGCATCGTCAGCAAATATGGGTTTGGGCCATTTGCCTGGTACCGAATCGTCGCGGGCAGCACAGCGCTGATCTGGCTGATGAGCAAATAGGCCCGGATCGGCCATATCACGAGCGCAAATTATCCTGCATTCTGCACCCTTCGTCCAGATTGCCCGGTTATTAGGTAATCACTACTGTCCCAATAACGCAAAAATGCGTGACTCGGCAGTTTCTCTGGCGTAATCGACCCCTGATTATCGGGGATACGCGATGGCTGGTGAAACAATGCTGCAATTTGTCGGGACGGGCCAGGCCTATCCCACCAAGCGCGCGCCCGGTTTGCGTGCCGAGGATTTTCAGGAAATCGCCAGCCGCTATGCCGCCCCCGATGGTGAGGAGCAGGCGGGGCGCTGTTCACAATGCGGCGTTCCCTATTGCGCGGTGCATTGCCCGCTGCACAACCACATCCCCGATTGGCTGCGGCTGACGGCAGAGGGGCGGCTGCGCGAGGCGTATGAACTGAGCAACTCGACCTCGACCATGCCCGAGATTTGCGGTCGCATCTGCCCGCAGGACCGGTTGTGCGAGGGTAATTGCGTGATCGAATTTTCGGGGCACGGCGCGGTCACCATTGGTGCGGTGGAAAAGTTCATCACCGACACCGCCTGGGACAATGGCTGGGTGGAGCCGCTGGTGCCCGGCCCCGCGCGCGGCCAATCGGTGGGCATTATCGGCTCCGGCCCGGCGGGGTTAAGCACGGCGGAATATCTGCGCGCGCTGGGGTATGACGTGACGATCTATGACCGGCATGACCGTGCGGGCGGGCTGCTGACCTATGGGATTCCTGGTTTCAAGCTGGAAAAACCCGTGGTGATGCGCCGCATTGACCGGCTGGCCACCGCCGGGATCATATTTCAGCAGAATTTTGAGGTGGGGCGTGATGCCAGCCTGGACGATCTGCGCGCACGCCATGATGCGGTGCTGATCGCGACGGGCGTGTACAAGGCGCGCGAGATCAAGGCACCCGGCGTTGGCACCGACGGGATCGTCGAGGCGTTGGATTATCTGATCGCATCGAACCGCAAGGGATTTGGCGATGCTGTGCCGGCGTTCGATAGCGGCGCGCTGAACGCAGCGGGCAAACATGTCGTGGTGATCGGCGGCGGCGATACCGCAATGGATTGCGTGCGCACTGCCGTTCGTCAGGGGGCAGCATCGGTCAAATGCCTGTACCGGCGCGACCGGGCGAACATGCCGGGATCGCAGCGCGAAGTCGCCAATGCCGAGGAAGAGGGTGTTGAGTTCGTCTGGCTTGCCGCCCCGCAAGGCTTTGACGCAGGGGATAGCGTGAATGCTGTGCGGACCAGCCGGATGCGGCTCGGCGCGCCCGATTCCAGCGGGCGTCGCTCGCCTGAGGCGGAGCCCGGAAGCGACATGACCCTGCCCGCCACACTGGTGATCAAAGCGCTGGGTTTTGATGCAGAGCCGCTGCCCGTACTGTTCGGCGCGCCGACGCTGGGGGTCACCCGCTGGGGGACGATCCGCACCGACAGCAAGACGATGATGACCAATTTGGACGGCGTATTTGCCGCTGGCGACATTGTGCGTGGCGCAAGCCTGGTCGTCTGGGCGATCCGCGATGCCCGCGATGTGAGTGAGCGGATGCACGCATGGTTGAAGGCCAAGGCGACTGCGCAAAGGCAGGCCGCATGATCACCGCACAAATCGCTGCTACCGTCCACGGAACCGATATATGACCACTCAATCCGAACGCGCCCGCATTGCCGAACACGGCATGTACCGCCCCGATATGGAATCCGACGCGTGCGGTGTCGGCCTGGTCGCGGCGACCGATGGCAAGCCCAATCGCCGCGTCGTCCAATCGGCGATCGATGCGCTGAAGGCGGTGTGGCACCGGGGTGCTGTGGACGCCGATGGCAAGACGGGCGACGGTGCCGGGCTGCATGTCGATTTGCCGACCGCGTTTTTTGAAGATGCCGTGGCGCTATCAGGCCACCGGCCAATGCCGAACCGGTTGGCGGTGGGCATGATATTCCTGCCGCGCACCGATTTATCTGCGCAGGAGGCGTGCCGGACGATCGTGGAAAGCGCGATCATCGAGGAAGGCTATACCATTTACGGCTGGCGGCAGGTGCCGGTTGATGTGTCGGTAATCGGCCCAAAGGCGCAGGCAACCCGCCCCGAGATTGAGCAGATCATGATCGCCGGGCCGATGCCCGATCAGCAAACCGCCGCCGAGTTTGAAAAGAACCTGTATCTTGTCCGCCGCCGGATCGAAAAGCGGATCATCGCTGCCCAAATCCAGGGCTTTTACATCTGTTCGCTCAGCTGCCGGTCGATCATCTACAAGGGGCTGTTTCTGGCGGAGAGCCTGTCGGTATTCTATCCCGATTTGCGCGATCTGCGCTTTGAAAGCCGGGTGGCGATTTTCCACCAGCGTTATTCGACCAACACTTTCCCGCAATGGTGGCTGGCCCAGCCGTTCCGCTGCCTGGCCCATAATGGCGAGATCAACACGATCCGCGGCAACAAAAACTGGATGCTGAGCCACGAGATCAAGATGGCGAGCCTGGCGTTTGGCGAGCATTCGGAGGACATCAAGCCCGTTATTCCCGCAGGTGCCAGTGATACGGCCGCACTGGATGCCACGTTTGAGGCGATTTGCCGGTCGGGCCGCGATGCGCCCACCGCCAAGCTGATGCTGGTGCCCGAAGCCTGGCAGGCGAACAGCGAAATGCCGCCTGCGCATCTGGCCATGTACGAATATCTCGCCAGCGTGATGGAGCCCTGGGATGGACCCGCCGCCCTTGCGATGACCGATGGCCGCTGGGCCGTTGCGGGTATGGACCGCAACGCGCTCCGCCCGCTTCGCTATACCCGTACCGATGACGGCTTGCTGATCGTCGGTTCGGAAAGCGGCATGGTCGTGGTGCCGGAAACGACGATTATCGAAAAGGGCCGGCTGGGGCCGGGCCAGATGATCGCCATCGACCTCGACGAAGGCCTGGTGTTGAACGATCGTGCGGTAAAGGACCGGATCGCCAATGAGGTCGATTATGCCAGCATGATCGGCAAGTTCATCGGGCTCGACGATCTGCCGGTGGTGCCGGGCGCACCGGTGCACAGCTATCCGCGCGCCGAGCTGATCCGTCGCCAGATCGCGGCCGGGCAGACGATGGAGGATATGGAGCTGATTTTGGCGCCGATGGTGGAGGGTGCCAAGGAAGCAATCGGATCAATGGGCGATGATACGCCCCTGGCCGTCATCTCCGACAAGCCACGCTTGATCAGCCAGTTTTTCCGGCAGAATTTCAGCCAGGTCACCAACCCGCCAATCGACCCTTTGCGGGAACGCCAGGTGATGACCCTGAAGACGCGCTTTGGGAACCTTGCCAACATTCTTGATCCCGCCGGGGCCGAAAGCGCGGTGCTGGTGCTCGATTCGCCAGTGCTCACCTGCGCCAATTGGGATCGGCTAAAGGCGCATTTCGGCGCGCAATCGGCGGACATTGATTGCACGTTTGAAACAGGCGGCGGGGCAGAAACGCTGCGCACCGCCATCCAGCGCATCCGCCAACAGGCAGAGGAAGCCGTGCGGATGGGGCATAGCGACCTGTTCCTTTCCGACGAAAATGTCGGGCCGGGCCGCGTGGCGATTGCCGGGGTGCTGGCGGCAGCCGCCGTGCACACGCATCTGGTGCGCAAGGGGTTGCGATCCTATGCCAGCGTCAACATCCGCACCGCCGAATGCCTGGACACGCATTATTATGCCGTGCTGATCGGCGTGGGCGCCACCACTGTAAACGCCTATCTGGCCGAAGCGGCAATTGCGGATCGGCACGCACGCGGGTTGTTTGGTGATCTGAGCCTTGCCGACTGCCTGAAGCGGCATCAGACCGCGATTGATGAAGGCATTTTGAAGATCATGTCGAAAATGGGGATCGCGGTGATCTCCAGCTATCGCGGCGGCTATAATTTCGAAGCCGTCGGCCTGTCGCGCAGCCTGGTGAATGATCTGTTCCCCGGCATGCCCGCCAAGATATCGGGCGAAGGCTATGCCTCACTCCATCTAAGCGCGATGTTGCGCCACGATGCCGCGTTTGACAGCCCGGTGACGACGCTGCCGATCGGCGGATTTTACCGCCAGCGGCTGGGCAGCGAGACCCATGCCTATTCGGCACCGCTGATGCACCTGCTGCAAACCGCGGTCGCGACCGACAGTTATTCGACCTATCTGCAATTCTCCCGCGGGGTGGCCGATTTGCCGCCGGTATATCTGCGCGATCTGCTCCAGTTCAACTTCCCGGCAGAGGCAATTGCAGTTGATCAGGTTGAAGCGATAACCGAAATTCGCAAGCGCTTTGTCACGCCCGGCATGTCGCTGGGCGCGTTAAGCCCCGAAGCGCATGAAACGCTGGCCATCGCGATGAACCGCATCGGCGCCAAGGCGGTGTCGGGCGAGGGCGGCGAAGATCCGTCGCGCTACACGCCCTATGACAATGGCGACAACGCCAATTCGGTGATCAAGCAAATCGCATCTGGCCGGTTTGGCGTGACGGCGGAATATCTGAATGCATGCGACGAGATAGAGATTAAGGTTGCTCAAGGCGCAAAACCTGGTGAGGGCGGCCAGCTGCCCGGCTTCAAGGTAACCGAATTCATCGCGAAGTTGCGCCACGCAACTCCCGGCGTATCGCTGATCAGCCCGCCGCCGCACCACGACATTTATTCGATCGAGGACTTGGCGCAGCTCATCTATGATCTGAAGCAGATCAATCCGCGCGCGCGGGTGTGCGTGAAGCTGGTCAGTTCGGCAGGCATCGGCACCGTCGCGGCGGGCGTGGCAAAGGCGCATGCCGATGTCATCCTGGTGTCGGGTAATGTCGGCGGCACGGGCGCGTCGCCGCAAACCAGCATCAAATATGCCGGCACGCCGTGGGAAATGGGACTGTCAGAGGTCAATCAGGTGTTGACGCTCAACGGCCTGCGCCACCGCATCAAGCTGCGCACCGATGGTGGCTTACGCACCGGGCGCGATATCGTGATCGCCGCCATTTTGGGGGCAGAGGAATTCGGCATCGGCACGCTCTCGCTGGTCGCGATGGGGTGCATCATGGTGCGCCAATGCCATTCGAACACCTGCCCGGTCGGTGTGTGTACGCAGGATGAGCGGCTGCGCGAGAAATTTGGCGGTTCCCCTGAAAAGGTGATCAACCTGATGACCTTTATCGCCGAGGAAGTCCGCGATATTCTCGCCAAGCTCGGCTTTCGCAGCCTGGACGAGGTGATTGGGCGTACCGAGCTGCTCCGTCAGGTCAGCCGCGGTGCCGAACATCTTGACGATCTCGACCTGAACCCGATCCTTGCCAAGGTTGACGCAGCGGACGACGAACGCCGATTCAGCCTGAAAACCTGGCGTAACGAGGTGCCTGACAGCCTGGATGCGCAGATGATCCGCGATGCAGCGGCGGTGTTCTCCCGCGGGGAAAAAATGCAGCTCACCTATTCGGTGCGCAACACCCACCGCGCGGTCGGCACGCGCTTGTCGAGCGAGATCACCCGCACCTTTGGCATGTCGAAACTGGCGGACGGCCACGTCCATGTCCGGCTGCGGGGTTCCGCGGGGCAATCTTTGGGCGCGTTCCTGTGCAAGGGGATCACCATCGAAGTATTTGGCGACGCCAATGATTATGTCGGCAAGGGGCTGTCGGGCGGGATTATCGCGGTTCGGCCCGTGGTCAGCTCAAATCTGGTCAGCCAGCACAACACGATCATTGGCAACACCGTGCTCTACGGTGCCACATCGGGCCAGCTTTACGCAGCGGGGCAGGCCGGCGAACGCTTTGCCGTGCGCAATTCGGGCGCCAACGTGGTGGTGGAAGGCTGTGGGGCCAATGGCTGCGAGTATATGACCGGCGGTGTCGCGGTGGTGCTGGGTGAGGTTGGCGGCAATTTTGGCGCGGGGATGAGCGGGGGCATGGCGTTTGTCTATGATCCCGACGGTCAATTCCCCCAGCGTGCCAATGGCGAAAGCATCACCTGGAACCGGCTGGCATCGCGCCACTGGGAATCGGTGCTGCTCGCGCTGATCCGCGCGCATCATGACGCGACAGACAGCAAATGGTCGGGCGCGTTGCTTGACGATTGGGATCGGATCAGTGGCCATTTCTGGCAGATTGTGCCCCGGGAAATGCTCAACCGGCTTGCTTATCCGATCAACGACAGTCTCGAAATGGTCGCTGCCGAATAGCGGCGCTTTACGAAGCGGGCAGGGTCGCTAAGAGTCACCCGCATGTGGCAACTCTATCAATTCCCGCTCTGCCCGTTTTCGCGCAAGGTGCGCCTGCTGCTCGGTGAAAAGGGCGTGGGCTATGATCTGGTGCGCGAATCGCCCTGGGTGCGGCGGGACGAATTTCTGGACATGAACCCTGCCGGGCAGACCCCGGTGATGGTGGAGCCGAACCGGTCGATCGTGCTGATCGATTCGATGGCGATCTGCGAATATATGGAAGAAACGGTCGATAAGGCCGCAATGATTGCCGGAACAGCCACCAACCGCGCCGAAACGCGGCGCTTGGTCGCGTGGTTCGATACGCAATTCTACCGCGATATCACCGCGCCGTTGCTGCTTGAACGGATGGAAAAACGGATCGTCCACCGCGCCGCGCCCGATGCCCGGATGCTGCGGGAGGCGATGAAGGCGGCGGTAGGCCATCTTGATTACACCGATTTCCTGCTTGATCACCGCACCTGGCTGGGCGGCGCGACGATGGGGCTGGCCGATCTGGCGGCGGCGGCGCAAATTTCCGTCGCTGATTATCTGGGCGGCATCGACTGGAAGGGCCATGAACAGACCGCGCGCTGGTATCGTGGGTTGAAAAGTCGCCCGAGCTTCCGCCCGCTGCTGTCAGAGCGGATGGAGGGCATCGCCCCGCCCGCCCATTATGATGACGTTGATTTTGATTTCTGATGCACGCCAATCATGATCCGGCGGCACTTCCAGGCGAACCGATCAACTTTGATGAATTTCTGAAGATCGACATCCGCGTCGGCACCATCGTGTCGGCCGAGCCTTTTCCGGAGGCGCGAAAGCCGGCGTATAAACTCGTTATCGATTTCGGACCCGTCATTGGCACCCGCAAAAGCTCCGCCCAAATCACCGAACATTACGCGATTGATGATCTGCCCGGCACGCAAGTGGCCGCCGTCGTCAACTTTCCCCCGCGCCAGATTGGCAAATTCATGTCCGAAGTGTTGACGCTCGGTTTCCCGGACGCAGCGGGAAAAGTGGTGCTGATACGCCCGAGCACCCCGGTGCCCAATGGCGGGCGATTATTCTGAAGTCAGGCGACCGAGCTTATATCTGCCTTGTTGACGCCAACCCGGACGGCCAGATCGCAGAGCAACTGGGCTTCCACTGGGCATAATCCCCCAGCGCATTGCTCCATGGCAATGAAGCTGATGCTGCCCGCAGGCTGCAAAAACCGCCGCCAGCCCGCCATTTCCTTGATGATTTCGCCCAGCAGCTGTTCTGCTGCATCCAGATCACCGATCAACAGCCGGGCTGACGAAAAGGGGCGCGTCGCCGCGCGGGCGATTGACTGGCCCGTGGCAACATTGCGGACAATCATCCGGTTGGTGAATATCCGAACTTCGAACTGCATAGCCATGGGTACAAATTCTAGCCAGACCCGCGCTTACGCGTCAAGGCTGCGCGATGCCTGTTCGGTCATGTCGCGGGACACACCGGGCACCGCCAGGATCCGTTCGAGCTCAGCCCGCATCAATGCTGCACGTTCGGGGTTGAAGCGTTTCCAGCGGCCCAGTGGCGGCACCAGCTTTGCCGCTGTTTGCGGGTTCAGCTTATCGAGCGCAATCAACTGATCAGCGACAAACCGGTAACCACGCCCGTCTGCTGCGTGAAATGCGCGCTGGTTGACGCTGAACGCCCCCACCAATGCCCGCGCGCGATTAGGGTTGGCGAGCGTGAAATCGCGGTGATGCGCAAGATCGAACACGCTATCGGGCGTATCTTCCCGGCTCGACAGCGCCTGTGTCGAAAACCATTTATCAAGCACCAGCGGATTATCCGAATAGCGATTATAAAAGATGTCGAGCGCTGCGACACGGGTGTTTGACTGGCCATTGACGAGCGTCATCAACGCGCCCTGCCGGTCGGTCATATTATCGGCTGCTTCGAACTGATCAAACGCGATCTGCTGAGCATCGCCCGCGCCGCTAGCGGCGATGTAGCCGAGTGCTACCGATTTCAAACGACGCAATCCCTTGGCAACCGGCGTGTATTCAAAACCACCGGTCTGCACACCCCGATCATAGGCCGCGCGCCATTTATCCTCCAGCGCGCGTCCGATATCGCGGCGCAGGGCATCGCGCGCGCGAAAAATCGCTTCTGGATCGACGATCGGGAGCTGATCGCCAATGAAACTGTCTGACGGTAACAGCACCGCTTCAGCAAGAAACGCGGGGTCGAGTGCTGGATCATCAAGCGTCCGCGCAATCGCCGCAATCACCGGCGCGTGATCGGCCCGGCCCTGCACCACGCCGGCAATGATCGTGTCGAGCATCAATTGCTGCATCGCCTCATAGCGGGCGAAGGGATCATCATCGCATGCCGACAATAGCGCCAGATCGCTGGCAGAACGGTCGGTTTCAACCACAACGGGTGCCGAAAACTGCCGGTTGATCGACAGCAACGGCGCCTCGGTAACCCCGTCAAACACGACTTCCGCCGCGGATTCGGTCAGCAGCACAATCCGTTCTTCGCCCAGGGGCCGGCCAGTGGCGGCACCAAATAGCTTGATCCGCAGCGGCAACACCATGGCCGGTTTTTCGGGCTGGCCCGGCGTTGGTGGCACGCGCTGCCCCAGCGAAAGGACCGCGCGCCCGGCGGCAGCATCATGGCGCAGCGTGGCCGATACGCGCGGCGTGCCGGCCTGGCTGTACCAATGCCGAAACTGCGTCAGATCAATCCCGCCGCCCGTCTCCATGCAGGTGATAAAATCCTCGCACGTCGCCGCTGTGCCGTCATGTCGATCAAAATACAGGTCAGTGCCCGCACGAAACGCCTTTGGCCCCAGCATCGTGGCCATCATGCGGATCACCTCTGCACCCTTGTTATAGATTGTGGCGGTGTAGAAGTTCGATATCTCGATATAGCTTTCCGGGCGTACCGGATGGGCAAGCGGCCCAGCATCTTCGGGAAATTGTGCCGCGCGAAGCCCGCGCACATCCTCAATCCGCTTTACCGCCGCTGATCCCTGATCCGCCGAAAAACTCTGGTCGCGGTAAACCGTGAAGCCTTCCTTCAAACTCAACTGAAACCAGTCGCGGCACGTAACGCGGTTGCCCGACCAGTTGTGGAAATATTCATGGGCCACCACCGCCGAAACGCCGTCAAAATCATAATCGGTCGCGGTATCCGGATCGGCCAGAACATAGCGCGAATTAAAGATGTTAAGGCCTTTATTCTCCATCGCACCGAAATTGAAATCGTCGACCGCGACGATGTTGAACACGTCGAGATCATATTCCCGTCCGTAAACGTCCTCGTCCCATTTCATCGATGTCTGGAGTGCTGCGAGTGCATGATCGGTCTTGTCGAGGTCACGGGCGCGCACCCAGATGCCAAGCGCCACCGATCGGCCACTCATGGTGGTAAAGGTGGCGCGATTGGCGACCAGATCGCCCGCCACCAGCGCGAACAGATAACAGGGCTTGGGGAACGGATCATGCCATTCTGCCCAGTGCCGCCCATCGGGCAAATCACCCGCGCCCACCGGATCGCCATTGGCGAGCAGCACGGGATAGCGTGCCTTTTCCGCCGTCATCCGCACCGAATAGCGACTGAGCACATCGGGCCGATCAGGAAAATAGGTGATACGGCGAAATCCTTCTGCCTCGCACTGGGTGCAAAGCAGCCCGCTGCTGGCATATAATCCCATCAACTGAGTGTTGCGCTCGGGTGCGATCTCCACCTCGGTTTCAATCACATGCGCGTCGCCCGATAGCGGGATGATCAGCACATCACCCTCACGCGTCCAGTCAGCGCACACGGCGCCATCTACCGTTACGGTGATCGGCACCTGCCCCGCCCCATCAAGCCGCAACGGCCCGGCATCGGCGGCGTTGCGCTGGACGTTCAGCCGGGCGCGCACCCGCGTCGCCGCTGCATCAAGATCAAAAACAAGGGCAATTTCAGGCACCAGCCATTCCGGCGCGCGATACGCATCACGGCGAGTGACCTGGGGCTGGGCGAGGGCAATGTTTACATCAAGCATAGGGGCCAGATAGGGTTGGGCGTCCCGGTGTGCCACCTAAATCGTACACCGGCATCGGCCAAGGGTTGGATTTTTGGACGATAACAGCAACAATCACGAAAGCATGCCATTTCATGAAGCGGATGTTGATCTTTGGGTTGGGATATAGCGCCGGGCGGATCGCTGATCGGCTGCGCGCGGCGGGCTGGCAGGTTACGGGCACCAGCCGGACCGGCAGGCCCGGCACGATTGCGTTCACAGATGAAGCGGCAGTTGACGCAGCGATTGCCAGCGCCACCCATATCCTGGTGTCCACCCCGCCGGAGCCAACCGGCGATCCCGTGCTTGCCCGCTATGGGGATCGGCTGACCGGACGGTGGACGGGGCGGTGGACAGGGTATCTCTCGTCAACCGGCGTGTACGGCGATGCGCAGGGCGCCTGGGTCGACGAGACCAGCCCGACCGGCACTGGCAGGCGAAGCGCGCGGGCAGAGGCAGACGCCGCCTGGCTGGCACGCGGGGGCCATGTGTTTCGGCTGCCTGGCATTTATGGCCCCGGCAGATCAGCAATCGACCGGGTTATCGAAGGCCGCGCGCACCGGATCGACCTGCCCGATCAGGTGTTCAGCCGGGTGCATGTCGATGATATCGCCAGCGGGGTCATCGCCGGGCTGGACGGGGCCGCGGGGGCCTATAACCTGGCCGATGATCACCCGTGCAGCCAGAATGCGGTGATTGATTTTGCCTGCGCCGTCGCCGGATTGCCGCGCTTGCCGCTCATGACGATGGATGAAGCAGGATTATCGCCCATGGCGCGCGGCTTTTATGCCGAAAACCGCCGGGTCGCGAATGGCAAGGCCAAACGCGTGCTCGGCTGGAGCCCCGCCTTCCCCGATTATCGCGCGGGCTTGCTTGCGCTCGGTGGCTTGTTTCCACTTAGGGCGATGACCAGCCCGATCATGGCCAGCGCAGCGCCAGCAGCGGGCAGTGGCGACCAGCGATAGCCCTCAAACAGCGTGGATAACAGCATGGCGATGACGGGCACGATCACGCTGGAATAGGCCGCCTTGGCGGCGCCGATAATCCGCAGCACCCCGAAATACAGCGTGAACGCCACTGCCGACGCAACCACGCCCAGATAGGCGAGCCCGAACAGATAGCTCAGCCGCAGCTCAATCACGGGGGGGCCGGTTAGCGACCAGGCGATGGCGGCGTCCACCGCAGCGCCGATCAACATCGCAACCCCCAGCATTGGCACCATCGGGTAACGCTTTGCCGTTTGCGTGCCCTGCAGGATGTTGGCGGTTGATGCAGCGAGCACGCCCAGCATCGTTATGCCGATCCCGATCAGCGATTCCGCCGGGCCATTGGGATCAACGCGCGCCTGATGCACAAACAGCAACGCCACCCCCGCCATCGCCACCACTGACCCCACCAGCAAACGCGGCCCCAGTTGCTGGCCCAGGAAAATACGCCCCAAAATGGCGTTGGGCACTAGCAGCAATGCAAACACCACCGCGACAAGGCCCGAGGTGATATGTTCTTCGGCGCGGTACACGAAATTGAAGTTCAGGCAGAATTGCAGCACGGCCAGCGCAGCGGCAAAGGCCCAGCCGCGCGCATCAAGCACAATCCGGTCACCGCGATACCTGGCATAGGCCAGCATCGTCAGCCCGGCGATGAGGAATCGATAGGTGACAGACCAGCTCGGCGGCACCGTGCCGAGCTGATCGCGGATGACAATCCAGGTTGATCCCCAGATCAGCGTGACGATGGCAAACGGCAACAACACGGTCATCCGGTTGGATGGCATTGCGGGTTGATCGCTCAAAGTGCCGCAATCGCTTCGGCGAGCGGGCCGATATCGCCAGCCTGATGGTTCCACGACGTCACCAGCCGCGCCTCACCCGGCCCCCAATCATAGAAATCAAAGCCCTTGGCACGTAAAGCTGCGGCCTCTTGCGGCGTGACGCGCAAGAAAACCTCATTCGCCTCAACCGGATGGATCAGCCGCGCGCCCGCCGCCTCGGCCAGCAACGCAGCAGCGGCGTTGGCGCTGCGGGCATTAGTAAGCCACAGATCACCCTCCATCATCGCCAGGATTTGCGCGGCGAGATAGCGCCCCTTGGACAGCAGCATCCCCGCCCGCTTGCGGCGTTGCGGCGTGCCCTCCGCCAGCGCCGCGTCGAAAAACACCAGCAGTTCTGCCGTCATGCCGCCGTTCTTGATGAACCCAAAGCTGAGCGCATCCACCCCGGCGCGCCAGGTAAGATCAGCTGGGCTGCACCCCAGATGCGCCACCGCATTGGCAAAGCGTGCGCCGTCCATATGCAGCCGCAGCCCCTTGGCCCGCGCCAGATCGCCAATCGCCGCCACATCGGCGGGGGAATACACCAGGCCATATTCGGTTGCGTTGGTGATGGAGATGGCGTGCGGTTGCGTGCGGTGAACGTCGTTGGGAATCAAATCGATCAGCGCGGTGATGCTCGCCGGGGTCAGCTTGGCGCCTTCCCCTTCTGCGATCAACAGCTTGGCGCCGTGGGTGTAGAATTCAGGCGCGCCGCATTCGTCATTCTGGATATGCGCGTCGCGGTGGCAAATGATGCCGCCATAAGGCGGGCACATCGCCGCCAGCGCCAAACAATTGGCAGCCGTGCCCGATGGCAGCCAGAAGGCGCGCACCGGCGCCTCAAACAGCGCCGATACGCGCGCATCAAGCGCCTTGCTCCAACCATCGCCGTCATAGGCGGTGTCCAAAACATTGGCGTCGGCCAGCGCGGCCATTACCTGCGGGCATGCCGGGGCTGCATTATCTGAAAAAAAGCGCATGGCCTGCCTTGCCGATACCCGGCACCTGCCGTCAACCGCTAGCTGGCGCTATTGGCCTTCTTCGTCAGGTGGCGGCGGGGGATCATCATCCGGCGGGGGACGATCACGGTCTGCCCGTGGTGCCTGCCGATCGATCGCGATGCTCCCGTCGCGGCCAAAGCGCAGGTTCAGCCCAAAGCCGCTGACATTGCCGTCAACGCCCGCACCACCAGCATCAATGCCGCTCAGATCGATTAGGGGATCGATGCCATTATCGCCCTCGCTCGCGAAGATATCTTCAACGGCGGGCTCAACAATCGCGTCGAGGCCAAGCGCGCTTTGCATGAAGTCGCGCCAGATTCGCGCTGGTATGCCGCCGCCCGACAGCCCCGGATTGGGTGAATTATCGTCATTCCCCACCCACACGCCAACGACCAGATCTTCGGCAAAACCCATGAACAGCGCGTCGCGATTATCCTGGCTGGTGCCGGTCTTGCCATATGCATCAACCGACAGCGCAGCCTGACGCCCCGTGCCGCTGGTGATTGAAGCGCGCAGCAGATCGCGCATATCCTCGCGAATGCGCCCGCCCAGTGAGCGTGATCGATCCCCCAGCGCGTCAAGCCAGCTTTTCTCGGTCGGCTCGCTCAGCCCGTGCGGGCGTACAGGATAACCATTGGCGGCCATCGCCGCATAAGCCGCCGTCAGTTCAAGCAATGAGCTGCTGGCGGTGCCAAGCGCGATCGTTGCCTCATTGGGCAGATCGGTGGAAATCCCCAGGTCGCGCGCGGCCTTGATGACGGCGCGCACGCCCACTTTTTGCGTCAACCGCGCCGCCGCCACGTTGCTTGACCGGGCAAAGGCCTGCCGCAGCGTGATCATCCCCTTATAGCGGCCATCGCTGTTTTTCGGGCTCCAATTGCCAATCGTGATGGGCGAATCATCAACCAGCGAATCTGGCGTCATGCCGCTGCGCAGCGCCGCCAGATAAACGAACAATTTGAAGGCGGAGCCCGGCTGGCGACGCGCCTGGGTGGCGCGGTTGAAGGGGCTGTCGGCATAGGATTTGCCGCCGACCATCGCGACAATCCGCCCATCGGGCCGCATCGCCACAATCGCCACTTGCGCCTTGTTCAGCCCGGCGCGGCGCACGACGCGTTCCGCCATTTTCTGCAGACGCGCATCGAGCGTCGTCGTCACCCGTGCCTCGGTGCTGATCGCGCCGGCCTGGTCGCGCGCGGCGGGCAGCACCCAATCGGCGAAATAGGTGCCATCGGGCAGCTGCTTTACCTTGTCAGGCCGCAGCCGGGCGGGGCCAATATCGGCGGCATCGGCAGCACTCAGGAAGCCGCCACGCACCATCGCGCCCACCACCACTGTCTGGCGCGCGCGCGCGCCGCTAAGGTTACCGGTCGGTGCCAATCGCGACGGTGCCTTGACCAGCCCGGCCAGCATTGCTGCCTGGCCAATCGAAAGCTTTTCGGGTGTGGTGCTGAAATAATGCTTCGCCGCCGCGCTAAGGCCGTACGCATTATCGCCAAAATAGACGTTGGACAGATAGCGCGACAGGATCTCATTCTTGGTCAGCCAGGCCTCCAGCCACAGCGCAATCATCGCCTCGCGAATCTTGCGGCCCGCGGTGCGATCTGAATCGAGGAAGGCGTTTTTGGCGAGCTGTTGGGTGATGGTGCTGCCTCCCTCTCGCAACCCGCCTGCAGTAACATTGCGGAACATCGCGCGGGTAATTCCCCACGGATCAATACCCCAATGCGACGCAAAACGACGGTCTTCGACCGCAATAAACGCATTTGTGACGTGTTCTGGCAGCGTTTCGGCATTAACTGGCGCACCAATGGTCGCGCCGCGCCGCGAAATGGGCGTTCCGTTTGATGCGAGCAACGTAATGCTGGGCGGGGTAGGCGGCTGGAGCGATTTGGACAGCGGTGCCGTCAGCGCCAACCAGCCGACCGCCAGCACAAACAGCACAAAGCCCGCCGCCACCGCCCGAATGCCCCAACGCCACCGGCCGGGGCGATAGGCAACGGGCAGGTTGGTGGAATAGCCGCGCTTGCCTGAGAGGTCGCGGCCCTCGCCCGCATCGTCGTCATCCCATTCCTCGTCCCAATCCGCGTCATCCCATTCGGCGTCATCGGTTTCGGAGTCGGCTTCGTCTTCGGCTTGGGGGGCGCGGCGATAGCGATCATGCGCTGCATCCGGGGGCGGCATGCCATCGGTCAGGTCGAGCGGGGGCTCGCTGCCACGCGGCCAACGCCCCTGCGGCGTGCGATCAAAAGGGCCTGTGGGCATCGCGATCATCCAGATGGCCCTCGGGTGGGCCAGCAACTGTGTTATAGAAATAGGACAGTGCCCGCAAGTGCTTGCCCGTCCACCTGTTGGACGCCGGGCGGGGTGCCAGACTAGACGGGGCCGCGTGGCTCATGCACATCGCCTAGCAGGTCCACGAAGATCGCGGAACACCAGACAGATGGGGGGCAAGTGCGCGTCACGATCAAGGATGTGTCCCGCGAGGCAGGTGTTTCGATTAAAACCGTATCGCGCGTGCTGAACAACGAGAAATATGTCGGCGCCGAAACCCGCGCCAAGGTTGCCGAGGTGGTCGCGCGGCTGAACTTTCGCCCCAATGTGGCGGCGCGGTCGCTCGCCGGGCGGCGATCGTTCCAGATTGCGCTGATCTGCGACAATCCGTCACCCTATTATGTCTATGAAATGCAATCGGGAATCAGGGACCGGTGTGAGGCGGCAGGGGTGCGGATGATTGCCCAACCCTATGATCGCGGATCAGACCGGCTACTGGATGAGATTGAAAGCCTGGTGGAGGCAACGCAGATTGACGGCCTGATCCTGACCCCGCCCGTTACCGATCATCCCGCGGTGCTGGAGCTGCTGGCGCGGCGCGGGGTGCGGTTTGTGCGGGTGTCGCCGGGATCGCAGTTTGATGTGTCGCCATCGACCTTTATCGACAATCGCGCCGCCGCCGCCACGATGATGCGGCATTTGCTGGCGCTGGGCCACCAGCGGATCGGCTTTATCGCGGGTGACCCCGGCTTTGCGACCAGCGCCCAGCGCACCGAAGGCTATCGCGACGCGCTGCTGGGTGCGGGGCTGGCGATCGACGACGCCCTGATCCGCAGCGGCAATTATGATTTTGCCTCAGGCGCGCGCGAGGCAGAGATATTGCTGGCCCTGCCCAACGCCCCCACCGCGATTTTCGCGGCGAGCGACGATATGGCCGCCGGCGTGCTCACCGTCGCGCACCGTCTGGGGCTGCAAGTGCCCGGCGCGCTATCCGTGGCGGGTTTTGACGATACAGCGCTCGCCCGTTATGTATGGCCCCCCCTCACCACGATCCGCCAACCAACGCGGGATATGGCCCACGCAGCGGCTGATTTGCTGTTGGGCAGCAGCGAAGGCCCACCCGAACGCCGCGAGATTGCGCATGAGCTTGTGGCGCGGGAGTCGACGGGGGTGATTGGGGGATAGGGGCTGGGGTTGCTCTTGGGTTGAGCGTGGTTGCTGCCGGATGTCCGAGCACCGAACGATTCTGGGCCGATTGCGGGCTGGCAATTGTCAGGGGATCGACCAGCGAAAGCCGCCATCGCGCGGATAACGGCCGGCTTCCGACAAACTTCAAACCGTTCCCTGATCGATAGGCGAACGGCCGCTGTCGCCGGAATCGGCCCTCTGTCGGGCGTGTCGCGCCGGAGCGCGGCAGGCCTTGACATGGCTAAGCCGTCGATGTCCTGCGCCAGGGTTCGGCCACCGCTGCGACATAGGTCTGCCAAACATGGCGCCATGGCAGCACGAGCGGGGTCAGGATGATCGCGATGCCGCAGGCGAAAACATTGGCCCAAACATCGTCCGTCATCCGGTCCGCGGCGTAGAGTGGCGCAACGACGAAGGCGAGCCACAGCGCCTTCCAGGCAAATTCGTAGAAGATGACCGGCAGCATCTTCAGCGGGTAGCGAATCCCGAGCAGCGCCAGTGGCGACAGGGCGGCGAGCAGGCTGTACTGCGCACCGTGAGCGATGCCCCATTCATGGCTGTGATTGAGCAACGGCGGCCAGAAGACCGCCGCCGTGCCAAACGCCATAAAGGCATAATAGGCGCGCAAGATATTGAGCCTGAGCAGGGAAACGCTGCGGTCGGTTGTGGGTGCCATTGCTCAACCTCCCTGCTGCGATGCCGACATTTCCGTCGCTTTCGCGCGCCGCCGCCAAGCGTCGAACCGGATCTTGCCCAGCCAGAACAGCATCACCGGCAATGGCGCCAGCGCAAGCACCAACAGCAGCACTGAGTCTTGCAGGGCCGCTGGAAACACCTGCTGTTGCCCAAGGAAGAACGACCCCGAGGCGATGAACAGCGAAAAGCACATGCGCCAAAGATGCCGCGCGATCCGCGCGACGTTGGACAACTGCCTGCGAATGAGGAAATTGAGTTCGCCCTCAGCGGCAAAAGCGCCGGCAATTGTGAAGAGGACAAAGGCCTGTGGCGGCGAACCGTCCACCGTCCCGCTGGGGCTAGCCGCGCCCATTCGCATAAAGATCAGGCCGGCCGCGGTGATCGACAGGGCGACGACCAGGCCAATCACCTCGGGAGCACCGGCCCTTGTATCGCGCCGCCGCGCCGCCACGGTGCCGCTGACCAGCAGGTACAGCGCCATGATGCCGGCGATGAAATTGGGCCGCTGCCCAGTTTCAAGGAACGGTGCCACCCCCGCGCCAATGGCATAGGCCATGAACATCGCCATGAAGAACAGTTTCCCCGCGGCGCGGTGGACCCGCTGGCCCTTGCGCGCGGCCAGCGCAACCACGCCGGTAATCATCCCGATCGCCCCGCCGGCGATGTGCGCCCATAGCAGGGCACCAGCACCCAGATGCATCCAAGCAGGATCCCCCGGCCTGGCCTCTAGGTTGTCCGCCAGCGCCATTGACGGCAGCAGCGTGGCGGCGGCTACGAACAGGACGGACGAAAGGGCAAATCGGGGTGTCATGAAACCCTAATTGTCGATACGCGGGTCAAGTGCCATGCTTGAGCGTATCGCGAGCATGATCATTTGTAACATTTAGCGCTCGTTCAATGTCCAACCTGGCCACATTAGCTGGGCTGGCTGCCGTTCCCGATGTCGTTCAGGGCAGACGACGCCTCCGCCGAGATGCAAATTGTTGCCCGCCTGCTGTGCGCGACACTCTTCAACATAGCGGGCGGCTGGCTTAATCCTTAGGCTTAGATATACGGCCCCCACATCACAAACCAGGCCGCACCGCTGCCGCCGATGGTGAGCAACGCGCAGGCTATCAACCCAACCGCCATGAGGATGCGTGCGCGGTCGCTCGTGCCCGCTTGGACACGCAGATAGACCTCCATTATGGCCAGCGGGACTAGGCTGTTGCCAAAGGCAAGGAACAGATCAAATGGCCCATCCATCGCCTTACCAATGCCGACACCACCGGTCCCAATTCCCCATATCATGTACCCGAGACGCATAAACCAAACAGCATTGGCAACAATAAATAACCTGAGAGCCCAGCGCCGGTGTTCGACGAACCGCTTTTTGATCGCCGTTCGCCAAGCCATGAGCGCGAAGCTGATGATCAGCAGGGCATTGAACGAAATGCCAAAGGCTCCGGCAAGATTGAGGTAGGTTCCGCGCCCCCAGACGAGCCAGAGGCCGCCGAGCGCCAGTGCTAATGCTGTGACCATAAAGAGTCGGCCGTTCCAACGATGAACCCTTGGCCAATTTGCACGAAGGGCTGGAAGCAACTGGAGCAATCCGCCTGCCGTCAACACTGCCGCTGCAAGGACGTGTAGAGCGAACAAGATGTTGCCAACGGTGTCCCCGGGAATGAAGCCATCGATGTTGGGCTTGGTATCCCAAGCAGCAAAATTGCCCGACAACGCCGATGGATAGTAAAAAAGCAGGATGAACAGCAGGAAGGCCATCTGACCCAATGCGGCCATTAGATACCAAACGGCGGCGGCCCGATGTAGCGCCATTTGGGCGCTTGTGCGTTTGGCGGTCATGATGATCATTCACTCTCAGTCAATCATCCTGCAGCTGGGGCGAGGCAGGAATTGTCGCTCGACATATGAGTTATCTATATAATACACCTCGGACCATGCCCGTGCGTATCGCGCACATGATCGTTTGTAACACAAAGGGCCTTTTCGATGTCCAATCTGACCACATCAGCCGGATTGGTCGCTGGTCTGATCGTGTTCGCTGTCGAGCGGGGAGCTGATCGCGCAGATCTCATGGCCAGCGCTTGCGTGCGGCCCGCCGACATCGAGGATGCCGACCACCGCGTGCCGTTCGAAACCTACATGGCCCTGATGCGCGCGGCGCAGGAAATGTGCGATGATCCGGCGTTGGCGCTGCATTTCGGTGAGGCCGTCGATCTGGCTGAACTGTCGATCGTCGGGCTGATCATGAACGCATCGGCCACCATGGCCGATGCCTTTACCCAGATGCAGCGGCTCGGGCGGCTGACGCTAGAGACCGAGGGACTCAGCGAAGGGCCGCGCTTTGAACTCACCATGCGCGACGGGCAGCTGTGGATGGTCGACACCCGCACCAATCCGAACGCGTTTCCGGAACTCACCGAAGGCGCCTTCGCTCGGCTGGTTTGCGGCCCGCGCCGCTTCCTGCCCAAGCCGCATGTGCTGGAGGTTCACGTCACCCACCCGGCACCCGCCTACCGGGCCGAATATGATCGCATTTTCCAATGCCCGGTAACCTTCTCCAGCCGGTGGAACGCCATGCGGCTCGATCCGCAAATTGAGACCTGGCCAGTCGCACTGCAGCCACGCTATGTTTTCGATGTCCTCACCCAGCGGGCCGACGGCCTTTTACAGGCGCTTGAGGACCAGAAGACCGTCAGCGGCCGGGTTGAGGCCGTGCTTCTGCCGCTGCTGCATACCGGCGAGGCAAGCGCCGACGGGGTCGCCCGAGCGTTGGGCTTCAGCCGCCAGACCCTGTTCCGCAAACTGAAATCCGAAGATGCCAGTTATGAACAGGTGCTCGATGCGCTGCGCCACCGCATGGCGCTGCGCTATCTCAGGGGCGGTAAGGTCTCTGTCAACGAGACTGCCTATCTGGTCGGTTTCTCCGAACCCGCCGCCTTCTCTCGGGCGTTCAAACGCTGGAGCGGGAAAAGCCCGCGCGAGGTCCAGTCGGCGAGGACGACAGGGTGAGCGGATAACACGCAGGAGATACCCCGGAAGATGATCGTCCGCTCGTGGCGCTTGTGCCCGTGAGCGCCGCCCCCTCACCCAATCACAAACACCGCCGCCAGCCCGGCCAGCACCAGCGCTGCCACTGTCGCGGCCCCAATCACCAGCAGCGGTTTGGGCCCGGCCTCCAGCAATTGGCGCATGGGGGATCGGATGGCGGTGGCGGTTACGGCGGCGGCCAGCGCGGCGGTGGCGAGTTTTTCTGCACCCGTGGCGACCAGCGGCGGGATGATGCCGAGTGAATGCACGCCCGCCACCACAAAGAACCCGATGACGAACCAGGGCACGCCCGGCCCTTTTGTCTTACCCCCCTCATTTGGCAGAAAAAGCACCACCACCGCCAGCACTGGGGCGAGCAGCGCGACGCGGGTGAGCTTGACGATGGCGGCGATATCGCCCGCGCCGGGCGAAAAGGCATAGCCCGCGCCCAGGGTTTGCGCGACATCATGAATTGCGGCACCCAGCATGAACCCGGCCTGCAGATCAGTGAGCATCATGGCGTGCGCTAAAATGGGGTAAAGCACCATCGCCGCCGCGCTCATCGCCGAAATGCCGACGAGCACGATGGTCAGTTGCGCCTGGCTCGCGCGCCGCTCCCCCAGGGTTGTTGCCAGCGCAAGGGCGGCGGACGCACCACAAATCGCCACGGCCCCGCCCGCCAGCACGCCAAACGCGCTGTCAAAGCCAAAGCGCCGCGCCGCCAGCACGCCCACGCCAATCACCAGCGCAACAATCACCACCACGCTCAGCAACGCCACCGGCCCCAGCGCCATGATCTGCCCAAACGTCACCCGCACGCCGACCAGCACAATCCCCCAGCGCAGCAGCGAGCGTGACGCAAAGGACAGCCCGTCATGCAGCCGCGTATCGGCATTCAGGAAATTGAGCGCCAGCCCGATCAGCAGCGCCATCAGCGTCAGCGGCGCGCCGTAATGATCAGAGATGAACCCGGCAGACAGCGTGCCCGCCGCCACCACCGCCAGCCCGGGGAACAGCCCGCGCCATGTCGATTTGGGGCTCGGCTCAATATCACCGTACAGATCAGCGGCCATGGGCAGCGGGCGTTTTGCCGGTTTTGCTTGCGTCGTCGCCATGCCCCGCCTTCTATCGCGATTACAGCAAAGGGCTAGCCGAAGCAGCGACGATATGACAACGTTATCTTAAAGCAAACCGGGGAGAGCGATAATGTCAGGCAAAAGCGGGGCCACGCGCTGGGTTATCGTTGCGATGGTGTTTTTCGCCATCATGCTCAACTATGTCGACCGGCAGATCTTGGCGCTGTTGAAGCCGACGCTGGAATCCGAGTTCAAATGGTCGGACCAGGATTATGCCAACATGGTGTCCGCGTTTCAGTTTTCTGCCGCGGTCGCGTTTCTGGGAACGGGGTGGTTCATCGACCGGGTCGGGTTGCGGCTGGGGTTCGCGCTGGGCGTGGCGGTGTGGAGCCTGGCGGGGATGGCGCATGCCTTTGCCACCGGGGTGATGGGCTTTGTGGTGGCGCGCGTGGTGCTGGGCGCGGCGGAATCGATTGGCACGCCCGCCGCCGTCAAATCAGCCGCGACCTATTTCACGCAAAAAGAACGATCGATTGCGCTGGGCGTGGGTAACACGGCGCCCAATGTGGGGGCGATTGTGACGCCGCTGCTGATCCCGTTGATCGCGGTTGCGCTGGGCTGGCGTGCCGCCTTTCTGATCGCCGGTGGCCTGGGGCTGGTGTGGGTGGTGGTGTGGTTTGCGGTGCGCGTGCAGCCGGTGTCGGTAGAGGGCGAACAGCCGACGCCGATTGCGTGGACGACGCTGTTGCGCGATCGCAAGACGCTGGCGTTGGCGATTGCCAAGGTGCTGTCGGATCAGGTGTGGTTCTTCATGCTCAGCTGGTTGCCCGATCTGTTCCACCGGTTGTTCGGGCTGCCACAGGGCACCATCGGCCTGCCCGTCGCCCTGGTATATGTGTTTGCGGCGCTTGGCGCGCTGAGCGGGGGATGGCTGCCGACATGGATGATGGCGCGCGGCTGGAGCGTCAACCGCGCCCGCAAAACGACGTTGCTGATCTATGCCGTGCTGATCCTGCCCGTCACCATGGTGCTGTTTGTATCGAGCCCGTGGAGTGCCGCGCTGCTGCTGGGGCTTGGCCTGTTTGCGCATCAGGGGTTTTCGACGAACCTGTTCGGGCTGGCGACCGATGTGTTCCCGGCGCGTGCGGTGGGCTCCGTTATCGGGATGGCGGCGTTTTGCGGCAATATGTGGTCTATCGGGCTGATTCAGCTGGCCGCCTATTCGTTGTCGCGCGGTTGGGGATATGGCCCGCTGCTCGCCATTTGTTCGGGCAGCTATCTGCTCGCCTTGCTGTTCATCCACCTGCTGATCCCCAGAATCGTGGCGGTGGACGAAAGCGAGCGCGGCGACGGGCTGGCGATGGCGCACTGATTGGCATTGCTGGTCACTGGCTGCACGAAGCTGGCCTATCCCCTTTTGCCTGGCGCAGACCGGTGACCAACGGCAAGGTAGCTGGTTCGACGGGTGGCCGCGTTCCTTGTTAACGCCCCACGACCGGGCCGCACGGAACGACGCGTGTCTGGGCAAAAAAGAACCCGGCCGGATTGCGCCGACCGGGTTCTTCCCCCCATAAGGTCTTCAGATCAGGTCAGAAGTTGGCTCGTCCGGTGATGCCGAAGTAACGATCGGCATCGCGCGGGATCTGATAAAGATAGGCTTGGCCGGGACCGCCATTGGCGATCGTGGCGGCAAAGCTTTGGTCCAGAAGGTTCCGCACCTGGAACGTCAGGCGGTATTTATCATCCTTGGTCGCAATCGCCGCTGACAGGTTGATCAGGCCATAGCCAGCAATTGTTCCCAACCGCCGCTGGACTTCATCTGCCGAAAACAGCGACAGCTGTGAGCTTTGATATGACCCTTGCGCGCCCAAAAACACGTCAACCGTGTCAAGCGATCGCACGCGGTAATCAATGCTCAAATTACCCTTGAACTTGGGTGCGAACCCTAGCGGCGTGCCGGATGGGATCGACGCTCCGCCGGGCACGGGGCGGAACATATCGACCTTTGCATCGGTATAGGCAAAGCCGCCGCTGAAGTTCAGATCGGGGATTGGCCGGAAGCTGGCATCTACCTCCACCCCGCGCGTCGACACCCGGCCCGCATTGGTGAAGCGCGTGACGACAACGCCCGCCACCAGATCGGGGTTGTTCGCCTGGAAGTTGTTATAAGTCGCGTGGAAACCAGCAATGTTTAGGATCAATCGGCCGTCGAGGAAGGTGTTTTTCAGGCCCACTTCATAGGCATTCGACGTTTCGGGCGCGATCACGTTCGTGCCGTTTTTCGTCAGGTTGAAGAACACGTTGAACGCCGGGCCCTTATACCCGCGCGAATAGGTAAAATAGGCGATGTTGTTATCGGTAAGATCGGCCTGAAAACCGGCCTTGCCGGACACGTTGGTTGCATTGGTGCGCGCGGTGAAAGGAACACCATTTGTGGCCGTAACAACCCCGTTCACGCCGGGCGAATTGAACACGCCCTGATCGAAATTGGGTTGAATGCCGGCGGTCCCAATCGGAACGGCGCCCCCGTCCAGATTGCGGCTGACGCGCGAATGGAACACATCCAGATGATCGGAGGTGTAGCGCACCCCGCCAATCAACCGAAACCAGCTGGCGACGTTAAGCGTGCCCTGGCCAAACACCGCGATGTTATCAAATGTTGACCCGAAATTGGCGGTGCCCGACGGGAAGGTCGACGGGGCCGCCAATGGGCTTGAACACGGGATCAGACTGTCCGACGGAATGACCGCGCCGACGGCTGCGGCGCAGCGGGTCACGTCACGCGTAAAGGTGCGCTCCGAAACCGCATTGGAATAAAAGCCACCGATCACATAATCGAAAAACTGCTTGCCCGGCGACGTTACGCGCAGTTCCTGCGTAACCGTATGGCCCGTTTGCGGCCCGAAATCATGGAGCTGGTTGAAACCGATAAACGCGCTTGGCAGCCAGTCGCCGTCGCGAATTTCGGTGTTGCTCCAGTCGCGATACGACGTGATCGACGTGAGGGTGTGATCACCCAATGCATAATCACCCTGCAGCGAGAATCCGTAGCCGGTTTCGCGTGTTGCGGTGACAAGGTTCTGGGCAATCGTGCGCGTTTGATCGCGCAACGGGGTTGGCAGCGCCAACGTCGACAAGTTGGTCGTCGTCGTGCCGTCGACCGTTCTAATCGGCGGCGTGCCCACAACAGGCGCACAGCAATCATCGTTGTTACGGTGATAATCGGCGATGAAATTCAGCGTCAGATCAGGGGTCGGTTCGGCTTCAACCTGCAGGCGAAAGCCATAATGTTCCCAGCCATTGACGATCCGATTTACGGCGGTGTTGCGGATGTTGCCGTCATAATTGCTGTAATAACCGCTGATCCGCGACCGGACATTTTCGCCAAGCGGCAGGTTGAGGGCGGCACGGGCGCGGTATTCGGCGTTGGTGAAATAGCCAAGCTCGACATAGCCACCTGCCTCTTTGGTTGGGCGCTTCGACACGATGTTGACCACACCGGCGCTGGCATTTTTGCCAAACAATGTGCCTTGCGGCCCGCGCAATACTTCGATCCGCTCGATATCGAGCAAATCGCTGAACGCTTCACCCGCGCGGCTAAAAACAACGCCGTCGAGCACCGTCGACACCGATGGCTCACCCGCGATTGAGAAAGTCGCCGTACCTACACCGCGCAGGAACAAGGACTGGTTCAGCGTGGTGCCCGATTTCAGAAAGTTCAGCGACGGCACCAGATATTGCGCGCCTTCAAGGCTGACCTTGCCGGTCGCAGCCAGCGCGTCACCGCCCACCACAGTGACGGCCAATGGCACGTCCTGCAATCGCTCGCTGCGCTTTTGCGCGGTGACGATGATTTCGCCCGAATCGTCCCCGGTCGCTGCCGAGGGGGCCGAATTGGCGGTTTGCGCCAGTGCCGGTGTCGATATCAGCAGTGCCAGCGATGCAGCACCCGCCATCAAAATTGCTCGTTTCATACTCATCCTCCCCAAATTCCCACTAGATTGATAGGTTTTTATATCTTGGCGGCAACCGCCGCGTTCTTGGCCGGTTTCAAGAAAATCTTGGCCCCGGGAAATTCTCGTTCGATCAGACCCCCAGTTCCGCCATTGTCACGACGCGCTTCTCCCGCGCGCTCAATTCCGCTGCCGCGCCGATGGCCACCGCCATCAACCCGTCATGCGCCGTTACCTCCACCGGCCCTGCCCCGCGCACGGCGGCGTTGAAGCGCTGATGCTCATAAAAGGTTGATCCGTGGTGACTGCCTGCGGCGAGCGCGGCGGGATCAACATCGACCACCCGGCGCTCTGCCCGCTTGGGATTGCGAAAGCCGACGCGCGGCGAATAGATAATCGCCCCTTCGGGAATCAGCACTTCCAGCCGGGCCTTGTCGCCCACGGCGGCGATTTCTTCCTGATTTTCGGCACCATCGGCGAACATCGACAGATCGAGCATGGCGCGCACGCCGTTATCAAAATCGACCGTCGTATAGCTGTTGTCGATGATGTCGGGCCGCTCCCCATCATAAGCTTCGTCGAGATGGTTCACGTCCATCGCGCCGGAACAATAGACGCGGACCGGTTCAGCGCCGGTGATGAGCCGCATCAGATCAAAGAAATGGCAGCATTTTTCCACCATCGTCCCGCCAGTGTTGCGGGAGAAGCGATTCCAGTCGCCAACCTTTGGCAGAAACGGAAAACGATGCTCGCGAATCGACAGCATCTGCAGTTTGCCGATCCGGCCAGCATGAATTTCGTCAATGAATTCGGCGGCGGGCGGCATGAACCGATATTCCATTGCCGTCCAGAACACGCCGGGCGTCTGTGCAGCGCGCGCGGCAATCCAGCGTGCGTCATCAATCGTCGTCGCAATCGGCTTTTCGCACAGAATATGCAGCCCGGCATCAAACAGCGGCACCAGAACATCGCGGTGGGTGTAATTGGGGCTGGCGACGATCACCGCATCGCACAGCCCGCTGGCCACAAGCGATGCCGCATCATCAAACGCCTGAACGCCGTCCGCCGCGCCACCAAGCGCTGTTTTCGCCCAGCCAAGCGAGCCGTGCATGGGATCAGCAATCGCCGTCACCACCGCGCCGGGGGTGATGGCGAGATTGTTGATATGTTCGACACCCATCATCCCGGTGCCGACCAAACCATATCTTACTTGCTCTCCCAACCGTCTCACCTCTATGTATGACAACGATGTCTGAAATGCAGCTTAAACGCGAATCGCGCCCGCTCGGCAAGAGCGGAATCATGGTCAGCCCGATTGCTTGGGGGATGTGGCGATTTAGTCACGCCGGTGTCACACAGGGGCGGCGGCTGATCGAGGCGGCGTTTGCCGCCGGCGTCACGCTGTTTGATACCGCCGATATTTATGGCTTTGATGGCAGCGGCGGCTTTGGCGATGCTGAGGCATTGTTGGGCCAGGTGTTCGCCGACGCGCCTGCTCTGCGCGGGCAGATGGTGCTGGCGACAAAGGGCGGCATCACCCCGCCGGTACCGTATGATTCGTCGCCAGCCTATCTGAACGCCGCACTGGAAGCATCGCTGCGGCGGATGCAGACCGACCATGTCGAGCTGTATCAAATCCACCGTCCCGATGTGCTCGCCCACCCACATGAAGTGGCACGCACGCTGGAAGACATGGTGACATCGGGCAAGGTGCGCGCGGTGGGCGTGTCGAATTACACGCTGGCCCAGCACCGGGCGCTGGCGGCGTTCCTGTCGATCCCGCTGGTATCAACGCAGCCCGAATTGTCGCCGCTGGCGATTGATCCGGTGGAGGGCGGGCTGCTCGATCTGGCGATGGAAACCGATTTGGCGGTGCTGGCATGGTCGCCGCTGGGCGGGGGCCGCATTGGCGATCCGCAAGACCCGCAGGCGCTGGCCGTGGCCGCTGCCCTTGATGTGGTGGCCAACGAAGCAGGCGTTTCGCGCGCTGCCGCTGCTTATGGCTGGATCATGGCGCATCCGGCGCGCGCCATTCCCATCGTCGGCACGCAGAATATCGATCGGATCGGTGAAATCTCCGACGCCTTTAAATGCCAATGGACGCGCACCCGCTGGTACGATGTGCTGGTCGCCGCGCGGGGTGAGAAGCTGCCATGACCGCAACCACGCCGATCGGCCCATGCGAAATCAGCTGGTTTTCCGCGCTGTGCGACGATGATTATGAATTTCTGGGCGTGCCCGATCCGATGCTCGCCGCCAGTTGGGAGCATTGCCGCGATATCGTGATGCAGGCCGAAACCGGCGGGTTTGACAATATCCTGCTGCCATCCGGCTATGCGCTGGGGATAGACACCACCGCCTTTGCCGCCGCGATTGCGCCGATGCTTCAGCGGATGGCGCTGCTGATGGCGGTGCGGATTGGCGAAACCTGGCCTCCCCAGCTTGCGCGCCAGATCGCCACGATTGATCGGATGCTGGGTGGTCGGCTGAAAGTGAACATCATTTCGTCGGACATGCCGGGCGAAACCATGGCGTCCGAACCGCGCTATGCCCGCACGGTGGAGGCGATGCACATCCTGAAAACGCTGCTGAACGGCGAATCGCTCGATCATCAGGGGGAGTTTTGGCAGCTCAAGCTTGATCCGCCGCGCATCGGCACGCATTCGGGCAAGGCACCGCAGCTATATTTTGGGGGGCTCAGCCCCGCTGCACGCGATGCCGCCGCCAAGGGCTGTGACGTGTTCCTGATGTGGCCTGACAAGCGCGAGACGGTGGCTGACATCATCGCCGATATGCGCGCGCGTGCCGCCGCCGAGGGGCGAACGCTGCGCTTCGGCTACCGCGCGCATGTTGTGGTGCGCGAAACCGAGGGCGAAGCGCGCGCTGCGGCGGACCGGCTATTGTCAAAACTCGATGCAGCCCAAGGGGCGGCGATCCGCGCGAAATCGCTCGATTCGCAGTCGGCTGGCGTCGCAGCGCAGGCGGCTTTGCGCGATAATGCCGGGGATGATGGCTATGCCGAGGCCAATTTATGGACCGGCATTGGCCGTGCGCGATCAGGCTGCGGGGCAGCAATTGTGGGCGATCCCGACCAGGTTCTTGCCAAGCTGAACGATTACCGCTCGATGGGCATTGAGGCGTTCATCCTGTCAGGCTATCCCCATGCCGCCGAGGCGGATCTGTTCGCTCGCCACGTGTTGCCGAACATCGATCACGCCCTGCTGCGATAGGGGCCAGCTCAGTTAAGGATTACCCGATGGCCGATGTTGCCCCCGCCAGCCTGCCCCTTGTCGTGGGGATTGGCGGAACGATCGGCGGCGTCTCGTCCACCGAACGCGCGCTGCGGATCGCGCTGGAAAGCGCCGGGCGGGAAGGGTTCCGCACGCGGATGTTTGGCGGGGCCGATATGGCGCAATTGCCGCTTTATGATCCCAAGGCCACCAGCCGCACCGACGCCGAACGCGAATTTGTGGAAACGGTGCGCCAGGCATCGGCGCTGATCATCGCCAGTCCGGGCTATCATGGCAGCATATCAGGCGTGGTGAAGAATGCGCTTGATCTGCTGGAGGAAACGTCAAGCGATGATCGGCCCTATCTGGCGGACATGCCCGTCGGGCTGATCGCCACTGCTTATGGCTGGCAGGCGACTGGCAGTACGATTGCGGCGCTGCGCGCCATCGTTCACGCGCTGCGTGGCTGGCCGACGCCCTTTGCCGCCGCCATCAACACCCAGGTGACGAAGTTCGACGACGCAGGCGGCGCGAACGAGCCGGCGGTGATCGATCAACTGACGCTGGTGGGCCAGCAGGTTGCGCGCTTTGCGCCGCTTTCCACGGCCACCAATGGTTGACGTTGCCCGCCGCGAAGCGCTGGGTGCGCTGGCTTTGGGGGGCGCCGGATTGGCGTTGCCCGGATTAGCGTTGGCCGGTTGGGCGCGGCCTGCCGAAGCGGCGACGCCAGGGCTGGCGGACTTTCCCGAAAAGCGCGGGATGATCATCCGCCGGGTTCGCGCGCCGTTGCTCGAAACCCCGCTTGAGGTGTTCGACCAAGGCGTGATCACCCCGAACGACCGGTTTTTCGTCCGCTGGCATTATGATGATATTCCGTTGAGCGTTGACGTGGCGACGTTTCGGCTGCGGGTTGGCGGGCGGGTATCAACGCCGATGTCGCTGTCGCTCGCCGATATCCTGAAGATGCCGCGCGTTGAGATGACCGCCGTCAACCAATGTTCGGGCAATTCGCGCAGCGCCTTTGCCCCGCGCGTGCCGGGCGCGCAATGGGCCGATGGCGCGATGGGCAATGCGGTGTGGACCGGCGTGCGGTTGAAAGATGTGCTGGCGCGGGCAGGCGTAAAGCCCGGCGCGGTCGCGGTGCGGCTGTCGGGGCTTGATCGCCCGCCGGGGGACGCGCCCTGGTATGCCAAGTCGCTGGACATCGATCACGCGCTGGACGGTGAGGTGATGATCGCTTTTGCGATGAACGGGCAGCAATTGCCGCTGCTCAACGGCTTTCCGCTGCGAATCGTCGCGCCGGGATGGTTTTCTACCTATTGGATCAAGGCGCTTGACCGGATTGAGGTGCTCGACGCGCCCGATACCGGCTATTGGATGGCCAAAGCCTATCAGATCCCCACTGCGCCGCGTGCCAATGTGCCGCCCGGCGCGCATGATTTCGCCAAGCAACCGATCAGCCAGATGGCGCCGCGCGCGTTCATCACCAACCGCGCAGGCGGGGCGATTGGCGCGGGCAAGCCAATCGCGCTGCGCGGTATCGCGCTTGGCGGTGATACCGGCGTCGCAAAGGTGGAACTGTCGTTGGATCAGGGGCGCCAGTGGCAATCGACCCGGCTTGGCCGTGATCATGGCCGTTACAGCTTTCGCAGCTGGGACATGACGGTTCCTGGCCTCGCCCGCGGCAGGCATATCATCATGGTGCGGGCCACCAACACCGCCGGCGAAACCCAGCGGGCCGATACGATCTGGAACCCGTCCGGCTACCGGCTGAATACCATCCAGACGATCGCGGTGGACGCGACATGAGCAGGGCTGGAACCATCGGGGCGCTGGCCGCGCTGCTGGCCCCGCTGCTGGCCGGTTGCAGCGCACAGCCGACCCCGACACCCACAAGCCTGCCCCAGGATTTTACCCTGAAATCGGCCGAGATCACGCTGCCGCAAGAAACGGCGGTGCTGCCGCCTTGGGCAGAGCTGGTGGCGATCAATTGCGCTGCCTGCCATTCCCCGGAAATGATCCTGTCGCAACCCCGGCTCGACGCCGCGACCTGGCAAAAAGAAATCGACAAGATGCGCACCGCCTATCACGCATCAATCGATGCCAAGGATGACGGGCAATTGGTGGCTGTTCTGGTAAAGCTCCAGCAGGACCCAGCGTCGCACCCATAGCGGCGTATGCGCGAGAAAGCTGGATGCCCCGTGAGTATCCATTTTAATGCTCTAAAGCATTTTGTTTAAAGGCTAAATTATTAAGTATCGTGAACTCCTCCCACATTGAGTCTGACCTGCTCCCCAGATTGTC
>MSXR01000014.1 GCA_002083655.1 Proteobacteria bacterium ST_bin14 | reverse complement strand
ACGAAGGTCCGCAACGTCCCAGGTCCGGACCTTCACCGGGGCTTGGCGGCGGTTCCGAATGAACGGCAGGTTTTAGGGACATCGATACGTGCGCCGAATGGCCGTAACTGGGGCGAAAGCCGACAGGCCGCTTTTATGAATTTACGATCTAATGAGCCTTGGGATCATACGCCCCCCCGAGAGCCTCCATTATGTCAAAACCGAATTCCAGTTTGCCGATGATCGCCGCTTTGCGCGCGAGCGGTGGGGGGCCGCCGTACCCATCCGTAACATTTCCAGTCGTGTGACCTAGGATGGCACCGATTTCTTCGCGTGTAAGACCCGCCGCCCTCAACCGATTGGCAAGGGTATGGCGAAAGACGTGGGTTGCGCGCCCGGGCAGGTAAAGACCAAACGTATGCAGATATCGCGACCAAAACTTTGTCAGTCTGGTGCTGCGTCTGTTTTGGCCCAAACCCACATCCTCAAGCAGCCTGACGGCTGGCTTCTGGCTCGCTCGCTTGGCAACGAACTCGCGCAAGCCGAGTGCGATCAGCGTAGGATGAATGGGGACGAGATGCTCACGATTTCGGAACTTACTTGTCTTCGCTCTGCCGTCCGGCAACTTTCCCGGCTTTATGACGATGTGGGGGACCGCGTCGTCCAGATGAATGTCGTTAGGCAGCAGCTGTGCGCAATCCCCGGCCCGCAGGCCGCAATAAAGCATGAGCAACGCCGACCACCAATGCGTATCCCGACGGTGAATGTTTCCGGGTGTCATGCGCCTGGAGGGAGCCAAGTGACCTGCGAATAATGGCGTTTCAAGAAGTCGCTTCAGCTCATCATCCGAGAACGGAGCAGGGGCTTTTTTTGACCTCGTCCTTCCCGCCTTTGAACTGCAAATCCCTACTTGGATCAATGACGTCGCGCTCCGACGCAAACCACTGATAAAAACCTGTGGCAAAGCGCCAATATCGCTCGCGTGTGGCGAAACTCAGTAGGTCGCCGTCTGGCGGTGCAATGCGTTGCCGGAGCGGTAACTTCCTTCCTTGTGCAAGTGTCCCGAGCCGCAACAGGCAATCACGAAACTCGCGGACCTGATCCCGTGTGATCGCTTCCATCGGAGTGGTTGCACCGACCTCTTCGTTCAACCATCCCAGCACCCTAAGGCTTTCATCCTTCATTGATGCGCCCCAGCCTTGTTCCGTCTTGCATTGGAGGTAGAGCATGCAAGCTCGTTCAAGCGACAGTTCGGGGTACCGATATAGGCCGGGAGCAGTGGAGTGGAGGGGGCTGGACGTCGGAGCCGCATCTTGCCGGTTTGCCACTTTTGGCCCAGTCCACGGGTCAAATAGCTCGTCGTCCGGTCGGAACATTTGCCACGGCGTTTCAAGGCTATGCAGGAAATATCGCATCTGCTGGCGTCTGGCGCGAACAATAAAGCTTTTTGCAAGGAGTTGTATATCAGAGGGCAGCGCCTCCCATCCAAGGTCTAATCGTTCAACCATCGCTCGGGCCAAGAGCACCGTATGGTCGTCATAATCGTGTGCGGCCAGCTCGGCTTCCTGCTGACGGATCAGTTGCTCCGACTGATGGAACTGGTACGCAAAATCCAACTTGGCTCCGTCAGATTGGCGAGGTTGATCGACCTCGGCGATCAGTTCGTCAAAGTACGCGTTCGCAGCGGCCTCTAGGTCTTTGCGCGTTGGCGATTTCATGTTCGAGAGAGCCTCCACCAGAGCTTCGAACCATAGCGTAGCAGCCAGACACCGCAGACGAGCAAGTCGAAAATCGTTTGTGCTTAACGAACGCCGAAGTTCTTGGACCTCGATCTTACGCGCCAGCAGGGCGGGTAGGCGAAATCGAACATAATATGTCGAACCCCTTCGGCCCATATGAGTGGGGAGGGTCACCGCCACAAACCTGTGTGACGCGGTTGTGTGACACCACACAACTTAGCGCAAAGAACCCATAGGGTAAGCGCCTGGAAATAAATGGGTTTTCGGAAAGGCTGGATGCCCCGTGAGGATTCGAACCTCAATTAACGGAGTCAGAGTCCGTAGTCTTACCTTTAGACGACAGGGCAGTGCCGGGCCGCGAGATAGGCGGGGCGTGATCTGCTGTCAACGTGCTGCCTCGCTTGCCGCCGCCATGCGGCTGGGCTAGGCTTTTTCCCAAGCACGGTGGGGGCGGCTTGCCCCGGACCGCAGAACATAATGGTGAGTAACGGCCGTGGGTGATCAATCCGCCCGAGCGCCGTACCGGCAGGGTGCAGGCCCCGCCCGTTCGGCTCCTCCAAAATCAGCGCGCGCGCGCTGGCCAGAAGCACGCCATTATGCCGCGCTGGACCTGGGCACCAATAATTGCCGGTTGCTGATTGCCCGTCCTGCATCGCACGGCTTTACCGTCATTGACGCGTTTTCGCGCATCGTCCGGCTGGGCGAGGGACTGGCGGCAACCGGGCGGCTGAGCGATGCGGCGATTGATCGCACGCTGGCCGCGCTTGCCATCTGTGCTGATAAGCTGCGTCGTCGCAATATAACGCTGGCGCGTTCCGTGGCCACCGAAGCATGTCGGCGCGCCAGCAACGGGGCAGAATTTATCGACCGCGCCTACCGCGAAACGGGCATCGCGCTGGACATTATTACCGCTGAAGAAGAAGCGCGGCTGGCGGTGCTTGGCTGCCATGTGCTGCTTGAGCCGGGGGATGACCCTGCGCTGGTGTTCGACATTGGCGGCGGATCAACCGAGCTGGTGTTAATCGACACCCGCACCACGGTGCCAACAATTCTTGATTGGCACAGCGCGCCCTGGGGCGTTGTATCGCTTACCGAGAGTGCGGGCGGTGGCGAAGGGCCGGGCGGGCGTGCAGCGGCCTATGCACGGATGCGCGGGATTGCCGCGGAAAGCTTTGCTGAATTTGCAACGCGGCTGCCCCGTTCCGTCAAGCGGCCGCGGTTGTTGGGCACCAGCGGCACGGTGACCACGCTGGCCAGCGTGCATCTTGGACTGGATCGTTATGATCGCACCGCTGTAGACGGGCTGATCGTGCCTGCGCCGGCCATGCGCCGGATCAGCGCTGATCTGGCCGGCAAATCGATTGAGGACCGTGCGCTGTTGCCCTGCATCGGATCCGAACGGGCGGATCTGGTCGTGGCAGGCTGCGCGATCCTGGAGGCGATTATGGATATTTGGCCCGCCGAGCGGCTGGGGGTTGCCGATCGCGGCATTCGCGAGGGTATTTTGCGCCTGCTGATGAACGGAAACCAACGATGAGATCGGGTGAATGAGCCGGGGTGGATCAGGCGGGCGGGTGCGCGTGCGCACATCGCGCGGGCGAACCCCGCAATCGAATCGCTGGCTCGAACGCCAGTTGAACGACCCCTATGTGCGCAAGGCCAAGGCAGAAGGATATCGCAGCCGGGCCGCCTATAAGCTGATCGAACTCGATACGCGGTTTTCGCTGTTGAAGGGGGTAAAGCGGGTAATCGACCTTGGGATTGCACCCGGCGGGTGGAGCCAGGTGGTCCGCAAAATGTCGCCGGGCGCCGCGATTGTCGGGATTGATCTGTTGCCGGTCGATCCGATCGACGGCGTCACCATCCTGCAGATGGACTTTACCGATGATCGCGCGCCCGAAATGTTGATGGCCGAACTGGGCGGCGCACCCGATCTGGTCCTGTCCGATATGGCGGCGAACACCGTTGGCCATCCGCAGACCGATCATCTGCGCACGATGGGGCTGGTGGAGATTGCCGCCGCCTTTGCCTATGATGTCCTGAGCCCCGGCGGCGCGTTTATCGCCAAGGTGCTGGCGGGTGGGGCAGACAGCGCGCTGGTGAGCGAGCTGAAGCGCAATTTTACCGCCGTCAAACATGCCAAACCGCCCGCCAGCCGCAAGGATTCGTCGGAATGGTATGTGATCGCGCAAGGATTTAAGGGGCGCGCGCCCAGCGATTCAGAACAACAACCTTAAGCAGGCGCGCATACCGCCACGCGCTTTGCCCAGGCCAGCGTCGTTGCGCCAAGTGCCGGGGTGGTGACTGACACCCCATAGTCCTTCAACTGACGATATCGTTCAACAAAGCGTGCGCCAGTCGGGTCGATCAACAGCGCGGCGACGGCCTGTGGCCCTTGGTCACGCTCAATCGCCTTGGCCATCACATATCCAAGCGCGTAAAGAATTTCATCGCCGTAAAAACCGAGCGCATAAATATCATCAAATCCGACGCCCTTGGTGGCGAGCGCATGGGTCGAAAGCTCCAGTAGCGTAACGCTGCGGCTGACCATTCCCACGCTGCGCGCCACCTTTTTGCGTTCGTCCGCCGCCGGGCCAGTGCCGCCCGTTGGCAGCGACAGCACATCGCCGACAGCACTGGCGGTGCCTTCCTGCGAAAGCGCGCCAAACAGGTCGTCGATGTTTGCCGGGGCACCAATGCGCTTCAGGCATTTTGTGACGCCTGCCCGGCGCGCTGGCGGCGCGACGGCGACGCCCTGGATTGCGTGATATAGTTCATGCTGCAAAATCGTGGTGGCAAGCTGGGCATCGGGGAAAAAATCGAGGTTGAGGAAGAACTGCGGATCGCCAAAGGCAAAGCCGCCTGACGTGCCCCCCACGACAAAATAGCCCGTGATCGCAGCATCGATGCCGGCCGGCGTGTACAGGGCGATCCGGCGCTTGGCCGCATCAATCAGCCCGGTGGCCGGGTTTTCCAGATCGGCCAGCACCTGCCGCAACTGCGCGATGTGCGGGCGGACCCGGCCAAAATTAAAGTTGCTTGGATCGGCGGCTTTATCATCACCCTGAGCAGCGGCGCGCAGGGCTGCTGCAAAGCTTGCCTCATCGGCTTTGCGGCCATAGCTGATGGCCTTACGGATCAGCCCTTGATTGCCGGGCAGCGACGCGATCTGCCGCGCCTGCGCCATGTCAAGTTTGGGATTTTCAAGGGCGTCCAGCACCGCCCTGGCGGCGCTGGCATCGATCGTCAGGTTCAGCTCGCGTGCCTGGGCAGGCGCAAACGCCAATAGGCTCGCCAAAAAGCCAACCATCAAACGAAACAGCATCGCAACCCCCGGGTGCCAAGCATCCGGGGGTCAGCTATCCATCAAATCCCGTCATCGTCAACGCCGAAGGATCACCCCTCGTAATCGCCGCCCAGATTCTGGTTGCGCGGGGGGGCCGCCGCCGTCAGGCGGAGCGCTTCGGCCGATGCAGCGAGCGAACCGATTTCATCGGGCGCATCATCATCGTCGATCTGCACGCGCTGCAGTCCCTGCACCACGGCTTCCTGAAGATGCTTTGGCTTCACCGTTTCTTCGGCAATTTCGCGCAGCGCGACGACGGGGTTTTTGTCGCGATCACGATCAATCGTCAGCTCTGCACCGCCAGAAATCTGACGCGCCCGCTGCGCTGCAAACAGCACGAGATCAAAACGGTTTGGAATCTTGTCGACGCAATCCTCGACGGTAACGCGCGCCATACAAACGCATCCTTCAATGTAACGGAAACCGCGCGCCTAAGGGACATCCGCGGTTGAGTCAAGAAATGCCCCCGCGAACGCGTGGCCCGCATGCGAAAATGCACGTCACGGGAAACCGCCTTGCCGCTGCCGGGTTGAACCCGCATGAACAGCCCTGCATGACCACCCTACCCCCCTCCACCGCGCCTGATAGCGACGGCGACGGCCAAGGCAGCACCCAGATTGTCGGGGGCAATCGGCTGGTGATGCTGACCAAAGGGCCGCAGCGGCTGGACGCCTTGTTGGCACTGATCGATTCCGCGCGGCAATCGCTGCGGATCATCTATTACATCTATGTCGACGACCGCGCAGGCGCGCGCGTGCGCGACGCGCTGATCCGCGCGGCGCGGCGCGGCGTAAAAGTTGTGCTGATCGTCGACGGGCTGGGAAGCGAAGCTGCAAACCAGCATGATTTCTTTGATCCGATGCGCGATGCCGGCATCGATGTTTGCCGGTTTTTGCCGCGCTGGGGGCGGCGTTACCTGTTGCGCAATCACCAAAAACTGGCGCTGGCCGACGGCGAGGATAGCGATGCGCGCGCCATCATTGGCGGGTTCAATGTGCAGGATTCCTATTTCGGCACCCCGGCTGAACAGGCCTGGCGCGACCTGGGACTGGAAATAGACGGCCCGGCAGCCCAGCGGATCACCGGGTATTTCGATGCGCTGGCGCGTTGGGCACGCCGGCCCCGCCCGCCCTTGCGCGCGTTGCGCCGCGCCTTGCAGGGGTGGAGCGAGCCCGACGGCCCGGTTCGCTGGGTGTTTGGCGGGCCAACCCGGCGGATGTCGCCCTGGGCGCGCGCGATAAAGCGCGATATCGAAAGGGCAAAGCGGCTGGACATCATCACCGCCTATTTTGCCCCCACCCCGGCGATGCTTCGGCGGCTTGATGCGGCGGGCAAGCGCGGGCGGGTGCGGATTGTGCTCGCGTCGAAGAATGATCACGGCGCAGCCATCTGGGCGTCGCGTTTCACCTATGCCGGGCTGTTGCGCAACCGGGTTGAGATTTACGAATATCAGCCAACCAAGCTGCACACCAAATTGTTCGTCGTCGACGACTGCGTCTATATCGGATCGGCCAATTACGACGTGCGCGGCCTGTATCTGAATCTGGAGATGATGCTGCGGATAGAGGACGCAGCGTTCGCCGCCCATGTCCGCGGCTATGTCGATGGCGAAGTCGCCGATTCGGAACCTATTACTGCTGCCGTTTACCGGTCGCGCACCAGCTGGTGGATGCGGATCAAGCAAGCGGTGGCGTTTTTTGCGATGACGGTGCTCGACTATCACGTCACCAAGGGGCTGAATTTCGGGCCCGACCGCCGGAGATAGCCGTACCCGCGAGCACTTGCGCCACGCAATTGATGGGCTTAGCTGTTGTAGCACCCGCTACAATCAAGGATGTCCCCGATGGCCAGCATGCCCGCCGCCCCGATTGATATTGTAACCGCGTTTCTGGCCGCGATGGCCGTGAAAGATTATGACGGCGGCCTGCCGTTGATTGCGCCGGGCTGCGAATATCACAACATGCCGATGGCAAAAGTCCATGGCCCCGCAGGGGTGCGGGCGGTGCTCGAACCATTTTTCGCGCCCACGCTGGAAAATGAATTCACCATTCTGCGGTCGGTGGCGCAAGGGCCGGTGGTTTTCACTGAGCGGCTTGACCGGCATCGGCTTGACACCGGCTGGGTTGAACTGCCCGTCACCGGCGTTTGGGAAGTCCATGACGGCCAGATTACGCTGTGGCGCGACTATTTCGATGCGGCCACGCTGGTGCGGGTGTGGCCTGCGCTCGGCACGCTGTTCGGTTGACCGGTAAGGATCGGTCACCGCCAGGATAGATCACCGCCGGGGTTGCACCGCTGCGCGAACTGCCTAATCGGGGCGCATGCATAAACGCCTTGGCCAAACTGCCGTGATCTTTCTCTCGGTACGCACCGATGATGATCATGCCGGTTATGCCGCTGCCGCCGCCGCGATGGACGCGCTTGCCGCCGAACAACCGGGCTATCGCGGCATGGAAAGCGTGCGCGGCGCGGACGGGCTGGGCATCACCGTCAGCTATTGGGCGGATGATGCCAGCGCCAAAGCCTGGCGCGATAACCCCGAGCATAAGGCGATTCGCGATCTGGGCCGGTCGCGCTGGTATGAACGTTATGATCTGGTCGTGGCAGAGGTGACGCGCGATTATGACTGGCACCGCGCCGGGGAAGCAGCGTGACACTGCCCAAAGTTACCGACCGCGATTTCGGGCTGATGTTCCTGGTGATGCTGACGATTGCGGCGGGCAATACCGCGCTGCAATCGATTCTGCCCGCGCTTGGCCGATCGCTGAAGGTGGCGGATAGCGGCGTTGCGGCGGCATTTTCGGTGTCGGCGCTGTTATGGGTGATTGCCGCGCCCTATTGGGCCAAACGATCCGACCGGCATGGCCGGCGGGCGATGATATTGCTGGGCATGGTTGGCTTTGCCGTGTCGCTGGGGCTGTGCGGGCTGTTTTTGATGGCGGGCATCAATGGCTGGATCAGCGGGACGGCCGCGTTCCTGCTCTTCATTGGCGGGCGGCTGATCTATGGCACCTTTGGCTCGGCAGCGCCGCCTGCTGTGCAGGCACTGGTCGCCGGGCGCACCACGCGCGACGAACGCACCAAGGCGCTGACGCTGCTGGGTTCGGCGTTTGGGCTGGGAACGATTTTGGGACCGGCTATTGCGCCGTATCTGATCCTAGGATGGATCGGCCATGTCCATATCGGGCTGGCGGGGCCGGCATTTATTTTTTCCGCCTTTGGCGTGGCGATGGTGGTGGCCATTTACCGCGTGCTGCCCGATGATCGCGACCAGCCGATCGATCATGTCGCCGCCGTCAACGCCTATCCTTCTATCGCCGGGCAAAGCAGCGGTGCCAGCATCACCGTCGCCACATCGCGCGATACCGAACATGTCGCCTTTGGCGATCCGCGTATCCGCAACTGGATGATTGCCGGGCTGGTGATGGGCCACGCCCAGGCGATGACGGGCCAGGCCATCGGATTTCTGGTGATTGACCGGCTGGGGCTTGCCCCGGTCGATGCGTTGCAGCCAACCGGTCTGGTGCTGATCATGGGGGCAGGGGCTGCGTTGCTGGCGCAATGGGGGATTATTCCGCTGCTCAACCTCAACCCCCGTCGGCTGATCCTGATCGGGCTGGTAACCGCGGCTGTCGGCACCGTGCTGACGGGCATGGCAACGTCGCTGTACGGGATTGCGGTGTCGTTTGCGCTGGCGTCACTGGGGTTTGGCTTTACGCGACCGGGGTTTACCGCCGGCGCTTCGCTGGCAGTTGGACCCGAAGGCCAGGGATCGGTGGCGGGCAAGGTAACATCAGTCAACGGTGCGGCATTTGTGCTTGGCCCGTCGATTGGCGTCGGGCTGTACGAAGTTTACAAGCCGCTGCCCTATTTGATCGCCGGATTTGCGCTGTTGGTGATGTTCGCGGTCGCCTGGTACCGGCTGCACGACAATGGCGTTGCACCGGCGGCGGAGTGATCGCCAGCCACGGAACACAAAAAAAGGCCGACCCCAGAGGGATCGGCCGTGAAAGTTTTTAGGAGAGGATGCCTGAAAGGCCTGCTCTATGTGCAGTGCAGCAGAAAATTGTGCAAGTGCGAAAAGAAAAACCGCGATTGCGAATCTTGCAATTGGTTATGGCTTTGGACGCAACCGTAGTGATATGAACGACGTTCGATATTCCATGATGCACCGCACCAGGGAGGGGGCGTTTTGCGCAGATTGCCACCGCTGACGGCGATTGAGGCGTTTGTTCAGGTTGCTCGATTAGGGTCTGTAAAGGCCGCCGCGCAGGAACTGGCGCTGTCCGCCCCTGCCCTTAGCCGCCGGGTACAGGCGCTCGAACGCTTTATCGGACGCCCGTTATTTGATCGCCGCCATCAGGCAATGGAGCTGAACGCCGACGGCGAACGGATGATCGCCCAGATTGCCCCGGCGCTCGACATTTTATCCGATGCCGTCGAATCGCTCACCAGCGGCGATGTGTGGCGCTTGCGGCTGGGCGTGTTGCCGCTGTTTGCGACTCAGCGGTTGTTCCCCAAGCTGGGCAGCCTGCGTGCGCTCCACCCCGATTTGCATCTGGATATCGATACCGCCGGTCATGGCACCACCCGGCTGGGCGAGGGGCTGGATGCCGCCATTGTGCTGCAACGCGATGTCGATCCGGCACTCTATGCGCGGCGGCTGGATCGCAACACCATCTATGTCATCGGCGCGCAAACGCTGATTGATGGGCCATCACCGATTGTTGATCCGCGCCAGCTCGCCGGGCTTACCGCGCTGGTGCACCGCGACATTCCTGATACCTTTGCCACCTGGTGCAACGCCGCCGGGCTGCCGGGGCTTGAACCGCGCGCCATCGACCATTTCGATTCGGGTGCATTGATGCTGGAGGCGGTTGCGCAGGGGCTGGGCGTTGCCTTTATGCACGCCAACCATTTCAACGACGCGCACGACCCGCGGTTGACGCGGCTGTTCGATGTCGAGGTTGAAAGCCCCTATAGCTATTGGTTTGTCTGCCGTCCCCGGGCGCTGCAGCAGCGCCCGGTGAAGCTGTTCCATGATTGGCTGATCGACGCGCTGGGCGCGCCGGGAGGAGAGCCGGCCTAACGATGCGGGAGGCCCGTTACGCTACCCCAAACACCCCGATTCTGAACGCCCCGATTCAGGCAGCGCGCATCGTCACGATCTTGCCGGGCGCGCGCGGTGGTTCGCCCTTGGGCAGCGAATCGATATGATCCATGCCGTCGGTGACTTCGCCCCACACGGTATATTGGCCGTCGAGGAAGCGGGCATCGTCAAAACACACGAAGAACTGGCTGTTGGCGCTGTTCGGCGATGAGCTGCGCGCCATCGAGCAGACACCACGCACATGCGGTTCACGGCTGAATTCGGCTTTCAAATCCGGCTCGTCTGATCCGCCCATCCCGGTGCCGGTGGGGTCGCCGCCCTGCGCCATGAAGCCGGGGATGACGCGGTGAAAGATGACACCGTCATAAAAACCGGTATTGGCCAGCGCTGCAATCCGCGCGACATGGCCGGGCGCCAGATCGGGACGCAGCTTGATAATCACGTCGCCGGTTTCCAGCGTCATCGTCAGCGTGTTGAATTCGTCTGCCATCGGGGCATCCTTTATTGCGGGAAAATTGATGACGCGGCCCTAGCGATGCTGGCCGCTGCTGGCAAATCGATATGCGGGCAGGCCAAGTCGCGCATTGGATTGGCAATCGCGGTGCAGATGGGTAGAGCGCAGGGGTTCACCAGCAAGCGCCAAGGAGGTCAACAATGAGCGAGACCGATCTGGCCCAAACCGAATTGACCGGTGACAGCAACCAGCTCGATTCGGACGATCTGCTAAAGCCTGAATTTGTCCGCGCGGTGCTCGATGCGGTTGACCAGGGCGATACAGAGGGCGCGCGCGCGCTGGTGGAGCCGCTCCACCCCGCCGACATTGCCGACTTGTTCGAACTAGTGCCGGGCGAACAGCGCGCCGCGCTGGCGACGGCAATTACCGATCTGCTGGACGGCGATGTGTTTGCCGAGATGAATGATTATGTGCGCGAGGCGCTGATCGACGCGCTCGACCCCGCACAGATCGCCACGATTGCCGCCGAACTCGATACCGATGATGCCGTCGCGATTATCGAGGATATGGAGGAGAGCGATCAGCGGGCCGTGCTGCGCGCGCTCGACCCCGATGATCGCGCCGCGATTGAAGAGGCGCTGTCCTATCCGGAAGAATCCGCCGGCCGCCTGATGCAGCGCGAGCTGATTGCGGTACCGGAGCATTGGACAGTGGGCGATGTGCTCGATTATCTGCGCGGCAATGATGATCTGACGACCGATTTCTGGGAAATCTTTGTCGTTGATCCAGCGCATAAGCCCGTTGGCACCTGCCAGCTATCATGGATCATGCGCACGCCGCGCCTGGTGGCGATGGCAGATGTTATGAAGCGCGAACAAACGCTGATTCCGGTCGATATGGATCAGGAAGAAGTCGCGCTGCGGTTCCAGAAATATGCGCTTATCTCCGCTGCCGTTACTGACCCCAATGGTCGGCTGGTCGGGATGATCACGGTGGATGATATCGTCCACATCATCAGCCAGGAAGCCGGTGAGGATATCCTGCGGCTTTCGGGCGCAGGCGACGGCGACATCAACGAGCCGGTAATCGACAGCTATAAAGCCCGCGTCCGCTGGCTGATTTCCAACCTGTTTACGGCACTTCTCGCCTCGTCGATTATTGCGCTGTTCGAAGGGACGATCGCCAAGATGGTCGCGCTGGCCACCTTGATGCCGATCGTCGCGGGCGTCGGCGGCAATGCCGGGACACAGACAATGGCAGTGACGGTGCGCGCACTCGCGACCAATCAGCTCACCCAGTCGAACACCTTGCGGTCGATCGTCCGCGAGCTGCGCGTCGCCGTGCTCAATGGCGCGACGATTGCGGTGGTGATTGGCGTGGGTGTGACGATTGTGTTCCAGAACCCGCATCTTGGCGCGGTGATTGCCGCCGCCATGCTCACCAACATCGTGATCGCCGGGCTGGCGGGCGTGATGGTGCCGGTGACGCTCGAGCGGATGGGCGCCGACCCTGCTGTCGCGTCGTCAATTTTCGTTACGATGACGACCGATTCGATGGGCTTTTTCGCGTTTCTGGGGCTGGCGACGGTGACCGGGCTGACCGGCTGACTTGACGGCCCGGCGGGCGGGCAGCACGCACGGGGCATCATGCCGCTTCATTTAACCAAGGTCGCCTTTGGCGCCACGAGTACCGATCATCTCGCCGAACGCCTGCTGGCACGCGCGGCAATGGGACCATTGTTCCTGACGACGCGCTATCTGCCAAAGCGCCATGAAGAGATTGCAGGACCAGTTGGCGTGGGGGGGTCGCTGTTCTGGATCATCAAGCATCAGCTGATTGCGCGCTCCCCCATTACCAGCTTTGGCGAGGCAGAAGCGGGCAAGGTCGCCATTATCCTTGATCCGCATCTGGTGCTGGTGCGCGCCGTGCCCAAGCGTGCTCACCAGGGCTGGCGCTATCTGGAGGGGGCAGATGCGCCTGCGGATCTGATCGGCGATGCAACCGAAGTCGACCAAATGCCGCCCGCGCTGATGAGCAAGCTGGCGGCGCTGGCGTTATTGTGATCCGCAGATGATGGGGCCACCACCCGTCGAATGGTTTTTGCAGGCAGGCTTGCCGATGACGGTAATCGCGCCCAGCCCGCTGGACGTAAGGTCTGCGGTGTAGCGCGCGTTGAGCCGCAGCTCGCCATTGCCCTCTGACCGCGCGATCACATCATTGGCAACCAGCGCCGTGGCGTCCACCGTACCCGGCCCGGACAATTGAAACCGCGCGCGACCGCTGCGCCCGGCAAGCGTCATGGTGCCAGAACCAATCATTGTCGCGACAAGCTGGTCCGCGCCCAGCCCTTGTACATTCATCGCCCCGGCACCGTTTACCGACACATCAATCCGCTGGCCGATTATCCGCATGATCGTCAGCCGCCCGCCGCCATTGACATTGGCTGAACGCAAAACGGGGGTGGTGAGGCTGATCACGAGCGGGATTTTGGCGGCGGGCGCCGCCTCCCCAACCAGCAGCGGGCGGGCACGCACGATCAACGTCTGTCCCTCAACCGCCAGCACCATCGCATCTAGCGCGCGCTCATCACCGGTTGCCCGGGCCGCGGGCGATTTGCCGGTGGTCAGCGTCACGTCAAACGCGCCGTCAACGCGAATGCGTTCGAAACTGCTGATCGAATAATTCCGGTCGGCGGCGCCAGCCGGTGCTGCGGCAAGCCCCGCCACCGTGATAAGCGCGAGCACGATCAATCGAAAATCCATCGCCCGTGCATCGCACCGATCGACCCGGCCCGACAAGCCCGATAAGGCGATTACTTGCCGCAGGTAACGCTGCCTGATCCCAGCTTGCTGGTGGTGCAGGTGGCATTGCTGCCCATATCGACATCGCCAGATCCCAGAATCTGGACCGTCGCCGGGCCGTTTACGTCGGCGCGCACGCTGCCCGAGCCGGCAATTGACGCATCTGCCGAGCTGGCCTTGACCCCGGCGACATCAATATCCCCCGATCCGGCGATCGCGATCTTCAGCTTGTCGGCGGTGCCTTTTGCAGAGATTTCGCCGGAACCGGCAATGTTGAAATCCGCCGATTTCACCTTCAGTGCCGCAATTGCGATGCTGCCGGAACCGGCATTTGATGCCTCAAAACTATCGCCTTCGGCGGCGGCCACCGTCATGTCGCCCGAACCGGCGACATTGGCGCTGGTCAGGCGCGGCAACGTGACAAAGATTTTCGCGCCCTTGTAGCTGCCCCAATTAAAACTTGGATCAGACTTACGGCCAATTTTCAGCATATCGCCGTCGCGCTCAATCTTCAGCCGGTCGAGCACCTCGCTTGGTCCCTCGGCACGGACGCTGAATGTAGCGGCAAGCGTGACGGATACATCGTCTGATCCGCGCAGCGAAACGCCAGTAAAATCGGCGACCGCAAAGCTGCGCGACGATCCGCTGCCGGTGGCGGCAACGCCGTCATCCCCGCTAAAGAAGCTCGCACCAGAACATGCAGCCAGCGGGAGAAGGGCAGGAACAAGGGCCAACAGGATCGGCGTGCGCATCGGTCATTTCCTCATTGTGTATTGTTGTAATAACACACTTGCGCGCGTGCCGCAAATACAAATGAGGCAAATGAAAAGGGGCGGCCGTTGCCGACCGCCCCTTTATGCCGAGTTGACCACTGGCCGGTTCAGGCCGGCTCCTTGGCCTTGTTGTGAATGGCGGCAGCTTTGCGCAGGATTTCCAGGATTTTCTCCTGTGCCGTAGGCTCATCAACCTGCTCCATCGCAGCCAGTTCGCGCGCAAGGCGGCTGGTGGCGGCTTCGAAGATCTGGCGTTCGGAATAGCTCTGCTCGGGCTGATCATCGGCACGGAACAGATCGCGGACCACTTCGGCAATCGACACCAGGTCGCCCGAATTGATCTTGGCTTCATATTCCTGTGCACGGCGCGACCACATGGTGCGCTTCACACGCGGCTTGCCGGTCAGCGTATCAAGCGCCTCGCGCAGCGTTTTGTCTGACGACAATTTGCGCATGCCGACGCTTTCAGCCTTATTGGTGGGTACGCGCAGCGTCATGCGTTCTTTTTCAAAGCGCAGTACATAGAGTTCGAGCTGCATCCCGGCGATTTCCTGCCGCTGCAGTTCAATCACACGGCCAACGCCGTGCTTGGGATAAACAACATAGTCACCGACGTCGAAGGACAGCGCCTTGGCAGCCATTCTGTTGAGCCTTTCCGTGATCGTGGCCCCTGGATTGCGCGCTTGCGGCCTTGGCGGTCGGCGCGGCGGGGGCGGTGTGTGTGCAATTCTCCGTAGCGGCGGCGCGCATCGTCGCCTCCGTCCGCTAGTGTTTAACCACTCGTCACAAAAATACCAGCCGGACGATATCGCCGCCGCGTTACCGCTGCAGGGTGATCGCCCTTTGCCAAGCTGCCAACGACCCCGGTGCGCAAAACCGGGGAATCCACCGGCCGTTATTGCCGGCGATTCGCCGGGCCGATGTTATTGGCTTGAAATCAGTCGCCCTGGCCGGGTTCGGGCGAAAACAGCTCTTCAAACTTGCCTTCGCGACCCTTGAAATCATCGGCGTCGGCCGGCGCTTCGCGCTTGCGCGTGATGTTAGGCCATTCAGCAGAGAATTTCGTGTTGATTTCCAGCCACTTCTCAAGCCCGCTTTCGGTATCCGGCAAGATTGCTTCGGCCGGGCATTCAGGCTCGCAGACACCGCAATCAATGCATTCGCTGGGATTGATCACCAGCATATTTTCGCCTTCGTAGAAGCAGTCGACCGGGCAGACCTCGACACAGTCCATATATTTGCAACGGATGCAGGCGTCGGTAACGACGTAGGTCATGCTCGAATAACTCCGATGAGATAATTCGCTTCTGCTATGCGTGCGCCCATTGCCCGTCAACTCTGGTGAGCAAGATCAGTATAATGTTGCGCCGCCTCCGCTGCCGGACCGCGCCGTTCAGGTAGCCCATCGATCCGCAGCACGCGCACCACGCCGCCGTGCATAAAAGCGATCACGCAGCCCGCGCGCACCAGCGTATGCGCGCGATCAATTCGCCGCCCGTCGAGCCGGATTGTGCCTGCTTCAGCGAGCGTTTGTGCGGCGCTGCGCGACGGGGCCAGCCGGGCGAACCACAAAAACTTGTCGATGCGCATTGCCGCATCGTGCTGCACGCCGCCGCCAGCCGTGCTGCCAGCCTTCATTGGCGCTGGGTCAGCACGGCTAGCGCAGCAAAGCCATTGTCGCGCGGCACCGTGACCGCCTTGGCGCGGGGCGGCCGACCGTGCCAAACCCACCGGGCAGGTGCCGCTTCGGCGTCAGATTTCGGGCCAGCATTCGGCGCTTCCTTAAAACCGAGCTGGGTCATCAACCGCTCGATCGTGGCAGGCACAATACCGATAGAGGTTGCCAGCGCTGCATCCGGCGCAAACGGCGCCTTGCCGGCCCGTGCATCATGCGCGGCGCGCGCGATCCGTTCGATCAGGTCAATACGCACTGCCTGGCCAGCAATTTCGCGAAAGCCAAAACCTGCCCCGCTGCCCGCCGTCCCGCGCGCCAGCACGGTTGCCCCCGGTGGCGGCAATGCAGGCATCGCCACGCCTGACCGGGCGGCAAGCAGTGCCTGCCGCCAGCGACTCGGTTGGAGTTTCAGCAGGCGCGGATCGAACAGATCGAGCGCGCCGATCATCACCCCGGCCTTGCGCAACCGCTGCCGGTCTGCCCCCGCCAGTGCCGCCAACGCCTCCCCCAGCGGCAGCCTGGCCGCAAGCCCGGCGCCTTGCGCCAATGCAGCGGCCACCACGCGCAACGCGGGTGCCGCCTGCGGATCGCGCGTGATTGCCTCAATCATCACCAGCGCGGACACTTGGCGCTTCAACTGCGCGGCGAGCCATGCGTCCAGCCGGGCCCGGACGCGATCACGCAATGCCGCATCGAGGCAATCAAGCGCACGATCCAGCTCCATCCGGGGGCGGGCAATGGTGGGTCCGGGTTTGAGCTGCGCCACAATATGTCCGGCCCAGGCGATGGCGGGCAGGGTGCCCTCGGCAAGCGCGAGCGCGCTGTCTGCCGCTTCGGCGAGCGCCGCGCCGCGCCGCGCGCGTTCGGCCCCCAACCGCTTTTCGGCAGCAGCCAGCAACAATCGTTTGTCGCTTGCCCGCGCATCGGCCACAACAACAAAGCGAAACCCGTCGAGCCGCCCGATCAACTGGTCCTCCACCAGCACGGCACCGTCAGCCGCCACCGTTACCGGCAGCGCGCTGGCATCGGCCCCCAATTGCCGCATCAGCACGGTCGTGCGGCGATCGACGAAGCGCTGGGTAAGCCGGTCGTGCAGCGCATCGGACAATCGCTGTTCCAGCGCGCGGGTGCGCTCTGCCCAATGCGCAGGATCTGCCATCCAGTCAGCACGATTGGCGATATAGGCCCAGCTGCGCGCGGCGGCGATCCGGCCGGCAATCGTCTCAACATCACCGGCAACATTGTCGAGCCGGGCAATTTCTGCGGCGAACCATTCATGCGGGATATGGCCGGTCCCTTCAGACAAATGGCCATAAACGCGCGCCACAAAGCGGGTGTGCGGATCAACACCCAGCTTGCGAAAATCGGGCAGGCCGCATGCCGCCCAGAAACGGTTGACCATGGCGCGGCCCCGCGTCCGCGCGCGCACCCCGTCTTCCTCCGACAGCCGTTTCAGCACGGCCAGATCAATCGATTCAGGGGAGGCGCGCAACACAGGCGACAGCGGCTTTTGCTCCAGATCGGCAATCAGATCGTCGATGCTGACGGTGTTCGGCTGGCCATTACGCCAGTAAAGATGCTCCAGCCGGGGAAAGCGATGCTCTTCAATCGCCAGCACTTCTTCAGGGGTGAACGCCCCGGGCCCGTCCTCGCTCAGCCCGCCAAACGTGCCGTCACGCTGGTGCCGCCCCGCGCGCCCGGCAATCTGCGCCATTTCCGCCACGGTCAGGCGGCGCTGGCGATGGCCGTCAAATTTGCGCAGCGACGCAAAGGCGACATGCGCGACATCCATGTTCAGGCCCATGCCGATGGCATCGGTGGCGACCAGATAGTCAACCTCGCCTGCCTGAAACATGGCCACCTGCGCGTTGCGCGTGCGCGGTGAAAGGGCGCCCATCACCACCGCCGCACCACCGCGCAGCCGCCGGAGCATTTCGGCGACGGCATAAACCTCCTCCGCTGAAAACGCGACGATCACGGACCGTTTGGGCAGCCGCGAAATCTTGCGCGCACCGGCATAGCTCAGCGTTGAAAAACGGGGCCGCGACAGGATTTCGGCATCGGGCACCAGCGCCTTGATCATCGGGCGCAAAGCCTCTGATCCCAGCACCATCGTTTCTTCGCGCCCGCGTGCGCGCAGCAGACGATCGGTGAACACATGGCCGCGCTCAGCATCGGCGCCCAGTTGCGCCTCATCAATGCCGACAAACGCCAGATCCTTGTCGACCGGCATGCTTTCGGCGGTGCACAGGAACCACCGTGCATCGCGCGGCACGATTTTTTCCTCACCGGTGATCAGCGCGACCTGGCCTGCGCCTTTCAGCTTGACCACGCGGTCATACACCTCACGCGCCAACAGCCGCAGCGGAAAGCCGATCATGCCGCTCGAATGGCCGCACATCCGCTCTATCGCGAGGTGGGTCTTACCGGTGTTGGTCGGCCCCAGAACGGCGGTGACAACGGCGGTGACCGGGCGGGTGATATGTCCAGTCATGATGGACTCAAGATTGCGTGGCGCAGGCCATAGCGCAACGGGTATCGCCCGGAAAAATCTTCATTAACGAATTTCGTTCGTTATGCTGGAAAATCCACTGTTCCTTCAAAGACCTCTATTCATCGGTGGAGTCGCACGACTCGTCGGAATCGGGACAGGTGGGACGCCGGGTTAATTTGACTTTAGGGGTCTGGCGTCACAGTCGAGTCTGCAGCGCGCATCTGGTGGGTGGTGTACGCGATTTAGCGGGAGCGGCTGTGTTTTTACGCAGCGATCATGATCTTGATCAGGGGGGCGGTGCAGCAGCGCTGACCTTTGGTCGTGCGATCGCCCCGCAATCATCGCCAACGGCGCAAGATCGCTTTGAAGCCGTCCGCTCGCGCATGGCGCAAATCGATTGGGCACCCGATCTGGGCGCACAAATTGGCTCTGCGACATGGTGGCGGGGGGCAGCCACCTGCACCGCGCTGATTGCCGCAACCTGCTTCATGTCCCCCGGTTTCAATAACCCGCTCATTGGCGCCGTGCCCGCCCCGCTCGAAGGATCGGCGTGGGAAGATGCACGGGCTCAGGCGATTACGCCGCTTGGTCTGGGGGCGAACACTGGTCGGCGGATGGCGTCGAATGATCTTGTCGCCCCGCTTGCCGAAACCCCCGAACGCCCGATCATCGAATTGGCCGCGACGCTGGGCAGTGGTGACAATTTCTCGCGGGTGCTCGCCCGCGCCGGCGTGGCCCGGGACGAAGCCGAAACGGTTGCCAATATGGTGGCCCGCGCCGTGGCGCTCAGCACCATCAAGCCCGGCACCCAGCTGGCGATGACGCTGGGGCGGCGACCAAGCCGGGATGTGCCCCGCCCGCTCGACAAGCTGCGGTTTCGCGCGCGATTTGACCTGAACGTGGCCGTTGCCCGTACCGGCGGTGCGCTGGTGATGACGCCGGAACCGATCGCTATCGACAACACACCGTTGCGTATTCGCGGCGTGGTCGGCCAAAGCCTGTACCGATCAGCGCGCGCCGCCGGGGCACCCGCCAAAGCAGTTGAAGCCTATATCCGCGCACTCGCCAGCCGGGTGTCGATTGGCCGCGACGTTCAGGCAAGCAATGTGTTCGATCTGGTCATCCGCCAGGCGCGCGCCGCCACCGGCGAAGTGCAGATTGGCGAGCTGTTATATGCCGGGCTTGAGCGCGACGCCAAAAAGGTACAGCTCGTCCGCTGGGGTGAAGGCAAAAACGGCCAATGGTTTGAGGCATCGGGCACAGGCGAGCGGCGCGGCGTGATGCAAATGCCCGTGGCGGGCCGCTTAACTTCTTCTTATGGCATGCGATTCCACCCAATCGCGCGCATGATGCGCATGCACAAAGGCATTGATATTGGCGCATCCTATGGCACGCCGATCCGCGCGGCGATGGGCGGCATCGTTGCGATTGCCGGTCGTAGCCGGGGCTATGGCAACTTCGTCAAGCTCGCGCATAGCGGCGGGCTGGCAACCGGATATGGCCATATGAGCCGAATTGCCGTTCGTTCCGGCACCCGCGTCACGCAGGGCCAGATCATCGGTTATGTCGGGTCAACTGGCATGTCGACCGGACCGCACCTTCATTATGAAGTGTGGCGCAACGGCGCCTCGATTAACCCGCGCGCATTGTCGTTTACCGAGGTGGCGCAGCTTTCGGGCAAGGCGCTGCAGGCGTTCAAGGCGCGCGTTGCATCATTGCTGGCGGTAAAGCCCGGCGCGCACTGAGTGTTGCTGGGTGCGGGCCCAATGCAGCTGCCGCCGCATCGATCGCCTTTACCCCAACCCGCTCGTCACCCCGAACCTGATCGGTCGTTATTCCCTTCCGCTGGGGCGGCGCATCAATTCTGACCGAATTCCAAGCCTTTTGTTCCCCCGCGAAGGCGGGGGCCCAGACTGGACTCCCGCCTTCGCGGGAGAACACCAAAGCTGTCGTTGGCTGAAGGGGACAACTGCCGAACAAGTCCGGGGTCATGCTTGTATAGCCGCCCGCAAGAGGCGGGGCCCCCGGTCAAGCCCAGACAGACGGTGCTTGATGGCTCGGGATACCTACCAAATGGCGTAAATCCAAAACCGTTTGCCTGTCGCATCCGCTACCGCCCCGCCGTCAATGTCCCTGTGCGCGCCAGCGTTTGATGGTGCGGGCGATGATCTGATCTTCCTGCCCCACTTCGCGCCATAGCCGCGAAAATAGCGGGTCTTCGGATGCCGGACGGCGATCTTCGGCCAGCGAATCGAACGACACGCGGATCGGCACCGCGACGCCCTCGCCGCACACAATGCATTCGCGGTTGCGCAGCGCCGGGATCACATCAAGAAAGCCGCGTGCGCCCTCTGGCATTGCTGCACGGACAAAGGCCTGGTCGCGATCATTGTTCAGCCGCATCGCGATGATTGTGCCGCACTGTGACAATACGCCCTCGGCAAGATCGGATGGGCGCTGCGTGATCAGCCCCAGCGACACGCCGTATTTGCGCCCTTCCTTGGCGATCCGGCTCAGGATGCGGCCAACCGAGGTCTGGCTGTCGGTCGCCGGAATATATCGATGCGCCTCTTCACACACGAGCAGGATGGGCCGCTGCGGTTCATTGCGCGACCAGATCGCAAAATCGAACACCATGCGCGCCAGCACGGCCACCACGACCGAGGTGATTTCTGATGGAACGCCCGACACATCGATGATCGAAATCGGCTTGCCGTCACCCGGCATGCGGAACACGCGTTCGATGAAGCTCGCCATTGTATCGGCAACCAGCATGCCCGAAAACATGAAGCCGTACCGCGGATCGGCCTTTACCTCGTCGATCTTGGTCTTGACCCGCAGATAGGGCGCGGTGTCGCCCGCGCGGTCCATCTTGCCCATTTCCAGGCTGATCAAATTGGTAAGGTCGCTCAGCAAATAGGGGATCGGCGCATCGACCGTCAGCTTTGATATCTCTTGCCCCAACCGCCCCTTGGCCCGCGCCATCAACAGGCATTTGGCCAGAATATCGGTATCGATATGTCGTTCTGATCCCTGGCTGGTGATGAACACTTCGCAATGTTCTTCAAAATTCATCAGCCAATAGGGCATTTGCAGGTTCGACACGTCATAGATCGCGCCATTGCCTTTGAAGGCAGCGGCATATTCGCCGTGCGGATCAACCATCACGATATGCCCCTGGGGGGCCATGTCGCAAATCCGGTGCAGAATCAGCGCGGCCGACGTGGATTTGCCGGTGCCGGTTGATCCCAGCAGCGCGAAATGCTTGCCCAGCAGCGCATCGACATACAGTGCAGCGCGAATATCGCGGGTGGGGTACACTGTGCCAATCTCAATATTCGCGCGATCATCAGCGGCGTAGATTTGCTTCAGATCAGCGGTTGAGACAGGATATACCGCGCAGCCCGGCATCGGATAACGCGTTACGCCGCGCCGGAATTTGTACAATTTGCCGGTCAGCTTTTCCTCATCACCCTCGCCCAGAAAATCGATCGCGGCGATGATATGATCGCCTGTGCCTTCGGCCAGCTTCAACGAGCGGATATTGGCGATCAGCCAGGCACTGCCGACGCGCATCTTCACCTGGCTGCCAACCTGTCCCGCTGCGGCCACCACCGGATCAGCGCTTTGGGCCAGCCGATCAAGGGCGACATGATCGAGCATAATCTGGCTGCTCGATCCGGCAATTTCGAACACCACGCCAATGCCAGTCCCCGACGCGCCCAGCATCGGCGCGCTTGAATCGTCCCTTGTGTCGGGCGCGGTGGCCCGGCGATCGGGGTCAAAGGCGCTGAATTCGGCGCTGTCAGTCATATCGGTGATGATCCCCAGACGTGGCGAACCTTAACTGTGGGGAAAACAGGTAAAGATAGCGTATCTGCTTGTCCGCCCGATCAAAAACGGCGCGCAATCCAGCCCGCGCTCCACCCGAACAGCACCGACAGCGCCACCGCCACCAGACCATAGGCAAAGGAATCGCGATCAGCGGCGCGTGCGACAAAGCGTTCGAACCCCGATTTGCGAATGTCGATATCGCGCACCGCCGCTGCCAGCACGCGCCCGTCGCGGATCAGGAAAGTTTCGGCGGTGAACCGCCCCACCGGCACACGCGCCGGAATGCGCAGCCGCGCCCGGTAGAGAACGCCATCGGTAATTTCCACCGCGCGTGGCGCCTCATAATAGAGGCCCGTGCGGCGTTTCAGCGCCACCAGCCCTTGCGAAAATCGCGATTGGGCCGGGGTGGGGGTGTTGGTGTCGGGCGATAGCTGAAGGCTGCCAAGGCCAAGCTCGTAAATCGCCCGGGTGCGATCATCGACCAGCGTATCGATGGGCTTGGACGAAGCAATGGCATAAAAAGAAGGTGCCGACAGATAGCGCGTCTGCGCCGCGTTGACCCAGATACCAGCGATTTTTTGCTTTTCCCGCACCAGGATCGATTGGGCCGGCCCTTTTACCACCACAACGATATCGGCATCCCGCTCCGTCGGCACGCGCCCGCCGGGATAGAGGATTGCGCCGAACAGCAGCAATTCAGCCCCGGTAAAACTATAGGCGATCTCAATATCGCGCTGCGACACATCGGGCACGAGCACCGGCTTTGCCTGACCCATCAACAAGGGTGACAGCAACAGCAGTGCGCGGCGCATACCCGTCATGACAGCTCAACCGAATACAGCTCATCCGGGCGGAACCCCAGCCCGATGGCCACCCGAAACGCCACGAGCAGCACGATGACGGCAAGCGCGAGCCGCAGATATTCGGGCTTCACCCGGCTCGCCAGCCGCGCGCCGACTTGCGCGCCGACGACCGAGCCTAGCAGCAACAGCGCGGCGAGCACGATATCGACCGCTTTGGTGGTGGTGGCATGCACCATCGTCGCAGTGGCGGTGACGAACAGCGTCTGGAACAGCGAGGTACCCACCACCACCTGCGTTGTCATGCCGAGCAGATAGAGCATCGCGGGCACCAGAATAAACCCGCCGCCAATCCCCAGCAGGATCGTCAATATCCCGACAAAAAACCCCAGCAGCAGCGGTGCAATGGGGGAGATATACAGCCCCGATCGATAAAAGCGGGTCCGCAGCGGCAGCGCGGCAACCAGGGGATGGTGCCGTCGTTTGCGCGCGCGCACCGTTACGCCGGTCTTAATGGCGTTGATGCTCTGCACTGATTCCCGCGCCATCATTGTGCCGATCGACCCGAGCAACAGCACATAGATGATCGCAATCACCGTATCGATTTGCCCGCTCGCCTGGAGCAGCTGGAAAACCCAGGCCCCGGCAAACGACCCCACCACGCCGCCCGCCACCAGCACGCCGCCCATTTTCATGTCGACCCCGCCCCGCCGGAAATGCGCGAACACGCCGGAAACGCTGGCCCCGGTCACCTGGCTGGCAGCGGACGCGGCCGCAACGGTGGGCGGGATTCCGTATACGATCAGCAGCGGCGTCGTCAAAAACCCGCCGCCAACACCGAACATGCCCGACAGCAACCCCACCCCGCCCCCCAGCAGGATGATGACAAGCGCGTTCACGCTTAGATTGGCGATGGGCAGGTAAATGTCCATGAGCAGAGCCCGCGATATCCCTTTCGGGGGGCAGGCGGAAGCCCAACGCGCAAGGGTTATCAAGCGCGGTGCAAAAAGGCGTTATAAATCAGCGCCAATCGACAGCGCCGGCCCCGATCCCGGCAGCGCATCGCCCGCCACCCGCTGCCGCCAGTCGAGCGAAATGCGGACGCGCCTTGTGCTCACTGGCAGGCGCGCGCCAATCGACGGGCCAAGGTCAAGCCGCGCGGCGCCGGGCTGCACCGCGCCCCAGCCGCCAGCGCCAAGATCAATGGGGCTGCCACCAATCACCGCGACGTGCCGGTTTACGCGCAGCGCGCCGTCCGCATAACCGATCACGCCGCCACGCCCAATAATGCCGGCCTGGCCATAGCTTTCCAGTCGGAAACCCCGGCCAATCGGCACTGGCCCGACACCCCCGACAAGCGCCAGCGAGGGCCCGCCCACCGCGCCGTTGATGCCGATACGCTGTTCGGCAACCAGCCGCACCGGCAAGCGGGTTGGCCGCCATTCTAAGCCCACCGCCCCTTCCTGTCCCGAACCGGCGAGGGGGCTGGCCAGCCGACCCACGATTGACACCCTGCGCGCCGACCCAAGCGCATAGGCCAGCCGCGCGCCGGCCTGGCTGCCACCCAACTGGCTGCCCGACAGGCTGGCTCCCACCCCGCGCCCGTCGCGCGCGATCAGCCAGAAGCCACCCGACCAGCGCGACGGCGACCGATCTGGGCGATCATCGGCGGCGGGCCAGGGCCATAAAGCCAGGCTTGGACCCGGTGATATTGATCGCCCGGCAGGCGGCACCGGTTCCGCCGCGCCGAACCGGATCATCCCCAGCAACGCCAGCGCAATCCGCTGTGGGTCTGGCGCGGGCCTCTGCCGATGCGGCGCGGGCAGATTTTTTGGCGATAATGACGACGACGACAGTGGCAGGGCATCGGTTCGGGGCGCACGATATACGCCGCCGCCCGCTTCGCGCGGCGCAATCGGCGGCAACGTGGCCATCGGCGCCTGCGATTCCAGCGGACCAAGCGGTACAGTAAGCGCGGCGCTGTTGGGCCAGAGCATGATCACGCGGATCGATACCCAACCGCCGACCACCAGCGCGAGGAAACGTAAGGGGCTGCCCTGGCGATTCATCCCGCGCGACCTGCAACCGGGGCCGGATCAAGCGGCGGAAAGGCGTGGGCGGTCTTGTCCCAACGGATCGGTGCGCCGCGCAGCATCGCGACATAGCGGATGATCGCGCGTCGCGCGGCAAGCAGCGCAATGATGTTGCCAACAAAGGCACGCGGGATAGACCAGCAGCCTTCGCGCCATCCATAGGCCGCGCTGGTAAAGCCAAACCGCATCGCCAACCGCCACACCAGCAATGTGCCATTGGCGATTAAAACGGCTATGGGCAGCGCCACGGCATCCAGCGGCATGCCTGCCACGGCGTGGCCCAGCGAGGATAGACCGGTAGCAACCACCGCAAGATACGCCACTGCCAGCACCAGCACGGCAACCGGGCCACGCCGGTCACGCATGCGCATCCAGTGATCGCCCAGCGCAAACCGCGCCCCCCAGCCGGTGCGATCCCACCCCGCCAGCGCAATCCCCACCATCCACCGCGCCTTTTGCCGAACGGCGGCGTCCAGTTTGGCCGGGAAATAGGCGCGCACCGCCACCAGCGGACCGCCGGGATAGTCACGCACCCGCGCCAAAATTGACTGGCCACCCAGCGCCGACACATGAAGGCCAAGTTCATAATCCTCGGTCAGGCTATGGGCATCGAACGGATCACCGCCCCGCCCCCGTGCAATCGCCTCCAGCGCCTCGCGCGCAATCGCGCAGCCCACGCCGGCCAGCGGCAAGCCGGCCCCCAGCACCTGGCGCACCACGAGTTGCTTGGCGTGCGCCTCGGCAAATTCGTCGCAATAATGCCCTGATACCAGCCGCGAACGGCGCTGCACCAGCGGCAGAACGGGCAGCTGCACCGCGCTGTACGGCCCGATTAGCCGATCAAAGATACGCAGTTCATAGCGGTGAACGACATCTTCTGCATCATGCAGCACAATGGCGCGCGCGCGGACACCATCTGCCATCTCGTCACGGGCCAGCGCGCGCCATAGCACGTTGAGATTGGCCGCCTTGGTCGAAGGGCCCGGATCCGTGCCGATCACCAGCCGAATTCGGTCGTCACGCTCGGCGATCGCCGCTACCGCATCAATCGTCGCTGGATCATTGGGATAGGTGCCAACATAAATGCGGTAATCGGGGTAATCGAGCCGCGCCAGCGCAGTATCCAGCATGGCACCAATCACGCCCGCCTCATCCCAGGCAGCAACGAAGATGGCGATTCGCCCCTGTGGCTGGGGCGCTGCAAAATCGGCCAGCACTGGCCCTGCTGCGCGCTGCCGCACCAGCCTTTGCCAGCCGCTGCGCACAAAAAACACCAGATCGACCGCAAGATCATCAATCCCGCCAAGGGCGATGCCGACGCCTGCAAACAGCAACGCCTCGCGCGCGATAAAATCAATTACCGCAATGCCATCCACCCAGCCGATCAACCGTGACGCCCCCCCGATTCGTCCACCGACTGTTGTTCCCCAGCAACATGCTGGCCGCAAGTCGCCTTGGCGGGCGTGATTCGCCGCTGGACCGCAGTCACCCGGCCCGGTAGTTAATGCCATCCTTTCCGAAAGGGGCGATGATGAAGCTGGTCTCCCGTCTGGCATTCCTGGCCCTTGTGGTCGCCCCGATCAGTGCCTCGGGTGATAATTCTCCGCAGGTCATTGTCGCGACACCCGGCATCGGCGGCGGCGCGATTGAGCGCTTTACGGCACGGTTCAACCAGCCAATCGTTGCGCTGGGCGATCCGCGCGCTGCGTCTCCGTTCAAGGTGACATGCGCGATTGCGGGCGAGGGTCGCTGGGTCGATCAGCAAACCTATGTCCATGAATTCAAGACGCCGCTGCCCGGCGGCACCGCGTGCAGCTTTGACCTGGTCGACGGGCTGAAGACCGTATCGGGCTATGCCGTGGGCGGCCAACGCAGTTTCAAGGTCGATGCCGGCGGCCCGGTCGCGCGCGCGGTGCTGCCTGGGCAATATGGCGGCGAGATTGAAGAGGATCAGGTATTCCTGATCGCTGCCAACATGCCCGCCACGCCTGCCTCTGTCGCGGCCAATGCCTATTGCGCGGTTGACGGCATCGGCGAGAAGATTCCGGTCGATGTGCTGGGGCCAGATGTTGCGCCCAAGCTGCTCGGTGACCTGGGGACCGACCGGTATGAGGTCACCAGTTTCCTTGAAAGCGCTGGCCTGCCCGCGACGATTCCAGTGGCCGAGGCGGACCGCGCCGCGATGACCGCCGGTATAACCGCGCTGAAGTGCCGCCGCCCCTTGCCACCGGGGCGGGACATGGCGATTGTCTGGTCAGGCAAGATCGCGGGTGCTGGTGGCAAGATCGCCGGGGCTGATCAGCGGTTCGATTATACCGTGCGCAAGCCGTTTACCGCGCGCTTCGAATGCGGGCGCGTCAACCCGCAGGCTGGGTGCAGCCCGGTTGAAAAGGCGTGGGTGCGGTTCTCATCCCCCATCGCCAAGGGGCTGGCCGAGCAAATCCGCATCCAGACCGCCGATGGCAAATCAATCGCGCCCAAATTCGATAATGATGCCAAGAAGCAATCGACCGTCAGCGACATCAGCTTTGCCACGCCCTTGCCATCGGCCAGCACCGCCAAGCTAATCCTGCCCGCCGACATCAAGGATGAAAGCGGTCGTCCGCTTTCCAATGCCGAACGCTTTCCGCTCGACATCCGCTTTGATGAAGCCCCGCCGCTGGTAAAATTCGCCGCGCCGTTCGGCATATTGGAGGCCCGCGAAGGCGGCGTGCTGCCCGTAACCGTCCGCAACGTCGAACCCGCGTTGCAGGGGCGCAACCTGGCGATTGCCGGGCAGACGCTGAAGATTGACGGCACTGACGGCCAGATCGCGGCATGGCTGCGCACCGTTGACGATGCCGATGATTATGCCAGCCACGAAGAACAGCGCGGCAAGGAAAAGGTGACGATCAACGACACCGGTTCAAAGCCCATCCTGGCCGCGAACCAGGGAACCGATTTGTCGGTCGGCCTGCCGGGCAAGGGCAAGGATTTCGAGGTGGTCGGCATACCGCTCACCAAGCCCGGATTCTATGTGGTTGAACTGGCCAGTCCAAAGCTTGGCAATGCACTGCTCGGTCGTAATGCGCCGCGCTATGTGGCCAGCGCCGCGCTCGTCACCAACATGGCCGTGCATTTCAAATGGGGCCGGGATCGCAGCCTTGCCTGGGTCACCGCGCTCGACAGCGGCAAGCCGGTGGGCAACGCCGCCGTTACCGTTAGCGACAGTTGCACCGGCAAGGTGCTGGCACGCGGCGTCAGCGACAAGAGCGGCGGGCTGCTGATCCCTGCTGGCCTGCCCACGCCCGAAACCTATGCATCGTGCGACGGTGAGGGTTCCGCCCATGCGCTGATGGTGTCGGCCCGCAAAGACGATGATTTCAGCTTTACGCTGACCGATTGGGGCGAAGGCATCCGCCCCTATGATTTCGATCTGCCCTATGGCTATTCAGCGCAGGAAGATATTGTCCACACGGTGTTTGATCGTGCGCTGGTCCGCCAGGGCGAGACGATCAACATGAAGCATATTGCGCGCAAGCCGATTGCTAATGGATTTGCGACCTCCCCTGCCTTTACCGGCACACTGCGGCTGTCACATCGTGGATCGGACACGCAGTTTGATCTGCCGCTGCGCATCGACGCGAACGGCATCGGCGAAACCCAGTGGACCGCCCCGCAAGGCGCGCCGATGGGCGATTACGATATTCAGGTCATCAGCGGCGACACGACGATTTACACCAACCAGTCGTTCAAGGTTGACGAATACCGCCTGCCCACGATGCGGGCCACCGTATCCGGGCCAAAGGAAGCCGCGATCCGGCCGAAGACGCTGCCGATTGACTTGTTCGTGGGCTATCTGTCGGGCGGTGGCGCTGCCAAATTGCCGGTCGATGTGCGAATCGGCTGGTTCGGCACGGTTGGCACGCCCAGCGGCTATGAAGCCTATAGCTTTGGCGGCAAGGCGCTGAGCGAGGGCGTCAAGGCAATGAACGGCGACGGCGAGGAGGAACAAGCCCCGCTGCCTCCAACCCAAACGCTGCCGGTTACGCTGGGTGCGGACGGCACCGCGCGCACCGCCATCGACATCCCGCAATCGCTGGATGGCGCGGCGAACATGCTGGTCGAGATGGATTATCCCGACGCCAATGGCGAAGTGCTGACCGCATCACGCAGCATCCCGATTTACCCATCGGCGGTGCGGATTGGCATCAAGACCGATGGCTGGCTGATGAAGCAGGATGATCTGCGGCTACGGCTGGTGGCGGTGGATACGCAGGGCAAGCCGATTGCCAACCAGAAGATCACCGTTGCGCTGTATAATCGCGAAATCCTTACCGCGCGGCGGCGGCTGATCGGCGGCTTTTATGCCTATGACAACCAGATGAAGACCACGAAATTGTCCGCGACATGCACCGCGACGACAGACGCACAGGGGCTGGCGACATGCGCAATCAACCCCGGCGTATCGGGTGAGGTCTATGCCGTTGCCACCACCACTGATGCTGTCGGCAATCTGGCGCGCAGCACGGTTTCCACATGGCTGGTCGGCGATGATGACTGGTGGTTTGGCGGCGACAATGGCGACCGCATGGATCTCATCCCCGAAAAGCCTGAATATAAGGCCGGCGAAACCGCACGCTTCCAGGTTCGCATGCCCTTCCGCGAGGCGACCGCGCTTGTCACGGTTGAGCGCGAAGGCGTGCTGTCGAGCTTCGTCACGCATCTTGAGGGCAGAAATCCGGTTGTCGAGGTGAAGATGCCGGGTAGCTATGCACCCGATATATTTGTCTCCGTCATGGCGGTGCGTGGGCGCGTGCAGGGCGGGTTCTGGGATTGGCTGACCGATTTTGGCGCGATGCTGGGCATTGTCGCGAAGAACGAACCCGCGCCGGAGGCAACCGCGCTGGTCGATTTGAGCAAACCGGCATACCGGCTCGGCATTGCCAAAGTGAAAGTGGGCTGGGACGCATACCGGCTGGGCGTAACCGTGAAGGCTGACCGCGAACGCTATGCCGCGCGCGACGTGGCGCAAGTCGATGTCGATGTGAAAACGCCGGACGGAAAGCCAGCGGCCAGCGCCGACGTGGCATTTGTGGCGGTCGATCAGGCATTGCTGCAACTCGCCCCCAATGAAAGCTGGGACGTGCTGAGCGCGATGATGGGCGAACGCTCGCTTTCCGTGCTCACCTCAACCGCGCAAACCCAGGTGGTGGGCAAGCGCCATTACGGCAAGAAAGCCGTTGAGGCAGGCGGCGGCGGCGGCGGTGACTTGTCAGGGCTGAACCGCGAGAATTTCCAGCCCGTGCTGCTGTGGAAGGGCCGTGTCGCGCTCGACGCCAATGGCCATGCCCGCGTGCCGGTGACGCTGAATGACGCGCTGACATCGTTCAAGCTGGTCGCCATCGCGACAGACGGTGCGCAACTGTTCGGCACTGGCGAAACCGATATCCGCGCGGCCCAGGATCTGAGCATCTTTGCCGGTATTCCGCCGCTGGTGCGCACCGGCGATAATTTTGGCGCGGTGTTCACGCTGCGCAACGGGTCGGACAAGCCGATGACGGTGACTGCCAGCGTCGAGCTTAGCCCGCGCATCGCCACCGGTAAGCCGCTGACGGTAACGATCCCCGCTGGGGGTGCCGCGCCGGTCGTGTGGAACCTCACCGCGCGCGAAGGCCTGTCGTCCTTGCGCTGGCAGGTTTCCGCCAAAAGCGCCGACGGCAAGGCAATCGACAAGATCACGGTCGATCAGCAGATTGTGCCCGCCGTGCCGGTTGAGGTGTGGGCGGCAACGCTGGCGCGGGTCGGCGCGGGCGGCATGATCCCGATTGAGGCACCGGCAGGCGCATTGCCCGGCCGTGGCAGTGTCGATCTGCGGCTAACCGATACGCTTGCACCGCCGCTCGCCGGGGTGCGGGCGTACATGACCGCCTATCCCTATAACTGCTTCGAACAGCGGCTATCGCGGATCGTGGCACTAGGCGATGTGGCGGGCTGGAGCGCGCTGGCAGGCGAAATCCCGACCTATCAGGCACCCGATGGGCTGCTGCGATACTGGCCATCGGAAACGCTGAACGGGTCAGAAGCGCTGACCGCCTATGTTCTGTCGATCACATCCGAAGCGGGGCTGCCGATTCCTGAAGGCTCGCGCGCCAAGATGATCGAGGGGCTGAAGGCCGTCGTCGATGGTCGGGTGCGGCATGAGGATTACGGCGATGTCAGGCTGCAACGTGTCGCCGCCTTTGCCGCGCTCGCCCGCGCCGGGGCCGCCACGCCTGCCATGCTCGGCCAGATCGGGCTGCCGATTGGCGAGATGCAGACAGCACAGCTCGCCGATTATCTGGTCGCGCTCGACAAGGTTTCAGGGCTGGCCAACGCCACCGCGCTGAAAGGCGCGGCACAGGCCGAGCTGCGCAAGCGGCTGGTGTATGAAGGCACGCGGTTGGACCTGAGCGATCAGTCAAACGCGGCCTGGTGGCTGATGTCATCGGGTGACGAGGCGGCGATCAAGGCGTTGATCGCGGTGCTCGGGCGCCCGGGCTGGCAGGATGATGCGCCCCGGATGATGGTGGGGGCCGCGCTGCGCCAATCCCGCGGCCACTGGGATACCACGACGGCCAATGCCTGGGGCGCGGTTGCCGCACGCAAATTCGCCGGGGTCTATCCAGCCGAAGCGGTCGCCGGTGTGACAACCGCAACGCTTGGTGCCACCACGTTAACGCGCAGCTGGCCGCTGGCCGAGCCATCACGCTTCGTCAGCTTGCCACTGCCCGCCGGGCGAACGCCGTTGGCGCTCTCGCAAAGCGGCGGTGCGGGGCCATGGGCGATGGTATCGGTGTCGGCCGCGGTGCCGCTCAGCAAGCCGCTCAATGCAGGGTACAAAATGACCAAGACCGTGTCGGTGGTGCAGGCCCGCAAGGCCGGTGTGCTGACGCGCGGCGATGTGCTGAAAGTGTCGATCACCGTCGATGCATCCGCGGAACGCAACTGGGTGGTGGTGAGCGATCCGGTGCCCGCAGGCGCGACGATTATCGGTGATCAGGGTGGGCAATCATCGCTGCTGGCGCAGGTGACGGGCGATGCGGGCGTTACACCAAGCTATGTCGAGCGTGGCGGGGCAACGTGGCGCGGCTATTTCGCTTGGGTGCCGCGCGGCAGCTTTACCGTCAGCTATACCGTGCGGCTGAACGGGGCAGGGCGGTTCAATCTGCCGCCAAGCCGGGTGGAGGCAATGTATTCGCCCGCCATTCGCGCCGCATTGCCCAACGCGCCGGTGACCGTGCTGCCCAAGTGAGTGCTGGCCAAGTAAGCTTAGTGGCAGGGTGACATGACCGCCTATCAGCGGCTGCGCGCGCTGCTCACCGATCAGCCCGATCGGGCGATGACGGCGATGATCGGCTGGGCAAAGCAACTCGGCCCCGCGCAATACGGCATTGGTGGCCTGATCCTGCTGGTGCTGGCGGGCGCCTTGCTCGATTATGCGACCCAGCCGCCACCGCTGCCAAGCTATGGCCATGTCCGCAGGCAGTGGCAGCCATCCGAGGCGTGGCTATATGACCGAAACGGCGTGCTGATCGACAGCGCACGCGTAAACTTTGCGGCGCGGCGGCTGGCCTGGACGCCGATTGACAAGGTATCGCCCGCCACCCGCGAGACGATGCTCAATGCCGAAGATAAGCGCTTTTACAGCCATGGCGGCGTCGATTTTCTGGCGTTGGGCAGCGCCATGCGGGATCGGTTGCAGGGCAAACGCGGGCGCGGCGCAAGCACGGTTTCGATGCAGGTGGCGGGCTTTCTCAGCAGCGAGCTGGCAGCGCCCGGCGCGCGTGGCTGGCGCGAAAAGCTGCGCCAGATGCGCGCCGCATGGGGGCTGGAGCGGGCCTGGAGCAAGAACCAGATTTTTGAGGCCTATCTGAACCTGGCCGGGTTTCGCGGTGAAGCGCAGGGTATTGGCGCGGCGGCACTGGGGCTGTTCGGCAAAACGCCCGATGCCCTGTCGCGCGACGATGCGTTATTATTGGCAGCGCTGCTGCCTGATCCGCAGGCGCGCCCTGATCAGGTGTCGCACCGGGCGTGTGCGCTCGCCAAGCAGCAGGATTGTACGCGTTTTGCAGGGGCTGCGTTTTCAATGCTCGGTCCCGCGCGCAGCCTGGCGCTTGATCCGGGGCTGGCCCCGCATCTTGCCGGGCGGTTGCTCACCAAACCAGGAATCAACATCACCACGACCATCGACGCGCAAACGCAGCGAATCGCGATTGCAGCACTGGTACGCCAGTTGCGCGGGCTGGGCGGTGCCCGCGCACGCGACGGGGCGGTGGTGGTGGTCGACAATGCCAGCGGCGATGTGCTCGCCTATGTCGGCGGGGTTGGCGGCGAATCGACAGCGGCGGCCGTGGATGGCGCGGCGAGTTACCGGCAGGCGGGTTCGACGCTGAAACCATTTCTCTACGCACAGGCGATCGAGCGGGGATATTTGACCGCTGCGTCGATTCTGGACGATTCGCCGGTGCAGCTCGACACCGCATCCGGGCTGTATGTGCCGCAAAATTATGATCGTGATTTCAAAGGGCTGGTGTCTGCCCGCAGTGCGCTGGCAGGATCGCTCAATGTGCCAGCCGTGCGTACCTTGCTGCTGGTGGGGGTTGAACCGTTTCGCGACCGGCTATGGGATACCGGCTATCGCGGGTTGACCGAGGACGGGCAATATTACGGCTTTTCGCTGGCGCTTGGCTCTGCCGAAGTGACCTTGCTGGAACAGGTGGCCGCGTTTCGATCGCTTGCGCAGGGCGGGCGCTGGTCACCGCTTCGGCTGACGGCAGCCGACAACCCCGAACGCCCCCGCGCCATCACCACCCCCGCTGCCGCCTGGATCGTCAGCGACATGCTGGCCGATCCCAATGCGCGGGCGGGCACATTCGGGCTGGATAGCGCGCTGCGCCTGCCCTTCTGGGCGGCGGTGAAAACCGGCACGTCAAAGGGCCTGCGCGACAATTGGTGCATCGGCTATTCGGATCGGTTCACCGTCGGCGTGTGGGTTGGCAATCTGGAGGGTGATCCGATGCGCGCGGTATCGGGCACCAGCGGCGCCGCGCCGGTATGGCGCGACATCATGCTGGCGATCAACGCGCGGGGAAGCGCACGGCCCCTTGCGCAACCGCGCGGCATTGAAGCGCGGCAGGTTAGATTCGGCGGCGCGATTGAACAGCCGCGCCGCGAATATTTTCTGACGGGCACCGCGCAAACGCAAATCGCGGGCGCGCCAGATACCGCCCGACGCCCGCGCATCACCAATCCGGTGTCAGGCAGCGTCTATGCGCTTGATCCCGATATCCCCATTGATCGCCAGCGACTGGCGATTGGCGTATCGGGTGCCGCCGCAGGCCACCGGATAGAGCTTGATGCGCGTGATCTGGGTGCCGCCGATGCCAAACCGCTCGTGCTCGCAGCCCCGGGGCGGCACCGGCTGCGGCTGATTGATCTGGGCGGCAAGGTGGTGGATCAGGTAATTTTCACGGTGCGGTAGATAAGAAAAAGGCCAGCCCGGATATCCGGACTGGCCCTTTTGGCGGTTAATCGCGGGGTTTAGTAAAAGAAGCCGCGATTCACGTCGAGAATGATGCCGCGACGCGTGTCGATGAGCAGCACATCGTTATAATGGCGAACCCAGCGCGAATAGCCCCGTGCTGGCGGCAGATGATAACGCCACGGATCGGCGATGAAATACCGCGATCCATAATAGGCTGGAGCAATCCGGCCGCCGACGCGGAAGTTGTTATACCGGAATGGCGCGTTCCAGTTGCCACGGCGATAAAGGTCGCGATGGCCATCGCGATACCCACGCCAGTCATTGCGGCCCCAAGCGCGATCACGATCGAACCGGTCCTCGCGCAGTTCCTGCCGGGCTTCGCGCACATCGCGCTGCTCGCGCCGGATATCGCGCTCGTCACCGTAACGGTAAGCGCGGTTAAGGTCGCGCTGCTCTTGGCGCAGATCCTGCCGTGATTCCCAAACTTCGCGCTGCGACTGGGCGCTGGCAGCCACTGGCAGCATGGTTGCGGCCATCAAACCCATGATGATCAATTTACGCATGATGCTTCTCCATTCTTCGGTCCAGACATAACGCCCAAGGGGGATATGGGTGCCGTCTGAGAATGGATTTGCCCGAGTCGCGCTGAACGAAGCTCGAACGCGACTGTCAGCAAAATGAAAGGGTGCGGCGCGATTTACGGCTGGTCGCGCGTGCCGCCGCCCTGGTTCTGGCCGCCTGGTACCTGGCCTGAGCCGACCGACCCGATATTGCCGAACAAATCCTGGAAGAATGTGCGGGTGCGGCCCAGCGTCGGCGTGGTCTTGCCATAGGGATTGATCGACGCGACCTTTTCAATCCCGGTGCGATCAACCGCCGTCACCACGCCCTTGGCATCAAACCGAACGCGGAGCACCATCTGGTCGCGCGGCTTGGGGTTATTATACGCGTAAAACCGCGTGTCCCGCGAGACATAATACCATTCGCGTTCATCGAATGTGCTCGTGAAGCTGGGCTTGCCGAGCACCTGCGCCACCGATGACCGGTTATCCACCCCCGGCTGGACCGAGTCCACCAAGTCAACATCGACCACATAGCCCTGGTGGCCATTGAGCCGCGTGCACCCCGCCAGCGCGGTGCTGCCAAACGCGATCAGCAGCAATATTCCCATTCGGGCGGACATTCGCTTCATTTGACTCTCCCAGACGGGCTACGCTGATACACAATTGATACTATGACGGCTGATATGATGGCGGCGACCAGCACCGCATTGCATCGCGCCGGTTCAGCCTCAATATGCCGGGGGACGTCAGCAAACAAGGCGCGGTTTTGCGTATGGGTCCAAGGATGATGGGACGGATATGGGATTGATCGACAAACTGTTCGGGCAAAAGCCCGCTTCGGCCATCGCACCGCTGTATGACGCGATCATTGCGCAGGGGCGGGCGCCGCATTGGTATCTGGACGGTGCCGTGCCAGATACGATGGATGGCCGGTTCGATATGATCGCAGCAATTCTGGCCTTTGTCCTGTTACGGCTGGAAAGCGATCCACAAGCCGCTGAGGCCAGCGCACGGCTTACTGAGCAGTTCATCACCGATATGGACGGCCAGTTGCGCCAGAACGGCGTCGGCGATGTCGGGATTGGAAAATATGTCGGCCAGATGATGAGCATGCTGGGCGGAAGGCTGGGCGCGTATCGCGACGCGCTGGCAGCAGGCGATCTGGGCCCGGCGGTCAAACGCAACCTGTATCGCGGCGATAATCCGGGGGAGGCGGCACTGGCGCACAGCATCGCGCAATTGCTGGCGCTGCGCGATCAGCTGGCGGCTGTCGGCACGGCAGAGATATTGGCCGGGCGGCTGGCATGACCGCGCCTGAATTCGCACGGCCCGAACGCATCGACATGATCGGCGAGGGCGCGCGCACCATCGCCATCGCTGCGGACCCGGCAGAACGAGCGGCGCTCGCTGCCCGGTTCGGGTTGATCGAGGTGGCTGATTTGCACGCCGAATTCACCGTAAACCGGGATCCGGGCGGCATCGTGGCGCGTGGCCGCGTGATTGCGCGGGTGGTGCAACGTTGCGTGGTGACCGCAGAACCCATCTCCACACCCATCGACGAGCCCGTCGCCCTGCGCTTCGTTGCTGACGAAAGCGCGCTGGGCGACGAGATAGAGCTGACCGCCGATGCGCTCGACATCATCCCCTATGCAGATGGCGTCATCGATCTGGGTGAGGCGGCGGCAGAAACAATGGCGTTGGCGCTTGATCCGTTTCCACGCGGCCCAAATGCCGAATCGGTCCTGCGTGAGGCGGGTGTGCTTCGTGAGGGTGAGGTGGGGCCGTTCAGCGGGCTGGCAGCGCTGAAGGCCAAACTGAAGGGCACGCCTGACTAACACGGCCAATGATTTGGCCAGCGGCCTAATCCGTGTCGTCCGGGCCCAGCGTTGGATCAAGATCGCGCGGGCGAACAAAGCGCGTCAGGGTGGCGGGGGTGCTGCCCATGTCCGCCCAGGCGGCACAATCAAACTGCAGTTCGGCCAGGCTCGCGGTGGGAAATTTGATCTCCACTTCTTCACGCAAACGCGCGCAATCTGTGGCCGCATCGGTATCGGCCGGCACCAGCATCAGCACCAGGTCTTCCAGGCCGGGATTGTGCCCCACCAGCAGCACACGGCCCACCGAATCAGGCAGGCCAGCCACCAGATCGATCAAGGTCGCGGCAGACGCCAGGTAAATCCGGCGCTCCCACGCCGGGGCGACCGGCAGGTCATAGCGCGATGATACATGATCAATCGTCTCCACAACCCGCACCGCAGGCGACGCCAGAACATGATCGAACATCAGGCCGTGATCAGCGAGATACTGGCCGATTTGTTCAGCGCCGCGCTTACCGCGCGCGTTGAGCGCCCGATCAAAATCGCGCGCAACGGGATCGTCCCAACCCGATTTGGCGTGCCTGAGCAAGGTAAGCGTCTTCATGCCCCATCCCCCCTCAGGCGCGATCCGCCACTTCATGCCCTAGCGCGGCGGCGGTGGAAAGCCGTTGCGTGACCCGAATGATCGCTTCTTCCAATGAAACACGCGCAATCGGCACGCCAGCGGGAAATGCGCTCAGCAATCGCGACGGCATAGCAGCCGACAGCAGCACGAATGATCCGCGATCATCGGCCCGCCGAATCAGTCGCCCAAATGCCTGTGCCAGCCGTGCCCGCACCAGCCGGTCGTCATAGGCGGAGCCCCCCCCTGCCAGCCGACGCGCGGCATGCAGCACGCTTGGTTTGGCCCAGGGCACGCCTTCCATCACCACCAGCCGCAGCGAATGGCCGGGCACATCCACCCCATCGCGCAGGGCATCCGTGCCCAACAACGATGCGCGGGTATCATCGCGAAAAATATCCACCAACGTGCCCGTATCAATGGGATCAACATGCTGAGCATGCAGCGCCAGCCCGTCGCGCGCCAGCCGATCCGCGATTCGCGCATGAACCACCCGCAGCCGCCGAATCGCGGTGAACAGCCCCAATGTGCCGCCCCCTGCCGCCGCGATCAGCCGGGCATAGGCATTGGCGAGCGCCCCCATATCGCCGCGCTTCACATCGGTGACGATCAGCACTTCTGCCGCTGATGCGTAGTCAAACGGGCTGGCGGCTTCAAAATGGATCGCCGGGCGGGTGAGATGCGCGGCACCCGTGCGGGCATCGGCCACCGCCCAGCCTTCGTCGCGGTTTGCCCCGCCCCCCGTCAGCGTCGCTGATGTCACCAGCGCGCCCTGTGCAGGCTTCAGCACAATTTCAGCAAATGGGCGCATCGGATCAAGCCAGCGCCGGTGGACGCCAACATCATATTCGCGCCCCTCAACCCGCTCTACCGCCAGCCAATCGACAAAATCAGGGTCCGCCGGCCCGCCGATTCGTGCAAGCAACGCCAGCCACGCCCCAACCGTGTCGACGCGCCAGCCGAGCGAGGCAATTGCCCCCTCAATCCGCGCGCGGGCCGGGCCGTCCATCCAGTCAGGCGCGTCGGCCAGCACCGCCTCCAGCCGTCGCCCGAGCGCGACCAGCGGGCGATAAAGCGAATCGAGCGCCTGCCCGGCGTCCGCCGCCGCCTCGATTAGCGCGGCATCGGGCTCAGCGAGCTCGGTTTCAAGCCCGTAGCCTGCGTCCTCAGTGCTATCGTCGCGCGCAAATACCAGCCCGCGCACTGCCGCCAGCAATCCCTCAATCGCGCCAAAGGGCTGCCCCTCCCCCAGCCGCGCCAGCCAGCCATCGCCGGGCAAGGCGCGCGCTGCATCCGCCGCCTCTGCAATCGCCCGCGCGCCTGCCTCGTCATAGCTGGCCACGTCGGACAGCCGCGCCGCGAGCCCGCGCCTGCGCCCTCTCCCGGTGGTCTCGGGGCCGATCACCCAGCGGCGCAGCTCGATCGTTTCCTGGCCCGTCAGCGCGGTGGCGAACATCGAATCAGCGGCATCGAACAAGTGATGGCCTTCGTCGAACACATAGCGGCTGGGCCGGGTGGCGGTTTCGCGCCCGCGTGCAGCGTTCACCATCACCAGCGCATGATTGGCGATGACGATATCGGCATCGGCACTCGCACGCGCCGCCCGCTCAATGAAGCATTTGCGGTAATGCGGGCAGCCAGCATACACGCACTCGCCGCGCCGGTCGGTCAGCGCGGTGGGGCCATTGCGCCGGAACAAGGTGGGCAGCCAGCCGGGCAGATCACCGCCGACCATATCGCCATCCACCGTATACGCCGCCCAGCGCGCCACCAGTTGCGCAAGCACGGCGGCGCGCCCCTGAAAACCGCCCTGCAGCGCGTCCTCGAGATTGAGCAAACAGGCATAATTCTCCCGCCCCTTGCGCGTGACGACCTTTGCCCTGCGCATTGCCGCATCGGGAAACAACCGGGCGCTTTCATGCGCCAACTGGCGTTGCAGCGTTTTGGTGAAGGTGGAAATCCACACCGCCCCGCCCGCCTGTTCAGCCCATAAAGACGCGGGCGCGAGATAGCCCAGCGTCTTGCCAATCCCCGTTCCTGCCTCTGCCAGCACCAGATTGGGGCTGTCGCGAGCAGTACGCGGCGCAAAGGCGAGTGCTGCTGCGGCGGCAAAGGCGCGCTGCCCGGCGCGCTGTTCAGCGGCACTGCCGGTAAGCGTCGCCAGCCGCGCCTGGGTGTCTTCCACCCCAATGGTGATGCTGCGCGGCGCGGGACGGGGGGCACCCTCGCTCCATTCCGGCAGTTTTGAAAACAGCCAGCGCTCGGCGACTTCCGGCTTTTTCAGCCGGTCGGCAAGCAGCGGCACCCAGGGCCAGCGCAGCCGCGTGAGCGCCTGCAACGCTGTCCACGCGCCCTCGCGCTCAGGCCAGTCGCCACCGGTCTGATCAATCAGCGCAGCAGCTGCGGCGGCAAAAAACGGGGCAATCGCATCATCGCGCGCGGGCTCATCAAGCCCCGTCACGCGCGCCAGCCCGCGCGGGGTGGGCACCATGAAGCGCGCCGGGTGCAAAAACGCGAACAGTTCAAGCAGATCAAGCCCGGACAGTTCGGCATAGCCAAGCCGCTGCCCCACCAAAGCGGCGTTCAGCACGATGACGGGGGTATCGGCGGCAATCCGGATTGCCTCACCCCGGCCAACCTGCCGCGTTTTGCCATCTTGCGCGATCCAGATGCCGCCATGGCTTGCGTGCAGCGCGGGATAGGGCAAAGAAGCGGTCATCCCCATCATCTCTGCCGATACGGGAACGAAAGGGCAACTTGTGACTGATCTGCGCGCCGCTGCACTCGCTTCAAAGGCCTGGCCTTATGAAGAGGCGCGCAAGCTGCTCAAACGTTATCCTGATGGCAAGCCCGCCAAGAACGGACAGCCCGCACCGATCATTTTTGAAACCGGCTATGGCCCATCGGGTCTGCCGCATATCGGCACGTTCAACGAAGTGCTGCGCACAACGATGGTGCGCCATGCGTTTCAGACGATGTCTGACGCGCCGACCCGGCTGATCGAATTTTCAGACGATATGGACGGCTTACGCAAAGTGCCGGACAACGTGCCCAATCAAGCCATGCTGACCGAACATCTCGGCAAGCCGCTGAGCCGTATTCCGGACCCGTTCGACAAGTTCGACAGCTTTGCCGCGCATAACAATGCGATGCTGCGCGATTTCCTTGACCGGTTCGGGTTTGACTATGAATTCATCTCGTCTGCCTCGCAGTACGAAGCCGGCGTGTTTGATGACGCGCTGAAGGGTGTGCTGCGCCATTATGAGGCGATCATGGGCGTGATGCTGCCCACGCTGCGCAAGGAACGTGCCGCGACCTATTCACCCGTCCTGCCGATCAGCCCCAAATCAGGTGTCGTGTTGCAGGTGCCGGTGCAGGTGGTGGATGCAGAGGCTGGGCTGATCCGCTTCACCGATGCCGATGGCGAGGTGATGACCCAAAGCGTGCTGGGCGGCCATGCCAAGCTGCAATGGAAGGTCGACTGGGCAATGCGCTGGGTCGCGCTGGGCGTTGATTATGAGATGTACGGCAAGGACCTGATCGACAGCGGCGTGCAGTCAGGCAAAATCGCCCGCGTGCTCGGCGGTCGCCCGCCAGAGGGGCTGATCTATGAGATGTTCCTTGATGAAAAGGGCGAGAAAATCTCCAAGTCCAAGGGCAATGGCCTGACGCTGGAGCAATGGCTCGATTACGGTACGCAGGAGAGCCTCGCCTTTTTTGCCTATCGCGAGCCCAAAAAAGCCAAGCAGCTCCACATCGGCGTCATCCCGCGCGCGGTGGACGAATATTTCCAGTTTCGCGGCAATTACGCAGCGCAACCGGTTGAGCAGCAGCTCGGCAACCCGGCGCATCATATTCATGACGGCGCCGTGCCCGCTACGAATCCGCCAGTGACCTTTGGCCTGTTGCTCAACCTGGTCGGCGTATTGGGCGCGGGCGCGACGGCAGAGCAAGTGCGCGGCTATCTCAGCAATTATGTCGACGGCAATGTGTCGGCGGAGCTTGATGCGCTGATCGGCCATGCCCTTGCCTATAACCGCGATTTTGTTGCGCCGACGCTGGTTCGCCGCAAGCCCGAGGGCGTTGAGGTGGCCGCGCTCGACCGGCTCGACCGCGAACTGGCGACCGCGCCTGCCGACGCATCGGCGGTCGACTTGCAGAACATCGTCTACGCCATCGGCAACGAGGGCGGTTTCGACAATCTGCGGGACTGGTTCAGCGCGCTGTACGAAACCCTGCTCGGATCAAGCCAGGGGCCGCGCATGGGCAGCTTCATCGCGCTTTACGGTGTTGAGAACAGCCGCAAGCTGATTGCCGAGGCGTTGGTAAAAAACTGAGCGATCAGTGCGTCGCCTCGGGTTCTGTCTTGGGGCTGCCATATCCGGTGCTGAGCGCCAGCTTTTCCATCGTCATGCTCTGGACGACGATGGAGAAAATCACCACGCCCAGCGTGGCGGCAAAAATCGCATCGCGCCCGGGGAAATCGGGCAATGACAGCACCATCGCCACCGACAATCCACCACGCACCCCCGCCCAAGTGAGCACGTTATACAGGTTTAGCGACGCACGCTTACCGATCACGATCATGGCAGAACCCAGCCCTGCAACGGCAAGCCAGCGCGCCACCAGCACCATCGCCGCGCCCGCACCCATCAACACCAGCGTGATCGGGGTCAGGGCGAGCGCGTAGACCTTAATGCCCACCAACAGGAACAAAATCGCGTTCATCCCTTCGTCGATAACATGCCAGAATGGATGAATATATTCCTTGGCACGCGGCGCCAGCGCGCGGTTCGCCCAATCGGTTGCCATCACTAACCCGGCGGCAACCACGCCTAGCGGGCCGGATAATTCAAAGTGCAGCGCCACGGCGTACACAATCGTTGCCGTAGCAATCGTAATCAGCGTTTCGGTAATCCAGTCGTTGACGGCGTACAGGATGGCCACCGCCACGACAGCCACGGCCAACCCCAGGGCAATCCCCCCAAATGCCTCAATCGCTGAATGCTGGGCCAGGGCCGACAGGTCGGTATGGTGGCCTGCGTCACCACCCCCAGCGGTCTGCCCGATGGCATAGGCCAGCAGCGCCTTGAACAGCACTACCGCCACGCCATCATTAAACAGCGCCTCGCCTTCAAGCTGGGCCTGAAGCTGCGGCTCCAGGTCGGTCCGCTTGGTCATCGCGAGAACGGCAATCGGATCGGTTGGGCTGATCAGCGCGCCGAATACCAGTGCCCAGCTGACCGGCATTTCAATCCCGACCAGATGACACACGCCCCAAAAGGCTGCTGCGATCAGCACGGCGGTGATCACCGTGCCCAAAATCGCCAGTGCCGCAACGGCCCATCCCCGCTTGATCATGGCGGCGATATTGACGTTCATCGCGCCTGCAAACAGCAGATAGGCCAGCATGAAATTCAGCACGAGCTTGGGAAAATCAATCTGTTGCTCCAGCGCCTTCAGCGTGGCGGCAATCCCCAGATCTGGTTTGACGAGATCGGCCAGCGCAACGACCCCGGTGAATGCCATGCCGACAATCAACAGCCCCACAGCCACCGGCAGTTTCAAGGTGTTCGCATTGATCCAGCAGGCCAACGCCGTGACGCCCAGAATCAAGGCTGCCATCTCGAAAAGATCAAGGTTCATCGGTTTTCCCCCTGCGCCGCCAATTCCGGGCTGATACCCTGTCGAATCGCTTGCGTATCTTACCGTGCGGGCGGCGATAGCATAGCAAAATCGGACTTCTTCGGTCTGATTTTGATGCGCGCGGATCGCTTTCGGCAGTTGCCGTGCTGGGCTATGCCGAACCGCCCCGCTGCTCTTTCCCCAAAGGGATCGCCTAACCGATGCGTCAGTTTTTTTCCCCGCGCCAGTTCGCCCACGCGCCGCTGCAGGAACTCCATAACGGTGGTTTTACTGCTTATGCCGAGAGCCCGTCGCGGGCCGAAATGATGGCGGCGGCGCTGGCCGGGCTGGAAGCACCGGACGATCATGGTGATGCGGCGATCCGCGCGGTGCACAGCGCCGCCTATATCGATTTTCTGCAAACCGCGCCTGCGGCCTGGGCGGCGGCGGGGCGACCCGGTGACGTGATGGGTTATGTGTGGCCGGTGGTGGGCCGGCGACCGCTGAACCTGACCCGCATCGACGCGCTGGTCGGCCAGTTCAGCTTTGATGCCAGCACGCCCCTGACGGCGGATACGTGGGATGCCGCCTATTGGAGCACGCAAAGCGCGCTTTGCGCACTGGCGGCAGTGCTGGCCGGTGACCCCGCCGCCTTCGCGCTGTGCCGTCCGCCGGGGCATCATGCCGGGGCGGATTATCTGGGCGGCTATTGCTATCTGAACACCGCCGCAATCACCGCGCAGTCCGCGCGCGACGCGGGCGCCGGGCGGGTCGCGATCCTCGATATCGATTATCACCACGGCAATGGCACGCAGGACATTTTCTATGATCGCGGTGACGTGTTCTACGCCTCGCTGCACGCCGATCCCGCCACCGATTATCCCTTCTATTGGGGCCATGCCGATGAACGCGGCGCGGGGGAGGGGCTGGGCGCGACCCTGAACCTGCCGCTACCGCAGGGCACTAAGCTGCCGGGCTTTCGACAAGCGCAAACGACCGCGCTGGCCGCCATCGCGGCGTTCGCGCCTGACCTGCTGGTCGTCAGCTTCGGCGCCGATACGTGGGAGGGTGACCCGATCAGCCACCTGAAGCTCGCCACGGACGATTACGCGGTGCTGGCCGCTGATATCGCCGCAAGAAACTGGCCGACGGTGATCCTGATGGAGGGCGGTTATGCAGTGGACGCGCTGGGCAGCAATGTGACCGGGTTTTTGAGCGGATTCGCGACAGCCTGAATCGTCACCCCGGGCGTGACCCGGACGCCCGCCTCTATGGGCGCGCAGCGAAAGGCGGGGCGCCGCACCTGGTCGGCAGTTATCCCTTTGGACCAAGAAGGCGCGCCACGTCGAACCGAGTTTCAAGTTCCTTGCTCCCCCGCGAAGGCGGGGGCCCAGACTGGTCTCCCGCCTTCGCGGGAGAACAACAAAGCTGCCCTTGGGTGAAAGGGATAACTGCCAATCTAGTCCGGGGTAACGGGAACAATGAAGCAGTTGCACGTTACCAAAGTTACGGCCGGTCAGTCGCATCAATCGGTGGCATGCCCGCCATCGCTTTGGCCACGGCTTCGACCTTTTCCATCACCCGCAAAATATTGCCGCGCGCCAACCCGGCCAGATCAACGTCGCTCCACCCGCGCCGGGCAAGTTCAGCGAACAGCGCGGGGTAGCCGTCCACCCCGGTCATGTCCTTGGGCGACGTGCCGTTGATGCCATCATAATCGCTGCCGATCCCCACATTCGCCCTGCCCGCCAGCTTGGCGATATGATCGACATGATCGGCGATGGTCGCTGAACTAACGATCGGTTCGGGGTGGCTCGACTCCCATGCCAGCACGGGTGCAGCGGCGTTGGGCCCATAGGGCTCAGCAGAAGCCCCGACCGATTTGGCATAATCGGTCCGCGCCTTGTCCCAATCGCGCCACGCTTGCGAGACAAAGCTGGGATAGAAATTGACCATCACCACCCCGCCATTTTTGCCAATCGCGGCCAGCAGATCATCAGGAATGTTACGCGGCGCATTATCCAGCGCGCGGGCGGAGGAATGCGATGCCATCACCGGCGCCTTTGTTACCGCCAGCACGGCCGCCAGCGTCGCATCGGAGACATGGCTTATATCGACGATCATGCCGATCCGGTTCATCTCGCCCACCACCTGCTTGCCGAAGGGCGATAGGCCGCCTGATCGCGGTTCATCGGTAGAGGCATCGGCCCAGGGCAGGCTGCTCGTGTGCGTCAGCGTCATGTAGCGCACGCCCAGATCATAATAGCGCCGCAGCACGGAAAGCCGCCCGTCAATCTGGTGTCCGCCTTCCACGCCCATCAGCGACGCGATCTTGCCGCTTTTCTCAATCCGGCGGATATCGGCGGCGGTGCCGGCCATTTCGAACGCACCCGGATTGGCAGCGACAAAGCGTTTGACGATGTCGATCTCCTCCAGCGTCACCTCCACCGCGCGTGGCCCCAAAATGTCGGCCGTGATCCACACCGACCAGAATTGCGCGCCGACATGGCCACGGCGCAGCCGGGGAATATCGGTTTGCAGCGGCTGTGGCAGGATTGACGTGTCCTTGGTCAGGTCAACCGCCTCCACCTTGGCCGCATAGCGGGTGCGGATTTCCCAGGGCAGATCATTATGCCCGTCGATCACCGGATTGGCCGTGAGCAGCTTTTCAATGCGCTGGGCAGTTACGGGATCGGCGGGCGCTGGTGCGGGGGCCGCCGCCTGGGCCAGGACCAGCAATAATGGCGTCAGCATCTCATTCTCCCCCGTGATCGACGCGTCAGATTAGGCTTCGCCGTCCGGTGCCGCAATGCACGTGACGGGGCAGGTGACGGGCGCGCGCGGCCTGGTATCAACCGCCAGCGAGAAAATATCCGGCCGGGCATAATGGCCGCTGACATCCAGATCATAACGCCCCCGCACAATATCCAGCGGATCAACGTCAGCAACCAGCACCGCTTCTTCGCCGTACACCGGCCCTGCCAGCACATCGCCCATTGGCCCGATGATCACGCTGCCGCCGCGGATCAGCACGGTGGCGGGATCGTTGCCCTGAATGCAGTCGTAATCAGCAGGCGCATCGGCACGCGTCATATACTGGCACGCGCTCAGCACGAAACACCGGCCTTCATAGGCGATGTGGCGCATCGTGGTTTGCCAGATGTCGCGATCATCCACCGTTGGCGCGCCGTAAAATTCCACCCCTTGCGCATAATAATGCTGGCGCAGCGCCGGCATGTAATTTTCCCAGCAAATCGCGGCGGCGACCTTGCCAACCGGGGTGTCCGCAACTTGGAGGGTCGATCCATCGCCCTGCCCCCAGATCAGCCGCTCGCTGGCCGTGGGCATCAGCTTGCGGTGGCGGGCGAGCAGTGCGCCGTCGGGGCCAAAGGTGAGCGCGGTGCAATAGAGCGTGCCGCCTGCCCGCTCGATGACGCCGACGACGAGGGTGGTGCCTGCTTTCGCCGTCATTTCGGTCATGCGCGTAACTTCGGGTCCGGGCACCGCGATCGCCGATTGCCAGTAGCGCGCGAAATCATCGCGCCCCGCAGGCGTGCGTGAGCCAACCCGCGCCCCGAAATCGAGCCCCTTGGGATAACCACCGATATAAGCTTCAGGGAACACCGCGAGGTCGACCTGTTGCGCGCGCAGCGTTTCAACATGCGCGGCCATCCGGTCGAGCGTGGCGGGGGTATCGAACAGGGTGGAACCCGCCTGGACGACGGCGATGCGGCGGGTAGTCATTCGAGCGCCAAAGCCAGATTGCGAAATGCGAACAATTTGCCCTCCAGCATGACCCCACCCTGTTGACGAAGCATTTTTTGGGCCGCGACCTCATGGGTGATTTTCGCTCGGTTAGTCCCTGCGGGATCAATCCCGGCATGAAACGTGACCGCATAATCCGGACACAGGCAATCAAAGATCATTTCGCACCGCCGAACGTGGAACGCCGATGTAGCGATTCCAAACGATGCGACGGAGCGGCGCTTGCAGAAACGGTCGATGACCAATGCATCTTCCACGGTGTTGCTGCTCAGCAATTCGTCGTTGGCCACTGTTGCGGTCGGGATACCGCGCCTGATCAACTCTTGATCAACATAGTGGCGGTGGGGCCATACCGCGCTGTTGAAATGCGCGCCATGGCCGCCGGTTGCGGTGATGATGATCTGCGGATCGATGCGATATTGTCGCTCGGCAGCGTCAACCCTGCTCAGCGAAATTGCTGACAGCGTGCCGTCATCGTCGTTGGAGGTGCCCAATATGAAAACATAATGGGCGCCGCCCATTTTCACAGCTTACCCGTCAACTCCGGCACAATCTTGAACAAATCGCCCACCAGGCCGATATCCGCTACCTGAAAGATCGGGGCGTCTTCGTCCTTGTTGATCGCGATGATGACCTTCGAGTCCTTCATCCCCGCCAGATGCTGGATCGCGCCGGAAATGCCGACCGCGATGTACACTTCCGGCGCCACGATCTTGCCGGTTTGGCCGACCTGATAATCGTTGGGCACATAGCCTGCGTCCACCGCCGCGCGGCTGGCGCCGACGCCTGCGCCCAGCTTGTCGGCTAGCGGTTCGATGATGCTCGTGAAATTCTCTGCATTCTGCAGCGCGCGCCCGCCCGATACGATGATCTTTGCGCTGGTGAGTTCAGGCCGCTCAGACTTGGCGATTTCGGATGAAAGGAAGGTGGACACGCCCTTTTCCCCGGTTGAACCAACCGCTTCGATCGTCCCCGATCCGCCCTCGGTCGCTGCCTTGGCAAACGCCGTGCCGCGCACCGTCAGCACCAGTTTGGCATCGCTCGACTTCACCGTGGCAATCGCGTTGCCGGCATAGATGGGGCGGGTGAAGCTGTTATCACCTTCCACCGACAGGATATCGCTGATCTGCATCACATCAAGCAACGCGGCAACGCGCGGGGCGATGTTCTTGCCGGTCGAGGTGGAGGGCACGACGAACGCATCATGATCGCCCATCAGCTCAGCCACCAGCGGCGCGATGTTTTCCGCCAGCGCGTGCGCATAGGCGGCGTCATCGGCGACATGCACCTTGGCAACGCCCGCGATCTTGGTGGCGGCATCCGCCACGGCGCCCACGCCTTGTCCTGCAACGAGCAGATGCACGTCGCCCAGCTGACTTGCGGCGGTTACCGTCGACAGCGTGGCATCCTTGACGGCTGCACCGTCATGCTCAACCCAAACCAGCGTCTTCATGCGACTACTCCAAGTGTCTTCAACTTGCCGATTAGTTCATCAACATCGGCAACTTTTACGCCTGCACTGCGCTTGGCGGGTTCTTCCACCTTCAGCGTGGTGATGCGCGGGGCGATATCCACCCCGTAATCGGCGGCGGTTTTCTGGGCGAGCGGCTTTGCCCTGGCCTTCATGATGTTGGGCAGCGAGGCATAGCGCGGCTCGTTCAGGCGCAGATCGGTGGTGACGATGGCGGGCAGCTTCAACGACACGGTTTCCGAACCGCCATCGATTTCGCGGGTAACGGTAACGCTATCACCGCTCACTTCAACCGCGCTGGCAAAGGTGCCCTGGCCCCAGCCAGTCAGTGCCGCGAGCATTTGGCCCGTCTGGTTGTTGTCATCGTCAATCGCCTGCTTGCCCAGGATGATCAGGCCCGGCGCTTCCTCATCAGCAATCGCCTTCAACAGCTTGGCAACGCCCAGTGGCTCAACCCGGTCTTCGCTAACGATCAGAATCGCGCGGTCGGCGCCCATGGCCAGCGCGGTGCGCAGCGTTTCCTGCGCCTTTTGCTCGCCAATCGACACGACGACGATTTCCGTCGCAACGCCCTTTTCCTTCAGGCGAATCGCCTCTTCAACCGCGATTTCGTCAAACGGGTTCATGCTCATCTTGACGTTGGCAAGGTCAATGCCGCTGCCATCCGCCTTCACGCGGGGCTTTACGTTATAGTCAAGCACGCGCTTGACGGGGACCATGATCTTCATTTCCATCCTTCCTAGACATCCCTCTTCCGTCGGAAGAGGGTTGCAGAGACTTGGGTCGCATTCTTCATGCGGCCCTGGTCGTCGCTGGGTGAGGGGATATCCCCTCTTGAGAGCATGCGCGCCCTCATCCAACTTCGGCTAGGCAGCAAGCTGCCAAGCCTGCCTACCCTTCTCCCGCCGGGAGAAGGGCTGAACTTACGCCGCCGCCCTCACTTCTGCGACAATTTTCCTGGCAGCATCGCCCAGATCATTGGCCGGAACGATGGCAAGCCCGGAATTGGCGAGGATATCCTTGCCCGCCTGCACATTGGTGCCTTCCAGCCGGACGACCAGTGGGACGGACAGATTTACTTCCTTGGCCGCGGCAACAATGCCTTCAGCGATCACATCACACTTCATAATGCCGCCAAAGATATTGACCAGAATGCCCTTCACATTGGGGTCCGCCAGGATGATCTTGAACGCTGCCGTCACCTTTTCCTTGTTCGCGCCGCCGCCCACGTCGAGGAAATTGGCGGGGAACATGCCGTTCAGCTTGATGATGTCCATCGTCGCCATGGCGAGTCCTGCGCCGTTGACCATGCAACCAATGTCACCGTCGAGCTTGATATAGGCGAGGTCATATTTGCTCGCTTCCAGCTCGGCAGGGTCTTCCTCGGTCTCGTCACGCAGCGCCATTAGGTCCTTGTGGCGGAACAGCGCGTTCGAATCGAAGCTCACCTTCGCGTCGAGCACCAGCAGACGGTTGTCGGTGGTAACGGCCAGCGGGTTAATCTCGATCTGCGCGGCATCGGTGCCCAAAAACGCATCATACAGCTTTGACGCGACGTTGCTCGCCTGTTTGGCCAGATCGCCTTTCAGCCCCAGCGCGTCTGCCACGGCGCGGCCATGATGCGGCATGAAGCCGGTTGCCGGATCAACATCGATGGTATGAATTTTTTCCGGCGTGTCATGCGCGACGGTTTCAATGTCCATCCCGCCCTCGGTGGAAACCACCATGCCGATTCGCCCGCTGGCGCGGTTGACGAGCAGCGCGAGGTAGAATTCCTTGGCGATATCAACGCCGTCCGTCACGTATAGCCGGTTTACCTGCTTGCCGTGTTCGCCGGTTTGGATCGTCACCAGCGTGTTGCCCAGCATATCGGTTGCCGCGGCGCGCACCTCATCTGCGCTGCGGGCCAGGCGAACGCCGCCCTTGGCTTCGGGCGGCAGTTCGACAAACTTGCCCTTGCCGCGCCCACCGGCATGGATTTGCGCCTTTACGACATAGAGCGGCCCGGGCAGCTGGGCGGTGGCAGCAACGGCTTCGTCCACCGTCATCGCGGCAAAACCGGCAGGGACGGGCACGCCAAAGGTCGCAAGCAGCTCCTTGGCCTGATATTCGTGAATGTTCATGGGTGAGCCAGCGCCTTTGCTAGGGGAATCGGCAAGCCTTAAGCACAGTGTGGCCGCCAAATCCAGATATGCCCTTAAAGATGTATCGGCGTCCACTCGCGTTCTGCACGTGGTAGGGGTATGAGGGCAATCATGTCGATCTTCGCCGGTTTCGCCCTGTTCTTTGGCACCATCCTGGGGATGGAGATTTTCGCCTATGTCGTGCACCGCTGGGTGATGCACGGTTTTGGCTGGTTCCTGCATGAAAGCCACCACCGCCCGCGCACCGGCAATTGGGAATTGAACGACTGGTATTTCGTGATTTTCGCCACCCCCTCCATCGTGCTGCTGGTGCTGGGGACAAGCGGGACGACGGGGGATTGGGCGACGTGGATTGGCGCGGGCATCGCCGGGTATGGCGCAATCTATCTCGGCTTTCACGACATCATCGTCCACCGCCGGGTGGAGACAGGCTATGTGCCGCGCTGGAGCTATATGAAGCGCATCGTCCAGGCGCACCGGCTGCACCATGTGGTGGAGACCAAGCACGGCACGGTCAGCTTCGGCTTCATCTATGCGCCCAAACCCGAAGTGCTGAAGGCAGAACTGAAACGCCGCGGGCTGGACGGCGTGCGTGCCGCAGGCGTGCAGGACGGCTCAGGCAAGCTGGTGGAGCGCGTTTAGGTTTAGGCATGCCGTTCGTTCGCGCGCCGCAATCGCTATAAACTAACGCCGTCATCCTGAACGTGTTTCAGGATCAATCGCTCCACAATAGCAGGTGCCGTTCGCTGCGCGGTGGGTGCTAAAATATGTTCAGCAGGTCGGCAGTATAAAATGTCCGGTACGTGCAATTCTGCGCGGAGCGACTAACCCCGTTAAAAGGGAACGTCATCATCCAGATCATCGGGGAAACCGCCGCCGCTATTGCCGCCGCCAAAGCCGCCACCGCCACCACGATTACCACCGCCGCCGCGCGATCCGCCGCCTGCGCCGCCACCGAAATCATCGCGACCGCCGTCCCAGTCGCTACCGCCACCGCTGCCGCCGCCCATGCCGCCACCTGATCCGCCGCCGCCACCGGGCGCGCCATCCAGCATCGTCAGCACGCTGTTGAAACCCTGCAGCACCACTTCGGTCGAATAGCGGTCGTTACCGCTGGCATCCTGCCATTTGCGGGTTTTCAATGCACCTTCGATATAGACCTTGCTGCCCTTGCGCAGATAACGCTCGGCAACATTGGCGAGGCCCTCGTTGAAGATCGCCACCGAATGCCATTCGGTCGCTTCTTTCCTTTCGCCGCTATTCTTGTCTTTCCAGCTGTCAGACGTGGCGATGCGCAGGTTCACCACCTTGCCGCCATTCTGGAATGTCTTGGTTTCCGGGTCGCGGCCCAGATTGCCGACGATGATGACTTTGTTGACGCTGCCCGCCATATTTTTGTTCCTAAAGCCCGAGTGCCACCGCGCCCCAATAGGTCGCGCCTGCCGCGATGTAGGCGAGTGCGAACAGATAGCCAACCATGAACGCGGGCCAGCGCCACGAATTGGTCTCTCGTCTTGTAACCGCAATCGTTGAAATACACTGCGGCGCAAACACGAACCACATCAAAAAGGCGAGCGCGGTCGGCAGGCTCCAATGGCTGCGCAGATTGGTAGCGAGCGCCTTTTGCCCGGTCGCGGCATCGGGATTGTCGATAGCGTAAACCGTGGCGAGCGCCGCCACCGCCACTTCACGCGCGGCCATGGCGGGGATGAGCGCGAGGGCAATGTCGCGGTCAAAACCAATCGGCTTCAACACCACCGCCAGCCCATTGGCGATTCGCCCCGCCACCGAATAATTTACCGGCGAAATCGGGCTGCCCACCGGCGGCTTGGGCAGGCTGAGCAGCAGCCACAGCGCAATCGTCGAATAAAGGATGATCGTGCCTGCGCGGCGCAGGAATATCGCTACCCGGCCCCACAGCCCCTGGGCGACATCACGCAGCCGGGGCATCTGATATTTGGGCATTTCCATCATGAACCCCGATGATGCGCCCTTGGTCACCGTGTTGCGCAGCACCAAAGCGGCAATGAACGCGCCCACCACGCCCATCACATACAGGCCAAACATCACCACACCCTGCAGGCCGACGAACGGCAGCACCGGCGTATTGGGAATCAGCGCGCTGATGATCAGCGTGTACACCGGCAGCCTTGCCGAACACGTCATCAACGGCGCGATCAGGATCGTCGTCAGCCGGTCTTTCTGATCCTCTATCGTGCGGGTGGCCATGATGCCGGGCACCGCACAGGCAAAGCTCGACAGCAGCGGAATGAACGCCCGGCCCGACAGGCCAACGCTCGCCATCACCCGGTCCATCAAGAACGCGGCGCGCACCATATAGCCGCTCGCCTCCAGCAGCAGGATGAAGAAGAACAGGATCATGATCTGCGGCAGGAACACCAGCACCGCGCCCACGCCCGCAATCACCCCGTCGACGATCAGCGACTGGAAAAACCCGTCGCCGAACTGCGCGCTGATCGCACTGCCCAGCGCACTGAACGCCCCGTCGATCACATCAGCGGGCACTTTCGCCCAGCTGAACACCGCCTGGAACATCAAGAACAAGATGGTGGCGAGCAGCATCATCCCCCACACCGGGTGCAGCGCCACTTCGTCCAGCGCATGCGTCCACCGCCTGGTGGGCGTTTCGGAAAGGGTTGCCGCCACCGCAATGCTGCGCGCGCGGCGTTGCAGCGTCACAATATCGTCCTGCACGCTGCCGTCGCTTGATCGCAACCGCACCGCCGCACCCCGCCCGATCAAATCGCCGACCTGACCCTTCAGCGCATCCAGCCCGCGTTTACGCACCGCGACGGTGGCCACCACCGGCACGCCCAGCTCTGCCGACAGCCGTTCGGGATCGAGCACCAGCCCGTCACGCTCCGCCAGATCGATCATGTTCAGCGCCACCACGACCGGCAGGCCAAGTGCGATGAGTTGCAGCGTAAAGCGCAGGTGATTGTCGAGATTGGCGGCGTCCACCACGATGATCAGCGCATCGGGCAATCGCTCGCCTGCTTGCGTGCCCGTCACCACGTCGCGCGTCACCTGCTCATCAGGGCTGCCGGGATCAAGGCTGTACGCGCCGGGCAAGTCGACCAGCTCCACCGGGCGACCATCGGGCAGCGCCAGCCGCCCCGAATGCCGCTCCACCGTTACGCCGGGATAATTGCCCACTTTCTGCCGCGCGCCCGTCAGCGCGTTGAATAGCGCGCTTTTGCCGGCATTGGGATTGCCGACCAGCGCCACCAGCGGGATCGTTGTCATCGAAAGAAGGTCATGAAAGTGGGGTCATTCTGCCGGGGATAACGGCTGGACATAAATGGTGCCCGCCACCACCCGCCGCAGCGCCACCGTCATCCGCCCGATCCGGCAGGCAATCGGCCCGCCACCCAGCCGGGCGCGGTGCAGCACTTCAACGCCCACGCCCTCATCAAAACCAAGCTCGCGCAGCCGCCGAGCCTCAGGCGCGGCGAGCCGAGTCCAATCGATCGTCGCGACCGTCGCGCCCTGGCCAAGGGCGAGCTGCTCAAGGGTGACCCGAGTCTCCATGCGGGCGGATTACGCCTTCTGCGATTGATTATCAATAACGACGATAGCGGTGCTCCGCTATTTTGTTCGCAAGCGACGCCTGAACAAGTAAACTCGCTGCATGACTCGCTTTGCCTTTCAAACGCTCGACGTTTTCACTGATCGCCGGTTTGGCGGTAATCCGCTGGCGGTATTCCCCGATGCGCGCGGGCTGGACGCAGCGACGATGCAGTCGATTGCGGCAGAACTTAACCTCAGCGAAACATGCTTTGTCCTGCCCCCCGCCGATTCCGCCAATGATGCGCGGCTGCGGATCTTCAACCGCACCGCCGAAATGCCCTTTGCCGGGCACCCGACGATCGGCACCGCCTGGGTGCTGGCGCGGGGCGGATTCATCGGTGATGTGCTGCGGATGGAAGTTCCCGCCGGCATCGTCGAGGCGAATTTGCTTCGCGGCGCAGACGGGGCGGTAACGGGCGCCCAGATTGCCACACCACAGCCGCTTTCCATCGGCACGCAATCTGATCCGGCGCTGGTTGCCGCGTGTATCGGCCTGTCGCCCCAGGATATCATTGTCAGCGGGCACCCGCCGGTTGAAGTGTCGACCGGAGTTGCCTTCGTCATGGTGCAGGTCGCGCCCGATCGCCTGACCGATTGCGTGCCCGATATCGCGGCGTTCCGCGTCGCGATGGCCGCGCATGATGGCACGCCCGACCGGTATTCACTGCTGGTCTATGCGCGCGACGGCGCCAATTTGCGCGCGCGGATGTTTGCGCCGCTGTCGGGCACGGTTGAAGATGCGGCGACGGGCAGTGCAAATGCAACACTGGCAGCGTTATTGCTGTCGATCGACGGGGGAGACAGCGCAGCCTTTACGACGTGGCAGGGGATCGAAATGGGTCGCCCCAGCCTGTTGCGGCTAACGGCGCACCGCGCAGCCGATGGCATTCGCGCCACCGTCGCGGGGGATTGCGCGCCGATGTTTATCGGCAGTTGGGACGATCAAACCACCGGGTAACGCAACCGCCCAATAAAGCGCGACAGGCTCGGCAAATTTTCGGTGCGCGCTACAAACCCCGCCTTGGCTTTTTCAAACCGCATAATCCCCTCGATCCGGCGGCCCAGGAACGCGCGGGTATCGGCCCAGTCCTCGCTTTCATCATTGATGAAGACAGTAATGGTTGCGGCATAGACGCCGCCCAGAATCGTGCGCTTGGTATAATGGTTATAATCGGTCGCAGTATCACCCGCCTGCCGCCAGATGAGATCAACCGTCCGCCAGCCGAGCCGCGTCGCGCGCGCAATATTCTGGGGCATTGCCAGCACCGCCAGCGCCCGGCGCAAAGCCTCACGATTATCAGCGACTGCCGCCAGCCGTGCCTCAACCAATGCTGTAATCCGCGCGCGTATTTTCATCCGTTGCAGCGCCACGTCTGGCACCGCGATCGTCATCGCATTGTCGACATAAGCAAACCACGCATCAATCATCGCCACCGCGCCGCCCGTAAAGGCGAGCCGGGCGACATCCTGATCAACGCCAGCGGTATCCGCCGCCAGCGTCAGCGCTTCGTTCGTCCAGCCATCAAACGCTGCATTGTCGGCAATCAGCGGCGCAAGCGCTGCCCGAATTTCGTCAAGCGTCGGATCTGCGGGCAGCATTACGGGCATTATCTATCTCCTTATGCGCCTTTTAGCGGCGGTCCTGCCCCGCGCCAAGCGGGGCCGGTCGGCGGACGAGCACCAGCGCAATTGCCACCAGCACCCCGCCAATCAGATCGGCCAGCCCCAATTGCTCGCGAAACACAATCCAGCCCGTAATCGCGGCAACGACCGGCTGAATCAGCAGGCCAATGCCAATCACCAGCGGGCTCAGCTTGCCCAGTGCATAAATCATCATGCCCTGCCCGATCACCTGGCTGGCCAGCGCCAGCCCGACCAACGCCCCCCAGTGATCAGGAATAATCCGTTCCCCCAATACCATCGCCATGGCCAGCAGCGGCAGGATGCTGGCCATGGTCGATACCGCCAGCGCGGGCACCGCCGCCATCGTCTCGCGCGCACGCGCCATCAGGATGAAATAGCCGGTGTAGAGAATCCCCGCGAGCAGGCAGAGCAGATCGCCCACCAGATTGGCCGGGCTGAGTTCATATGACCGGCCAAGCAGCAACCCCGCGCCAATCGTGGCGAGCAGCAACGCAAAACCCTGCATCCGGCTGGGCAGCGCGCGCGCGACGAGAAAGCCGTAAATGGGGAAAAACAAGGTCGCTGAATTGCCGAACAACGTCGCATTGGCGAGCGTTGTGCCCAAAATGCCGACATGCCAGCTCGCCAGATCGGCGGCAAAAAACACGCCTGCAAACGCCACAAACCCCCAGATGGAGCGGCCAATTTGCCGGGGCCGCCACCCGCTGCCCAGCGCGATCATGATCAGCACCGGAGCCGCCAGCGTGATCCGCCAGAATGCCGACGCCACCGGCCCGGTATCGGCGATGCGCACGAATAACGGGCCAAAGGCGAGCGCGACATTGGCGATCAGCAACGCCGCCAATGCACGGGCGGAAGGTGCTGCAGCTGCGGCGGAAGCTGGGGTGGTGTTGGCCATGATCGTTGGTTTTTACCGGCCTAGCTTTTCTTGGGTAACGCAGATGATGCATTGCGGCGCATAGCGCCCTATGTTTGCGGCGTCGCCCTGCAAAACAGGGTGCCTGATCAAGGAAGCCCATTCATGCCGAGCCTGTTCGATCCCATTCAACTTGGCGCAATCGCCGCGCCCAACCGCATTTTGATGGCACCGCTGACGCGTGGCCGGTCCACCAAGGGCCATGTGCCGCAGCCAATCATGGGCGAATATTACGCCCAGCGCGCCAGTGCCGGGCTGATCATTTCCGAAGCAACCGGCATCAGCCGCCAGGGGCTTGGCTGGCCCTTTGCGCCCGGCCTGTGGACGGACGAGCAGACCGAAGCGTGGAAGCCGGTGGTTGCCGCCACCCATGAAGCCGGCGGGCGGATCATCGCGCAATTATGGCATATGGGGCGCCAGGTGCATTCGTCGGTGATCGGCGAGCAGCCCGTGTCATCATCGGCCACCGCCACGGCGGGCCAGGCGCATACCTATCAAGGGCGGCAGGATTTCGAAACCGCGCGCCCACTGCGGATTGACGAGATTCCGGGGTTGCTGGAAGATTATGCCCGCGCCACCCGCAACGCGCTGGCCGCCGGTTTTGACGGGGTGCAGATTCATGCCGCCAATGGCTATCTGATCGATCAGTTCCTGCGTGACGGGGCCAATGCGCGCGATGACGTTTATGGCGGATCGATCGACAACCGCACCAGGCTGCTGCGCGAAGTGACGGAGGCGGTGGCATCAGCGGCAGGCGCGGACCGCACATCGGTGCGGCTGTCACCCAATGGCGAATCGCAAGGGGTGGATGACAGCAACCCGCACGCGCTCTTCACCGCCGCTGCCAAGCTGCTGAGCGACATTGGCATCGGGTTCCTCGAACTGCGCGAACCCGGCCCCGATGGCACCTTTGGTCGCACCGATGTGCCGCGTTTGTCGCCTGCGATCCGCGAGGTGTTTGCCGGGCCGCTGGTGGTGAATTCGGATTATGTAACGGCGGACGCCGCACAGGCGGTGATCGATTCAGGCGTGGCGGATGCGGTCAGCTTTGGGCGCACCTTCCTCGCCAATCCCGATTTGCCGGAACGCCTGCGCACTGGTGCTACGCTTAATCAGGGCAATTGGCAGACTTGGTACAGCCAGGGGCCGGAAGGCTATATCGATTATCCCGCGCTGGAGACGGCGGCGGCTTAGTCAGTAAGCGTTTTGTTCACGCGGCGGCGCGGAGACGCGGAGGAAAAAGGGGCTGGCTCGTTTACGGCGAGGCGGCCCTTTCCGTGGCAATGATGCGAAGGCGCTGCGCGCATTGTCCTGCGCACCACCTCCGCGACCTCCGCGCCTCCGCGTGAAAAACTCTAGCTTCTCGCCTGTAGCTTCCCGCCTAAAGCGGTACGAACTTCAGCGGCAGCCCGTCCTTGGGGCGCGGAATTGGCCAGGGCTGCCACTGCGCGCCGCTGCCTTCGTCGAGCTCAATCCGGTAGCGGCGCAGCAACTGCACCATCAAGATGCGGATCTGCATCGTCGCAAAGTGCAGCCCCAGGCACATATGCGCGCCCCCGCCAAACGGCACCCAAGCATATTTGTGCCGCCCGCGCGATTGCTCCGGCGAAAACCGCATCGGATCGAATTTCTCGGGCTCCGGCCAGATGTCGGGCATCATGTGGGTATAGGCAATCGCGATATTGCAGTTCGCGCCTGCCGGGATTTGATAGCCGCCAAATTCAAACGCCTTCAGCGCCCGGCGCGGCAATGATGGCACCGGCGGGATCAACCGCAGCGCCTCCTTGAAAGCATAATCGGTCAATTCAAGCTGATCGAGTTGGCCGTAAGCGAGCCCCTCTTCATCGTTCAGCCCCAGCGCGCCAATTTCCGCACGCAGTTTTTCCTGCCATTCCGGGTTGCGGCCCAGCAGCATAACCAGGCTGGTCGCGGACGACGTAATCGTGTCGTGCGCTGCCATCATCAGGAAATTCATGTGATCGGCAATCGCCATGTCCGACAACGGCTCTCCGTCATCGTCAGTGGCGCGGCAGAATTGCGAGAAAAAGTCCTGGCCTGCGCCCTCGCGACGTTTGGGAATTTCGCGCAGGAAAAAATCAACCAGATATTGCCGCGCCTTCACGCCCTTGGCCATCATCGTGCCGGGCAATGGAATGCGGACCGGCGTTACGCTTGCCTGCACTTCATCGACAAAGGCCTGGTTGATCTTGGTCGCCTCTGGCCCCAGTTCCATGCCCAGAAAACTCTCTGCCGCCAGATCGAGCGTCAGTTCCTTAATGGCATCATAAAACTGGATCGGTTTGTTGCCCCAGCCAGCCACTTCACGCGCGATGCCGGTGTTCAGCGCCTGCGCATAATGGCGCATCGGCTCTGGCTTGAACGCAACCGCCATGACGCGGCGATCGGCACGGTGCTTTTCAAAATCCATCAGCATCAGCCCGCGCGGGAACAACAGGTTCAGCAGCGGGCCCCAGCCCTGTTCGGATGAAAACACCTTGTCCCGGTCAAACAGCAGCAATTCATTGGCGTCCGGGCCGACCATGTTCACCTGCGGCCCGCCAAAGGCGTTGTTGCGAAACACCGGGCCATAGGTGGCGATCATCCGCCGCCCAAACCCCACCGGATCGCGCAACATGCGAAACGTGTTGCCAACCAGCGGCAGCCCGTCTTCCCCCGGGATCGCGCGGATCGCGCTTTGCGGGATTGGTTTCAACCAATGCGGATTGGCCTTAAACGTGTGGGCGAGCGCCATTGGTCGTCTCCGGGGGATCGTTACTGACATCGGTATAAGTAAGCCCGCGCGGAAAGACTAGCGACTTGCCCGCTGCGCGCGCCAATCATCCGCGCTTTGCCCCCAGGCATCAATCGGGTTGGTTCCATGCGGTGGCGGAAGCCGCGTCGGGCCGCGGTTGGTTGCGCCCAGTTTGCGGGCAAGCGCAATCGACGGGGCGTTGTCGGGGGAGATTGTGTGGATCACCTCTTCCCAACCGAGCAGCTCGATCGCATAGTCGATCGACGCGATGGCGGCTTCATGCGCGAAGCCCCTGCCGACGAATTCCCGCGCCAAGCCCCAGGCGATCTCGTTGCCCGGCCATCCTTCGGGGCACCACGGCCCTGCCCGACCGATCCAGCGCCCCGTGTCGCGCTCGATCAGCGAGAACATCGAAAAGCCGCGAATACTCCAGGCTCCTGCCATGGTGCAAAGCCCACGCCACGCGATCGACGGTGGCTGCACGCCCCCCAGAAAGCGCATCGTCTGCTCATCCTCATGAAACGCGATCCAGGGCGCCAGATCCTCGGCGGCAACCGGCCGCAGGATCAGACGGGGGGTAAACAGGATCGGGCCGGTCACGGGCTGTGCTTTCTTCAAGAGGTGATGGTTGCGATACGATCAAGCCACGCCGTGGCCACTGCCCGAAGCCGATCGCGCATCTTGCGCTGGAACAAAATGACCAGCGGCAGCAATAGAAATGGCGCGACGAACCCGAGCGTGACGATTGCGCCAGCACCGGCCACCAGCGCGATCTTTATCCCCTTGATCGTGGACGCATTGCTCGCAACGAGGATGATCGTGCGTGGCCCCTTGGAATCGAACAGCGGGTGGGTTGTGAAGGATGTGCGCCCGTCAAACGCGATCCGATCGAGTTTGCCGACAAGCGTTTGTTTGGTTGTTGACGACCCTGCAAAAGTCACCGGCGAATGCGCCGGGCGAGCGCCATGCGCCCATTGATCGACCACCACCAGCCGCCTGTGGCGCTCATAAATGCGATAGCGCGATGGGGGCGGCTGGCCCGGCATGCGATCAGCCGAAGCGCGCCTTCAACGCCATCATCGCCAGCGCCGCCTTGGCCGCTTCGCCGCCCTTGTCCTTATCCGCCGGATGCGCGCGGGCCAGCGCTTGCGCTTCATTTTCCACGGTCAATATGCCGTTGCCGATGCACAGTCCGTCCATGCTGAGCGCCATCAGTCCGCGTGCGCTTTCACCCGCCACGATTTCGAAATGATAGGTCTCACCGCGGATGACGACCCCCAGGCCGACATAGCCATCATAAGCCCCGGTCTCCGCCGCCATCGCAATCGCGCCGGGCACTTCGAGCGCACCGGGCACGGTGATCGTCTCATGCGCATGGCCCGCTGCTTCGATGGCGGCGCGCGCACCCTCAATCAGCATATTGTTCAGGTGATCATAGAAACGTGCTTCGACGATGAGAAGTTTTGCCATGTTGCTTCCTGTTCAGTCTTCTCCGAGTGAGCTCGGGAAGGAATTTACTCCCCGCCAGTGCCCGGAATCGGGCGTTCGCCGACGATGCTCAGGCCATAGCCGCCAAGCCCGACCAGGCTGTGGTGCGTATTGGTGAGCAGCACCATATCCTGCACGCCCAGTTCGGCCAGAATCTGCGCCCCCACGCCATAATCGCGCAGTTCCTCAATCTCCGGCGCGCCCGCACCCTTGCCTTCGCCGCGCAGCTTGATGAAGCGCGATACGCTGTCTTTCATCGGGCGGTTGATCACCACGATCACGCCTGACCCGGCCTCGGCAATCAACTCCATTGACCGCGACAGCAGCCCCGAACGTTCGGACTGTTCGCCAAACATATCGACGAACCATGATGCCGTGTGCATCCGCACCAGCGTGGGGGCATCAGGATCAATCCGCCCCTTCACCAGCGCAATCGTTTCGTCGCCGCTGGCCTTGTTGTAAAAGGTCATCGCCTTCCACTCGCCGCCCCACTGGCTATGAAAGCTCATTTCCGCGCGCTTTTCGACCAAATGATCATGCTTGCGGCGATAGGCGATCAAGTCACGGATCGTGCCCATCTTCAGATTGTGCAGCCGCGCGAACGATATCAGATCGTCCATCCGCGCCATCGTGCCGTCGTCCTTCATGATCTCACAGATCACGCCCGACGGGTTCAGCCCGGCCAGCCGCGCGACATCCACGGCGGCCTCGGTATGGCCCGCACGCACCAGCACACCGCCCTCGCGTGCGACCAGCGGAAAGACATGGCCGGGGGTGACGATGTCATCGCGACCCTTTGACGAATCGATCGCCACCGAAATCGTCCGTGCCCGGTCAGCCGCCGAAATGCCGGTGGTAACGCCGTCGCGCGCCTCAATAGAGGTGGTGAAGGCGGTTTCGTGGCGGGTGCCGTTGGCGCGGCTCATCAATTCGAGCCCCAGCGCATCCACCCGCGCCTTGCTGAGCGACAGGCAGATCAGCCCGCGGCCATGCGTCGCCATAAAATTAATCGCATCAGGCGTCGCCATTTGCGCGGGGATGACCAGATCGCCCTCATTCTCGCGGTCCTCATCATCGACCAGAATGAACATCCGGCCATTGCGCGCTTCGTCGATGATTTCCTCAATCGGCACCAATGCCGGGCTGTCATCGCTGTCGAAGATGAAGGTCTCCAGCTTGCGCAGCGTATCCGCCGTCGGGTTCCAGTCGGGCGATTCGAGATCGCGCAGCGTGTTGGCGTGGAGACCGGCGGCGCGGGCGAGGCCGGATCGTGACATGCCCCCATCAGTGACGAGACTGCGGAGTTTGGTGATTAATATCGTGCTCATGGCGACAATAAATCACACCATAATGTGATCGTCAATACAGCAACTCACATTACGCGCACATATAATCCTTCATTCGTGCCAGATATCGCGCGAGCACATCGATCTCCAAATTTACTTCCTGCCCCAGCACCAGATCACCCAGCGCGGTGACGGCCCAGGTGTGCGGAATGATGTTCAGGTCAAATGCGGTCGATCCATCGGCCCGGTCATGCACGGCGTTGACGGTCAGCGACACACCGTCGACGGTGATCGACCCCTTGGTCGCAACAAAGGGCGCAATTTCGGGCGGCGCGATGACGACCACGTGATGCGATCCGCCGACGACCGCAATCGAATCAACCATGCCAATGCCGTCGACATGGCCCGTCACGATATGCCCACCTAGTTCATCGCCCAATTTCATCGCGCGTTCCAGGTTCAGGCGGCGGCCCTGCTGCCACTGGCCCGGCGCGGTGCGGCGAATCGTTTCGTCCGACACATCAACCGCAAACCACCCCGGCGTGCCCGGCCCGGATTTGTCCACCACCGTCAGGCACACGCCCGAACAGGCGATTGATGCGCCAAAATCAATGCCGCACGTGTCATAATTGGTGGCGACCACCAGCCGGGTGTCGCCGTCTTTGGCGATCCGGTGGATCGTGCCGATATCGGTGATGATGCCTGTAAACATTGCCGCGCTAACCCCTTGTCCGGTGGTAGACGTCCAGCCGGTCGCTGCCAAGCATGCGTTGATCATCCAGCCGCCAACGGCCATGCGCGCTGGCCAGATCAGCCAGCCCGATATCACCGATCGCCGCCTTCCCCGCCCCGATGATGATCGGCGCGCGGTATAGCAGCAACCGATCAACCAGGTCCGCCGCCAGAAACGCCGCCGCTGCCCGCGCACCGCCCTCCACCAGCACATCGTTCACCGCGTCAAGCGTCGCCACGTCAGCGGGGGTGCGCAGCACCTGCCACCCCGACGGCGCATCGCCGGTTGATGATAATAATATTCGCCGGGGGGATCGCGCCTCCAGCCCCGCCAGTCGTACATCCAGCATTGGCGCGTCGGCGACCAGCGTACCGCGCCCGACCAGAATCGCTTCATGCCGCGCGCGTTCCCCATGGCTATGCGCGCGCGCCTGTGGCCCGGTAATCCATTTGCTCTCGCCACTGGCCAGTGCAATCTGCCCATCGATTGAGGCGGCAAGCTTTAGCGTTACATAGGGTCGGCCCAGCGCCTGACGCGTCAAAAATCCCGCCATGCCAATTCGCGCAGCATCCGCACCCGCCCCTTGCGCCACCGCTATCCCTGCGGCTTTCAGGGCGGCGATCCCCAGCCCGCACGTCCGCGCGTCGGGATCGACCAGCGCGATCACCACCCGGGCGATCTTCGCCGCGATGATCAGGTCACTGCACGCCGGGCCGCGCGGCGACACGTGCGCGCAAGGCTCCAGCGTGGTGTACAGCGTCGCGCCAGCGGCATCCCCACCGGCCTGGTCCAGCGCCATCGCTTCGGCATGCGGGCGACCGCCGGGCTGTGTCCAGCCCCGGCCAATCACCCTGCCATTTTGGGTGATGATGCAGCCGACATTGGGGTTGGGTGCAGTCCGCCCCCGCCCGCGCTGTCCCAAACCAAGCGCTGCGCCCATCCAGCGACCATCGGCCGGCGTGCCCGAAACGATCAGAGCCCCATTGCCTTCAACTTGTTATCCAGCCGCTTATATTGCGCCTGCAGATCCTTTTGCTGACGCTCAAATTCCGCCTTTTCCTTCGCGCGCTCCACCAGATCGACCTTTTGCTGGGCCACAATCTCTGCATTGCTGCGCGTTACCGGCCATTGTTCAACATAGATGATGTTGCGCTGATACGGTTTTTCGAAATGCGAATCATGGACAAACCCGGCAATAAACACCGTCGTGATCATGATCGACAGTGCCAGCATCCCCAGTTCATAAGGCTGTCGCTGGGACAGAAAGAACCGCAGATCGCGCAGCGCGGCCATCGGCGAAAGGCGAGTGAAGAAATTCATAGCCACAAAGATAGGGCGGGCGGGCGACCATGGCCAGCCCCCCGCCCGTTATCGCACTTCAATCAGCTTTCGACGAATTGAAAGGTAACGCGCATCAGCCGCCAGCGTTCAATGGGCACGCCGTCGCGCGTTGCCGGGCGAAACCGCCAGCGCGCCAATGCGGCCTGACGGGTTGCGGCAAAAAAATCATCCGATGTCGCCGTTACCGGCTCAATCGCGCGGACCCGGCCATTGGTGCCAATCAACACCCGAACGGTAACCAAGCCGCTGCGCCCCGCGCGTTGCTCAACGGGCGGATATTGGGGCTGGAACGCGCTGCGGAAACGCGGATCAATCTCGGGGTCCATAATCACGGGCGGGGCCACGGGAGGATCGATCGTCACGCCAGTGCCAGCCCCGGCGCCACCCGCATCCGGCCCTGGCAGCGTGCCCACAAACGGGCTGATGTCCACATTGGTCGCGGGCGGCGGCGTGATGATTTCGACCCGCCGGGCCGGCGTGACTGGCCTGGCCTCAGCCAGCGGCGGCTTTTGCGCCTTTTGCTGGGGGATGGGTTCGGGCGGCACGGGCGGGTCGACATTGATCAATTCGAACGGCTTATTGGGTTTCAGGTGAACCCCCACCGCCGGGGCAAACAGCACGGCCGCCAGCACCCCGCCATTAATGGCAACCGCAATCGCCAGGCTGCCCGGCTTCAGGCCATCGCTACGGGTATTTCGATCTGCATACATGGCATCTCTCCATCATCCTCGACTGGCTCTAATCGGCCAGTGTCGAGATGTTATACTATTACACAATGGTTGCCAAATGTTTCTGTGGTGGATTGGCCGGCGGCGAGCAGATTATGCTGGCCCGTTAAATGCCCCGGTCAACATGGGGCTATCGGGCCCTAGCGCCGCAGCCGCGCAATGGTCCGGTCGCGCCCGATCAGGCGGAGCATGGCGGCCATGTCAGGGCCATGGTCACGCGCGGTCAGCGCGCGGCGCAGCGGCAGGAACAGCGCCTTGCCCGATCGCCCGGTTTCCACCTTTAGCTGGCCGGTCAGCGTCTTCCAGGGTTCCGCCCCCCAATCGAGCGTTTCGGCCAGCGCGGCTGCACGCTGCAGGAAATCGCGGTCTTCTGGCGCGGCGGGCGCATCAATCGGCCCTTCAACCACCGCCCACCAATCCGCTGCATCGGCAAGTATGGAGAGGTTTGGCTGGATCGCCGCCCAGGCCGCCGCATCCATGCCGTCCGGCAGCACCGCTGCCACGCGCGCATAGGGCATCTGGTGGATGATCTTGGCATTCACCGTCTGCAATTCGCCATCGTCAAACCGCGCCGGTGCCCGCCCGAAATTGCCGAAATCAAACCGATCGATCAGCGGTCCGCGATCGACCAAAGGCTCCACCGGATCGCTGGTGCCCAGCCGCGCCAGCAGCGCGATAATCGCTTCTGGTTCAATCCCCATCTCGCGAAATTCCGCAACGCCCACCGCGCCCAGCCGCTTTGAAAGCTTGCCTTCTGCCCCCACCAGCAACGCGGCATGGCCAAAACGCGGCGGGGCCATGCCCATCGCGGCAAACATCTGCAGCTGCAGCGCGGTGTTCGACACATGGTCCTCACCGCGCACAACATGGCTGATCGCCAGATCGCCGTCATCGATCGCCGATGGGAGCATATACAGCCATGATCCATCGGCGCGGCGGATCACCGGGTCGCTCATCGTCGCCGGATCAAATTTCTGCGGGCCCCGGATCAGATCATCCCATTCAATCGGCGCACTATGATCCAGCTTGAAGCGGTAATGCGGGCGCACCCCCTCGCCCTCCAGCCGTGCCCGATCCGCGTCGCTCAGCGCCAGCGCGGCGCGATCATAGACCGGCGGCAACCCGCGCCCGGCGGCAATCTTGCGCCGCAGATCAAGCTCCTGCGCGGTTTCATAGGCCGGATAGATGCGTCCCGCCGCCAGCAACGCATCAAAATGCCGCTGATACAGATCGAACCGTGCCGATTGCCGCGCCTCGCGATCAGGCACCAGCCCCAACCAGTCGAGATCAGCGCGGATCGAATCGACAAATCGTTCTTCGCTGCGTTCTGCATCGGTATCGTCAATGCGCAGGATGAACCGCCCGCCCTGCTGGCGCGCCCATAACCAGTTGTGGAGCGCCGCGCGGATATTGCCGACGTGCAGCGTGCCGGTGGGCGAAGGGGCGAAACGGGTGATCACGGTCATCTCGGCAGTACTCCGGCTTCGCGCACAGTCTCAATGAGGTCGTCGCATGCAGTTCCAAGAACATGCCGGGGGACAAAGTGCATGAACTGATCATTCAAGTAGAGCAGGATCACGTCTTTCGTTGCGGTCCATCGATGATAATCAGTCCAGGGACTACGTACGTCCCCAGTCTCACTGATCCAGCGTGTGCCGGTTTCGTCCCAACTGAATTGACTCGGTCGATGTATCGATTTTTGCTGGTCGTACAGCCGACCCGCTCGGCGGGGCAGCAGTAAGGCATTGCCCCCAATGACGATGCCCAAACCGGCAAATCCTGACATAACCGACAAAAGTCCGATTACCGCCGAGCTGATCAGTTCACCATCAAGCGAAAAGCCGACCAGGGTCACTGCAACCCACAGCCCAAGCCCCAGTGTCACCATACGGACCACGAACTTTCGGGAACGAAGCTGCCGCAAATAGTGGACCCGCATCGCTGCGATGTAATCCGCCTTGCTTGCCGTAAATGTTACGCTGCCCGTCATAATCGCCTCGCGAAGCCTTTCACGATCCCTACGGCCGCACTAAGGGAACGGCAATCGCGCGCATGAAGGATGGTTCTCCGATGAAGTTGATGACCGGCAATTCAAACCTGCTGCTGGCGCGCGATGTTGCGGGCTATCTTGATATCCCGCTCACCCAGGCGAGCGTGCGACGTTTCGCTGATGAAGAAGTGTTCGTCGAAATCCACGAAAATGTGCGCGGCGAAGACGTGTTCGTGCTGCAATCGACGGGATACCCTGCGAACGACAATCTGATGGAACTGCTGATCTGTATCGATGCGCTGAAACGCGCATCGGCGCGGCGGATTACCGCAGTGGTTCCCTATTTCGGCTATGCCCGGCAAGATCGCAAACCAGGGCCGCGCACGCCGATTTCGGCCAAGCTCGTCGCCAATCTGATCACCGTTGCGGGCGCCAACCGGGTGCTTTCGGTTGATCTGCACGCCGGGCAGATCCAAGGCTTTTTCGATATTCCCACGGATAATCTGTTCGGCGCGCCGGTAATGGCAGCCGATATTGAGGCCCGCTATGGCGGCCAGAACCTGATGGTCGTCTCCCCCGATGTCGGCGGCGTGGTGCGCGCGCGAGCGCTGGCCAAGCGGCTGAACAACGCCCCGCTCGCCATTGTCGACAAGCGGCGTGAACGCGCCGGCGAATCCGAAGTGATGAACATCATCGGCGATGTTGAGGGGCGTGTGTGCATCCTGATCGACGATATCGTCGATTCGGCAGGCACCCTGTGCAACGCCGCCGCCGCGCTAAAGGCGGCGGGTGCCGCAGATGTGATCGCCTATTGCACCCACGGCGTGCTTTCTGGCGGGGCCGTGGCGCGGGTTGAGGGGTCTGCGCTTAGTGAGCTGATCATCACCGATTCGATCGGCAGCCACGATGTGATTCGCGACGCCAACCGCATCCGCCACCTGACGATCGCCCCGCTGCTGGGTGAAGCGATCAAGCGGATCGCGGACGAATCGAGCGTGTCGTCGCTGTTCGATTGATCGCGGGCACATGCCCGTTACCGATGCCACCACAGTCTCGGTCCACATCGTTGATCGCCGGAAGTTTTCGCAAACACCCCTGAATCAATGACTTGGGCTGACGTCAAATTAGAGCATCGTGCCGTAGTTCAGGATCACCCGTCAT
>MSXR01000030.1 GCA_002083655.1 Proteobacteria bacterium ST_bin14 | reverse complement strand
CATAGGCGACATAATCAAAGCCCAGATTGCCGATCAGCACATCGGCACCAGCACCGCCAGTCAGCGTGTCGTTCCCCGCGCCGCCATCTATGCGATCATTGCCGTTGCCGCCAATCAGGATATCGACGCCGATCTCGCCGAACATCAGATCATTGCCGTCGCCGCCGATCACGAAATCATCGCCATTGCCGGCGATCAGCACATCATCACCGCCGCGCCCATCGATCACATCATTGCCATCGACGCCATACAACCAGTTGGTGATGCCATCGCCAAGCAGCCGATCTGCGAAGAACGAGCCGACCAGGCCTTCGACATTGAACAGCTGATCGCCCAGCGCGCCGCCGGCGTTGGCGGGGTTGAACGCCAGATCGACGGTGATGCCGCTGGTGGCGTCATCATAATGCGCAAAATCAAAGCCGCCTTCACCGTTCAGCAGATCCGCCCCCGCACTGCCAAGCAGCCGATCGAGGCCTTCGCCGCCATAAAGTTCGTCGTTGCCCTCATTGCCCCAAAGGATGTCGTCGCCGCCCTCGCCAAGCAGCACGTCATTGCCGCCACGGCCGTAGGCGATGTCTGCACCCGCGCCGCCATAAATCCAGTTGTTGCCGCCGGTGCCGCGAAGATCATCGCCCAACGCCGAGCCGAGCAGCCCTTCGATGTTTGCATAAATGTCACCGGCGGATTCGCCGCTGTTCAGCGTCCACACCACCAGATCTGCCAGCACGCCGGCAGTTGCGGCAACGTAGCTGGCATAATCAAAGCCGTCGCCACCATCCAGCATGTCGCTGCCTGGTCCGCCGATCAGTCGGTCGTCGCCGCCGCCGCCAAACAAATCGTCACCGCCAAAGCCGCCATCGATGCGATCATTGCCGGCGCCGCCAAACAGGCGATCATTGCCGGCATAACCAAAGATCGTGCCGCCAGTGGTGCCCAGCCGGCCATCATAGAGATCGTCACCATAAAAGAGCTGCACGGCCCCCAAAATGGTGCCGTTGTTGATCACGGTTACCGATTGGCGATCATCGGCCTGTTGGACCTGATCGAACATGGTTCCACCGTGGATACGATCGGGAGAGCCATAGCGACCGATTGTGGTTGTTGCTTCCAGTATCAATGTGCCGCGCGCGGCCACCATCACAACCGCATTGGGCAGATTTGATTGCGCAAGTGTCAGTCGGCCATCGGAATCGCCGACGATCTCAAGCAGATCGCGGGCGTTGAATAGATGGAGGAACGACGTTGAGGTTGAAAATATTCCCGTGTCGAGGCGTTCGAAATTTGAAAAAATCCCCAAATCCAGCGGCGCTTCATTCTCGCCTTGAATCGTCAGGGTGTCAAAGCCGGTTCCACCATCGACAATGCCGCCAATGTTCACCAACGGCGACGAAAAGAGGTTTGCGGACAATTGGAATTCGTCATTACCGCCGCCAAGCAGGGCCGATCCCAGCAGCCCTGTCGAGGTGACACCGGTTAAAAACACTTCGAGCCTTTCACTGCGATCGGAGCCGGTGACATTGCGAACGGTCGATGCACCCCCGCCGATAATGAGGTCACCTCCATCCATTTGGACATCGGCCAGCGGGTTGAACGAGCCGAAGAGATTGACTCTGGTGGGAAAGATCGAACCTTCCGTCGAAACGATGGAGATCTGCTGGAATCTCGAGAATCCGAACATATCTCCGCTGACATTGATGAACTCCAGCCGCTCGAAATTGATCGCCAGTGGCTGGAAATTGGTCCGCTGGAAGGCGTAGAAAATGCCGTTTTCTTGACCCTCAGTGCCCTCAACCACCAGCGTGTCAAAACCGTCGCCGCCATTGGCATTAATGTCATGCTGGCCCTCCCGGCTGACCAGATGGTAGCGGTCATCTCCTGCCCCCAAATCAACCGACAACTCTAAACTGCCGTTCTGGGCCGGGCTCTGCACGAACAGATCGTCGCCACCTAGCAGCGCAACATTGCCGACAATCAGACCGGAATTGCGGACTTCATCTGCCTCGGCCGATCCGCGTATCACCAAAGGCCGGGGAAACTGATCAAAACTGCGGATGATCCCGCCGATCTCGTTGACGATCACACCGCCCCCGGACTCCATGCTGATCGCCGGCTGGTCAGCGCTCGTGGAGATGATGCGTCCGCGATCGGTGTTGACCAGCCGCACGCCGGACGCCGTGATGCGATAGGCTGGCGCCCCTTCCACTTGTCCTTCGACCAAAGCGGTTCCGCCAACAGTGGAAATTGTGATTGTCATTTTTACTCTACCATCAGCACTGGTGGATAGCTGGGGATTAACGGCGGGCAAACATCAGTCAACCCGTCACAATTCTGCAGCGTAGATTCAACATCGGACAGATGATGGAGACTATCAATCTGCAATTTGCAACCGCGATGACAACATTGGCGTTCAGGGGACATCATACTAGTTCTTAGCTCCGTGCCCAATCCTCAGTTTCGGACTGCGCCTACCCGCACAAAACTCTCGCTCCCTTCACCGGCAGATAGAATCATTCGTAGCCGGTCTGCCTGGCACGATGCCAGCAATGGCAATGGAGGTGGCGGCGTCGAAGTTGATCAGCGTGTCGCCGCCGACCTGGGTCATGCGGCCCTGCGCTAGGTTTTTCACACCTGTTGTTGCCTGTTATGGCCGCAAAACAGCCTGTTTTCGTGCGATTCTCGGGACAACCCCGTGTTATCAGGGAAACTCACCCAGCCGACACAGCAGCAGAGATAGGCGCAAAAACCGCCCGCTGAACAGGCCCGACGCCGCTTCAAAACGGTGCTGTCGAATTGGAATGGCGCCGAATTGCTGGGCGAACCGGCCCTGTTAAGGGCAACCCCGCCTTGGCGAGACCAAAGAGCTGGGTTGTTGGCGGTGCGGTCATTCTTGTGCAAACCCGTCTGTCGACGATGCACAGCGGGCTAAGTTCCCGCGGCGCGCGGTCGATCATTGTTCGCGGAATGACCCCCAAAAACTACCGATCAGTGGTTCAAGCGCATAATCCAACGCCGTTCGCTTTTTCAGTGGAATCAGCACTTCAACAGGCATGCCCGCCCGAAGCGCAAAACGTTGACCCCGCACGCCTTCGATCAAGCGAAGCTGATCGCGCGGCACGGAGATCTCGCCGGTAAAAAAGCTTTGGCCGGACCGCTCGTCCGCAAAACTATCGGCGGATAGCCGGGTCAACTTTCCCTCAAGGCTGGGCAGCGTGCGCTCATGCAGCCCGGGAAATCTGATCAGCGTCCGCTGGCCGATCACCAGATCATCGGCATCGTTGGGCTCGATTCTTGCCTGGATTTTGAGCGGCACTTTTTCGGGGATGATGTCCATCAGCTTTTGGCCCGGTGCGATCACCCCTCCTGGCGTGAAAATCGACATGCCGACGACAGCGCCGGTTGCGGGCGCCAGGATCGCGGTGCGCGCCAGTTGATCGCGCGCCGCGGCCCATTTCGGCAGCAACTCACCAAGGCCGTTTTCAACTTCACGCAAATCGGCCGCGATGCGTTCGCGAAAGCTGCGGAGTGCCTCAAGCATCTGCAGTTCGCTCTCTCGGGAAGCCTCGCGCGTTTGCGCTACGCTGGCGCTGTACTGGCCCTGCTGGCCGTCTATCTCTGCCCTTGCGCGTTCGAGTTCACGCATGCGGGTTTGGGAGACGAAGCCCTTTTCCGCGATTGGCCGCAGCGCCGCGATCTGTTCGTCGATCAGCCGAACCTGTTCTTTGGCCGACACCGCTTGGCGTCCATAACCCCGGCCTTGCTCGAAAGACTGGGCAACCCGCTGCCCCAGCGCACCGCGCTGCGCCCGCAGTACCGCGGCACGTGCTGACATTTCCGTCTGCTGCAATCGCAGGGCAGTGACGGATTCTTCACGATCCTCAATGTCGAGCGTAGCAAAGGCGCTCGGCGGTGTGATCCGGGATTGGCCCAATTGCTCGGCCTCCAATCGCGCGCGCTGGGCAAGTAGGCGGATCGATTGCGATGCCAGTGCGCGTTCCTGTGCCTTCACCTCGGCCGCGGCCAACTGCAGCAGCAATTGGCCGCGCACCACGCGCTGCCCCTCGCGGACGAAAATCTTGCCGACGACCCCGCCGTCCCGGTGCTGCACAGCCTGCCGCTGGCCAGAGACGACGAGAGTGCCGGGCGCATAGGCCGCCGCATCGAGACGCGCGAATGCCGCCCAGCCGAGGAAGATAACGAAGAATATGACGGCAACGATAATCCCCGCGCGGATATCGCGCGAAGGATCTGCAACGACCGGGGTAGCGGGGGCGGGAAGGGCCGCCTGTGGCAACGGCGCGTTCATGATACAGCGGCTGTCGGCGAGGGGACGACGCGGCGAAGGGCTGCAGGCGAAACCTTCGGCAACACCTCATCGCGTGGACCGAAAAGCTCGACCCGTCCGTCGCGTAACACCAAGATTTTGTCGACCACGGGCAGGATGCCGAGCTTATGCGATACGATCAGGATCGTTCGGCCGTCGGCTTTCATCGCCCCAATTGCGGTGATCAGGGCGGCATCACCTTCGCCATCAAGGTGCGCGTTGGGTTCATCAAGCAGCAACAGTGCCGGATTGCCATATACGGCGCGTGCCAGCGCAATCCGCTGCGCCTGCCCCGCCGATACGCCGCGACCGTCAAGTTTCAGCGGATAATCATAGCCGCCGGGTAATCGCCGGATCAGCGCATCGGCCCCAACCTTGTCGGCGGCGGCGACCACGGCGGAATCGATTGCCTGGCGATTTTCGCCCAATTCTCCCCCAAATCGGGCGATGTTTTCTGCAACGGTGCCAGCGAACAGCGCTGAATCCTGCGGCAGATAGCCGATGTGGCGGGCCAGTTTTTCGGGATCCCAATCCTGCGCATTGGCACCATCGATCCGCACGATGCCGCGATCGGGCAGCACGGCACCGGCAATTGCCCGGATCAGCGTCGATTTGCCAGCGCCGCTTGGCCCAATCACCGCAATGACTTCGCCCGGTTCGATCCGCAACGTCACGCCGTTCACGATCGCCCCGTCGCGCGCCTCGTTCAGCACGGTAACGCCTTCCAGCAGCAACGCGCCGCGCGGTGCGGGCAATTGGGTCGCATCCGGTCGCGCGACCGTGTTGGCGAGCAAGCCTTCGAGGCTTTTGTAGCTTTGCCGGGCCTGGCTGATGCTCTTCCACGTCCCGATCAGCAATTCGATCGGTGCGAGTGCGCGGGCGATGAGGAAGGAGGCGGCGAAAATGGCGCCGCCCGAAATCTGGTTGTCGATGGCCAGCAAAGCGCCAAGCCCCAATGCCAGCGATTGCAGCGCCAAGCGGGTGAACTTGGTTGCTGTCAGGAAGCCACCCGCGGCAAAATTCGCGTCGGTTTGCGCGATCAGCATCGCCTCGCGCTGGCGCAGCTGCCGAGCGACCATGGCACGTCGCATGCCCAGCGCCCGGATGCTGTCGGCCGAGGTCAGCAGCGCATCCTGGCTGGCATAAGAAGCGCCGGCGATCAGCTGCGCGCGATCGAGCCGCGCCCGCGTTGCCCGCTCGGTGGCCCAAGCGATCAGCGGCAGTATGATGCACCCAAACAACGCAACCAGGCCGAGATAGGGGGGCACCACGAAGCAGACCAGGATGTAGATCGGTGCCCAGGGGGCATCAAACAGCGCCATCACCCCTGGCCCAGTCAAGGTGCTGCGCATCGTATCGAATTCACGCAGCGCCTGCCTTGCAATTGGCAGATCAGGGCGGCCCAACGTGGCATCGAGGATAAGGGGGGCCAGCGTCGCATCGAGCTGTACACCGGCCCGCACCAGCAATCGCGTACGGACCTGATCGAGCAGCGCCAGTGTCGTCAGCGCAAACAACAAAATCAGCGTCAGGAACCCCAGTGTCTGCAGGCCCTGGGTTGGCACCACCCGATCATATACCTGGAGCATGTAAATCGTCGGCACGATGTAGAGAAGGTTGACCATCGCGCTGAACACTGCAGCCGCGCCGAAATGCCGTCGACATTGGGCCAGTGCTGTTGCCATTACGGTGGCTTGCTGGCCTAGTTTCATAACAATCCCAAAAAGGCGAGGAATCGTGCGACAAATATGGTCGCGCGGTCCTTACCGTTTGTTGACAAACTTCGATACGTTAAACAGTTAAAATCCAATGCCAAGCTCCGCAGCCAGGCTATGATGGAACAGAAAATCACCAATCAAATCTCGGGGTAATTTCTCAAATATCTCAGTATATAAAAGCAATTATCGGTGTTGTAAGTCTACCTGCAAATTTTCTCCCGCGGTTGCGTGATTCAAACCAAACCGGTTCTGAAAAACCCGGGAAGCGTTAAAGGCTGTTCTGGCGCGCCCTTCCCGAACTGTGGCGGGCGCGCCGCCCAATGTCAGGCTAGGCCGCCGCCCTCACCCGAAGATGAAATCATTTGCCGCCAGCGTGCCAGGCGCCACGCCGACGATGGTGATGGAGGTGGCGGCATCGAAGCTGATCAGCGTGTCACCGCCAATTTGCGTCATGCGGCCCTGCAATTGGGTGAAGCTGCTGATACCCA
>MSXR01000029.1 GCA_002083655.1 Proteobacteria bacterium ST_bin14 | reverse complement strand
CCCGGATCAAGTCCGGGGTGACGGATTTAGAAATGCCCGTTAACTTCCATTTTCAGACGGTCCCGGTATCGACTGATACCCACGCTGCATGACCGGATCAGGTGATCGCCCCGTCAGGCGTACAGCCAAAGGATGCGCGCGGCGGGGATGCTTCCATTCTCGCCCAAACACCAATCCTCGATGCGCTTTTCTAAGCCGTGTTCGACAAAGCGCCCTGCAGCCGCTAAATTGGCCGCAACGCCATGAAAAACGTGTCAGAACCTTCCCATTCAATCCAGCGCGTCAAGGTCGGGATGACCGGGCTTGCGTTTGTGATGCTGCTGATCGGGCTGGCGAGCGCGATTTTCAGTTCAGCGAGCCGGGAGCCGGTGCCCGCCACCGCCGCTAATGGCCCCAAGCCCGAGCTGATCGCGAACCTGGCCGCAATTCCGCTCAATGCGACGGAGCCGGAAAAGGAGCCGCTCGCCGAACTGGGCGTCGCGCCCAGTGCCGCGATTGAGGTTACCAACCAGACTGCAACTGCTCCCCAACAGGGGACACCCGGTACGCCCCGGTAAGGCACGCATGCTGCTGTCCGGCTGGCGATCGGGCGGGCCACCAAGCGGGTTGGGCCGGGATTTCACAGCACCGATCGGGGTTTTGGCCCCACCGGCGGGATCGAACCCCAATAATTGCCACCGAACGACTGATGTTAACCATTTTGCATGAGAACAAACAAAGTACATTTCCAGTAAATACCCGATACCCGTGTCATGAAACCCCGATTTTGAGTATCTGGTCCCGTAAAATTCCCGAATTTACCATTGCATCCCCGTTTTTACCGCACTAGACCTTAGTTAACGGTGCGGGTTCTCATGTCTGATGAGTCGTGATTCTGTGAGCGGCGGACGGCCGTTTGCAGGACGGGGGAGCTTTGCGCGCCACGGAAGGGGTGGGCGTGTCGATCAGGGGGATTTATCAGGGCTATGCGCTCCAGCAGGTTGACGAGAAGGGGCGCGTCGCGATCCCATCGTCGCTGCGCGCAACCCTGATCGCCCGTAGCGCGTGCAATATGGATACAAAAGATGCCGCGCAGATCGTGATCGCGCAGCATGAAAGCGATACCTGCCTGGTCGGTTATGACGTGCCGCAGGGCGAGGAGCGCTTCGCCGCGCTTGAGCTGCGTGCCAAGGCATATGCCGGGCCGGACGGCGCGATGAATGATGAGATTCTGCGGCGCGGCATGGCGTGGGATACGCTGCCGTTTGATTCCAGCGGGCGCTTTATCTTCCCCACCTTCCCGCGCAAGCGCGCCAAGATTGGCCGCTATGCCTTTTTCTATGGGCTGGGCAGCCATTTTGAAATCTGGGACCCTGCGCAAGTGCTGGCCAGCGCCCGCACCGATGAAACGATGCGCGAAATGGTGCTGCATTTCCTGGAAGAGCGGGGCGAAACCCTGTGAGCGCGCCGCATGTGCCCGTCTTGCTGCATGAAGTGATTGACGCACTGGCGATTGCGCCGGGTGAGGTTCATGTCGATGCCACCTTTGGGGCGGGCGGCTATACCCGTGCGATGCTGGCGGGTGGGGCGCAGGTGATTGCGTTTGATCGTGATCCTGATGCGATTGCCGGGGGTGCGCCGCTGGTTGATCAATCCACCGGGGCGTTGCGGCTGATCCATGCCGTGTTTTCGGCGATTGAGGCGGAGCTGGAACAGCGCGAGGCCGTGCCGGTGGACGGCGTGGTCATGGACATCGGCGTATCGTCGATGCAGCTTGATCAGCCTGCGCGGGGATTTTCGTTTCAATCCGAAGGTCCGCTCGACATGCGGATGAGCCAGTCAGGCACGAGCGCGGCAGAGTTTTTGAACGAAGCCGATGAGGCGGAAATCGCCGATGTGCTGCACGAATTTGGCGAGGAGCCGCGCGCCCGCCGGGTGGCGCGCGCCATCGTCGCTGCCCGCCCGCTGACGACCACGCTGGAGCTGGCCACCGTGGTGCGCCGCGCATTGGGCTATCGCCCGCATGACAAGAAAGACCCGTCGACCCGCACATTTCAGGCGATCCGCATCCACCTGAACCGCGAACTGGATGAGCTGGCCGATGGGCTGGCGGCGGCGGAACGCGTGCTGAAGCCGGGGGGGCGGCTGGCCGTGGTGACGTTCCACAGCCTTGAGGACAGGCTGGTGAAGCGTTTCTTTCGCGAACGCAGTGGCGGCCTGCCCGGCGGATCGCGGCACTTGCCGCAAGTGGCGGCAAAGGCTGCCCCCAGTTTTGAGACAATCGGCCGCGCGGTGCGCGCCGGGGATGATGAAATTGCCCGCAATCCACGGGCGCGTTCAGCAACTTTGCGGGTGGCGCAGCGGACCTCTGCCGCGCCCTGGCCAGTAGGAGAAGCGTGATGACAGCGGCATATCGGTTGCGGGGATTGGGCTGGTTTCTAAGCGGTGTTATCGTCGTGCTCGGCTTTTATCTCGTCTCGCTTCAGGTTGCGGCAGAGCGCAATAAAGTGCTCGAGATGGATCGCAAGATCCTGGTCGCCAAGCGCGAAATTCGCGCGCTGGAAACCGAATTTGATACCCGCGCCAATCTGGCTCAGCTCGAACGCTGGAACGGTGATGTGTTCGCGCTGACCGCCCCGGCATCGGACCAGTTCGTGCCTGATGAGGCAACGCTTGCCGCAATTGATCTGGATGCGCCGCAGGATGGCGGCCAGCGTGTTCAGATGGCATCTTATATCGTGCCCGCTGCCCCGCGTGCTGTTGATGTGATTGCGCCTGCACCACAGCCTGTCACCGCCCAGCCCGTTGCCCCCCGGCCTGTTGCGCAACCTGGGCAGTCCGCCCTGCGCCCGGTGCGTGCTGTGCTGGCCAGTGCAGCGGCGGTGCAGGCCCATCCGGCGGGCCAGCGCGGCGCGACGATTGCGATGCTGGATCGCAAGCTGTTGAGCGATTCCACCATCGGTGACCTGATGAACAGCGCGCGCGCTGAAGCGGTGGGCAGCCGTTGACTGTTCTTGTCGCCCGGCCCGGCCCGCAGAAAAGGCTGACGGGCGCACGCCATCCTATGGCCGTTATCGCGCCTGTGCGCCTGATGATCCTGATGCTGTTGATTGCCGCAGGCGTGATGATGATTTTGCTGCGCCTAACCTTTCTGGCGATGTTTGCTGAACCGGCCACGACGCGCGACGGTGCTGCGGCATTGGTGCCGTTGCGGGGCGATATCGTTGACCGCAATGGATCGCCGCTGGCGCGCACCATTGATGCCTGGTCAATCGGCATTCACCCCAATAAGCTGGTGAATGATCCCGAGGATCTGGCACCCAAGCTGGCCGCGCTGATGCCCGAACATGACAGCAGCTGGTATCTTGCCAAGCTGCGGTCCGGCAAGAATTTTGTGTATCTGCAGCGCCGCGCAATGCCCGAACTGGTCAAGGCCGTAAACGCGCTGGGCGAACCGGCGGTGGATTTTGCGCGCGAACCGGAACGGCTGTATCCGCAATCCAGCATGGGCGCGCATGCGATTGGGTTTCTTGATTCCAACGGCATCGGCGTCAGCGGCATGGAGCGGGTGCTGAACGCCCGGCTGACCAACCCGATTGAGCGATCAACCCCCGTCGCGCTTTCGATTGATGCCCGGGTACAGTCTGCGTTCGAAAGCGAATTGGGCAATGCGATGCTGTCGTTCAAGGCCCGGGGGGCAGCGGGCGTTATGCTGGATGCGCAAACCGGCGAAGTGATCGCGATGGTGTCGCTGCCAATGTATAATCCCAATCAGTTGCGCGGTGCCACGCAGGATGGGATGCGCAACAATGTAACCCAGTCGGTGTATGAACTGGGATCGACGTTCAAGCCGATCACGATGGCCGCCGCGATTGACAGCGGCGTGGTGACATCAATGTCCCGCCGCTTTGATGCGCGTGCGCCGCTGAAAATCGGGCGGTTCCAGATCAAGGATGATCACCCGCAAAAACGCTATCTCGATATTCCTGAAACGCTGGTGCATTCATCAAACATCGTCACCGCGCGGATCGCCGATGAACTGGGTGCAGCGCGGATGCAGGCCATGTTCCGGCGGCTGGGTTTTGATACCCGCCCCGATATTGAACTGCGCGAAAAGCAGCGCCCGCTATGGCCGGTTTTCTGGGCGCGCGTATCGGTGATGACCAGCGGTTACGGGCACGGCATCGCGGTAACACCGCTGCATCTGGCGAGCGCCTATGCCGCACTGGTCAATGGCGGCATCTGGCGGCCAGCGACGATGTTGCGGGTCTCCCCCGGCAAGGCGAGTGCAGGCCGGCGGGTGTTGTCGCAATCGACCAGTGATCGGATGCGCCAGTTGCTGCGGCTGGTGGTGCTCGACGGTACGGGTCGTAAAGGCGAAGCGCCTGGATACCGCGTTGGGGGAAAAACCGGCACTGCTGAAATTGCAATGAAGACCGGCTATTCGCGGAGTCGCAATGTATCAACCTTCGCCGCTGCCTTTCCCATGGATGCGCCCCGTTACGTGGTGATCGCCATGCTCGATTCGCCCATCGCCACTGCCCAGTCCGCCGGGCAGACGACGGCGGCGTGGACGGTGGCGCCGGTCGTCAGCCGCGTGATCGCGCGCACCGGGCAGATGCTGGGCGTGATGCCCGATATGAATCGCGACGTTGATGTGTCTGAACTTACCCCGCTGCTGTGGCACGCGCCGGGCGAATCCGCGGCTGATCCGCAATGAAGCTGGGCGCGCTGACCGATGGCGACGATGGCCAGACCGTGACGGGTTTTGCCATTGATCACCGCAAGGTGGCACCGGGCACCGTGTTTGGCGCGTTTGAGGGCATGCGCGTGAACGGCGAGGATTTCATTGACGCGGCGATTGCGGGCGGTGCCATCGCGGTGGTGGCGCGGGCTGCGGTGCCAGTAACGGGTGCCCTCCACATTGCAGCCGAAAATCCGCGCGCGGCCTTTGCGGCGCTGGCGGCAAAATTCTTTGCGCCCTTTCCCGCAACAGCGGTTGCGGTAACGGGCACTAACGGCAAGACGTCCACGGTTGAAATGACTCGCCAGATCTGGCGGATGCTGGGCCATCACGCGGCGTCCATCGGCACGCTGGGCGTGACCACGGCGAATGACAGCGTGACGACCGGGCTGACCACGCCAGACATTGTGACGTTTCTGTCGAATGTCGGCGGGCTGGCGCGCGAAGGGGTGACCCATTTGGCGTTTGAGGCATCAAGCCACGGCCTGTCGCAATATCGCACCGAAGGCCTGGCGGTGCAGGCGGCGGCATTCACGAACCTGAGCCGCGATCACCTGGATTATCACCGCGACATGGCGGATTACTTCACCGCCAAAATGCGGCTGTTTACCGACATATTGGCACCCGATGGTGCTGCCGTGGTGTGGGCTGATGACGAATATTCGCCGCGCGTGATTGATCTGGCGCGCGAACGCGGCAACCGGGTGATCACGGTCGGCGAGCAGGGCGAAACACTGCGGCTTGTGGCGCGCGAGCCGAGCCTGTTGGGGCAGGGGCTGACGATAGAGGCGGATGGCAGGCGACATAAGGTAAACCTGCCGTTGATCGGGGCTTACCAGGCCGCCAACGCGCTGACGGCGGCGGGGCTGGTGATCGCCACGGGCGCTGGCGTGGAGGAAACGCTGGCGGCAATATCCCGGTTGCAACCGGTTCGGGGTCGGCTGGAACGCGCGGTGATTAGCCAGCAGGGCGCGCCGGTCTATGTCGATTATGCGCACACCCCGGATGCAATCGAAGCGGCCATTGCTGCGTTGAAGCCGCATGCAACTGGCAAGCTGATCGTGCTTATTGGCGCAGGCGGGGACCGCGATTCAGGCAAGCGCGCGCCGATGGGCGAGGTCGCAGCGCGGCTTGCCGATCTTGTGATCGTCACCGATGATAATCCCCGCAGCGAAGATCCTGCCGCCATCCGCGCTCAAGTGATGGCGGGGGCACCCGGCGCCACCGAGATTGCCGGGCGGCGAGAGGCGATTGCGGCAGCAATTGCAGCGGCCGGCGCGGGCGATATCGTGCTGCTGACCGGCAAGGGCCATGAACAGGGCCAGATTATCGGCGATATGGTGCTGCCGTTTGACGATGTCAGCGTGGCGCGGGAATGCGTGGCATGACCGCCCCGTTATGGACATCGACAGCGATTGCCGCTGCCACGGGCGGCACGGCATCGGCGGCGTTTGACGTAACGGGCGTGACGTTTGACTCGCGGGAAGTGGGCCCCGGCGACTTGTTCATTGCGCTGAAGGGGGCGGCGAGCGACGGGCATTTGTTCCTTGATCAGGCCTTTGCGCGCGGTGCAGCGGGGGCAATCGTCAGCACCCCTTGCGCGCACCCGCATGTGCTGGTGAGCGACACGATGGCAGCACTTGAGGCGCTGGGCATCGCATCGCGCGCGCGCACCGACGCCACGATTATCGGCGTCACCGGATCGGTTGGCAAAACCGGCACGAAGGAAATGCTGTTTGCCGCGCTTGATCGCGGCGCGGCGGGGCAGGTCCACCGGTCGGTAAAAAGCTATAACAACCATGTCGGTGTACCGCTTAGCCTGTCGCGGATGCCCGCTGGCTGCCGCTACGGTGTGCTGGAAATGGGGATGAACCATGCAGGCGAGCTGGCGGCGCTGACCCGGTTTGTGCGGCCGCATGTGGCGATCATCACCAATATTGGCCCGGTTCATATTGAATTTTTCAAGGATGAAGCCGGCATTGCCGATGCCAAGGCCGAGATTTTTCAGGGGCTTGAGGTCGGCGGCACCGCGATTATCCCGTTCGATTCTGTGCATTATTCCCGACTGGCTACAGCCGCCAAGGCGCAGGGCGCACGCGTGGTTTCGTTTGGCAGCGGCGCGCTTGCCGATGTGCGGATTTTGGAAACGATGCGCACGCCGACCGGTGGCACTTTTGTAACGGCGCAGCTTGTGTCGCGCGAAGTGAGCTTCACGATTGGCCAGCCGGGCGCGCACCTTGTTTCCAATGCGCTGGCGGTGCTGGCGGCGATTGAGGCGGCGGGCGGCGATGTGGCGCTGGCCGGGCTGGCGCTGGCTGATTTGGGCGGGTTGCCAGGGCGTGGTGCGCGTTTTTTGACCCGTGTGCCGTATGGCGGAACGGCGCTGGTGATTGACGAAAGCTATAACGCCAACCCGGCATCAATGCGCGCCACGCTGGCGGTGCTGGCCGCTGATCCTGCCCCCCGCAAGATCGCCCTGCTCGGCGAAATGGGCGAATTGGGGGCAGAAAGTGCCGCTTTTCACGCCGGTTTGGCCAGTTTTGTGGCGGATGCGGGCGTTGCTTTGGCAATTTTGGTCGGAAACGGCATGATTCCGCTGGGAATGGCGCTTGAGGGGCAGGTGGAATTCGTTCATGTGGCCAATGCTGCGGCCGCGCTGGCGCACCTGCAATCGGTGCTGTCGGCGGGTGACGCGGTTCTCATTAAGGGATCGAATTTCGTTGGGCTAGCGGCGGTTGTCGCGGCGCTGGGGGGCGCAAAACCATAATGCTGTATTTTATTGCGGAATATCTTGGCTTTCCCGGCGTGCTGAACCTGGTGCGCTACCTTAGCTTTCGCAGTGGTGGGGCGGTGGCGACGGCGCTGGTGATTGGCCTCATCATCGGCCCGAAATTTATCGGCTGGTTGCGGGTGCGGCAGGGCAAGGGCCAGCCGATCCGAAGCGATGGCCCGCAAACCCACCTTGCCAAGCGCGGCACGCCGACCATGGGCGGGCTGATGATCCTGACCAGTCTGGCGATTTCCATCCTGCTGTGGATGGATTTGACCAACCCGTTCGTGTGGGCATGCCTGTTCGTCACCTTGGGGTTTGGCGCGATCGGTTTTCTTGATGATTACGACAAGGTGCGCAAGGCGAGCACCAAGGGCATTTCGGGCCGGGTGCGGTTGCTGGGCGAATTCGCGATTGCGGGCATCGCCGCGGCGATCATCACGCACCAGAACGGCACGCAGCTCTATCTGCCCTTTTATAGCGGGCCAGTGCTCGATCTGGGTTATTTCTATATCGTCTTTGCCGCCTTTACGATTGTGGCGTTTGGCAATGCCGTCAACCTGACCGACGGGCTTGACGGGTTGGCGACAATGCCCGTGATTATTGCTGCGGCTGCGTTCATGATCTTTGCTTATCTGGCGGGCAACGCCAAGTTCGCCGAATATCTGGGGATTCCGCATGTACTGCGGGCGGGCGATATGGCGATCTTCTGCGGGGCGATGATCGGCGCCGGGCTCGCATTCCTGTGGTTCAATGCGCCCCCGGCAGCGGTGTTCATGGGCGATACCGGCAGCCTGGCGCTGGGCGGCGCGCTCGGCACAATTTCAGTCGTGGCGCATCAGGAGATCGTGCTGGGCATTGTCGGCGGTTTGTTCGTCGTGGAGGCGCTGAGCGTGATCATCCAGGTGTTTTTCTATAAACGCACCGGCAAGCGCGTGTTCAAAATGGCGCCGATCCACCATCATTTCGAACAATTGGGCTGGGCAGAGGCGACGGTGGTGATCCGGTTCTGGATCATTGCGATCGTGCTGGCGCTGGCTGGCCTGGCGACGTTGAAACTGCGGTGATCACGCTGCGCCCTTCAGCGTCGCCGTATCCCCGCGCAGGCGGGGATCCAGAGCTGCAGGCGCCATCGCCCATGATCCTGGGCTCCTGCCTTCGCAGGAGCACGGTTTCGTGATCACCAGCGAGCTCTGGCGCGGCAAACGCTTCGCGGTGCTGGGGCTGGCGCGCTCGGGCGCGGCGACCGTGCGGGCGCTGGTGGCGAGCGGGGCGAGCGTTGTTGCGTGGGATAGCGATGCGGGACGGCGCGAGGCTCTTTCTCAAGCCCCTCCCCTTCAGGGGAGGGGTTGGGGTGGGGGCTCACCGCAGGTGCAGCGCTTGGGGATGGCCCCCACCCCCAACCCCTCCCCTGAAGGGGAGGGGCATTTGAGATTTGCCGACCCTGAAACGATTGACCTGACCGGCTTTGATGCCCTCGTCGTTTCTCCCGGCGTGCCGCTCAACACCCACCCGATCGCCGCTAAAGCGCGCGCGGCGGGCGTACCGATCATCGGCGATATCGAATTATTCGCGCAGGCGCGTTCCGAGCTGCCCCCACACAAGGTTGTCGGCATTACCGGCACCAACGGCAAATCGACCACCACGGCGCTGATCAAGCATATCGTCGAGACAGCGGGCGTGCCGGTGCTGATGGGCGGCAATATCGGGTTGCCGATTCTGGAGCAGGCGCCGCTGGCTGACGGCGGCGTCTATGTGCTGGAACTGTCGAGCTATCAGATCGATTTGACCCAAACGCTCGACTGCGACGTTGCGGTTTTGCTGAACATCACCCCCGATCACCTTGATCGCTATGACGGGTTCGACGCCTATGCCGCGTCCAAGGCGCGGCTGTTCGCGATGCAGACGCCGGAGCATGACGCGATTGTGTCGATCTTCGATGCGCCGTCTGCCGCGATTGCGCGCAGCCTGTCGGCACGCGCCGAGCATCTGACCAAGATTGCGCCGGGATTTTGCATGGATCAATCGCGCTGGCCGTCGCTGCAGGGGCCGCATAATGCGCAGAACGCGCTCGCCGCGATCAATGCCTGCGAGGCGCTGGGCATTCCCAACGCAGCGATCGACCGGGGGCTCGAAAGCTTCACGGGGCTGCCGCACCGGATGGAAACGGTCGCCACCAAGAACGGCGTGCGCTTCGTCAACGACAGCAAGGCCACCAATCCGGAGAGCGCCGCGCCTGCACTGGCCGCATTTGACGGCATTCACTGGATATTGGGCGGACAATCCAAATCGGCGTCGCTTGATGCGTGCCGCCCCGGCTTTGGGCATGTTCGCGCCGCCTATACCATTGGTGCTGCGGGCGTGCAGTTTGCTGATCTGCTGACGGGCACCATGCCGGTTTCCTATTGCGAAACGCTGGATCGCGCGGTGATGGCGGCAGCGGCGGCAGCGCAACCCGGCGAAACCGTGCTGCTGTCGCCTGCCTGCGCGTCATTCGATCAGTTTCGTGATTTTGAGGCGCGGGGTGATGCCTTTCGCGCTGCTGTGGAGGCGTTGCCATGACTGATGCCAGCACCAGCAGCCGTGCCGGGGTCGGGGCCGACCAACGCCGCGCCTTGTGGGCCAGCGTAAAGCCGCGCGGCGGGCGTGGCGATCGCAGCCCGCTGGGGATGTGGTTCTGGGATATTGACCGGGTATTGCTGACGCTCGCACTGTTGCTGATCGCAATCGGCCTGCTGGCGGTCGCAGCGGCAAGCCCGGCGTCGGCGGTGCGCTATTCCGGGGATAAGGTGCATTTCCCACCGTTATATTATTTCTGGCGGCAGGTGATGTGGGTTGGCGTGTCGCTGCCGGTGATGTTTGTGGTGTCGATGTTGCCGGTGCCGCTCGCGCGGCGGATGGCGTTGATCGGCGCGGCAATATTTTTGCTGCTGCTGGCCGTGGTGCCGTTTATCGGAGTGGAACATAATGGCGCGCGGCGCTGGATCGGGCTGGGGATTGCCGAATTTCAGCCTTCCGAATTTCTGAAGCCGTTTTTCATCGTTGCCATTGCCTGGCTGCTGTCGCTTCGCGCCAAGGAAGCTGACTTGCCGGTGGTGCCGATCACCGGCGCGTTGACCGGCCTGGTCGCCTGCCTGCTGATGATGCAGCCGGATTTTGGCCAGACGATCATTTATTGCGTGATCTGGCTGGCGCTGCTGATGGTTGCCGGCACGTCAGTGCGGGTGATGGGTGGCCTTCTTGCGACCGCGCCAGTGGGGCTGATCGCCGCTTATCTTTTTTACGATACCGCGCGCATGCGCATAAACGCATTCCTGCCGCGCGGTGGCGATGACAGCACGATTGATCATTACCAGACCGACATGGCCTATGCGACGCTGACGGCGGGCGGCGCGACCGGCACAGGGCCGGGGGGCGGCGCCATGAAGCTCCGCCTGCCAGAGGCGCATACCGATTATATCTTTTCGGTGATTGGTGAGGAATTCGGGCTGATTGCGTGCGGCGTGATCGCGCTGCTGTTTCTGGCGATTGTGGTGCGGGTGTTTGTGAAGTTGCTGGATGAGCCCGATCCTTTTCGGATGCTCGCCGCTGCCGGGCTTGCCACGCAATTTGGCGCGCAGGCGCTGGTCAGCATGGCGGTGAATACCGGGCTGGCCCCGTCAAAGGGCATGACATTGCCGTTTATCAGCTATGGCGGATCATCAATGATTGCGCTGTCGATCGGAATGGGCTTGCTGCTGGCGTTTACCCGGCGCAATCCGTTTCTGACGCGATCTCCCTATGTCGTGCGCTGGAGCGGCCAATGAGCAAAGCACGCCATTTCGTTCTCGCCGCCGGTGGCACCGGTGGCCATATGGTGCCGGCCGCAGCGCTGGCGGCTGAACTGATCAAGCGCGGGCACAGCGTTGCGCTGGTCAGCGATGAACGCGGCGTGCGCTTTCCCGGCCTGTTTGACGGTATTGAAACGCATATCCTGCCCGCCGGGCGGCTTGCTGGCGGCCCGCTGGGATGGGCGCGCGCGGGCGTGAACATGCTGCGCGGGCGGTCGATGGCCAAACGCCTGTTTCGCAAGCACCGCCCCGCCGCTGTGATTGGTTTTGGTGGCTATCCGGCTTTCCCGACCCTGCTCGGCGCGTTTGCGATGAACATCCCGACGGCGGTGCACGAACAAAATGCGGTGCTGGGCCGGGTGAACCGGCTGGTGGCGGGGCGGGTTGCGGCGATTGCGACATCCTATCCCGATGTCGAGCGACTGAAAGACAGCTGGCGCGGCAAGACGCATCTGGTGGGCAATCCGGTGCGCGATTCGGTGCTGGCGCTGCGGACGCGACCCTATCCGTTGCTGGAGGAAGACGGGATTTTCCGGGTGCTGGTGACGGGCGGCAGCCAGGGCGCGAGCATTTTGAGCCAGGTCGTGCCCGATGGTTTGGCGCTGTTGCCGATCAGTTTTCGGCGGCGGTTGCAGGTGACGCATCAGGCGCGGCTGGAGGATATTGATCAGGTCCGCGCCAAATATGCCGAACTGTCGATTGCGGCTGAGCTGGCAACCTATCTGGCAGATATGCCGGAACAGCTCGCCTGGGCGCATCTGGTGATTGCGCGGGCAGGGGCATCAACACTGGCCGAGCTTACCGCCGCTGGGCGCCCCGCCATCCTGGTGCCGTTGCCCAGCGCGACGGATGATCACCAGACGGCGAACGCGCGCGAACTGACGAGGGCGGGCGGGGCGCGCACGATTGATCAACGCGCTTTCACCCCGGTTGAGCTTGCCAAGCAGATGCAAAAACTGGGGCTGGACCCCGCCGCCCTGTTGAACGCCGCGGGGCGCGCGCGCTCGTGCGGGCGGCCCGATGCCGCGCGCGACCTGGCCGATCTGGTCGAAAGCCTTGATGCGCCGCACAGCGACATCATGGTGGGCCTGAACCGCCCGATGAAATTCGGGGATCAGGCGGCATATGCGTGAGGGCCTGACATGAGGGGTGTCGCAACCGACATTGGCACCATCCACTTCATCGGCATTGGCGGCATTGGCATGTCGGGCATTGCAGAGGTGATGCACAATCTGGGCTATAAGGTGCAGGGTTCGGATGTTGCCGAAGGCTATGTCATCGCCGGGCTGCGCGGCAAGGGGATTGCCGTGCATATCGGCCATAGCGCCGATAATCTGGGCGACGCCGCGGTGATCGTTACCTCCACCGCCATCAAGCGCGATAACCCAGAGGTTGAGGCGGCGTATGAGCGGCGCATTCCCGTGGTGCGGCGTGCCGAGATGCTGGCGGAGCTGATGCGGCTGAAATCCACCGTCGCGGTGGCGGGTACGCATGGCAAGACGACGACGACCAGCATGATCGCTGCATTGCTGGACGCAGGCGGGGTTGACCCGACGGTGATCAACGGCGGCATCATCAACAGCTATGGCAGCAATGCACGGCTGGGCGCGAGCGACTGGATGGTGGTGGAAGCCGATGAAAGCGACGGCAGTTTTCTGCGGCTTGATGGCACGATCGCGGTCGTCACCAACATCGATCCCGAACATCTCGATCATTATGGCAGCTTTGACAAGGCGAAGGACGCCTATGTCGAATTTGTCGAGAATGTGCCGTTTTACGGGGCGGCCTTGCTGTGCCTTGATCACCCCGAAGTGCAGGCCATCATCCCGCGCGTTCGCGATCGGCGGGTGGTGACCTATGGGTTTTCGGCGCAAGCCGACGTGCGCGGGGTGAATGTTACCCCCATTCCGGGCGGCAACCGGTTTGAGGCGATTGTGCGCAGCCGCGACGGATCGCAGCGCTCGATTGAGGGCATCGAAATGCCGATGCCGGGCCGCCACAATGTGCAGAACGCGCTCGCCGCGATTGGCGTGGCGCTGGAACTGGGCATTCCCGATGCGACGATCCAGCAAGGTTTTGCCAAATTTGGTGGCGTGAAGCGGCGCTTCACCAAGGTGGGTGAAGTGGCGTTGGACGGCGGGGCGGTGACGATCATCGATGATTACGGCCATCACCCGGTGGAGATCCGCGCCGTGCTGTCCGCCGCGCGCGAAGGGGCGACGAACCGCGTGATCGCGGTGGTGCAGCCGCACCGTTTTACCCGGCTCGACAGCCTGATGGAGGATTTCCAGCAGGCGTTTAACGACGCCGATATGGTGCTGGTGTCGCCGGTTTATGCAGCAGGCGAAGCACCGATTGAGGGCGTTGATGCGGACGCTTTGGTCGCGGGGCTGAAGACGCGCGGGCACCGCAGCGCGGCGACGGTGGCGGACGCAGGCGCGCTGGCGACGACGCTGGCGGGGATGGTGCAACCGGGCGATATGGTGATCTGCCTGGGTGCGGGCGACATCACGAAATGGGCAGCCGGGCTGGCTGACGCGATTGTGGCGGTGCGGGCGTGAGCGACGTCGCCCCTTGTGTCCCCGCGAAGGCGGGGACCCAGACTGGGCTCCCGCCTTCGCGGGAGCACAAGGAGGTGCGCGGCAAGCTTACCCCCCAAGCGCCGCTCGCGCCGCTCGTCTGGTTCAAGGCGGGCGGATTGGCGGATTGGCTGTTCGAGCCGAAGGACGTGCAGGATCTGAGTGATTTCCTCGCTCATCTCGATCCTGCCACGCCCGTTATGGCGCTCGGCCTAGGATCGAACCTGATCGTGCGCGATGGCGGTTGGCGCGGCGTGGTGGTGCGGCTGGGGAAGCCCTTCAGCTTTGCACGGGCCGATGGCACGTCATTGACCTGTGGCGGTGGCACGTCGGGCATTCTGGTTTCCTCCACCGCGCGCGATGCTGGCATCGCGGGGCTTGAGTTTTTGCGCTCGATCCCCGGCACCGTCGGCGGGTTCGTGCGGATGAATGGCGGGGCGTATGGCCGCGAGACGAAGGACGTGCTCACCAATTGCACCGTCGTGTTGCGCGACGGGACGGTCGAAACGCTGCCGGTTCATGCACTCGGCTACACCTATCGCCACTCGACGCTGCCTGAGGGCGCAATTGTGGTGGAGGCGACATTCGCTGGCACCCCCGGTGACCCCGCCGCCATTCAGGCCGAAATGGACCGCATTGCCGCTGCGCGCGAGGAATCGCAGCCGCTGCGCAGCAAGACCGGCGGCTCGACCTTCAAAAACCCCGATGGGCATAAGGCCTGGGCGCTGATTGACGCCGCTGGCTGTCGGGGCCTGCAGATCGGCGACGCGCAGGTGAGCGAGAAACATTGCAATTTCCTGCTGAATCTGGGGGCCGCCACCAGCGCGGATATTGAGGCTTTGGGCGAAGAAGTGAGGGCCAGGGTGAAGGCGCATTCCGGGGTAGTGCTTGAATGGGAAATCCAGCGGGTGGGGGACGCGCAATGACTGGTGTGCTCCACATTGCCGTCCTGATGGGTGGCTGGTCGGCTGAGCGGGCGGTGTCGCTCGTCACCGGCGCGAATGTTGCCGATGCGCTTGAATCGCTCGGCCACCGGGTGACGCGGATCGACATGGGCCGCGACGTCGCCGCGCGGCTTGCCGAAGCCGCACCTGATGTCGTCTTCAACGCGCTCCACGGCACGCCCGGGGAGGATGGATCGGTGCAGGGGATGCTCGATCTGATGGGGCTGAAATACACCCATTCGGGCCTCGCCACCTCTGTTATCGCCATCGACAAACAGCTGACCAAGCTGTTGCTGGTGCCGCAGGGCATTCCCATGCCGGGCGGGCGGATCGTGAAAACCGCGACGCTGTATGAAGCCGATCCATTGCCGCGCCCCTATGTGCTGAAGCCGGTCAACGAAGGCTCGTCGGTCGGCGTCGCGATCGTCACTGATGCCAAAGACGGGGGGTGCAATTACGGCAACCCGATTGCGCCTGACGCGGTGGGGCCGTGGCAGGAATTTGAGGAACTGCTCGCAGAACCGTTCATCCGGGGCCGCGAACTGACAACGGCAGTGCTGGGCGACGAGGCGCTGGGCGTTACCGAGTTGAAGCCCAAAAGCGGCTTTTATGATTATGACGCCAAATATACCGATGGCATGACCGAACATGTCTATCCCGCCGACATTCCTGACGACATTGCCGCTGCCTGCATGCAGATTGCGCGTGATGCCCACCGGTTGCTGGGCTGCAAAGGCTGTTCGCGCGCTGATTTCCGCTGGGATGATTCGCTGGGCGCAGACGGGCTGTTCCTGCTCGAAGTAAACACCCAGCCCGGCATGACCCCGCTGAGCCTGGCGCCCGAACAGGCACGGCACCGGGGCATGAGCTATGCCGAATTCGTCCAGCGTATCGTGGAGGATGCCCTGCAACGGGCGGAGAAAACATCATGAGTAAACCCGTCCGCCGGGGCGGCCCACCCCCGTCACGCCGACCGGTGCAGCCCAAACGGCGCGGCCCAAAGGTGCATAAGCGATCGTCGATTGACCGGATGATTGCGATGTTGCCGGTCAGCGAACGCACGCTGCAACGCATTGCGACATGGAGCATCATGGGCGTTATTACGGCGGGTGCGCTGGGCGTCGCGAGCCTGTTCGGGGTGCCGCAGGCCGCAGGCGTGGCGATGGCCGAAGAAATTGGCCGCGCCGGATTTCGCGTGCGCGGGATTGAGGTGACGGGCGTCAAGCGGATGAACCCGATGACGGTATATGCCGTGGCGCTAGACCAGCAATCGCGCGCAATGCCGCTGGTTGATCTGGAAGGGGTGCGCCAGAAACTGCTGAAATATGGCTGGATTGCCGACGCCCAGGTATCGCGCCGCCTTCCCGACAAGCTGGTCGTCCACATTATTGAGCGGCAACCGGCTGCCGTGTGGCAGGAAAAGGGTGAATTGACGCTGATTGACGCCAATGGTGAGCCGTTGCAGCGCATTTCAACTGATGAGCTGCCCGATCTGCCCCGCGTGATTGGCGAAGGCGCGAATTGGCAGACACCGGCGTACCGCAGTTTGCTGGATGCGGCACCGGCGTTGCGACCGCTGGTGAAGGCGGCGACATGGGTGGGCAATCGGCGCTGGGATATTGTGTTCGAAACCGGTGAGACGCTGGCACTGCCCGAAGAATTTCCGGAAAAAGCGTTGGTAAAATTTGCCCAGCTGGATGGCGCACAGGCGCTGCTCGGCAAAGGCTGGCTGCGGTTTGATATGCGCGACCCTACCCGGTTTGTGGGGCGCAAACCCGGCCATCCGGGCCAGCGCGCGATTACCGATACCAGCAACAAAGACACCAGCAGCGACGGACCTGATTCAGACGGACCTGATTCAGGGGCGGTCATGCGCAGCGACCGGCAAGGATAAGATCATGGCAAAGACCGCACCCGAAGGGCTGATCACCGCGCTCGACATTGGATCGTCCAAGGTGTCCGCGATGATCGCGCAAAAAGCCGAAGGGGGCGAGCTGGTTGTCCTGGGCACCGGCCAGCGCGAAAGCCGGGGTGTGAAGCGCGGCTATATTGCCGATATGGGCGCAACCGAAGCGGCGGTGCGCGAGGCGGTGGAGCAGGCCGAACGGATCGCCGGGTTGAATATCGAGAATGTCTGGGTCAGTTTTTCAGCCGGCAGCCTGGTATCCGATGTCGCCTCGGTTGAGGTTGAGCTGGGCGGGCACCGGATCGAACAGGGCGATATCGATGAACTTCTCGCTGCCGGGCGCAACTCGATTGATCCTGCCGGGCGGATGGTGCTGCATGCCCAGCCAACGCTGTACACGCTGGATGGGCTTACGGGGGTGAAAAAGCCGCTGGGGCTGCATGCCGACCGGCTGGGGGTGCATATTCATGTTGTCGCCGCCGACGGATCGCCGGTGCGTAACCTGGATCTGTGCGTGCGATCAGCCCATCTGGAGGTGAAATCGATCATCGCATCGCCCGTTGCCACCGGCATGGCGTGCCTGTCTGACGAGGAACGCGAACTGGGTGTTGCCCTGGTCGAAATGGGGGCGGGGATTACCAATGTGTCGCTGTTTGCAGGCGGCATGCTGGTGGGGCTGACGTCCATTCCCTTTGGTGCGGCCGACATTACCGATGATATCGCCAGCGTATTCGGCACCAGCCGGGTGCAGGCAGAGCGGATGAAGTGTTTTTACGGATCAGCCAATGCCAGCCCGCGCGACAATCATGACATGATTGATGTCGGGCCCATGTCGAATGAGGAAGACGCGACAGACGGTGCGCGGATCACCAAGGCGCAGCTGATTGCGGTCATCCGCCAACGGCTCGATCATCTGATGGGCGAAGTGCAAAAGGCGCTGTCGGCGCTTGGCTTTGAAGGGCCGGTGGGGCGGCAGGTGGTGCTGACCGGCGGCGGCGCGGAGCTGAAGGGGATTGCCGATTATGCACAAGCGGCGCTGGGCCGTTCCGTGCGGGTTGGCCGCCCGCGCGGGCTGACGGCGTTGCCAGAGGCGCATAGCGGCCCGGCCTTTGCCACGCTGGCGGGGCTGGCGCATTATGCGGCATCGAACCCGGTTGACCTGCGGGCGGGATCACCGACGCAACAAATGGTGGTGCGACCGCGGGGTTTTGCCATGTTTCAGCGATTGGTGCAGGCGTTTAGGACAAATTATTAAACAATTGCGACACTGGGTGGTGATTGGGGCTAGAGTCGCCCGATTGCATGGTGCAGAACGGTAGAAACAATTGCGAGCCCTGGTGTGCGCAGGGCTATGACGGAGACAGGTCGATGAGCATCGAATTCCTTCCACCCGAGGTAGACGAGCTGACGCCGCGCATCGCGGTGATCGGCGTGGGCGGGGCTGGCGGCAACGCCATTACCAACATGATGCGTGCCAATGTGCAGGGGGTCGACTTTCTGGTCGCCAACACCGACGCGCAGGCGCTGAAGCAATCAACCGCGTCACAGCGGGTGCAGCTGGGCGCAAAGATTACCCAGGGCCTGGGTGCCGGATCGCGCCCGGAAATTGGCCGCGCAGCCGCTGAGGAAACGATCGAATCGATCACCAAGATGCTCGAAGGCGCACATATGTGCTTCATCGCGGCGGGCATGGGCGGCGGCACCGGTACGGGCGCTGCCCCCGTTATCGCCAAGGCGGCGCGTGATCTGGGCATCCTGACCGTCGGCGTCGTCACAAAGCCATTTGCGTTTGAGGGCAATCGCCGCGCAAAAAGCGCTGAGGCGGGCATCGAAGAACTGCAGAAATATGTCGATACGCTGATCGTCATCCCCAACCAGAACCTCTTCCTGATCGCCAATGCCAACACCACATTCAAGCAAGCCTTTGAAATGGCTGATGAAGTGTTGCAGCAGGGCGTGCGCGGCATTACCGATCTGATGGTGATGCCTGGCCTGATCAACCTGGATTTTGCCGATGTCCGTTCGGTGATGCAGGAAATGGGCAAGGCAATGATGGGCACGGGCGAAGCCGAGGGCGACGACCGTGCGATTGTTGCGGCCCAAAAGGCGATCAACAACCCGCTGCTCGACGGCGTGTCGATGCAGGGTGCCAAGGGCGTCATCATTTCGATCACTGGCGGCGAAGATATGCGCCTGCTGGAAGTTGATGAGGCTGCCAACCATATCCGTGAACTGGTTGATCCCGATGCCAACATCATCTGGGGATCGGCGTTCAACCCCGATCTGGAAGGCAAAATCCGCGTATCGGTGGTGGCGACCGGCATTGATGCAGAAGTGCGCCCGCAAACGGCACCAGAGCCTTCGCGCGCGTTCAGCTTTACCACGCCGCGCCGTGCTGAAACCCCGGCGGTCGAAGCAGCCGCACCCGCCCCAGTGATCGCCGCTGAACCCGCGCCTGTCGTGGCGACGGTTGAAACCCCGGTCACGATTGATGCAGCCGATGACGAACTGGTCCTTGGCGAAGAAGCGGCTGTGGCCAAGCCAATCATTTTTGGTGACGAGCCAGCAGCAACCGAGGATCGCGGCCATTGGCTGGCCCCCGGTGCGTTGGAAACGCCAGAGGCCACGCCGTCCATCGCGATTGAACCACCAACGCCTGCACCGGAACCCGCACCGGCACTGGCACCGCGCAGTAAAGTTGGCGGTACGCTGTTCGAGCGCATGTCCAACGTGACACGCGGCGCAGCGAAGGAAGATGAAACCGCCAAGGATCCGCTTGATATTCCGCGGTTCCTGCATCGCCAGAACAACCAGTAACGGGAATGGGCGTGCGCGCATGCAGGTGCAGCGCACGCCGGTTCATCGCCAGCGCGCCTCGTTCTGGCGATTGCAGGCGGCGGGGCCATTGTCGGTTACGCCCGGCTCGGGTCTAAAGCGGAATGACTGTAGATTGACTGACTACTCAAACCGTTCGTGTCGTGCGAATTCTAGACACTCCGCGCCGCGCTCGTCGCATGTTTCTCGACGTCGCTCGAAACGAACCGGTCAACGTAAAGTCATCAGACTCTAGCGGAGCGCAGATGACCGCAATGATGATCCATGCCGCACGCCTTGCGTTTGCCGCGCCGTTGGTGCTGGCAGCGGGCCCGGTGCTTGCCGGGCAGTTTCAGATGATGCCCGCCCCCACGCCGGAGGCCGATGCGCTGGCCGCCGATATGCGGATTCTGGGCAATAATCCGTTTGATCTGCCCGCGTTGATCAGGGCAGGCGAACGCACGCTGAAGCTGGGCGACATGGAAGCGGCAGCGGCATTTTTTCAGCGCGCCGAACGGATCAGCCCCAATAACGGCCAGATCAAAGCGGGCAAGGCGCGAACGCTTGTGCAGCTTGGTCGCCCGGGCGAAGCGCTGCAGCTGTTCAACGAAGCCGAGGCGCTTGGCTATGATCTTGGCTCCATCGCGGCGGACCGGGGGCTGGCGTTTGACCTGATCGGGGAGCAGGAACGCGCTCAGCGCATTTATCGCCAGGCGCTGAAGCGCCAGCCCGATGATGAAACGCAGCGCCGCTATGCGCTGTCGCTGGGCATATCGGGCAAGCGCGACATGGCATTGGACGTGATCGATGGGCTGTTGCGGCGCAGTGATCGTGCCGCGTGGCGGGTGCGCGCGGTGGTGCTCGCGATGAATGGCGATGTCGCGGGTGCGGGCCGGATTGCAGACAATATGCTGCCGCGTGAAATGGCCGCCGGGCTGCAACCATTTTTCCAGATATTGCCGGGGCTGGGCTCTGCTGACCGCGCGTTTGCCGTGCATTTCGGCGAAGTGCGCGCAACCCCCGAACGGATCGCCGACGCGCGGATGATCCCCGTATTACCCGTGCTGATTCCCGAGCCGGTGGCCGTGGTACAGGTGGCGGCAGCGCCCGTGCGGACAAAGGCGCAGCAAAAGCGGGATCGCAACCGGCGGCGTGGCGCGCCGGTCGAGGTTGCCGCGCTGATCGCACCGCCCATCCCGGCACCGGCGCAATTGCCGCCACCGCCGCGCGTGGTGATGGCCGCGCCGATACCCCGATCGACGCCGACGCCAGCCCCAGCGCGAACATCAACGCCGCCCGTGATGACCAGCGCAGCGGTGATTACCCCACCCGCCGCGCGCGTGCCGATTGCCAATCCGCCCGCCGTCGCGCTGCGCGCCCCGCCTGCCGCCCCGCCTGCCGCCCCACTTGCCGCCCCGCCGGTCGTCGCGGCCGCGTCGCCGATGCCCGCCAAAACCGAGGCGACCCCGCCAGTAACCGTTGCCGCGCTGTCGCTGCCGAGGCCGGTTAGCGGTCCGCTGATCGATCAGCCTGGTATTGCCGCCCCCGTTCAGCCCAGCCTGACCCGGCCTGCGCCAGAGGCGGTGCGCGGGGATAGTATTGTCAACGACCCCCCTGTGACGGCAACGGCCAGCAACACCCCGGCACCAGCGGTGATTGCGCCACAACCGGCAGCCCCCACGCCGGAGCCTGTTCCCGCGCTTGCTGCAGCGCCCGCACCGGCGAAAGCGCAGCTGAAGCCTGTCGCGAGCGAGGAATCGATCCTTGCCCGCATCATCGCGACCATCGGTGTGCCCGCATCCGAATTGGAACGGGCACCCGCCACTGCGGCGCTCGCCGGGGGGGCAGCGGCAACGATCGATCCTAACAAACCGCCTTTGCTCGACAAGAAGGCGCTAGAGAAAAAGGCGCTGGCGGATAAGGCGGCCGCGCAAAAGAAGCTGGCCGATAAGAAACTTGCCGATGAAAAAGCGGCCAAGCTGAAGGCTGAAAGGGCTGATCCATCGCGGATCTGGGTGCAGGTGGCGGGTGGTTCCAGCGTGCGTGATCTGCCGAAGGAATGGGCGCGGCTGCGCGACAAGGCGCCGACGCCTTTCAAGGCCCGCAGCGCCTATACCACGCCACTGCGCTTTACAAACCGGCTGCTCGCCGGGCCGTTCAAGACCGATGATGATGCGCAGTCCTTCGTCAACCAGATTGCAAAATCGGGGCTGACCGGTTTTGTGTTCACCAGCGAGGCCGGGCAGAAAATCACCAAGTTACCGGCCAAGTGAGCGTCCATGCGCCCTGGGCATCAGACCCAGCGCGCAGCAAAGGTCGCCTTCACGAAGAACAAAACGCGACCGCGCCTTTAGTTGTCCGGGGCCCGCGTGACGCGTTCCAGCGCGACCGCGACCGGATTATCCATTCGATCAGCTTTCGGCGGCTGCGCCACAAGACGCAGGTGTTCATGGCCCCGGACGGCGACCATTTCCGCGTCCGGCTGACGCATAGTCTGGAGGTTGCGCAGATCGGCCGGACGATTGCGCGGGCGCTGGGGCTGAACGAGGATCTGACCGAGGCATTGTGCCTGGCGCATGACATTGGCCACCCGCCCTTTGGCCATGCCGGGGAAGCGGCGCTGACAACGGCGATGGCCGGGCAGGGCGGGTTTGACCATAATGGCCACACGCTGCGCGCGCTGATGGAGATTGAGGCGCCGTATCCACGCTGGCGCGGGCTGAACTTGACCTGGGAAATGCTGGAGGGGCTGGCCAAGCATAATGGGCCAATTGCCAAGCCCGGCTGGGCGCTGGCGCAGGCCGATGCGGCGTTTCCGCTTGATCTGCTGCAATGGCCATCGCTTGAGGCGCAGGTGGCGGCGATTGCAGACGATATCGCCTATGACAATCACGATATTGATGATGGGCTGCGCGCCGGATTGTTGACGCTGGATCAGGTGCTTGACGTGCCAATGGTCGCCCGCATCTGGGCGCAGGTGCGCGCGCGCTTTGGCGATGTGCCGCCTGAACGGCTGGTGGGCGAACTGATCCGCACCCAGATTGGCGAGATGGTGACGGACCTGATTGCCGAAACGCGGGCGCGGATAACGGCATCGGGCGTGGCCTGTGCGGATGATGTCCGCGCGGCGGGGGAATGCCTGGTGGGATTTTCGCCCGCCATGCGCGATGATGAACGGGCGTTGAAACGCTTTATGTATGCCAGCCTGTATCACCATCCCAGCCAGCGCGCAGCGGCGGGCATCGCAGAGGGAATTGTGGGTGGGTTATTTGCCGCTTACCGCGCTGATCCGGCGTTGATGCCCGCTGACTGGGCCGCGCGCCTGCCCGAAGCAGAGCCGCAGCGCAGCCGCCATATTGCCGATTTCATCGCCGGCATGACGGATCGTTATGCGATCACCCGGTATCAGCAGGCGGTGGGGCCAATTGATTTGCCGGAAGGGTTTTGAGGGCGCGTGCGTTAATCATGCAGATGGCGGGCAGCATGGTGCCCGGCACGGAATCGGAGACGGGTTCATGTCTGCCCCCAGCATCGCGCTTAATCGATTTGGTCTGGGCGCGCGGCCTGATGATATGCCGCCCGGCGCTGGGGTGGATGGCGCACGGCGCGCGCTGATCGCGCAATTCGACCGATTTGATCCGCGGCCAACCCAAATCGCTGCACTGCCGGGGCGCGGGGTGATTGCGGGACAGCTTGCCGATTATCTCGCCGGGCCGCGCCCGATGGGGAATCGTCAGGCAATGATGCAAATGCCCCCCGTCACCGTGCCCCCGGGCGCGACCGAAAACCCGGACGAGCCAGACGTCATCAAGCGCGCGCGCGCCTTCCTGCGCACGCAGGGGCGCGAAAACTATGTCGCCTGTGTCGGCGCGCGGGCCAATGCCGCGTTGGTGTCGCCCGCGCCCTTCATTGAGCGGATGGTGCATTTCTGGGCCAATCATTTTGCGGTGTCGGCAGACAAGCTGACCGTGATCGGGCTGGCCGGGTATCTGGAGCTGGAGGCGATCAGGCCGCATGTGCTGGGCCGGTTCAGCGATATGCTGAATGCGGTAGAGCGGCACCCGGCGATGCTGCTGTACCTGGATCAAGCGCAGTCAATTGGCCCGGCCAGCCCGATTGGGGCGCGGGTGGCGGCGCGGGGCGGGCGCAAGCTGGGCATCAACGAAAATCTGGCGCGCGAGATTATGGAACTGCACACGCTGGGTGTGCGCACCGGCTATGGCCAGGGCGATGTCACCGAATTTGCCCGGGCGATGACGGGGTGGACAGTTGCCGGCATCAATCGCGGGCCGATTGCGCGCTTTGCCGGGACGAACGGAACGCCGGGCGATTTTGTGTTCGCCAATGCCATCCACGAACCCGGCCCCCGGACGATCATGGGCAAACGATACCCGCAAGACGGCGAGGCGCAGGCGCAGGCGGTGCTGAACGATCTGGCGGCGCACCCCGCCACGGCCGACCATATCGCGACGAAACTGGCGCGGCATTTTGCAGGCGATACGCCGCCACCCGCGTTGGTGGCGCGGTTAAAGGCAGCGTTTCTGCAATCGGGTGGCGATTTGCCGACACTGTATCGCGCGCTGATTGCCTCACCCGAACTATGGGGCGATGCGCCGACCAAGTTTCGCTCGCCCTGGGATTGGTCAATCGCGGCGCTGCGGGCAATGGGCGCGCGCGATGTGCCCGCGCAGCAGGTGACGGGGCTGACCAACCAGCTTGGCCAGCCGACCTGGCGACCCGGGTCACCGGCCGGATTTGATGACCTGAATGCAACCTGGGCGGGGGCCGATGCTGTGGTGCGCCGGGTGGAAGCGGCAGAACGCTTTGGCGGTCGGGCGGGTGGTAATATCGACGCGCGCATGCTCGCCCCGCGGCTGTTTCCAGGCGCGTTGAGCAGCGCAACCCAGGCCGCCATCGCCGATGCCGACAGCCCCGGCCAGGCGCTGGCGCTGATGCTGGTTTCCCCCGAATTTCTGCGGAGATAATGTCATGATTGATCGCCGTTTGTTTATCGGTGCAGGGGCCGCGAGCGCGGTTGCCCTTGGCTTTGCGCCCCGGCTGGTGTTCGCCAAAGCGGCGACCGGCAAGCGTTTCGTGTTCATCATTCAACGCGGTGCCGCCGATGGGCTGGGCACGGTTGCGCCAGTGGGGGATCCGGCCTTTGCTGGCGCGCGCGGGGTGCTGGCGGCTGATTTTGCTGGAGTGCCCGCGCTCGATTCGATGTTTGCGCTGCACCCCAACCTGAAAAACATCGGCGCGCTTTATGCCCAGAAACAGGCATTGTTCGCCCATGCCATCGCCTCGCCATACCGCGACCGATCCCATTTTGACGGGCAGAATGTGTTGGAGACGGGCGGGGCGGGTGCCTATCAGGTGAAAGACGGCTGGCTGAATCGCTTGCTGGGGCAATTGCCGGCGGAGAGCGCCAAGGCGATTGCTGTGGCGATTACCGTGCCGATGGCGCTGCGCGGTACGCATGACGTGTCATCCTATGCGCCGTCAGCCTTGCCGCAGGCGAGTGAAGACCTGCTCCAGCGCGTGGCGATGCTATATGATGGTGATCCGCAGCTTCACGCGCTGTGGAGCGACGCGATGAACACGCGGGCGCTCACCAGCACGATGGGGACGGAGGGTGGCGCAAACGGCGCGCAGAACGGCGTGCGCAATGCCGCTGCCACCGGCACGCTGGCGGCCAAATTGCTCGCCCCGGCAGACGGCGCGCGGATCGCGATGATCGAGACGGGCGGGTGGGATACGCATGCCGGGCAGCGCGGGCGACTGGGGCTGCAACTGGGCGGGCTGGATGCGATGATTGCCGCGCTGAAGGACGGGCTGGGGCCATTATGGGCGGATACCATGGTGCTGGTCGCGACTGAATTTGGCCGCACGGTCGCGGTGAACGGCACCGGCGGTACGGATCATGGCACGGCTTCGTCGGCAATGCTGCTGGGCGGCGGTGTGCGGGGCGGGCGGGTGCTGGCCGACTGGCCGGGGCTGGGCGCATCGGCGCTGTATGAAGGCCGCGATCTGAAGCCCACGCTCGCGCTCGATGCCTTTATCGGCGGCGCGGTGGCGGGGCATTTCGGGCTTGATCCAGCACGGCTGATGCCCGCGCTGTTCCCGGCAGCGCGCGGGCGGGCGATTGAGGGGCTGGTTTAGCGCTTTGCGCCTTAACTCTGCATCCCGGACGTCTTTGCGAGCGCAGCGAAGCAATCCAGCGTGCCGCAAGTGGTGAAGCTGGATTGCTTCCCCCGGCTCAAGGCCGGGGTCGCAATGACGATTCAGATTTTGCGCAAGCCGCTCTACCCTATTGCCCGCGCGCCGGCGGGGTTTTGCCTAATTCCATGATCAGGCTGGTCAGCAGATAGAGTCGCGGGGTGAGCGAGCTGAGTTCCAGATATTCCAGTTCCGAGTGAAAGCCGCCGCCCACTGGCCCCAGCCCGTCCAGCGCGGCGACGCCCGCCTCATGCGCAAGCGCGGATTCTGATGCGCCGCCATTGCCGCCGCGGGTGATTTTTAGCCCGGCAGCCGCGTAAATCCGTTCCGCCCGGTCAGCCAGCGAGTCCGTGGCGGCATTGTCTGGCAGCGGCGGAAAGCTGATCGCGCGGGTGATTGATACCTGCGTGTCGGGAATGATCGTGGTCTGCGCGTTGCGGCGGAACAGCGCGTCGACATCATCGCCCTGCGCCTTGGTGCGGATGCGGACGTTGATCGTGGCCGATGCGTCTTCGGGGATAATGTTGTAGCGTGATCCGGCATTCATCAGCGTTAGATTGGCGGTAACGCCGTCGCCGGTTTTGGGCAGCGGATCGGCGAGCTGGATTTGGTGGATCAGTTCGAGCGCGGCGTTGCGGCCGTCCTGCGGTGCAACGCCAGCATGTGCCGGACGCCCCTTTACCGCGATGGTGAAGCCATTGCTGCCTTTGCGCCACACCGTCAGCCGATCAGGCGAATCGCCGGGTTCAAGGTTCAGTTCGACATCGGCATCGGTCAATAATTTGGCGATCAGTGCGCGGGTGCCGGGTGAGCCGCCTTCTTCGGATGTTTCCACAAGGAAGGTGATCTTGGCGAAATTCGTGAAATTCAGCTGGCGCAGCAGTTTGATCGCGAAAATGCCCTCAACCACGCCGCCCTTTTCATCCGAAACGCCGGGGCCATATGCGCGGGTTTCGTCCATGCGGAAGGGGCGCTTGGCGACGGTGCCGGGACCGAACACGGTATCGGTATGCGCGATCATCAGGATGCGGCCCTTTCCGGTGCCGGTCAGCGTGGCGACGACATTATCGGGCAGGGTGGGCAATTCGGCGGGGACCAGCTCAACGCTCATCCCCAGCGCGCGCAGTTCAGCGGCGACGAATTCGGATGCCTTTTGCCCGCTCACCTTATCGCCCGTGCCCGAATCGATGTTGACCAGCTTTTCCAGCGTGGCGAGCTGCGCAGGCCGTGCGGCGGCGGCGGCTTTCCACACGGGGCCTTTTTGGGCGGGCGCTTGTGCCAGCGCAGGCGTGCTCGCGAACAGCGCGGGGATAAGGGCGGCCATAACTGCGGGCATAACTGCGGAGGGTGGGCGAAGGCGCATGCTTGGGTCTCTCCTGAGGATGGGGGCATTATGGGCGGCACTGGCCCGTCCAAGTCAAGCTGCCCTTTGCTACCCGCCACCTGATCCGCTAACGACACGCCCTGCCTTATCTGGGGCCTTATCTGGGACAATGGAATGACGCTCTACCACCGGTTCGCCGCGCATATTGATGCTGCCCTTGATGCGCTGGTCGCGTCGGGCGATCTGCCGGGCGGGCTTGATCGACGCAACGTGACGGTCGAGCCGCCGCGTGACACCAGCCATGGTGATCTGGCGACAAATGCCGCGATGGTGCTTGCCAAGCCCGCCGCCACCAATCCGCGCGCGCTGGCGGAAAAAATTGCGGCGCTGCTGGGGGCCTTGCCCGAAGTGGCGAGCGTATCGGTGGCCGGGCCGGGCTTTATCAACCTGACGCTGACCGATGCGACCTGGCGCACCGAGCTGACCGCGATCCGCGCGCAGGGCGACGCCTATGGCCGCGCCGCCCCTGCCAGCAAGCCGATCGTCAACGTGGAATATGTCTCCGCCAACCCCACCGGGCCGATGCACATGGGCCATTGCCGAGGCGCGGTGGTGGGCGATGCGCTGGCGGCGTTGCTGGAGTTTTCCGGGCACAGCGTGATCCGCGAATATTATGTCAACGATGCGGGCGGGCAGGTGGATACGCTCGCCCGGTCAGCGCATCTGCGCTATCGCGAGGCATTGGGCGCCGATATCGGTGACATCCCTGAAGGCCTGTATCCCGGCGATTATCTGGTGCCGGTGGGGCAGGCGCTGGCCACCGAATTTGGCGATCACTATGTGGACGCGCCCGAGGACGACTGGCTGGTGCTGTTCCGGCAACGCTCGGTTGCGGCGATGTTGGTGCTGATCAAGGGCGATCTGGCGAAGCTGGGCATCCACCATGATATTTTCTCTTCGGAAGCCGAATTGCAAGCGGCGGGCAAGCCAGAGGCAGCCGAGGCGGAATTGCGCGCGCGCGGGCTGATTTATGACGGTGTGCTCGAAGCCCCCAAGGGGGAGACGCCTGATGATTGGGAGCCGGTGGTGCTGCCCTTGTTCCGGTCGACGCAATTTGGCGACGATCAGGATCGGCCGATCCGCAAATCAACCGGGCAATGGACCTATTTCGGCGCTGATCTGGCCTATCACTATCAAAAGACACAGACCGCCGATGAGCTGATCGACATCTGGGGCGCAGACCATGCCGGCACTGTAAAGCGCATCGTCGCGGCGGTGAACGCGCTGACGCATGGCGCGAAGAAGTTTGACATCAAGATTGTCCAGATGGTGCGGCTGCTGCGCGCGGGCGAGCTGGTGAAAATGTCAAAACGCTCGGGCAATTTTGTCACGCTGGCTGATGTGGTGGATGAAGTGGGCAAGGATGTCGTCCGCTTCACGATGCTGACGCGCAAGGCCGACGCGCAGATGGATTTCGATTTCGCCAAGGTGGTGGAGGCATCAAAAGACAACCCGGTCTTCTACGTTCAATACGCCCATGCCCGAGTCGCATCGCTACATCGGCGGGCTGAAGAGGCAGGAATCGCGTGCGCTGACGTTGATTTGTCCCAACTTGATACAGAAGAGCTGGCATTGGTGAAATTCGCCGCCCAATTCCCGCGCATTGTTGAGACAGCCGCCGCCGCCCGTGAACCCCACAGGATTGCGTTTTATCTATATGATCTTGCAGCACTTTTTCATGCGGCGTGGAATGTGGGCAATGATCGGCCTGACCGCCGCTTCCTGATTGTGGATAATGCGCCGCTTACCTGCGCGCGACTTTTTCTGGCAGATGCGATAGGGCAAATAATTCGTAGTGGTCTGGGTATCATGGGTGTCGAGGCCGTTCTGGAGATGAATTAATGGCAACCGCCGGTGAATATGAGATCCGCGACGAAGACCGGCTGCCATGGCTGGAAACCGTTGAGGACGACTATAATGACGGGCCGTCGATTCTGCGGATTGGCCTGTTGGTCCTGCTTGGCCTCGCGATCATCGCCGGGGCGATTTACGGCGTTTACTGGTATCAGCACCGCGACGAGCTGAAGGGTACCGGCGAGCTGATTGCCGCTGTGGAAGGCGACTATAAGGTAAAGCCGGATACGCCAGGCGGGATGAAGGTTGAAGGAGAGGGTGATACCGCCTTTGCCACCAGCGAGGGCAAGAGCGACGGCAATGCGTCGATTGACCTGAAGGCTGTCGCTGAAGCACCGATGGCGGCGACGCCGGGTAGTGTGGCCAAGCCCCAGGGCCAAACCGGGGCCGCAATCGTTCCCCCGTCGGGCGGTATGCTGAAGGCACCGGCACCTGGCGCGATGCCGATGGCAAAGCCGGTTGCGGCGGGCACATCGGGTGGCGCAGTGGTGCAGCTCGGGTCTTTCCCGGATGAGGCATCGGCCAATGCCGCCTGGGCACGCGCGGCCAAACGGTTCACCTATCTGGGGCCGCTGGGCAAATCAGTGCAGAGCGCCGAGGTGAAGGGCCGCACCGTTTACCGGCTGCGCGTCAACGCGGGCAGCGCGACACAGGCGCGCGAACTTTGCGCCAAGCTGCAACTTGCCGGAGAGGCTTGTTTCATCGCGCAGAACTAGGCTAGCCCTGCTGCATGAAACCAGTGATTTATGGGCTGTCCGGCCTGTCGCTAACCGCCGATGAACGCGCGTTTTTTCGTGACGCAGACCCGTGCGGCTATATATTTTTCAAGCGCAACGTGGCGACCCGCGACCAGTTAAGGGCGCTGACGAGTGAACTTCGCGCGCTTTCCGGCCGTGATGATGTGCCGATCCTGATCGATCAGGAGGGCGGGCGCGTCGCGCGGATGGGGCCGCCGGAATGGCCCGCATCGCCCGCCGGGCCAGCGTTTGATGCACTGTATGATGTCGCGCCAATGTCCGCGATTGAAGCGGCACGGGCCAATGCGCAGGCGGTGGGGCTGATGCTGGCCGAGGTGGGGATAAACGTTGATTGCTGGCCGCTGCTCGATGTGTCGCAGCCCGATACGACCCCGGCAATCGCCACCCGCGCTTACGGCCATGAGCCGATGCGCGTCGCCGCCATGGGGCGCGCGATAATGGAGGGGTTGCGGCAGGCGGGTATCGTCGGGGTGGTGAAACACATGCCGGGGCATGGCCGCGCGGTGGTCGACACGCATTATCTGTTGCCAACGGTCACCGCGAGCGAGGCCGAGCTAGAGATTGATCTGGAACCGTTTCGTGCACTCAACACCGCGCCGATGGGGATGACATCGCATATCATTTTCCAGGCCTGGGATCCGGACCGCCCGGCGACGCTGTCGCCCATCATCATCAACGACGTCATCCGCGACCGCATCGGTTTTGACGGGCTGTTGATGACCGATGATATCGACATGAAGGCGCTGTCGGGCACCGCTGGCGAAAAAGCGGCGGGGGCGCTGGCAGCGGGGTGCGATGTGGTGCTCGATTGCTGGGGCCGAATGGATGAGATGGTCGAGATTGCGAGCTTGATCGGGGACATGCCGCCAGTGTCACGCGACCGGCTGGACCGGGCGATGGCGACGATTTCCGGGTCCACGCCGCAGGGCGACATCGCCGACTTCATCGCCAAGCGGGATAGCTTGCTGGCGCAAGTGTGATTGTCTTTTGGGGGAGCGGCGAACGTAACCGCTGTTTGCGGCCAGACGTCGACCCTGAAGCCCCTCCCCTTCAGGGGAGGGGTTGGGGTGGGGGCTCACAACAGGCGCGGCGCTTGGGGAGAGCCCCCACCCCTGCCCCTCCCCTGAAGGGGAGGGGTGAATAGGTTGATCACAATTCGTTCTAACGGACCAGCATCCGGATTTCGGTTGATGGCACGCGATGAGCGCGGTGTTTATCCGATGTGCGCGTGACTGGCGAGACAGGTGGAGCACCACCGTGCAGCGCGAACATACCCCGCCGCTCGCCTGCGCACCCCTGAATGATCGCGATGGACCGCCCGGACCGATTGCCCTTGTCCCTGAAACGTCATTGGCCCTAACCAGAGCCGATGACGACCGAGCCCGATCTACTGACGCCCCCGGACATGCCGGTAATGGACGTACTGACCGTCGATATCGACGGGTGGGAAGGGCCGCTTGATCTGTTACTGGCGCTCGCGCGGTCACAAAAGGTGGATTTGCGGGCCCTGTCGATCCTGGCGCTGGTCGATCAATATCTGGCCTATGTCGATCAGGCGCGCGCGCTGAAGCTGGAACTGGCGGCGGATTATCTGGTGATGGCCGCGTGGCTTGCCTATCTGAAATCGGCGTTGTTGTTGCCCCGCGACCCTGAAGTTGAGCCTAGTCCCGAAGAACTTGCGCTGCGGCTGCAATTGCGGCTCGAACGGCTGAATGCCATGCGGGAGAGCGGCGCGCGGCTGCTCGCGCGCGACCGGCTGGGGCGTGATGTGTTTGCGCGCGGTGCCCCCGAAGGATTGCGGACAATGCGTAAGGCGCTGTGGCAGGCCGAAATCTATGATCTGATCGCCGCTTATGGCCGGGTGAGCGCGCGCACCCGCCCGGTGATGCACATTGTCGCCAACCGCCCGGTCATGACGCTGGAGGTGGCGCTGGAACGCGTGGCGCGGTTGCTGGGTGCGCAGATTGACTGGGCGACGATTGAGGCATTTCTGCCGCCCCAGGCCGATGGAGCTTTTCGCAAATCGGCATTGGCATCCAGCTTTCTGGCGGCGCTTGAACTGGCGCGGCAGGGGCGAGTGGAGCTGCAGCAGAAATCACCCTTTGCGCCCCTATATCTGCGGCGACCGGCATGAACGCGCCCGATGATTTTGTCCGCGCGGTGGAAGCGGTGCTGTTCGCCGCCGATGCGCCGATGACGGTGGATCAACTTCGCGCGCATGTCGGGGAGGGTGATGTGCGCGGCGCGCTTGCGGCGCTGGAGGCCGATTATGCCGGGCGCGGCATCAGCCTGGTGCGGCGCGGCGAGCGTTGGCATTTCCAGACCGCGGCGGACATGGCGCATCTGTTGCGGCGCGACCGCGAAGAGCCCCGCAAACTGAGCCGGGCGGCAATCGAGACGCTGGCGATTATCGCCTATCATGAGCCGGTGACGCGGGCAGAGATTGAAGCGATTCGCGGCGTGCAGATATCAAAAGGAACGATTGATGTGCTGATGGAGGCCAATTGGGTGCGGCCGGCGGGGCGAAGGGAAGTGCCGGGCCGCCCGTTGACCTATGCAACCACCGTTGATTTTCTGGCGCATTTCGGGCTGGCGACCCGGCGTGACCTGCCCGGACTGGACGATTTGCGCGCGGCCGGGCTGCTCGATCCGGTTGATTTGGCGATGGGCCAGATCGGCGACGGCGAAGATGATCAGCTCGATTTGGCGATTGATCAGCCGGAGGTGGCAAATGGCGATGAAGAGGCCTATCTAGGGGCTTATCCTGAAGGAGACGCGTAATGGGTAGTTTCAGCCTGATGCATTGGCTGGTGTTCGGCGTCATCGCCATTCTGGTATTGGGGGGCGGCCGCTTTTCCAACCTGATGGGCGATGTGGCCAAGGGTATCAAGAACTTCAAAAAAGGCATGGCCGAAGAAGACGATGCCGGCGCAAAGCGCGAACCAGGCCGGATTGATGCCAAGCGCGACGCCGATGTGGTGCTCGACCCCGCTGCCGAGCGTGCCCGCGACGACCGCTGATTGCGGCTTTACGCGTTACCGTTTCTACTGCTGCCGGGCCTGATGCATGTTTGACGTTGCCCCATCCGAGCTGATGCTGCTGGCGGTCGTTGCCCTGGTGGTTATCGGCCCCAAGGATTTGCCAAAGGCGATGCGCTTTGTCGGCCATTGGGTCGCCAAGGCGCGCGGGGTGATGGGCCAGTTTCGCGCCGGTTTCGACACCATGGTGCGCGAGGCTGAGCTGAAGGAAATGGAAGAACGCTGGGCGGCGGAAAATGCCCGCATCATGAGCGCCTATCCTCCAACCCCTGCCGCATTGCCAGCGCTGGAAGATGGTGCTGCGGCGTTGGACGACGATGCCGCCCCCGTGCTGACCGCCCCCCCCGTGCTTACCTCAGCGCCGTTGCTGCGCGACGCGCCACCCGCGCTGACTGATGACGAGATTGCGGCAGCAGAGGGTGTGCCGGTGATGTTGCCGGTGCAGCCCGGGACACCGGCGGGGTCGCCCGCATGAGCACCGATACCGATGTTGCCGACGAGATCGATCAGTCGCGCGCGCCGCTGCTGGACCATCTGATCGAGCTGCGCCGTCGGCTGATTTACTGTGCGATTGCAATCGCGCTGGCATTTGGCGTGTGCTTTTATTTTTCCGAACCGATTTTTGGCTTTCTGCTGCAGCCGCTGCTGAAAGCGGGGCAGCACCGGGTGGTCTATACCCAGTTGTTTGAGGCATTTTTCGTTCAGATCAAGGTAGCGTTCTTCGCGGCGGCGATGGTGTCATTCCCGGTTATCGCCAATCAATTATGGCAGTTTATTGCGCCGGGGCTGTACCGGCAGGAAAAGCGCGCACTGCTGCCGTTTCTGCTCGCCACACCGGTGCTGTTCACGCTGGGTGCGGCCATGGCCTATTATATCGCGGTGCCGATGGCGCTGGGTTTTCTGCTGAGTTTTCAGGGAAGTATCGGCGGGGTTGAGCGAGAGGCGCTGCCCGCGATTGACAATTATCTGTCGTTCATCATGCAGTTTCTGTTCGGGTTCGGGCTGTCATTCCTGCTGCCGGTCTTGTTGATGCTGCTGGAGCGCGCCGGGATTGTCACGCGCAAACAGCTGATCGGGGCGCGGCGCTATGCCATCGTCGCGGCGGTGGGGATCGCAGCGGTGCTGACGCCGCCCGATGTTGGTTCACAACTGCTGCTCGCGATTCCGCTGATCATCCTGTACGAAATTGCGATTATCGGCATCTGGATTACCGAAAAGCGCCGCAAGCCCGCGCCGGTGGCGGCTGAGTGATTCAGCGCGGAGATTTTCGGTAGTTTTGCTTTTGAGCATCGTGCCGTAATGTAGGATCACCCGTCACCCACGAGCGCAGCGAAGCAATCC
>MSXR01000013.1 GCA_002083655.1 Proteobacteria bacterium ST_bin14 | reverse complement strand
GCGCGGCCGTGGCGGCGAACGCAGAAAAGGAACACAGCAATGCTGTAGTGGCGAGACGGAACTTCATGTGGAACGACCTCCCTGGGACTGATTCCTGGATTAAGGTTACGTTCCTGCCTGCGACCGCACGCGGCGTGGCTTCTCACCGTGTGGTGCCAAGTCCTGTGCGGTGTCCTTCAATTACCATAAGCATCTTGCTGGTCAATTGCCGTCCGTGCTGCAGCGCAAAAAGATCGGACTGCGATACTTTTGCAACAGCGAACGGCACGCGCCCCCCAAATCCGTCCACCCTGAGCCTGTCGAACCCTGTCCTGAGCAGCTGCTGCAAGCAGCCAGCCAAAGGGGGCCGCCCTTCCTTCTGGCGAGCCCAAGGAAAGGACAACGAACAGCCCTTCTACAACACCAACCCTTCCGGCACCCCGGACCTGCAGGGGGTCCGCTTGTTTTGACGTTTGTTCCCCGCCAGCACCAATGGCACAGATTTGAAGTTGTGATTTAAGGAGGGTTGGGGCTTCGCTTCCGGCTCGAGCTTGCTCACCCTCATTACCGATCTCTCTCGTGACCAAAAATGCCAAAGATCTTGGGCCACTTAGAAGCGGGCGGCATGGTTTCCTGTGCGGACAAACCGGATCTCTTTTAAAGCAATCCTGCTGACGCCAGAGCGACAGGCGAAATCGGAGCCGGTGGGTGCATGAATAACGTCGACGCCTAGCGAACCTAGCACCTTTGCTAAAATCTATAGGTTTTTCCAGGAAACAATGGTGGACGCACTTGGGCTCGAACCAAGGACCCGCTGATTAAGAGTCAGCTGCTCTACCAACTGAGCTATGCGTCCATGCCGGGCAAGGGGGGTGCGCCGTGGTGGGCGCGCTTGCGATCGGAAGGGGGCGGTTAGCACCGGCTTTCGCCGAATGCAAACCCGATTATCACAGGCGTGTTACCAGCGAACGACCTGGCGGTTCTGACGATCAATCGACATCAGGATGCCCAGACAAATCATCGTCGTCATCTGCGCCGATCCGCCATTGCTGACCAGCGGCAGCGGGATACCGACGACGGGGGCCAGGCCCATCACCATCAGCAGGTTAATCGCGACGTAAATGAAGATCGTCGTTGCCAATCCCGCCGCTGTCAGCCGGGCGAACCGCGTCTGGGCGCGCATTGCCACCCTGAGGCCCCAATTGATCAGCAAGAAGAACGCAGCGATCAACAACAAGCCGCCAATCAGACCCCATTCTTCGGCCATCGTGGCAAAGATGAAATCGGTATGCCCTTCTGGCAGGTAATCGAGATGGCTTTGGGTGCCGTTCATGAACCCCTTGCCAAAAATGCCGCCCGATCCGATCGCGATTTTGGACTGGCTGATATGATAGCCGGTACCCAGCGGATCGCTTTCAGGGTTGAGGAAGACCAGAATACGATTGCGCTGATAATCATGGAGCAGAAAATTCACCGCAAGGGGGATTACCGCGGCCAGCGCCAGCGCGCCACCGATGAACAGCCGCAGCGGCACCCCCGCCAGGAACATGACGGTCACGCCGCCGCCGACAATCATCAACGCGGTGCCCAGATCAGGCTGCCTCATCACCAGCAGCGCCGGGACCACGATCAGCGCAGCGGCAGGCCAGATGGCCCCGAAACGCCGGGTTTCATTGGGGGGTAGCAGATCATAAAATTTGGCCACCGCCAGCACGATGCACGGTTTCATCAGCTCGGATGGCTGGATGCGGATGCCGATGCCGGTATCAAGCCAGCGCTGGCCGCCACCGCGCACCGCGCCAACCAACTCGACCAGCAGCAGCAGCACAACAAGCACGCCGTAAGCGGGCAGGGCGATGGAGCCCCACACATTTTCCCGCACGCGCGACAGCAATACGGCAAGGGCGAGCAGGCCAAACAAGCGAATGCCCTGCGGCAGCGCCCAGGGCCGCAGCGATCCGCCAGCGGCCGAAAACAGGATGATCAGCCCGAACCCGCCAATCGCCAGCACCAGCAAAATGACCTTCCAGGGAAGTTGGGCTAGCGGTTCGGGGACGAATTCATATCGGGTGCTCATTGGTCGGGCGACTCCGTCGATCCTTCAGCGGCAACGCCGCCGCCGCTGGTATTGCCGACAATGGCAGCGGTTTTGCTGCTTGCGGCGGTCGCAGCGGCAACGGCCGCTGCCTCGGTAGGGGCGCTGGCGTTCAGCTCGGTTGCAGCGGCGGCGGCGGCCGCGGCGGGCGCTTTACCGGTCGATGCGAGGCGATATTCCTCTGCCGTGGCCGCCATTCGCGTCCTGATGTCGCCGCCCCAAGTCGGCTCGACCTCCGCCAGCGATGCCATGGCCCGGTCGCGATCAAACAAATACGTCATGATGTCGCGCCCGATCAGCGGCGTATCAAGGTTGCGGACGGTGTGGCCGTTATGCTCGAGCACGATGGCAGCGGCATAGCGCGGGTTATCGGCAGGCGCAAAACACACAAACAGCGCGTGATCGCGCAGCTTGAACGGCAATTGGCCATTTTTCAGCACGCCTGATGCCCGTTCGGCACCGGTGATGCGGCGCACCTGGGCCGTGCCGGTTTTAGCCGCCAGGCTGATGCCGGGCACGAGCAGTCGAGAAGCGCCGCCGGTGCCGCCTTCGTTGACAACGCCGTACATCGCATCGCGCACCCGGGCGAGATGGGCAGGATCAATGCCAAGCGGGGGTGCGTTGCGCTGGACCTGGCTCGCGAGGATGCTTGGCTTTAACTGGCGGCCAGAGGCGATGCGCGATGCCATCACCGCCAGCTGGAGGGGGTTTGCAAGCACATAGCCTTGGCCAATCGACGCGTTCAGCGAATCGGCGACTGTCCAGTCTTCTTTATATTTGGCCATTTTCCAGGCCGGATCGGGCATTGTGCCATAACGCTGCGATGGGAAGGGCAGGTCAAACCGTTCACCCAGCCCGGTCAGCCGCGCGACCGGGGCAATTTTATCATAGCCCAGCCGCCGGACCATCTCGTAAAAATAGATGTCGCAGCTTTGCATCACGGCAGTTTTCATGTCGACCGCGCCGTGGCCCTGCCGTTTATGGCAGTGGAAGGTGCCGTTGCCGACGCGCATTGCGCCCGAACAGCCGATCCGCTCCGCCGGATTAACCCCGGCCGCCAGCAGGGCCAGCGCATTCATTGGCTTTACCGTTGAACCGGGCGGATACAGGCCCTGCAGCACCTTGTTCATCAAGGGAACATGATCGTCGTTTGACAGCATTTCCCATTCGAGATGGCTGATGCCATCGGAAAAGCTGTTCGGATCATAGGCCGGCATCGAAACCATCGCGAGCATTTCGCCGGTCTTGCAATCGATCACGACGGCAGAGCCCGAATTGGTGCCCAGCCGCCGCGCGGCATATTCCTGCAAGCCCACGTCGATCGTCAAGCGTCCGGTCTGGCCGGGCGTATCGGGGCGGGTGGCGAGTTCACGCACCAGCTTGCCGCGCGCCGTTACCTCGATCCGCTTTGCACCAGGCACACCGCGCAGTTCGGATTCCAGTGACTTTTCAAGGCCATCCTTGCCGAGTTTAAACCCCGGTGTCACCAATAATGGATCGCGCACCTTGCGATATTGCTCGGCAGATGCAGCGCCAACATAGCCGGTTAAATGCGCAACCGCCGCCCCGCCAGGATAATTTCGCGAAAAGCCGCGCGTTGGCGCGACACCGGGCAATTCGGGCAGTCGCACGCCAATGGCCGCAAACCGCTCCCAATCCAGATTTTCGGCGACCTGCACGGGTTGAAACCCGGCGGCGCGCTTCAGATCAATTTTAATGCGTTCGATATCTTCTGGCTTCAGCCCCAAAATCTCTTGCAGCAGGCCAAGCACGCGATCTTTGTCCTGCAGTCGATCAGGGATAATGTCGACGCGGAAATCGGTGCGGTTATTGGCAATGGGCACGCCGTGGCGATCAACAATCCAGCCCCGCCGCGGCGGCATCAGCGTCATGTTGACGCGGTTGCTTTCGGCCATCATCTGGTAATGTTCGTTCTCGGCAATCGACAACCAGCCCATCCGAACCGCCAGCAGCGCGCCGACCCCAGCTTGCAACCCGCCCAGCGCAACCGCGCGGCGTGAAAAGCTGTAGGACTGGTTCGCTTCGGTAACGATGCGGGTCGGTCGGTTCATGCAGGGGTCCGTTTGCGGTCAAGCCAGGCGATCAGCCTGATGACAACTGGATATAACATGATTGAGACAATCGTCTGAAGCAACAACACTGTATCGACATGCGCCCCGATCGGGGACGCAACCAGCCTGCCCAAAATCAGGCACGTCGCAATGCCGCCTGATGCCAGCAGCCAATCCTGCCAGAAATCATGCCACACCAGCCGCTGATCCAGCAGATCGACAACCAGGAAGCTGACGGTCCATAATAGCATCGCACTGCCAAAGGGCTGACCGCTGACCAAATCGTCGAACAGGCCCAGCAATAATGGTGCCCAAACGGGCAGCGAATCAGGCCGGCTCAGCCGCCATCCGAACAACATGATGAGGCCGAACGGCGGCAGGATTGGGAAAGTGAAGATCACTGGCAGCAGAGTGAGCGAGGATCCTGCCAGTACCGTTATCGCCGGGATCACCCATTTGCGCTCGCCGGCCTCTTTTGCATCGAACGCGCCAATGATTGGATCGCTCACGGTGCGCTGCCTTGTACCTTGCGTGGCGTGTTGACGGGGGCAGGGGCGGGCGTGCTTGGACTATCCGTGGCGGGCGGCGGCGCTGCGACCTCCATCCGCATAAATGCACGCTGCACCAGCGCAAAATCAAGCGTGTCGGGCTGGGCGAATGATCGGGCCAGCGCCGTGTCGGTTGATTTGCGGACGACCCGGGCCACCGGAACATTAGGCGGGTAAATACCGCCAGTGCCCGACGTGATCAGCACATCGCCGGGCAGAAAGGCCACGTTGCTGATCGATACCGAGCGAATTTCTATCCAGCCATCGCCGCGCCCCATCGCGATGGCGGGCATGCCGTCGCGGGTGCGGCGGACCGGGACGATGCTTTCCGGGTCGCTGAGCAGCATCACCCTGGCGGTGTTTGGGCCCGCTTCAAGAATACGCCCAATCAACCCTTCGGGGCCGCGCACCGGCTGGCCAGTCGCGACGCCCTGACGAAACCCGGCATTCAGGGTCGCAAAGCGCCGCGTGCTCGACGCCGTGGAGCTGACCAGCCGGGCGGTAGTAACCGGATCGGTCGATTGTTCGCGAAGCGCCAGCAACTTTTTCAGGCGGCGATTATCATAGGAAAGCGCCCGCGCACGCATCAACAAAGCGTGCGTGTCTTCAATCTGTTTACGCAGCGCAGCGTTGCGTTCCACCAAGGTGAAATGATCGCCGATCGTGCCGGGGATCGACACAATCCCGCGCCCAACCGCCCCCACGCCGGCCGAAATTGGTGTCGTCAACTCGGCAAGCGCCAACCGCAAGGCGGCAAAGGTCGACGGATCAAATGTTGACAGCGCCAGCAGCGCCGCTGCCACCAGCGACCCGGCAACAGCGACGACATAGCCCAGAAACAGGCCATATTGCGCCCGCCGCGAAAATCCCGGGCGCCGATTACGAGGCGGCGCCATGAGCGCGCTCTACCCCTAGGCCGTCAACAGAACGCCGCGGAAGACAGGGTCTTCCAGCGCACGTCCCGTGCCAATGGCAACGCAGGTGAGCGGATCATCGGCAATCGTCACCGGCAGGCCGGTTTCGTCGCGAAGCACCTCATCAATCCATTTCAGCAGCGCGCCGCCACCGGTGAGCACAATGCCCTGATCGACGATATCTGCCGCCAGTTCAGGGGCGGTGTTTTCCAGCGCGATTCGCACGCCCTCTACAATCGTCCCAACCGGTTCGCTCAGCGCCTCTGCAATCTGGCCCTGGTTGATCGTGATTTCTTTCGGTACGCCGTTCACCAGATCGCGACCCTTGATATGGATCGTCTGGCCAATGCCGTCAGGCGGCGCCTTGGCAACCCCCACTTCCTGCTTGATGCGTTCAGCCGTTGCTTCGCCAATCAGCAAATTATGGTTGCGGCGGACATAGGAAACGATGGCTTCGTCCATCTTGTCACCGCCCACGCGCACCGACGTGGTATAGGCAAGCCCGCGCAGCGACAGCACCGCAACTTCGGTCGTGCCGCCGCCAATGTCGACAACCATTGATCCGATTGGTTCGGTTACCGGCATATTCGCGCCGATTGCAGCGGCCATCGGCTCTTCGATCAGAAAAACCTGGCTGGCACCGGCATTTTGGGCGGCATCGCGGATCGCGCGGCGTTCGACGCTGGTCGATCCCGATGGCACGCAGATCACGATTTGTGGCCAGCGCATGAACCGGCTTTTCCCGCCATGAACCTTACGGATGAAATGGCTGATCATTTGTTCTGCAACGTCGATATCGGCAATCACACCGTCGCGAAGCGGACGAATGGCCTGAATGCTGTCAGGCGTTTTGCCCATCATCAGCTTGGCATCGTCCCCGACTGCTTTTACGCGCTTGACGCCGTTGATGGTCTCGACGGCCACAACCGATGGCTCGTTGAGCACAATGCCACGGCCGCGCAAATAAACGACCGTGTTGGCGGTACCAAGGTCGATCGCCATATCGTGAGACATGAAATTGAAAAACCGCGAGAAAATCATCTACATTCCCGTCAATAGCCGCACCCGCCCCGGCGCAGCGTTCTATACCCACGCTTCGCATTACAAACCGACAGATTGGCTGAAGCAATTTGGCTTTAGCAATCGGGCAAAGCTAGGATAAAATCCACGCTCTGGTTGGTTGTTGATGCGGCTCGCGGAATGCCGCCGATTGGGCTAGAGCGCCCCTTATGTCAATACGCCGCTTACCTGAACATCTCGTCAATCGCATTGCAGCCGGTGAAGTGGTTGAACGGCCCGCCAGCGCGCTGAAGGAACTGGTCGAAAACGCGCTTGATGCAGGCGCCACGCGGATCGCGATCAGCCTGGCTGGCGGGGGGATCGACCGGGTTGAGGTGATCGACGACGGATCGGGGATGGCGCCTGCCGATATGGCGTTGGCGCTGGAACGCCATGCAACTTCAAAAATGCCGGATGACGCGATTGACGCGGTGACCACGCTGGGTTTTCGCGGCGAAGCCTTGCCATCGATCGCGAGCGTGGCGCGGATGACGCTGGAAAGCCGGGTTCGCGGCGCTGAAGGGTGGCAGCGAATCGTCGACAATGGCGGCCTGGTCAGCGAAGGCCCAGCGGGCTTGCCCCCGGGTACGCGGGTACGGGTGGAGGGGCTGTTCGAACGCGTTCCCGCGCGGCGCAAATTTCTGCGCAGCGCGCGCGCTGAATATGCGGCGTGTATGGATGTGATCCGGCGACTGGCAATGGCGCGCCACGACATTGCTTTCACGGTCGACCATGATGGGCGACAGGCGCTGAATGTCGCTGCGGCCGCCAATCGACCTGCGCGGGTGGCGGCGCTGACCGATCGGGCACTGATTGAGAACAGCGTCGGCGTTGATCTGGAGCGTGAAGGCATCCGCCTGGGCGGGGTTGCCGGGCTGCCCACGTTCAATCGCGGTGTTGCCGATCATCAATATCTGTTCGTCAATGGCCGCCCGGTAAAAGATCGCCTGTTAACCGGCGCGGTGCGCGGGGCCTATGCCGATGTGCTGGCGCGCGACCGGCATGCCGTGGTTGCGCTTTTTTTGGATGTGCCCAGCGACATGGTCGACGTAAACGTTCACCCAGCGAAAACCGAGGTGCGCTTTCGTGATCCGGCCCTGGTGCGCGGGATGATCGTCAGCGGGCTGAAACAGGCGCTGGGAGAGGCGGGGCATCGCAGCATGCAACGCCCCGATGAAACGGCGTTGGCGGCGTGGACGAGCGAGCCACTAGGTGCGCCGTCGGCACAGGCCGAGATTTGGGCGGCGGGCGCCCCGGTCCGGTCGGCCGTTTATGATCGGCGGCCCGGATTCATTGCCCCACCACCACAGGGTCGCGCCGAGCCTGCTTATACGCCGCCGCCTGAATCAATTGCTTTCCCGCTGGGCGTTGCGCGGGGGCAGGTGGCAAAAACCTATATCGTTGCTGAAGCCGAGGATGGACTGGTGATTGTTGACCAGCATGCCGCGCATGAACGGCTGGTGCTTGAACGGATGCGGCGTGGCATGGCGAATGGCGCGATCGCGGCCCAGGCACTCCTGCTGCCCGAGGTTATCGAGCTGGAGGAAACGGCCTGCGACCGGCTGGAAGCACGTGCCAAGGAATTGGGCGAATTCGGGCTGGAACTCGAACGGTTCGGCCCACGCGCCATGCTGGTGCGGGGCGTACCGGCGATGCTGGGGCAGGGGGATGTCGTCGGCCTCGTCACCGATTTGGCCGATGAGCTTGCTGCCTATGATGAAGCGCTGTCGTTGAAAGAGCGCCTTGATCATGTTGCCGCGACGATGGCCTGCCACGGATCGGTGCGGGCAGGCCGTGTGCTTTCCGTTGCCGAAATGAACGCGCTGCTCCGCGAAATGGAAGTCACGCCGCATTCGGGCCAATGCAACCATGGTCGCCCGACCTGGGTAAAATTGGCGCATGGCGACATCGAAAAGCTGTTCGGGCGGCGATGAGGGCGGTGCGAACCGTGCTGTTCCTGTTGGCGCTGCTCGCGGCAACAGCGGCGGCGGCGCAGGTGCCGGCCCAGATGCCAGAACGGGCGCCCGATCTGGTGCTGACGGGCAAGCTGACCGGCGCCGATCATCATCGGTACACATCAGTGCCGTTTCGCGTCCCGCGTGGCGTGAAGCGGCTGGTGATCGCCTTTGACCATGATGGCCGCGCTGACCGGACGGTCATTGATCTCGGCGTTGAGGATGCGCAACGATTTCGCGGCGCGAGCGGCGGCGACAAGGCGCTGATATCCATCGCTGAACGTGATGCAACGCCGTCTTATCTTCCTGGCCAGATTGATCCCGGTATTTGGCGACTGACGCTCGCTGTGCCCAATATCCGGGCAAAGGCCGTGACGAATTGGACCGCGCGGCTGTGGTTTTTGAAGGCGGCGTCGCCGCCAACCCCCGCATCGGTGATTGATCGTGGCGCAGGCTGGTATCGCGGCGATCTGCACCTGCATACCGCGCACAGCGACGGTGCCTGTGCAAGCCAGAGCGGCCGGCGCGTACCGTGCCCTGTCTTCAGGACGCTGGAAACCGCGGCTGCGCGCGGGCTCGATTTCATCGCGGTGACCGATCACAACACCCCGAGCGCAGTTGCGAGCATTGCGGAAGCCCAGCCATATTTTGATCGGCTGCTCATCATTCCAGGGCGTGAAATCACGACGTTTTTTGGCCATTTCAATATCTTTGGAACCGGGGAACCGCTCGATTACCGCATCACCCCAAATGGCCCTGTGACTTTCAACGCAATCGCTGACCGGGTGCATGCGCTGGGCGGGTTGGTGTCGATCAATCACCCGGGCTTGCCATCCGGGGAGGCCTGTATGGGGTGCGGCTGGGCAATGCCCAACGCGGATCTGGGCCGTGCGGATGCGATTGAGGTGATCAACGGCGGTGCGATGGCGCTTCCCGGCGGGGTGGAGGGGCCGCTGTCGGGACTTGGGCTGTGGCTGCGAGCGATGGCTGCGCCGCAGTCGATCACCGCGATTGGGGGCAGCGACAATCACGATGCCGGACGGACAGATAATGCGCCGGGGACGATTGGCCGTCCCACCACGGTGGTTCATGCAGAAGCATTGACCCAGGCAGCGATCCTGAAGGGCATCCGGCAGGGACGTGTGTTCATCGATCTGGCCGGTGATCCCGCGGCGTTGGTTGATCTGCGGGTTGAAACAGGCGCATCGCAAGCCCCGATGGGTGGGCGGCTCCGCGTGGCGGCTGGCGAAGCGGTGGGCGCGCATGTCAGCGCAAGCGCGGTGGCGGGCGCTACGCTCGATCTGCTCGTCGACGAAAAGCTGCTTGCGCGGGTCGCGCTGGCGTCGGGCAAGGATGTGCACGTGCCGCTGACGGGGCTAGTTACGGGGACTTCCGTGGTCCGCGCCGTGGTGCGCGACGGACGCGGATCAATCGTGCTGATGAGCAACGCGGTTTTGATCGATCGTTAACCTGCGAAGGCGTGATCTTGAATCGCCAAGTTTTCCGTTGTGTCGCGCGAAGTCGAGACAGGTTTAGCAGCGCTATTTGGGTGATTGACGACGTCGCTTGCAATGAATCGCATTGGATCGTTCACGCAGTGACCACCAAGTCTAGGGCACCGGAGGATATCCCTGCATCACGCGCGCTTTTGCGCGCGCGGCAAGGCAATGACTATTCATAACAGGCGCGGCTGGCTCCCCGGCTCACACTAAGCCTGCTCGTCGATAACCGCCTGGATCGCTTTGCGCAGCGCATCGCGTGTCTGGTACAGCCAATTCCCAGAGCCGCGACCCTTTGGTTCTTCCCAGCGCTCGGTAATCTCGGTGGCCAGCCCGTCGGCATCCAGCGCCCCGCCCGCCGCTTGCCTGCGCGCAATCGCTTCGTCGATTTCGGCGCGAAGGAGTCTGTCTATATCCATGCTGCAAAAGCTCGTGAGGTTGGGCTGGTTCGATTCGGTCGCGGCGTTCCGCGCAGAACCAGTGCTATGATGGCTTTGCACCGAGTTGGGAATACGGGCAAAATGCCAGTGCAGCCGCGTGATTTATTATCGTCGCCAATCCGCCCGTTAGTATTTCCGGGTGCTACCCCGCAACGGGCAGCATCACCGCCCCGGCATCGTCGCGCACCAGCTCGCCATAAGCGAGCACGGCAGACAATGGCAGCTCGCCATAGATATGCGGAAACAACTGCCCGCCGCGCGATTCCTCCCATTTCACCGCTGTACCCAGCACGTCCAGATCAATCGCGGCGACCCACAGCCCTGTCTGCCCCGCGAAATGTTTGTCCACCGTTTCAGTCAACTGGGCGTGGGTTGAAAGGTGGATATACCCGTCGGCCAGATCGATTGGCGCGCCGGTGAATATGCCGTGATGCTCCAGCACCGTCATCTGGTCGGACGTCAGCACTTTATACGCGACGGGTGTCCTCATTCGTCGCCCGATGCTTCCGGGGCGGCTGGGGTGGCGGGCAGCTCATCCGCGCCGCCATCTTCATCATCGCTATCGGTGATCTTTGCCGCGCTGACGACCAGCTCGTTCTTGCCGACATCGAACAGTTTCACACCCGCTGAGTTGCGCCCGATCACCCGCATGGTGGCGAGTGGCATGCGGATCAGCTTTGCCTGATCGGTGACGAGCATCAGCTGATCGCCCTTTGCCGCCGGGAAGCTGGCGACAACGGGGCCGTTGCGGCGGATATTGTCGATATTGGTGATGCCCTGGCCACCACGCCCGGTGCGGCGATATTCATAGGCGGATGACAGCTTGCCATAGCCATTGGCGCAGACGGTGAGGACGAATTGCTCGCGCTCCACCAGCTCTTCATAACGCGCTTGGGTCATCGCGATGCTGCCGTCCTTGTCGCCCTTCCAGGGGGCGAAGCGGAGGTAATCTTCGCGCTCTTCTGGCGATGCGCCAACTTTGTGCAGGATCGAGAGTGACATGACCTCGTCGCCCTCGCCGAGGCGCACGCCGCGCACGCCGGTCGAATTGCGGCTCTGGAACTCGCGGACATCATCGCCGGGGAAGCGGATCGCCTTGCCCGCGCGGGTGGCGAGCAGGACATCGTCCGCCTCGTCAAGCAACGCTACGCCGATCAGCCGATCATCCTCATCATCGCCTTCAAACTTCATCGCGATTTTGCCGTTCGACGGCACATTGGTGAAGGCGTCCATCGAGTTGCGGCGCACATTGCCCTTGGCGGTGGCAAACATGACGTGGAGCGCGCCCCATTCCGCCTCATCCTCGGGCAGGGGGAGCACGGTGGAGATCTTCTCGCCGTCTGCGAGCGGCAGCAGGTTGATCATCGGCCGTCCGCGCGTGGCGGGGCCACCCTCGGGCAGCTTCCACACCTTCATGCGGTACACTTTGCCGTGGGTGGAAAAGAACAGGACGGGCGTGTGCGTGCTGGTGACGAACAGCTCAGTGACGATATCCTCGTCCTTGGTCGCCATGCCCGCACGACCCTTGCCGCCACGCTTTTGCGCTCGGAATGTGTCGAGTGTGGTGCGCTTGATATAGCCCTGCATGGTGACGGTGACGACCATCTCCTCACGCTCGATCAGGTCTTCGTCGTCGATCCCGTCTGCTGCAGCGGCGATTTCGGTGCGGCGCGGGGTGGCGAACATCTCGCGCACTTCGACCAGCTCGTCGCGCATCACCGCATACAGCTTTACCCGGTCACCCAGGATCGCGAGCAGCTCACTGATCGATTCGGCAAGCGTTTTCAGCTCATCGCCAATTTCATCGCGGCCCAGCGCGGTCAGCCGGTGGAGCCGCAAGTCCAGGATAGCGCGGACCTGAATGTCCGACAGCCTATAGGTGTCGCCCTCAATTTCCGCCTCAACCGCTTCAACCAAGCGAATATAGGGCAGGATTTCCGCCACCGGCCATTCACGGGCAGACAGCGCGGCGCGGGCAATGGCAGGGTTGGCGGACCCCCGGATGATCCGCACGACTTCGTCCATATTGGTGACCGCAATCACCAGCCCGAGCAAGATATGCGCCCGCTCGCGCGCCTTCAGCAGCTCGAACTTCGATCGGCGGGTGATCACTTCCTCGCGGAACTTGACGAATGCCTCGATAATGTCGCGCAGGTTCAGCGTTTCGGGGCGACCGCCGCGGATCGCCAGCATGTTAGCGGGGAAGCTCGATTGCGCAGGCGTGTGCCGCCACAGCTGGTTGAGCACGACTTCGGGGGTCGCATCACGCTTTAGATCAATGACGATTCGCACGCCGAGCCGGTTTGATTCATCGCGAATATCGCTGATGCCCTCGACGCGCTTTTCCTTGGCGGCCTCGGCGATCTTTTCCACAAGGCCGTTCTTGCCGGTTTGATACGGAATCTCGGTGAGCACGATCGAACGCTTGTCGCCGCGCCCTTCCTCAATTTTATAGCGTGACCGCACGATGATCGATCCGCGACCCTCGGCATAGGCATTGCGGCAGCCGGTGCGGCCCAGAATGATCGCGCCGGTGGGGAAATCGGGGCCGGGCACAATCTCCATCAACTCCTCGATGGTCAGCGGCTCGCCGCCGTCGACTGCGCGGTCGATCATCGCCAGGCACGCATCCACCACTTCGCCCAGATTATGCGGCGGAATGTTGGTTGCCATGCCAACGGCAATGCCGCCCGCGCCGTTGACGAGGATGTTGGGGAAGCGGGCAGGGAGGACGGTCGGCTCTTCGCGCGATCCGTCATAGTTCGGCGCGAAATCGACGGTGTCCTTGTCGATATCGCTCAGCAGCATCATCGCCGCCTTGGTCAGTCGCGCTTCGGTGTAGCGCATCGAGGCGGGCATATCGGGGTCCATCGACCCGAAATTGCCCTGGCCGTCCATCAACATCACCCGCATCGCCCAATCCTGGGCAAGGCGCGCCAGCGCCATGTAGATCGAGCTGTCGCCGTGGGGGTGGTAATTACCCATCACGTCGCCAACGATCTTGGCGCATTTGCGGTACGGCTTGCCGGGGACGAATCCGCCCTCCTGGCTCGCGTAAAGAATGCGGCGGTGAACGGGCTTTAATCCGTCGCGCACATCGGGCAGCGCGCGCGACACAATCACGCTCATCGCATAATCGAGATAGCTCGACCGCATCTCATCAACGATGGAGATCGGCGTAACGTCAGATGGGTCGGCGAGCAGCGTCTCGTCGGTCAATTTTCGGGTGCTTTCGGATGGTGTGTCAGTTCAATGACGACCCTAGCCCGCCTCACCGCATATGTCACGCCTGCGCGCGTGCGCGAGGGGTGGTTGCTGGCGGTGGGAAGGGGATTGGCTTCGCGTGCAGGGTCAGCGGGCGCGGAGGTAGTTTGTCGGGCGCTCAAGTCGGTGGCTTTGCTAACGATTCTGAGACTAAGGCCAGAAAACGCCGGCCTGTCGGCTTTTGCCCGATTGCGGTCGTTGACGTTGTGCTCCCGCGAAGGCGAGCGTGGGGCCGGATCGTCCCCCGGACGATCCTTGGACATGCGGCGCATGTCCAACCCCACACTCGCCTTCGCGGGGACACAACCGAAGTTGAAGTGACCGCATTCCACCACAATCAATCGTTTTGGGTTGCCAATCGCGAAGGTTGGACTTGTTCTCCGGCGAAGGCGAAGCCCAGGCTGGCTCTCCGCCTTCGCGGGGACACAGTAGGAGTGGAGCGATTATGCTTCAGGACCACGGGTTGTTCCGCATCCAGGGCAATATGGCAAATTCGCTGCCCGTCTTCTCCGCGCCCTCTGTGCCTCTGCGCGAAAAAATCCGCTTCTCCCCAAGGCGCAACCCGCCGCCCTATCCCATGCGACTGATATGCTGCTTGTGGGGGGCTTCCCGGTTTACACCAACCGGATCGCGGGCTAGGCATTGCGTATTGCCTAGCTAACACGCCACCATTGGAGTCGACACCCTATGCGCCTTTTCCCATCGCTGCTGCTGAGCGCCGCTGCCCTTGCCCTTGCGCCAACCATGCCGGCAATGGCCCAAACGGCGCCGAGCGCTGCAACGCCTGCCGCTACGCCGGCTGCGCGGCTGCAGGCGCTGTTTGCCGCCAGCGATGAGGGCAGCCTGAAGCGCAACCCGATTCAGGGGCTGTTCCGGGGGGATCTTCGCTATGCGGATCAGTTTGGCGATTACCTGTCGGATGCGCACATTGCCGCAGAGAAAAAGGCTGCCGAGGATGATCTGGCCGGGCTTGCCGCGATTGATCGCGCCGCGCTCAGCGACAATGACAAGGTCAGCTATGATGTATTCAAATGGCAGCGCACCAATGATTTGAAGGGCTTTGATCCAGCGTTGCTTGCCGCGACGGTGGTTCGCCCGATTGACCATTTCTTTGGCTTCCACACTTTTTTCCCCGATCTTTCATCGGGCGAGGGCGCGGCACCGTTCAAGACCGTGAAGGATTATGAGGACAGCCTGAAACGCACCGATGGCTTTGTGGCCGCGCTGGATGCCAGCATCGTGCGATTTCGCGAGGGCATGAAATCAGGCGTCGTCCAGCCCAAGCTGGTCGTCAACAACATGATCGGCCAGCTCGAATTGCTGGTCGCGCCCAAGGTTGAAGACGCGGTGATGTACAAGCCCGTCAAGAAATTCCCCGAAAGTTTCAGCGCGGCCGACAAGGCCCGGTTGACCGCGGCCTATGCCGATATGGTGGGCAACAAGGTGAACCCTGCCTTCAAGCGGCTGCATGCGTTTTTGAAAGACGAATATCTCCCGGTTTCGCGCGACAGCGTGGGGTTGAGCGGGATGCCGGGCGGACCGGCGCTGTATCGTTACCTGATTTCCAGCACCACGACGACCGACATGACGCCAGAGGCGATCCACGATCTTGGCCTGTCGGAGGTCGCGCGGATTACCCAGGGCATGGAAGCAGTTAAAACGCGGGTTGGCTTCAAGGGCAGCTTGCAGGATTTCTTCACCTATATCCGCACCGATCCGCAGTTCAAACCAAAGTCGAAAGAGGATTTGACGGCGCGTTATTATGCGGTTGGCAAACGGGTGGACGCAACCGTGGGGAATCTGTTCTCCACACTGCCCAAGACATCGTTGGAAATCCGCCCGGTGCCTGCTTTCCGCGAGAAAAACGATGCGGGTGGTTCGTATAATCAGGGCACGCCAGATGGCTCACGCCCCGGCGTTTTCTACTTCAACACCTATGATCTGCCGTCGCGTACCTTGCCCGGCATCGAAACGCTGTACCTGCATGAAGGCGTGCCCGGCCACCATTTCCAGATCAGCCTGGCGCAGGAAAATGCGGCACTGCCCGCGTTCCAGCGCTTTGGCGGCAACACTGCCTTTGTAGAGGGTTGGGCGCTTTATGCTGAAAGCCTGGGGAAGGAACTCGGGATGCTGACCGACCCTTATCAGTTGCAAGGCAGCTATGATGATGAAATGCTGCGTGCGATGCGGCTGGTGGTGGATACTGGCCTGCATTCAAAGGGTTGGACCCGCGATCAATCAATCGACTATATGCTTGCCCATAGTTCAATGGGCCGCACCGACGCGACGGCCGAAGTCGAACGCTACATCGCGATCCCCAGCCAGGCGCTGGCATATAAGATCGGCCAGCTGACGATCCGGCGGCTGCGCACGAAGGCAGAGGCAAGCCTGGGCTCGAAGTTTGATATCAAGCAATTTCATGCCGAGGTGCTGATGACTGGCGCGTTGCCGATGGCGGTGCTGGAAAAGAAGATCGACGACTGGATTGCACGCGTGAAGGCGAAGGGTTGATGGTGTGCGTGCGATGAAGGGCGATATGAAAGCTTAGGCCCGTCGGAAAATAGCCAGGCTGGTGCCGTGGGGCACCAGTGATGGCCAGCCAGTGTTATCGCAAGCTGGCCAGCGCTTCCCCGGCGGCAGCCACCGTGCGGGCAACGTCCTGGGCGTTTGTGTTCCAGCCGCAAACGCTGATTCGCATCACGCGTTCGCCATTCCAGCTACCGCCGCTGACAAACGCTTCACCGCCTGCATTTATCGCCGCGATTACCGAATCGCTGATGTTGCTGCCGTCCTGTGCATCGAAGCGGATCAGGCCCTGGTTCATGGTCGGTCTGGCAATGCCACACGCGCCTTCAAAGCCTGTAACGCCATCGTAAATTGCGGCTGCGTGATTACAACAGCGCTCAATCATCGCTGCAAGCCCGTCGCGGCCAAGTTCCATTAGAGCGGCCAGCGCGGGTAGGGCACGTGCGCGGCGCGACCATTCCGGGGTAAAATCCATCGGATCGCGCACCGGTCCGCCGCTGGTAAGGTAGGATGCCGTCATCCGCATCGCGGCACTATGGGCAGCCGGATCACGCGTGATGGCCATGCCACAATCATATGGCGTGTTGAGCCATTTGTGCCCATCGGTGGCCCAGCTGTCGGCCTGTTCAACCCCTGCAACCAGATGCGACAAGCGGGGATTGGCGTTGGCCCAAAGCCCAAATGCACCGTCGACATGAACCCATGCGCCCGCAGCGTGAGCAATCGGGCAGAGCGTCGCAAAATCGTCGCACGCGCCGATATTCAGGTCACCGGCATTCAAAATCAGGATGGTTGGTGCATCCGGCGCTTGCGCGAGGGCCGCGCGCAGCTCGTCTGCGCCGACTTGGCCGGGTTTGCTGCCCGTCAATGGCTCGATACAGGCGCTGCCGAGCCCGAGCAGGCGAAGCGCACGGGTTACCGAGGAATGGTGAATGGCATTGGCCAGGACGCGGATGACCGGGGCACCCTGCAGGCCCCTTGCCTCAACATCCCACCCCTTTGCTGCCAGCACCGCATGGCGCGCCGCCGCCAGCGCCGTTGTGTGGGCCATCTGGCATCCGGTGACAAAGGCATAGCTGGCGTCAGCTGGCAACTGCAACGCGTCCAGCAGGAACCTGCCCGCAACTTCTTCAAGTACCGCACCCGCTGGACTGGTTGATGCCAACACCGCGTTTTGGTCCCATGCAGAACACAAAATGTCGGTGGCCAGCGCGGCGGGCAACGCGCCACCCTTTACCCAGGCAAAAAAGCGTCCGCCCGCGTTCGCCGTTAATCCAGGCTCTGCCGCTGCCGCAATCGCGCGGACCACATCATTCGGTGCCATCCCCGTTTCGGGAAATTCGGCAGGAAGCGGTGCGCGCATGTCGTCTGGCGTGCCACGGGATGCGACCGGGCGCGTTTCGAGCGAGGCGAGGAAGCGGCGGGCTTCAGCAAAGGCGATATCAAGCGTGTCCATGGCTGGTCGTTAGGGTTTCGATCTGGCCACGTCGATATGGATTTACGCCGCCCGCCCCCAAAAGTTAAGGTGCCACCTCAACCCCGTCCCACGCAAACAACTTGCCGCTATCGGGCGCGCGCAGCCCATCAATCACGTCAAGCAGTTGTGCCGCTGCCCGCCCGGAATCGAACAAATGCCCCGCCGCGACGTTTGCCTGAAACGGTTTTGACAGGGCGGTGTCCACGGTGCCGGGGTGCAGTGCCACGACGATGGAGCTTGAATTGCGGCGACGTTCCTCGACCGCGATGGTGCGGATCAGCTGGTTCAGCGCGGCTTTTGATGCGCGGTAACCGTGCCAGCCGCCCATCCGGTTGTCAGATATGCTCCCCACGCGCGCTGAAAGTGCCGCGAAAACCGTGCGTCCTGCCTTTGGCATCAGCGGCAGAAAATGCTTGGCGACCATCGCAGGGCCGATGGCGTTGACCGCATACACTGTCGCCAGCCATGCCGGGTCGAGTTCCTTCAACGACTTTTCCGGCCCCGACGGCCCACCATGCAAAATCCCTGTAGCAACGAACACCAGCGTGGGGGCTGGCCCCTTCGCCACCAGCGCCGCTGCGTTGGCGATGCTCGCCTCATCCGTAATGTCGATATGTGCCGCGCCGTCCAGCGACCGCGCAAAGCGGTGGACCACGGTGAACGCGCCCTCTTCCTCAAGCGCATCGGCAATTGCGGCGCCGATCCCGCCCGATGCACCAATGATGACCGCCGCGTTCATGCCCGCGAAAACATCCACCGGTTTGCATCGCTTTCAGGTGAAACGAAGCGGTATCCATCGCTGTCAAAGTTCCGCATGTCCTCCACCGACTCGATCCGGTGTTCGCACATCCAGCGCGCCATCATCCCGCGCGCGCGTTTTGCGTTGAAACTGATGAAGCGGGGGCCATTCGGGCCCGGCTCGCGAAAATCCACATCGATCACGCGAACACCCTTGGGCAGCTTACCCGCCACGGCGTGCCAATATTCCTGGCTGGCGAGGTTCAGGACGACGCCTGATCCTTCTTCAGTCACATCGCCCGCCAGCATATCGGCAATCCGGGTGCCCCAATAGCTGTACAGGCTTTTGCGGCGCGGTGCCCAGCGTGTGCCCATTTCCAGCCGATAGGGCCGCATCGAATCGAGCGGGCGAAGAAGGCCGTAAAGGCCTGACAGCATGCGGACATGGTTTTGCGCGAAATCGATCGCGGGTGCGTCCAGCGATTTGGCGTCGAAACCGGTATATACGTCACCGGCAAAGGCAAACAGCGCGGGCCGTTCAACCTGGGTTTCGAAAGCCTTAAAGCGTTCGGCATTCAGCGTGGCCAGCTTGTCGGAAATGTCCATCAGGTCGGCAAGGCGCTTCTTTCCCAGCCGGGATGCCGCCTGAGCGAGTACCAACGCTTCGGGCCCGAATCGCGGCTCCGTTGGCGTGACCTGGGGCAGGGGGGTGACATAGTCGAGCGTTTTGGCGGGAGAGAGGGTGACGATCATGATCGCCTGCTACCGGTGCCTGACACGCCGGTCAAAGCAGTTTGTGGCGGACCCAAAGCGGATCGGGGGCGTTCAATCGCGGTTAAGTCGTCATCTGTCAGATCCAATCTGTCCCGATGCCGATTTCCCTTGCATCAATGGGCCGCTTGTATGGGAATGGCACGACCGGTATGGCACGCGCATTACAGGCTGAAAACGGCTTCAGGAGAGTTCTGAAATGACCAAATTGTCTAAGGCAGCGCTTGCTGCTGCACTGCTGATCGGCACCACCGGGCTGATCCTGCCCGTTGCTGCAGATGCGCAGAAGAAGAAGGACGACAAGGCGCAAAAGGCGCCGGTTCTGGGTGCCGAATTCCGAAAGGCAGCGCTTGAGGCCCAGACGCAACTGCAGGCCAAGAACGTGGCGGCTGCGGAGCCTGCGGTCGTTGCGGCCGAAGCCGTCGCCAAAACCGAAGACGAGGTTTATTTTGCCCAGCTGTTTCGCCTTCAGCTTGAAGCAAATCGGCTTGAGCAGACCGCCAATGGCGACGCCGCCGTGTATCGTCGGCTGGAAGGCGCGCTGGCTAAGCCGCTCGATGACCTGATCGCCAATCCCAAGACCGAGCAAAAGGATCGTTCACGCTTCACCTATCGGCGCGGCCTGATGGAATATTCCCAGAAGCGCTATGCGACGGCGGTGACCTTTATCGAAAAGGCACGCGACCTTGGCGAAACCGACCCCGAACTCAGCCTCGCGCTGACCAAGGCAAAGGTTGAAGGGGGCGATATTGTCGGCGGTGCCGCGGAAATGAAGAAGGCGATTGACGCCGAACTGGCTGCTGGCCGCAAGCCAATTGAAGCTTGGTATGATTATATCATCCCGCGCCTGGCCAAGGCAGATCGTTTCGATGATTATCTGGTGTGGTCGCAGGCCAAGCTGAAGCAATATCCCACGTCGAAAAACTGGCGGTCGCTGATCGTCTATTTCGGTTTTTCCGGTAAGCGCGTCGATTTGCTCGACAAGGGCCAGAAGATCGACTTGTTCCGCCTGATGCGCGTCAACAATGCGCTGGCCGATCTGGCTGATTTTTCACAATACGCGCAATATCTTAACACGGTTGGCTTGCCAGTAGAGGCCAAGGCGGTGTTCGACGAAGGCATTAAATCGAACAAGATGCAGCTGACCCGCGACGACGATAAGGGGCTTTATGCAGCAGCGGTTGCAGCGATCAAGCTGGACGGGCCAATCTCCGCTCGTGAAGCCAAGGCAAAGGCCGCTGCAACCGGCGTTTCGGCCGCATCCGCTGGCGATGGCTATCTGGGTGAGGGCAATTATGCTAAGGCGGTCGAGCTGTATAAGGTCGCGCTGGCAAAGGGCGTGACCAAGACAGAAGAGGTCAATACCCGGCTTGGCATCGCTTATGCGCTGTTGCGTGATGATGCCAATGCGCGCGCCGCCTTCGCCAATGTAAAAACCGCGCCGCGCCGTGATATTGCGGCTTTCTGGATCATCTGGCTCGACCTTGGGGCAACCGTTCCGACGAGCTGATCTGCGCCCATCGGAAACACAATAAAAAGGGCGGCCGTGGTGCCGCCCTTTTTTTGGTCGCGCTACGCGTCAGCCCGCGCGGGCAATTTGCGTTCAGTCTTCAGCCAATACCGGTATCCCGGGCAAATTCTTGGCCGTGCGGATGGTGAGCGAGGTTTTGACGCTGGCGACATTGGGGGCCGGCGTCAGGTGCGTGGTCAAAATGTCCTGAAACGCCTTCAAATCGGTCGCGACGATTTTCAGGATAAAATCGATTTCGCCGTTCAGCATATGGCATTCCCGAATTTCGGGGATCGTGGCGATGTAATCTTCAAATGCCGACAGATCCTGTTCGGCCTGGCTGCGCAGGCTGACCAGGGCGAAAACGGTGATGGGATAGCCAAGCGTCGCGGCGTCCAGGCTGGCATGATAGCCCCGGATCGCACCTTGTTCTTCCAACGCCCGCACGCGGCGCAGGCATGGGGGGGCTGTGAGCCCGACTCGTTCGGCAAGATCGACATTGGTCATGCGACCATCATCTTGCAGCAATTCAAGAATCTGCCGATCGATCCGATCGAATGCCATGAAAATTCCCTCTTTGCGCACGCGATGGATTCGATCCGCGTTTGGCCCTTCTCACATAATATAATTGCTAGCAAACGCAATTGTCCCACATTGCGACGTGCCGAAAACAGCTGTTCCCACGCGCCCGTAATTGCGGTTAAGAATTCGTTACGACGCGCCCCTGTGCGTTGACGGAAGGCAGCTGAATTTTGCGGTTCGACGACAGCCTCGACACGGTGTTATCGGCAGATATGTCGACGGCTTTTGGCGCGCAAACGGCGTGGCGGCAGCTTGTGGACCTGATCGGTCGGGGGCGTGCGCCGGCCAGCGAGATGGCGATCACCCGGTTACGATCGATTCGCCCGCAAGTGCCATCAACGATTCGCGCCGCGAGCGCCCGTGCACTGGCGTTTGCGCGGCCACCAGCGCCGCTGGTGCGCTTGTTCGCTGAGGAAGATCTGGCGATTTCGGCACCAGTGCTCCGCATGGCTGACCTGAAGGCGGATCAGTGGATCGCGATGCTCGCCGATCTGTCGCCCGCCGCACGATCTGTATTGCGTCACCGGCGCGATCTGCCCGTTGAGGTAACTCGGGCGCTGGAAACCTATGGCCCGATTGATTTTATCCTGCCTGCGTCGGCGCTGGCGCCGGAAATCGACCAACCTGAACTTGGCGCTGATCCGGTAATCGGGGACGTGTCGGATGTGGCAGAAGCTGAGGCGGTTCAAGTTGAAGTGGTTGAGGCTGCGGTTGATGTCGAGGCTGAGGCTGAGGCTGAGGCTGGATCTGAGGCTGGCGGGACTGAGCTCGCTAGGGTTGAGGTGCCGGAGTCTGCGCCAACCGATGAACCTGCCCAGACCGACGCAATAGCCGAACCCTATGTAGAGTTTGGGGCTGCGTTTCTGGCGGCGTTGGCGGCTAAAATTCCCGCACCATCTCCGCTGGCGCAGAGCGCGACCGATGGTCCGCCGCTGGGTGGCGCTCCGCAGGCCGAATTTGCAGAGCTGCCCGCTGCGACCGACGCTGTCCCGCCTGCTGCGATTGCTGCTTTGGCATCTGTGCCGGTGCCCGCGAACGACATCGCCCCAGCGGTTGCGGAAATCGGCCCGCAGCCAGTGGATGCGCCTGAAGCCATTCCTGAATCGCTACCGGAAAAGCCGCCAGCACAGTTTTTTGAACCGCTATCCATCGATTGGACGGCGGTTATTGCGGCCCGCCCGCCTGAGCCGGGCAAAGCTGTTATAAAACGCCGCCCGCCCAATGTGCCACCAATCGGCCCTTCTGGCCCGCCGCTGACAGTTATTGAGCCTTCGGTAGTGCCCCCAGAAGCGATTGCGGCTGCCCCGCTGATGACCGAGCCCGCGCCGTTGGCGCTGAGCGTGGCTGACGATCTTCCCCTTCCGATTGATCCCCCGGCGCAATCGGGAGCGATGTCCTTCGTATCGATTGCAAGCGTGGCGTTTGGATTGCCCGTCGTGGTCGAGGCGCTGCGCCATCACGATCAATCGAACAGTTCGGCTGCCGAAGCTCCGGTGGTCGAAGTACCGGACGCAGAAGAACCGCATGCCGCGCCGGTGACGGCGCTTGCGCCCGCGCCCGCTGATCCGGCAGGAGTTGCGCCAGCCTCGACACCCGAAACGGTTACGCCGCGCGGCCCTTTCCAGATTTCTGATCTGGTCGCGCGCATCGATGCTTTTCAGCGTCAGCGCGACGAGGATGGCCTGGCCGAACCGGGCACCGCTATCGCCAATGATACCGGCGAAGCGCTGGCCGCGCCTGAGGGGTTCAGCTTCGAAACCGACGCGCGCGGCATGATCGTGTGGGTGTCGGGTGTATCACGGGCGGCGTTGATCGGCGTGTCGCTGGACGGTGGCACGGCTGGCGCAGCGGCGCAGGTCGATGGCGTGGCGGCTGGCGCATTTCGTCGGCGATCAGCATTTGCCCAGGCGCGTTTGCTGGTTGAGGGGCAGTCCGATGCCGCAGGGCAATGGCGCATCTCTGGCGTGCCGGCGTTTGACCGGGCGACCGGGCGCTTTACCGGCTATCGCGGCACGGCACGTCGCCCCCGTGCCGATGAACGCGCGGAACCTGCCCATACAGGCCGGTCCCCGGCAACCGATTCGCTGCGCCAACTGGTGCATGAACTGCGCACGCCCACCACGGCGATTGCAGGCTTTGCAGAGATGATTGAGGGCGAGCTGCTTGGCCCGGTGGCCGGCGCGTACCGTGATTATGCCGGCACCATCCGCGACCAGGCCATGGGGCTGCTTGGTGCCATTGACGACCTGGATACCGCTGCCCGGATTGAGGCGCATGCGCTGGACCTGCGCGCAACCGACATTCCCGTGGCGTTGCTGCTCCAGCGAATTGCGCTTGATTTGGAGCCGCTTGCCGCGTTGCGCGGCACGGCGCTGGCCCTTGATATCGCCGCGGGCGACGTGGCGATCAGGGGGGATGACCGCGCGGTTGACCGGCTGTTCGCGCGGTTGCTGGCAGCATTGGTCGCCGCGGGCAGCGCTGGCGAGACGATTGCGGTGCGGATGGGCCGGGAGGGTGATGAGACCGTCGCGATCCATATCGATCGCCCCCGTGCACTTGCCGCCTATGCCGGTGACGCGCTGTTGATGATCGATGCCGAGACCGAAGCCGAAGCAACGGGGGCGCCTTTGCTCGGCACCGGTTTTGCGCTGCGGCTGGCGCGCAACCTGGCGGTTGAACTGGGCGGCAGCCTGACGATTGGCGTTGATCGCTTGACTTTGCGATTGCCCGCCGCCTTCACTCATGAAGTGGGCCAGGCTTCAACCATCTGATCGTGCCGGACGATATTCCTCCGGCAATCCGCGCGGCGGGGCATTATCGCCCAGCGCCGCCCGACAATGACGCGCTGATCCAATGGCCTCAGGGGTTCGGCCAGTGCTTCACGGTTTTCGTCGACACCGAAGAGGAATTTGACTGGGCAGCCCCGCTAGCGCGCACATCGCGGGCGACCACAGCGGTGACCGCTATCCCGGCAGCGCATGCGCGTTTCGCCGCCGCCGGGGTGCCGTTGGGGTTCATGATAGATCACCCGATCGTTAGCGATCCCGCTGCGGTCGATATCCTGCGCCGCGTTCTGGACGACGGGCAGTCAAGCATTGGCACCCAGCTTCACCCCTGGGTGAATCCGCCATTTGATGAGGTGTTGACGCCCTATAACAGCTTCCCCGGCAATCTGCCGCCTGCGCTGGAGGCGGCAAAGCTTGATGTGTTGACAGCGGCGATCACCGAAGCGTTTGGCAAGGCCCCCAGGGCGTATCGCGCCGGGCGTTACGGCATTGGGCCGGATACAATCGGGCTGCTTGCCCGGCGCGGCTATGCCCTCGATAGCTCCATGCGCGCGCGCTATGATTATTCGGCGGAGGGTGGGCCTGATTTTTCCGCCATCGGCAATCACGCCTTCCGGCTGGGCGGGCTGGTGGAGTTACCGCTGACGACGGTGTTTACGGGGCATTTTCGGGGGCAGGGGGCGTCGCTATTTCCCGCGCTGGGCCGGGTGCCACGCGGGCGCGGGTTGATGGCGAGGAGCGGCTTGCTGGCCCGAATTGCCCTGACCCCTGAACAAATGCCGCTGCGCGATGCGTTGCAGGCGGTGCAAGTGGCGGTGGAGCAGGGGGTTGCCGTGCTCAGCTTCTCGTTCCACTCACCGTCGCTGGTGCCCGGCCACACCCCCTATGTGCGCGATCGTGCGGACCTGTTGGCGTTCAATCATTGGTGGGACGGCATATTTGCGCTGCTCGACCGGTTGGGGGTTCGCCCAATTGGGCTGGACGCGTTGATTGAAGCGTCGCGTTAGGCTTGCCCACCAGCCCAACCCTCCGCTAGGCACGGCAACGGTGGGGCCTGTAGCTCAACGGTTAGAGCTGGCCGCTCATAACGGCTAGGTTGCGGGTTCGATTCCTGCCGGGCCCACCAACTTTTTCTCCAATCGACCCGAGCGTGCTGCAAATAAAAGACAAGCGGCTTGCGCTCGCGGCGCGCGCCGCCTAGGGCACCCCAGCGTCGGGGAGTGGCGCAGTCTGGTAGCGCGCCTGCTTTGGGAGCAGGATGTCGCAGGTTCGAATCCTGTCTCCCCGACCACTTTATCGCGAAAGCGACGGATTTCCGCCACTTTGCGTGTGTTTTATTCCGGTCTGTGCACAGAGCTGTAGCACACAACCGGAGCACACGCTGAAAGGCGAAGACCCCCTGTGTGCAACATCCCCCATGCCCATCGACGTGCTGGCCGCTACACCTTCCGGCGCCGCATCCATTTCCGAAATCTTATCTCCACCCCGCTATCGATAGCGCTGGGCACCGCCGACCCGAAGGTCGCGCGCACCCGCGCGTCGATTCTGTCGGCGCGTTTCACGACGGTGAAAGTGACGGTCGAGGACATGTTGCAATCGGGCCCTGCACTGACGGGTGAGCAGATCGAGGGACTTTTCCGGCGCGCGCTCGAAGAAGAGCTCAGCGCCCTGCTCAACGACGCCTACGCCAATGAGCCATGGTCGGATTCCGTGCCGGACGTTGCCGCGTCGATCGCGCAAGCCTGCCGCTTGCTGCGCCGACCAAACCGGCCGTCCAGCCCAAAATCATCGCGCCGCGATGTCCCGCCCGAACCGTGGGAGAATGCCCACCTCGACGGAGCTGACTTCTACGCCGCGCAGATCCTCTCGAACCTCGGCGACGAACAGGTAGCTGCCATTCTGGAAGCATTGGGCGTGCCGGTGCATGCTGCCATCATCGAGCCGGCGCGGACCCATATCATCCGCGGCATGGGCAAAGGCGCCGACCTTGCGCAGCGCGCCTTCGAAGATGATGCGATGGACGCCGCTGATCCCGTCGCGGCGCTCATGACCGGCATTGGACCGGCGCGTGAAGTTCGAAGGACCGAGCCGGTCGTCGTCCCAATCGTCCCCCCGGCTGTCGACAGCCAATTTCAGGTCTATGACGCGCGCCCTTTCAGCGCCGTGATCGACGACGTGCTCGCCGAGCTCAAGGCGGATGGCATCTGGAAAGGCGACCTCAAGCAACAGCGCCGCATCATGGAGACGTTCGCCTGGATCACCGGCGACAAGCCGCTCGGCGCCTATACCCATCTCGATGCGGCCGCGTTCAAGAAGGGCATCCAGAAACTGCCCGCTCGCTTTTACTACGGCTCGTTGACCGAGGGCGCCATGTCCCGCCCGTTCGCGGAAGTGATCGCCGAGCTGCCAGCAATCGCCCCCGCCGATCGGCGCAACCCCAAGACGATCAATCGCGACCTGTCGACGATGGCGACGGTCGCCAAGAATTTGGAGACGACGTCGTGGAAGCCGCGGATGCCGGGCGCTACGGTAATGGACTTCAGTGCCGGGCGCATCACGATCAAGGTCGATCCCAATATCGACACGCGCCCGCCCTGGACGACGGCGCACCTCGAACATCTTTTCCGCTCGCCGCTTTATACCGGCAATGGCGGCGCCTTGAACCGCCTGCGCGGCGATGGGCTTCGCTGCCAGGTCTGGCACGACGCTGCCTACTATCTACCGCTGCTCTGGTTCTACCATCACAGCTGCCGCGAAGAGACGGCCGGGCTTGAGGTCGCCGACATCATCGCAGACCACGCCGTCCCGCATTTCCACATTCGCGACAATTTGACCCGTGGTCGCGATGGCGAAATGGCGGGCGAGAAGCGCGGCGCGCGCAATCGCAAGCTCCCTATCCATGCCGAACTGATCCGGCTGGGGTTTCTCGACTATGTCGAGGCAATCCGCGCCGAAGGACACGTCGCGCTCTTCCCCGAGCTTTATCTGAACGAAGAAAAGCGCGGCGGCGCCCACTTCTACGAGCGCGCCTGGCAGCACATGGTCGATTACATCGCCGAGCGACTGCCGCTGCCCGTCAATCCCGTCGGCAAGGGGCCGGACATCCATTCAATCCGGTCGCTGGGGTCAAGCTTCTACGAGGTTGATAGCGTCAATGCGCTGATGCGTGCAGACGTCATGGGCCACGCCAGGGAAGGCACCAACGGCAAGCACTATTCGAAGCGCATGGCGACAGAAGGAGAGGATGTCGTGCTGCCCGAACGGCGCGATTTCATTGAGCGCTACGTCCCGACGATCACCGGCCATATCAATCCGCAGCCCATACGGCTGTTGCCTCTGGAGAAGCGGTCGCGAGTGGGTGCCGGCATTACCCGCAAGCGTCGCAGCGACGCCGGGGCATGCAGGACGGGCGACCGGTCGCCCGACCAGGATTGACCCGGACTACTCGCCGAACAGGTCGGCGTGAGTGCCAGCTCTGACAAAGACGACGATGCCGCCCTTTCCGGCGGCATCGTCCGTTTTGTAGATTAGCAAGAAGTCTCCACCGACATGACATTCGCGGTGAGATGACCATTCACCCTTCAGTGGATGATCCTTCCATTCCGGCCCAAGCGGCGCATCGTTCGCGATCAGCATCAGCATGACCGACTTGAGCCGGTTCATATCGTATCGGCCAGAGCCAGATAGGCGCGCCCAATCCTTGCTGAACGCCTTGGTGTAGTCGCAGGCACGGGGATGGGGGGCGCGCTTCTGCTGCGCGCCCTTAGCCATTCAAGGCACCGATCATCGCCTCGCCATCGTCGTAACGGGCAGCCCGCTCTGCAATGATGGCGTCCGCCTCGGCCATCGCGTCGCGCGTGGCGACGTTCGGCACCTTGAGTTCGAGCGGAAACGCCTGCTCGGCAACGATGCGGTGATAGAGGAGGCGCACCGCATCAGCGGCAGACAGGCCCATCGCCGCCAGCGCGGCATTGCCCTGGGCCTTGATCTCATCGTCTAGACGAATGTGCAGCATGGCCGAATGAGCCATATGATTTACTCCTGTATCTCGTTTGAGATACATATAACTTGTTTCGAATTGGTCAAGTTCACACGCTACATTTTGTTACCTAAACGACGTCACGAACGACACGCGCTCGAAGTGACGAGGCCGTGGCACCCGTAACGTCCGATACGCCGAGCGAGCGGCCGGACTTGCAGGTTACCATATCTTGGGCAGCGTCGGCCAACCGAACCCGGCCTGAGCGACGAGACTGAGCGTCGCGCAACGGCGGCGCCAAGCGGCGCCCAGCCTCATCTGCTGCCGGGTCGACGATATCCAGGCCGGGTGCCTCTGGCCCTTGCGAGCGCCTGCCTTCCAGTGGCGTGCGGTCACGACGGCGTGCATATGTGGTGGAACGATCCACCCACCGTCTCCGCTGGCCAGACCGTGCACCGCCCAGGCCGCGCACGCACCGCGTTCGACAAGCTGTTGCTCGAGGAAGCTCGCAGCCATCCAGCACCATTTTTTGGACGGTATGGCGTCCGGAATCTGAGCGATCAGATGCCAGGCGCTGACAGCTCTGGGGTCACCCGTCGCCAAGGTGGCCGCGTCGGCATCTTCCCAGATCTGATAACCATTGGCCGCCCAAAGCGGGGCGTTGGCGGGCAGCAGCAGCCCCGAACCGTGCAACTCGAACCGTCGCTCCGCAAACGACCTCGGCATGGGGCCGAAGCGATCTGAAACGGAGCTGTCGCGCCAGATATACGCAGTGTTGCAGGTCGCGGTTTTGAGGGCAGGCCGTCGGTCGAGAATAAGCCAATCCTCTGAGATCGGCCTGATTTTGAAGTCGATCGCATCCGGCGGACGGCGATCCCGCGACGGCGAGAGGAGGCGACGACGGATGGTGGCGATTTGGGCGTTCGTGATGTCGATCATGATCTCATTTCCTTAAAACGGCGACGCCGCCCGGATCAGGGGCGGCGTCGCAGGGCATCGCGGACAACCGCGCTATCGGTTTGCGCGTATCAGGCGGCGACGCGGAGCGCTTCGTGCGGAATGGCGTCAGCGTAGCTGCCACCATCCGGCACCCACATCGATCCCTCAGCCGATGCCGATTTCATCGTCGCAGCGACCTGTCGCCAACGGCGCCGGGCAATGGCGATGCCCGATTCCCAGCTGGCCTTGGGAGGGAGCTTGGCGCTGGTAAGGACGTGACGCGGGCCGATGTGCCAGCGTCGACGATCTGCGAGCAGTTCGATCTTCGCCGTTTCGTTCGCAGCGTATGGCAGCACATTCGGCATCCACTCGATCCCGGTGTCGCGATGGACAGCCATTGAAACGGCGATCGGTTCATCGGCGTCCAGTTCAAAGGCGACATGCACAACGTCTCGTCCGCTATCTCTAGCGAGACACGCGAGGTCCATAATCTGGATAAGGTTGCGCGGACTGCTCACGCACCAAGCAACCGTGTGAAACGATGGCGCGTAAGCCGGGTAGCCCATCAGTGTGCGCAGTGCCATCGTCCAGCTCTGCGACTTCTCGATGTATGGATGTCTCATGGTTGTTTCCTGTCCTGTCTGACGGCCTGTCGGCCGGGGTCTTTTTCCGCTCATTCACGGAACCCGCTTGGAACCGTTCTCAATGCACCTTGACGCTCTCCGCGCTTTACGAAGGGCGGCGTTTTGCGGCACGCGAACGTGCGAAGCCCGATGCCGAGCACTCCGCAGCGCTCAAGGCAGATGACGATTATACCAGTCGATCTCCGCCCACTGCGGTCGGATCGCTTTGGAGATGGCACGCAACGCTGCGCAGTCGGCATCAACCTGATCGAGCGGAACATCGATTGCCCAGACGCGTGCCTTTGGCCGCCAGCGATACCCCCTCGATTTGAGCTCGTCCTTGATCGCGAAGGGTGCACCGACGGCGCTCACGCGGGCGTCGATGCGACGACCATTCTCGACGATATGCGCGGCGATGGTGCGGCCGTCGGCCGCAGGCATGGCGATCAGCATCGCCAGGGCCCAGGTGTCATTTGCCGCGCGGTGGGCTTCATAGAAGTGTCCGAACCCTGACAGCAACGTCTGTTGGCTTCGCCCTTCGTGACCCGCTGCCTGCCAGTCGAATTCACTCCTTGCACAGATCCAGGGGTGGCGCATCCCGGGAAACCGGCGTGTCAGATGACCCGCGTCAAACGGTGCGTTGAACGCACACAGGACATCGACTTCGCCCATCGCGTGGGCCAGAAGCTCTTCGGAGAAGCGCTGTCCACGCACGTCAGCATCGGTAATGCCGGTGATCAGCGTGATCTCAGCGGACAGCGGCTCACCAGGATCCTCCATCATCGTCAGCGGCTCGGTGATGTCCGCCAGCTGGCCATCGCTGAGCGTCATCTTGAGCATGGAGATCTCGATGACCTTGGCGTCGTCAGACAGCCCGGTCGTTTCGACGTCAATCACGCCAATGACGATATCGCCACCGTCCGGCGGCGTCGGCATCAGCCACAGTTCATCAAGGCGCGGGAGCCGCCGCAGCACGCGATAATCGGTGCTCGCGTCCAATGCGCGGGCATAGCCTTGCAGGGTCGGATCACCCTGCAGTTCGAAAGGTCTCATCTGGTTTCCCCGATGCCGGGACGGCCGGCGCCGGAGCGGCCAAAGGCATTTTTTCCTTCACCTGACCGCTCGCCAGAAGCGTCCCAGGGACATGATGTCAGCCAGCGCCGCCGAAGGCTGGCGCAACCAGAGGACCGCAGCGCGGTCCGATCCGAGGCACGCAGTGGCGACACGCAGGACGACGACGTCGGCCTGCCGGCGGCCGGAACGGCCGGGCCTCCTGGAGCGGAGCGGAAGGGCACGGTAGATGTGGGCATAGCCCACAACTACGGTGTTGCGCCTGAGTTAACGTTACGCGCGGACCGCGTAACGTTAACGGTATTGCGCCTGAAAAATGGGCGGCCCAAGCAAGCGTTGAAAATTGGCATATCTGATCATTTAAGCAATTTTCCAACGCATTTTCAAAAAATTTGGTGGCCAAAGCCTTGGATTGCATATACGTTGAAAATTAGGTTAAATACAGACTAATCGGAGTTTTCAACGAATGGCGCGCAGGGGACGGCCGAGGAGCTCGCAATATGGTTGGCGATCGACGCAGGCCGACATGGCGCTGGAGGGGAACTTCCATCACTTCGCCAACGCCGTCGTGGACTGGCTCGATAACGGTAATTACACCGCATACTCGACGGCCCTTTATGCGCTGGACAAAGATTACGTAGGTGATTTCGATCCGATCGATCCTGCCGCTCCCAAAGAGGAAAGGATCATCGCTTGGGCGAACCATTATACGGCGGCTACAAGGGCGCTGAGCGAATTCGGTCTTGTTCGTGAGCTGATTGAACAAAGGCGTGAAATGGCCATCGCAGAGCTGCTCAAGACGGTAGCTGAGCCAACGTCTGTGCCAGTATATTGGCAGAAATTAATCAAGCGCATTCAAGCGGAAGGCATCGTGCAAACTGACGTTCATCCAAGTTCGCGTGCGTTAGCTAGGCATCTGGCCAACGCTATTCGTGACTTCAACTCATCCGGCGACGTCCAGGCTGATGAGACTTATTTTGACCTGCCTATCAAAAACTGGGCCGAGCTTCCGCGCGAATTCGCCGGCTTCCAGCTTGTGGACTTTGATCCAAGCGATTTGGTATTGAAGCCGACAATTCATCCGTTGCCGCCATCGCCCGACATTGCATTCTACACCTCTGACGGAATCGCCCCTCCAACTGAATCCAACAGGATCGCAACTTACAAAATCTGGATTGAGATCGTCGAGAATTGGGCCAAGCGTGTCGGTCACGAGATGCATAATCAGCAATCGGCGGTCTGGGCGATGCTGCTTGCCTATCGCATGGACGACGATCGCTCTGACGTGAGCTTCTTCGACCGCCAGTTAATCGAATCGCCTTGGTTGAGCGGTGGTGTTGTGAAGATCGAGGTCATCGAAGACGATTTGCCGCCCGAGTATCGTTAAGCCAGCTTCGCCGCCACCAGCCTGAACTTCTCCAGCGCCGTCTCCAGGCTGTCGACGATCTCGGCGGCGATTTCGGCGGGTGGGGGGAGCGTGTCCGGATCAGTGGCGCTGGCGTCCTTCAGCCAGAACAGGTCGAGGTTCAGCTTGTCGCGCTTGACCAGGTCGTCGTAGCTGAAGCGGTGGAAGCGTTCGGTTTCCTCTCGCTTGGCGCGGCCGTATTTCGAACCGTAGCTCGTCACGAAATCATCGAGGTCCGCGCGCTTCAGCGGGCGTTCCCGCAGGGTGAAGCGCTGGTTGGTGCGCAGGTCGTATACCCACAGGTCCTTCGTCGCGATGCCGGTGCCGGGCGTCGCACGGTCGAAGAACAGCACGTTGGCCTTCACGCCCTGGCTGTAGAAGATGCCGGTCGGCAGCCGCAGCAGGGTGTGGAAGTCGAATTCCTCCAGCAGGCGCTTGCGCAGCGTCTCGCCCGCGCCGCCCTCGAACAGCACATTGTCCGGCATGACGACGGCGGCGCTGCCGCCGACCTTCAGAATCGACATGATATGCTGGAGGAAGTTGAGCTGCTTGTTGCCCGTGGTGACGGTGAAGTCGTCGCGGACATAGTCCTGCCGCTCGCTGTCGATCCCGCCATCCTCGCGGACGATGCGGAACGACTGGCGCTTGCCGAAGGGAGGGTTGGTCAGGATGACGTCGAACGCCTTGTCGCCGCGATCGAGCAGCGCGTCCTTCTGCTGCACCGGGGACGTCGCGCCACCGATGCCGTGCAGATACAGGTTCATCGCGCACAGCCGCACCACCTCGGCGACGATGTCTGTGCCGGTCAACTTGTCCGCGCGCAACGCGGCGGCGACGCGGCGATCCTTGGCGGCGGGCTTGCCCTTCATGTGATCGTAAGCGGCGAGCAGGAAGCCGCCGGTGCCGACGGCCGGATCGTGCACAGTGTCCTCAGGCTCAGGATCGACGAGCTGGGTGATGACCTCGATCAGCGGGCGCGGCGTGAAATACTGGCCGGCGCCGGACTTCACCTCACCGGCATTGCGCTCGAGCAGCCCCTCATAGATCGTGCCCTTCACGTCGACGTTCAGGCCCATCCACGTCTCTGCGCCGATCAGCGTCACCAGTCGCTGGAGCTTGGCGGGATCGCCGATCTTGTTTTCGGCCTTCAGGAACAGCGTGCCGACGATGTCGGTGCGCTTCGACAGCGTCTCGAGGATGCGGCGATAGGTCACCTCCAGGCTCTCGCCAGCCTTGCCGGCAAGCGAATCCCAATTGGCGTCGGTGGGCAGCGCGGAGGCCTCGCCCAGCGCCTCGGCGCGCTCCTTGTCCATCTTGAGGAACAGCAGGAAGCTGATCTGGCCGAGATAGTCGCCATAGGACACGCCATCGTCGCGCAGGACGTGTGCATAATTCCATACCTTCGAGACCAGTGCCTGTTCGTTCATGCGAGTTCTCCACGGAAGGCGGCGGCGAGGATGGATTGGCGAAGGGCGGACGAAATTGCGTTCAATTCGATGGCATCTGACCAGCCGTCCTCCGCCTGCGCAGTCGCGTCGCGATACACTTGGACAATGTGTTCGAGTTCAGCTTGGGGAGGTATTGGCACCGGCGCGACCTTTACCGACGATCCAGCGACGCCGTGCTGCCCCGCGCTTGTTTTTGTGTAGGCCGCAATGTGCTTTCGGCTTGCCCCGGCATTCATCGCAAGCTCAAGAAAATCACCGACTGCATCGTCGGCACTGGACGGCGGAGCACACATGACCTTGTCAGGGTAAGCGATGGGGGTATCGCCGCGATAGCGTCCGCACACCCCAACAAGCTCAGGATTGCCGTTGTAGCGCGTGAAGAGCAGATCGCCCCGCTTGGTCAGTGCACCGCCGACAGGGAAATCCTGGGGCAGCCAACGGCGTTGGTCGTCGCGAACCAACATTGGCCGCACACTTGAAATGCGAAGGATTGGAATCCCTGGTGGAGAATGCGCCGGCTTGGCCGAGATGCCATTGGAGAGTTGGTCGACAAGCTGATCGAATGACGCCCACGTCCATCCTTCTGGGATTGCGGGTAGCCCGTCCATGGTTGGCGCTAGCGGTTCCTTGTAGCGCTTTCCATTGTTTCTAGCGTCTGCGTCCCACCGCGCTCGGCGGTCGCCGAGAATACGTGCGAGAAAGGCGGCACCTGTTTCGTTGGCCGGGTTGGCGGCGCGCCAGTCGGCGGTCAGTTCGCCGGTGACGGCGGCCTTGAGCAGCGCCTTGCGCCACGTCGCCAGATCGTCGCGCGCCCGCGCTAGCGCCGCTTCGCCATCGTCGATCTCTGCGAACAGTTCGTCGATGCGGGCGACGACCGTATTTTGAACATCGACTGACGGGACGGGGATGAGCGCGTTGCGCATGAAGTCGGTCGGCACGCGCTTCTGGCCGGCGGTGCCGGTCATGTTGAATTCTGCGGTTTCGCGGAATCCGCGCTGGCTGACCCAATGATACAAGTAGCGTGATGTCACGTCGCGCGGGGACATGACGTGGAATTCGGTCGATCCGAACCCTGAGCCAGCCGGGATAGCAGGGATGACTGCGATCTTGCCGTTCTCCATGCAGGGAGTGATTTTGGCGAAGATTACATCTCCAGTGCCAAAGCGGGTGAAGCCTTGCCGGACAGAAGATACGGGTCGGCGCGCAGATACATCGATGACGCCCGTTTCGGCTTGCACCGCCGCCATGGGAACGAAAGCCACTTCCGTTTCATCGGTGAGGCGATCCGGTCCTCGGCGCGGATTAACGGGGGCGACATTATCAATGCAATCCCAACGCCATCCGTCCGGCAAGGCCCAAGGTCCCTCTATCGGCCCCGCCGCCGTCGCTCGTTTTGCCATTCTCCGCGCCCCCCAATTACGCCACCAGCGCGTCCTGAAGCTCGTCGAGTAGCGTGTCGAGCCGGGGACCGAAAGCCCGGCGTGCGCCGAGGATGCCGCCGCGCGCACCGAACTGGTCCTGGATGTCGGCCGTGGTCACCTCGATGTTCGCGGCCAGATAGTCACGGATCGCCTCAAGCCAGCCGAGCTGCTCCTGCGTATACGCGCGCCCGGCGCGTTGCTCGCGGCCCAGCCACAGGTTGAACCGGCCTGCCATGTCCGACGAAAGCGGTGCCAGCGTTTCCGCCTGGCCAGTGGCGAAGCGGACCAGGGCAACGATGTCGGTCAGAGTCTTGGCCGGGTTGGCGCGCACCTTCTCGCCCTGCAACCGGCGATAGGCGCTCCACAGCGCGAGCGGTTCGAGCAGCCATGGCGGCCGCATCATCGCAGCGCGCAGTTCCTCAAGGCTGACATAGGTCAGCCGTTTCGACGCGGCTGGCAGGCCATAGAGGATGCGCAGCGCAGTCAGCTCGTCGCGATGCTCGTCGAGGAAACGGCCGAAATCGGTCGTCATCGTCGTCGCCTGGGCCTCGTCCCACGCGGACGAGACAACGACATCACGGCTGATGTCGTCGATAACGACCTCAGATGCTTTCTTCAGCTCGATCAGCACGCGGCGCAGCGCCGGATCGTTATAGGCCGCGAGTGCCGCCTCGCGCCGTTCGGCGGCAACCGCCTCGACCTGGGCATCGGTGACGGCCGCGCTGTGGCGTTGGCGTGCTGCGTCCTCGATCTTGTCAGCATCGATCGCGTCGATCAGCTCGCCCGCGAGTGCCGACAAGGGCTTGCCCGCCACCGCCTCAATCTTCGCCTTGGCCGCGTCGTCCAGCTTGCGGTCGAGCCGGGCGAGACGACCGGCGAGCGTCGATACGGCATCCTCGTCGCTGCGCCCGCTGGCGATCTGCTCGAGCAGCTTGTCGAAGGCGACGCCGTGTTCGCGCTCCAGCGGGATCGCCTGGGTCTTCAGGCTGTCGGTGACGCCGACGGCATCGACCAGCACGAAGCGGTCCTTCACGCCCGCGCCCGGCGTGATCGTCGCCAGCGTCGCCGCGTCGATCGTGCGCACGCCGCGCCCGCGCATCTGCTCGAAATAGACCGCCGATCGCACGTCACGCAGGAAGATCAGCGCCTCGATCGCCTTCACATCCGTGCCCGTGGCGATCATGTCGACGGTGACGGCGATGCGCGGGTTATAGGCGTTGCGGAATTCGGCGATCACCGTCTCGGCATATTTCGCGCCGACCTTATAGGTGATCTTCTTGGCGAAATCATTTCCGCGGTCGAACACCTCGCGGCCGATCTCGACGATCTCCTCAGCGTGGTTGTCGTCCTTGGCGAAGATCAGCGTCTTGGGCACTTCACTGCGGCCGGGGAACAGCTCGGTGAACAGCGTGTCGCGATATGTCTCGAGCACGGTGCGGATCTGGTTGCGCGCGATGACGCTGCGGTCGAGATCCTGCGGGGAATAGGTGAGGTCGTCGTCGAGCAGCCGATAGGTCTGCGCGCGGGTGTGGCGATCCCGGACGGGGACGGTGTAGCCCTTTTCCACGCGACCGCCATGCTCGCCGATCTGAGTGCGGATGCGGAAGATTTCGAAGGGGACGTTGACGCCGTCGGCGACCGATTTCTCATAGGGGTAATCGGCGACCAGATTCTCGTCGAAGAAGGCGGCGGTCTGCACCGTCGGCGTGGCGGTGAGGCCGATGATCTGCGCGTCGAAATAGTCGAGCAGCTGACGCCAACTGCCGTAGATCGAGCGGTGGCATTCGTCGACGACGACGATGTCGAACGTCTCCGGCGGCATCGTCGCGCTGTAGGCGACGATCTTCGGCGGCGGCGTCCAGCCGCGCTCGAAGTCGCTCGCTTCCTAGTCCTCTTCGGACAGCTCAGTGCCGGTCAGCTGCGCGAAGACGCGCTGAATGGTCGAGATGACGACCTTGGCGGGCGGATCCAGCCCAGCCGCGCCAAGGCGCTGAACGTTGTAAAGCTCAGTGAATAGCCGCCCGGTGCCGGGTGGCCGATAGGTCTGGAATTCCTTGAGCGTCTGCCGGCCCAGGTTGTTGCGATCGACCAGGAACAGAATGCGCCGCGCATCGGCATGGGCGAGTAGGCGATAGGCGAGCGTGGCAGCGGTAAAGGTCTTGCCCGCCCCGGTCGCCATCCGCACGAATGCCCGCGGCCGGTCACTGCCGAGCGACGCCTCCAGGCCCTCGATCGCTTCAACCTGGCAGTCGCGCAGGCCATCAATGATGAGCGGCGGCATGTCGGTGAGGCGGGCGCGGAGAGACGATCCCGACTTTAACCACTCGTGCAGCGTCTCTGGCCGATGGAACGCGAACACACGACGGGACCGATGTAGCGGGTCGACACGGTCCGAAAACAGGATCTCGGTGCCCGACCCCTGATAATCGAAGCGGAGCGGGTCACTCCAGCGAGCAAGCGCCTGTTGCGGCTGCGGCTGATAGCCCCGGGCCTGTTCGGTGACGCCCGACAACGTCGTCCCCGCCGGCTTCGCTTCGATCACGCCGCACGCCTTCCCCGCGACGATCAATAGATAGTCGCACGGCCCGTTGGCCAACGGAAACTCGCGAACCGCCACGCCCAGCGATGCAGTGCGGTTCATCTCCGCACGATCCTGCACGACCCACCCTGCTGCGGCGAGCTGCGCGTCAATGACCTGGCGGGCCAAGGCTTCCGGCGTCGTGTTCATGATGGGACTATGCCGCGACTTCAGGGGAGACGTAAGCTCTTGATTTTTGTTTAGCCGCGTCGGATATTGTTATCGTAACAATTGCATCCTTTAAAGGTTGTCAATCCGGTAACTACCGGTGGGCAAAGTGGGCAATAAACGGCGCTAGCCAGATGAGAATTTGCCCGCTCGATGTCGATTTGTCCCAGTAGCCGGCCTTCACGAAGAGAGGCTCTCAAGACTTAGGAAATCGGCGCGACCGGGCGGTCTGGCGCCGCGGTCATCACTAAACGCTGCTCCCATACAACGAGGCTCCACATGACACAGCACCCCCAGAATCCTACCGAGATATTTTTTACGACTGACGATGGGCGGCGGTTTCGCGCCGTCCTTGACCACTGCGACAGCTGCGCGGCGTTAATGACGCAAGATGAGCTGAGGAAGATCTCCGTCCTTTTGCAGGCCACTGCGAGCGACGACAACGTTGTGTTCTCTTGTTCAACCTGCGTCGGGGCGGCACAGGTGAAAGGCGAAAATGTCGTCGATCGCGTGAGTGATGTATTGCCGAATTGGGTTCGAAACGGCGACTGATAGGCAGAAGCCGACTGGCCGCTTTTGATCACCTGACGACGATTGCGGACATCTCCGCAGTGTCAAGAAGCTATCTCGAATGGGGCAGCGTATCGAATTTTCATAATATTGATCGATAAACCGAGGCTAGAACATGCTTCAGTTTAGCGGCGCGCTCGCCGACTGGCTTCCCCTCGGCGGGACCCGGCGCGCAAGGAGCTGGAGGCAACGCTGTCCGTTCTAACCCATTGTTTGAGGTCGCTTCGACAAGCGCAGCTGAACGGAGGAGATAGAAATGCCTTCGATTAGCACCTACATGTAATCCATAGCACAACGGTTGCGAAACGGGGGATTGATGCCGGCGATTTTCGTTCATGTGTCGGATATTCATTTCGGGCAGGAGCGCGACCACGTCGTTCACATCCATGATGATGTGAAGCGGGAGCTGGTCGCGGACGCCGCTGCGGTCGTCGCCAGCCTTCCGGAGAGCGAGGTGAAGGGCATCCTTGTCACCGGCGACATCGCGTTCTCGGGCAAGGCAGAGCAATACGAGGCGGCCGGCAAGTGGCTGGACGCGCTCGCTGCGGGGATTGGTTGCCCGATCCACCGGGTTCAAATGGTGCCCGGCAACCACGACCTCGACCGCGACAAACTGTCGATCGGTGGCAGCCACCTCCTAGAGTATATCCGGCAGGGTGGCGCAGCCGATTACGAAAAGGTTATCTCGAACGAGGACGACCGCGCGACGCTGTTCCGCCGATTTGAGGATTATGGGCGGTTTTGCATCGGCTACAACTGCGGTCTGGATCTCGAAGCGAAACTCGCCACTAACCTGCGTATCGAGGTCGGACCCGGGCGCTGGATAAGGTTCGTGCGGCTGAACTCTTCGCTGTTATGCCATGGCAAGGAATGGCTCGATCCGCCGGAGCTGGTGATCGGCGAACGCCAGTTCATCATCCCTCGCAACGTCGGCGAGGAGAATGTCGTTCTCGTCCACCATCCGTTGAATTGGTATAAGGACGAGGCGCAGGTTCGCGACTATGTGCGCAGCAGGGCGCGCGTCTTCATCTCAGGGCATGAGCACAACCCGACGGTCAAAATCGATAAGGTGGAGGATGGCTGCGATGTGATGATGCTTGCCGCCGGCGCGGCGGTGCCGTTCAAGTCAAACGACGAATACACCTACACCTATAACATTATCGAGTTCGATTGGGAGGACGCGACCGACTGCCTCGTCGTCACCATGCATCCGCGTGCGTGGAACCCAAAGAACACCTGCTTCGAAGCGGACGAAAAGCGCCTGGGCGGCGAGGAGCCGCGCTTCACGCTTGGTTCGCCGAATTTCAGGAAGCTCGGCGCTGCTGCGCCCGCGCAAGGTGTCGCGCGGGTAACCGGCGAGGTAGCGTCCGAACCGACCGTCGAGCTTGTGCACGCCGAGGACGTCGAGATCACCGCAGGTGAGGAGCCGCAAATGCCGCCGTATGTGGAAGGCTACGAACTCGCCATGCTTAGGTTCTTCCGCGACCTATATGAAAGCGAGCGGCTCAAGATTCTTGTCGACCTGGACGCCCTGCCGGCCGAATCAGACGAGCGGATGAGCCAGGGCTTGGAACTGCGCCTATTCGACTGGCTCGCCCGACAGGGTAGGCTGACCGAAGTGGTGACGATGATCGACCGGCTGATTGACGAGCGAGACGAGAGGGATGCTTGATGAATAACCTACCAGTGCACATGAGAATTACGTCGCTGGCTCCGTCGAACGAAGACGTAGATGCGCGCAGGACGACGATCGCGGAGCTTTCAGACACTTGGGGAAAAATCAACGACATCAACGAATTGCTAACAAGGGCCGAGGCCATTGCGGACTCGCTCGGGAATGACGGCGAGCCATACGAGCATCTCGGCCTGGAGGTGCAGGAGGTTCTGCAGAAGAGCGCTTCCGCTTTTCTCTACACGGAGAGCCCGCTCGACGTCGGCGTCTGCGCCGGCATCGCGGCCCTGTCGATCATGGAGAGCGCGCCCGGAACCAACGGTTGGATTATTGCCGACGTCTATTCGAACGTGCTCTGGTCCGCGCTAGCGTTCCAGCCTGCACTGGGAGAGGACAAACGCGAGAAGCTGCGGCGCGAGGTGCTCGACCGCGCGCAGGAACGCAGCCGCAGCTCCGCAGACAAGGCGCGAGAACGTTCCGTGGTCCCCGAGATGGGCGATCTGAGCATCACTGTAACCGCGGATACGTTGAAGACTACCCACACCTTCAAGAAGGCTACCGGTGCGACCATCGACGCGCTGCGCCGGAATGCCGTGCTCGACCGGGAGGAGCTCGACTTCCTATGGTGGGTTCAGCTCAACCGCAGCCGGCTTATACAGAAGCCGTTTGGCGGCATGGCCGAGCCCGTCCGCCTGGTTGCATCGGCCATCGAGGCGGCCACCCACCTTCGCCGTCTTCCCGCAAACCTGCATTTTGATCTGGTCCTGCGGACAGTGCAGGAGGATCCGGAGCTCGACCTGAAGGAGTTGATCGAGGTGATCGGCGACGACAAGGCGCTCCTGGCGAAGGCGTTCAACGCGACGCGAGCAGCTGCCCACTCATCCGTTTTCCCGCTCCTTCATGCCCTCGCCACCGATGATATCGACGTGACGGGAGCCGAGGTGAAACGCAAGGCGTCGATCTGGGCCGGCCGCGCGCTGCTCGAGGCGGGTCTGATGCGAATGTGCGACAACGGAGCGCTGAAACTGTGAGCGCGTCGTGCAACTTCGACGGTTGCACTGTCGGTGAGACCGGAACGTGCGCTCTCGAGCGCGACCCGGCCACCTGCGAGCACCGTGTCGGCAACATCGGCGCGGACGCCGCCGCCCGGTCCACTGAGGCGGACGCGGCATCTATGGTTGGCGCGCCGGTGCTCGAGCGGCCAACGGGCATGGCATCGTTTCCGTCAAGCCGAACGCTCGATCCCGATGCTATCTCGAAGTTGATGGCGTCGCGCTACGTAACGGTCGTCGGAATCCTAGGCGACCCAGAGTCGGGCAAGACGGCCTGTCTGGCAAGCCTGTATCTTTTGGTCTCTAACGCGGAGCTGAAAGGCTGGAAGTTCGCCGACAGCAAGAGCTTGATGGCCTTCGAGGACATCGCTCGCGGCGCGCGCGAGTGGAACGCGGGCAATCCGCCCGAGCAGATGACGGTGCACACTGAACTGTCTGACGACCGGCGTCCGGGATTCATGCATATTCGCCTCGTGCGAACCGGGGACGGTCGGCGTGTTGACCTGGCGCTGCCGGACCTGCCGGGCGAATGGACGACCGAGTTGGTTAGCACGGCGCGCGCCGACCGGTTCGAATTCCTGAAGGCCGCCGAGGCGATCTGGATCGTGTTGGACGGACGCTCCTTAGCGAATAAGGAACGCAGGCAGGCGATCATCTCGCGCGTCGGGCAGCTTGCGGGCCGTCTGTCGACCCTGCTCGAAGGTGACCTGCCGAAGCTGATGCTGGTGATCACCCATCGTGATGCCGGCGAACTGCCGCATTCGGTCATAACCCGCTTAGAGGGGGAGTTGGCGAAGCGCGAAGTGACAGCGACCGTCGTGCCGGTCGCGCCTTTCTCGGACGACGACGCCCAGGTGAGGCCGGGATTCGGAATTGAGGATCTCATCGCCGCGACGACGGTCGGCGCGCTGCCTTCGTTTGAGTTTTGGCCACCGTCCGATCCGACCGAGGGCTCGCGTTCATATATCGGCTTCAGGAGGGATCGTTGAGCAGTTCAATCGTGCTTCTTGGGGGCCCCGATTCCGGCAAGACTAACTATGTCGGTCGGGTTTGGCCGGCGCTCGACGAAGGCAAGGGGAGCCTGCATGCCGCCGAGCAACCCCAAGACATCCGTTTCGTCCTCGACGTTACGGACCACCTCAACTCGGGCAGCTTCGCGCCCCGCTCAGAACATGCCGACGATCGCCGCGACTTTGAGGTAGTGGTGGCGGCCGAGAAGGGGGGCGACAGGACAACGATCGTAATACCCGACATTTCGGGCGAGCTGTGGCTCAATGCGGCCGAGCAAGGCGAAGTCTCGGCCGAACTGATGGACGAGATGCGTTCGGCCGACGGCGGGCTCCTATTCGTCCGCGTCAATTCCGAAGCAGACGTGCGGCCGTTGAACTGGGTGACCTCCAAGAACATGCTTGCTAAGCTGGGCAACGAGGATGACAAGGGGCTGCCGACCCAGGTCATGCTCTGCGAACTGCTCCGTTTCCTAGAGACCACGCTGTCGCAGCGACGCGACGGCGAGCCGCCGCGGCTCTCCGTGGTGGTCAGTGCATGGGATCTGGTTGATCCGCAGAAGTTCGAGCAGGGGCCAAAGGCGTGGCTCGAGCGGGAGTATCCGTTAGCCGCCGGCCGGCTCGACGACATCGAGGGGATCGAGCTGCGGGTATTCGGCCTCAGTGTGGTCGGCGGCGACCTCAAGGTCGATGAGAAGTGTCGGGACGATGTGCAGGAGAATGGATTGGACGGCCGGGGCTGGATAGCCGTTGAGGGCGATGACGGCGTCTGGCGCAAGGATACCGATCTGACCTTGCCGATCGCGTGGGCGGTCGGCAGCTGACAGTGACTGTCGTCGAACGTCAGATACATGGATACAGGCAGGGACACCAGCTTCTGGCTGCGTCCGCGCAACTTCTGAAGGAGGACCAATCGGTCGTGGATCGGCTTTCGGACGTGGCAGGTCCCCTGCGTCCTCGCGAGCGGTTCCAATCTTACTTGACGGCCTATCCGCTACCCAGCGGCGAGCGATTCGTGCTGGCGCGGACGTGGCAGGATTTGACGGTTTCGCGGGCCGGATGCGTCCGCACTTTGAGCCTGATTGTTCCGATGAAGGATTGGGCGGATGCTGAGGAGCTCTCCTCCTTCCTCGATCTAATGCCGATGGATCACCTTCCCGATTACGGGGACGCAACCGGGGTTGTTGTCGAGACCGGGGCGAAGGTGCCCCTTCCGCCCGCAGTCGGCTTCAACGGCAGCGAACTGCTGGAGGCGCTATTCCTAGAGGAAACGCGCCCGGTCGTTGTGCTCGACGCGGCCGATCCCGACCTCATTGCGATCCGCCTGCTGACCGCGCTGTGGCCCTCGCTTCGTCGGACGTTCGCGCTCTCTACGTTCGCACTGTCACCGCGCAAGGTGGCCGGTCGCGACTTCGACCTCGTGTTCGCGCCCAAGGACGCTCGGGCGAAGTTCACCGATTGGAACGGCCGACGGGTGGACGGACGGTCGACGCAGGTCGGGCGTCATCGCTGGACCGGCGCGATCGTATCGAGGGTCTTTGACCAGCCCTTCCCTCGCTTACTCTCGCCCAGCGAGGTTGGACTGGTCGGCGGAGATGATGCCGACGTTGACAATGCCGGCGCCCTTCGAATTGCTTTGCTGTGGGATGAACTCGTGGCGAAGCTTGATACGACGCCGACGGCGGCGCTCGGGCTGCTCGATATCGCCAATTCCGGGAAGGTGCGCGATTCGTCTGCGCTGGAGGCGATCGAGCCTTCGCTCGCTGGCGCGGCTCGTCGGGCATCGATATCTTTGCCGGAGGGTGAGGCGTGGAGCTTCCTCGGTGCCATCGCCCGCAAGCTGCAGGGGCGGCAGATGCCCATGGGACGGAGCGCAGTAGCTGAGGCCGTCGAGCAGCTGGCCGCACGCGCGCCGGAAGGAGCCGTAGCACTCCTGTCACAGGATGATCCCCGCGGCGTGACTGCGGACCTGCTGCCCCGCATCGCATCTGGCATGGGCAGTGCATTCACGGACAGATCGGTGCGCGCGTTGCTTGATGCCGAGCCGTCTGTCCTCGGGCGCCTGCTCGTGCAAGGGGGAGCCTTGATGGAGCGCGTCGCCGACGACAGCCAAATGGTCGATCGTCTCAAGCAGGTGCTCCCGCAGCTGGACTCAGCGACGCTCGACGTGGTCGGCCGGAACATGCTGCCCTTGCTGACCGAGGACTGGCAGATTCCGGCAGCGGAGCCCTTCCTAACCCGCCTTGACGGACCGCAGCTGACAATGGAGCTTTGGCACCTCGGAACGGTCAACGACTTCAACTCCGCGCGGCTGTCCGGTCTCGTGCTGGACCGTGCACTCTCGGTGGTCCCCCGAGCTGAGGTGCGATCGGCGCTCACGCCGCTTTCTCCGTCCGTCCGCCGCGACGTCATGATCGCACGGACACTGGTGCCCTCTGTCGAGGATGCGCGCTGGGTGGCGAACAGCGATGCGCTTGACCAAGCGGCCGCGTCGACCATGCTGCTTGATCTGTTGCGTCAGGCTGACGACCGACAGCTAGTCTCGATCCTCGTCGATGGGCAGGTCGGAAATCGCGCAATCGACACACTACGGACGTATGCGCCTGAGCGGCTTTTACAGGCAATCGCCGACGAGGCGTTGCCGCTCAGTCTATTCGTGCAAGTCGTGCCCATGATGCTCGACACGCTCTCCGGCGAGGCCAAAGTGAAACTTGCCAAGCACATTCTCGGTCGCTGTCTCGGTCACCGCTTCGGTGATAACGAAGTCGCGTTCTTGGTATCTGCGCTGAGCGTCATGGGTGACCAGCTGGACGGAGCGTGGGTCGCAAGGATCGGCCTATCGAAGAACGTCGACGCTGCGATCGCGAGCCGGAACATGGTCGCATTCAGGAAGGCGACACAGCCGGCCCGCCTGCGGGTGGTGTGGTCTATCGCCGAGGTGGCGCAAGTCCTTCGGGATCGGCGCAGCTTTGACCTGGATGAGGCGGCGGCTGAGGCATGCGCTGCCTTCATGTTCGATGCCGAGAAAGTGACACCGAAGGCGTTGCTGATCGCCTCTGGGCACCTGCTGCCGACGCTTCTGCGTTCGCGCAATCGCCCGGTTTCGCTAATGATCGCAGCGGCGTTTCCGCCAATTCACGGTGAACTTTCCAAGGCGGACGAAGTGCCTGACATCTTCAAGTTTATCCCATTCTTCGATTGGGATCGCTGCAAGGCGGCGCGACACGAGCTCGTCGATGCCTTCATGTCGTCGTCGTGGCCGCCGCGCGATCTCGCGCTTACGGCGTGTCGCGCCAACGAGGTCGCACGAATCACGCGCCGCGTCTTCAAGCAGCCTGGAGGCGAGGTTTACCTCAAACGGATCTCGTCCGACCTCGACGGTCTGCCGGAAATGTGCCGGAAGGCGGTCAAGAACGCCATCACTCAAGTCCGCTCCAACCCGTCCGCCAAATTCGACAGAAGAGATTAACTCCAAATATCGCAATGATAACGAACTAATAATGGGATCCGAGCGCTCCATTCCGATTATCCTTGGTATCAGACTTGGAGCATCTCGGATTACACCTCGTGGCGTCGAGGCGGCCGCCTTTCGGCAGCGCAGCGATTGACCTCTGTGACTAGTCTTGGGGTGCGTTGCAGACTCCTCCAATTGGCACTGGACAGATACACACAACCGATTCACAAGGGCTCTGCAATCCTGCAAGAACTGCGGAAATCCGTGGGTGCGGGCAGACGGTATTCTGGGTTCGAATCCTGTCTCCCCGACCACATCCTGTCATAAATCGGCGCTAGCGGCTTAACCCTTGAAATGGGGGGAGTGCTGCATGCCGTTCGATACCGTCAATCGCCGCACCGTTGTTGCCGGCATTGCCGCAGGCGCTGTGCTTGCGCCGCTGGTTGGCGCGCAGGCGGCGGCCAAGCCGCTTGATTTTCTGGTGATTGGCGATTGGGGCCGCGACGGCGCGGCGCATCAGCGCGATGTCGCGGTGCAGATGGGCAAGGCATCGGCGGCACGGTCGAGTCGGTTTGTGCTCGCGGTGGGTGACAATTTCTATGACGATGGGGTCGATTCGATCACCGATCCGCAGTGGAAAAGCTCGTTTGAGGATGTTTACACCGATCCGGCGCTGAACATTCCTTGGCAGGTTGCGCTCGGCAATCACGATTATCGCGGCAACCCGCAGGCGCAGATTGATTACGCCGCCACCAGCAGCCGGTGGCGCATGCCATCACGCTATTTCAAAGTATCGGGTGCCGATATGGGCATGCCCGCGATGGACATGTTCGTTATCGACACATCGCCATTGGTCCATAAGTATCGCGATAATGTGCAAAGCGTGATCGCGCAGAACGTCGCGAAGCAGGATGTGCGCGCGCAGCTTGGGTGGCTCGACAAGGCATTGGGCGAATCGCAGGCGGCATGGAAAATTGTGGCCGGGCACCACACGGTGCGATCCGGCGGCAGCAGCCACGGCGACACGCCAGAGCTGGTTGAGATGATCAAGCCAATCCTGGAGCGGCACCACGTGCAGGCCTATATCGCGGGCCATGATCATGACATGCAGCATATCGTCGACAATGGCGTGGATTACATCCTGAGCGGGGCGGGCTCAGAAGTTCGCCCTGTTGCCACGGTAAGGGGCACGCAATTCTGCCTTTCGCGATCAGGCTTTGCCGCGATCAGCCTGGATCGTGATGCAATGGCGCTGGAGTTTCGCGATTTTGCCGGGGCGACCGTGTATCAGCGCGTTATCACCCGCGAACGGCGGGTGGCGGCTTAGGCTGTTGCTGCCCCGGCGTGGTTGCCGGGGCGATTATGCTTTAGCGTTTGCGCTGCTTGCGCGCGGCATATCGCGCGTCGCGGATTGCCTTTTTCTCGGCTTCGGTCAGTTCCGGCTTTACCTTGGCGGCCTCTGCCTCAGCTTCAAGCCGCTTGCGTTCGGCCTTTTCAGCCGCCTCAATTTCACGCTGGGCGATTTTGGCGGCACGCTTTTCCGCATCGGCGGCTTCTTTGGCGGCACGCGCTGCCAGGCGGGCGGCGACGGCTTCTTCATCCACCGGCGGGCGCGCCTTCAGCTTGTCGAGCGCGGCCTGCTTGGCCTTGGCGGCACTGGCGATGCGATCAGTAAAGCCGGGATCCTTATACGACATGGGGTAAGCTGCTCCGAAAAATATTTTGAAAGCCCCGAGATTATAGGGCCAAGGCGCGATGGGCGTGCTATGCCCATGGATTATGTTCCAGTCCATCCCACATCAATACAACATTGCCATTGATCCCGCTGATATCGATTTCATGGGCCATGTGAATAATGCCAGCTATCTCAAATGGGTACAGGAGGCTGTTATCAGCCACTGGGAAAGATTAGCCCCGGCAGAGGCGATTGCATCTCACCTGTGGGTCGCGCTGAAGCACGAAATTACCTATCGTAAGCCTGCGTTTCTGGCCGACGATGTCGTCGCCACTGTGCTGCTGGAAAAAGTGCACGGCGCCCGGGCATTTTATCAGACGATCATCCGGCGCGGTGAGGAAGTGCTGGCCGAAGTCCAATCGAGCTGGTGCTGCATCAACGCTGACACACATCGGCCCGCGCGGTTGACCGACAGCATTATCGAGCGGTTTTTGGGCAAATCACCCGCCTGATCTGTTGCCGCCCTGACCTTTCGCTGCCCTGATCTTTCGCTGCCCGGTCACATCGCCTATCGTCCGATAAAAAAAGGGGCACCCGCGATGGAGCGCCCCTTTTCCTGAAGCTGCAGTTTCGGCGTTCGTCGTTTAGCGCTTGTTCGTCGCCATGGCATCGGTGTTATCCACCGCGTCGTCGGCGGCGGCGCGGGCATTGTCAGCCTTGGTGTTCATGGCATCAGCCGAATTTTCCATCATGTCTGATGCCATGGCGTTCGACGTGTTGTCGGCCATCGCATCCATCGAATTGGCCTTCATTTCCATATTGTCGGCCATCATGTCGCCGGTGTTTTCAATCGCTGCACCCTCGGGCGAGCGGCTGCAGGCGGAAATGGGGACGAGACTGGCGGCGACGGTGGCCGCGAGGATGATCTTCTTCATGTCATTGCTCCCCAAAAGGACGATAAACGGACCGCCCCCGGGACGGATCACGGCACTAAGGCAAAGATACAAACACGGCTCCCCGCAAAGGGTTCGGCATAGTTGTGGCGTATTTTCATTGCCTTACCGTTATCCTTTCGGCGGTGTCACTTTGGTTTAACTGGCCCGATATCCTCTGGCGCATTGGCGGTCACCGCCAGCATTGCCGTCCAAGCGGCAACATTCTGGCGAAGCTGTTCGGGGTCGACGCGTTCCAGCGTGTCCTCTGGCGTATGGTGATAATCGAAATAGCGGGTTCCGGTCTGGTTCAGATCAATGCCGGCCACGCCTGATTTAATCAGCGGCGCGATATCGGCACCGTCACCGCCCAACGCCGTACCACGGACAATGCCCAGCGGGGCAAGTGCGGCCGCCACGCGGTCGCCAACGGGCTTTGCACTGTCAGGCAGGTTGAACTCGACACGCCATACCCGGTCTGCACCAAAGTCAGATTCGGCGGCGAGCACATGGCGCTCGCCCTGATGCGCGGCAAAATACGCTGCTGCCCCGGTGCCGCCGGTTTCTTCATCGCCAAACCAAACCACTCGGATCGTGCGGCGCGGCGCAGGGCCGTCAAGCAGCCGCTTTGCCGCGGCAGCGGTAATCGCCACGCCCGCTGCATCGTCGAGCGCGCCAGTGCCCAAATCCCAACTGTCGAGATGCCCGCCGACCAGCACCATGCCAGCGGTTGGATCAGTGCCGGGCACATCGGCAATCACATTGCCAGTATCGTGCATGCCGGTTTGGCGCGGGGTTAGCACCAGGTGCAGCGTGATCGGCTTGCCGCGCGCCACCATCCGCGACAGGTTATCCGCGTCAGACGTTGACAGGGCAGCGGCGGGAATGGCGGCAACGCCCTTCGGAAAATTGGTCTGGCCGGTATGCGGCCCACGGCCATGATCGCTGCCGATCGATCGGACGATGATGGCAGCGGCACCCTTTTTCGCGGCAACGCCGGGGCCGACGAAGCGGGCCGGGCCGAATGCGCCATAGCTGGAGCCATCTTGTGTCGCGACCATCGCGTTGGAAACAAACGCGATCTTGCCGGTCAAACTGCCATCGGGTGCGCGTTGCAGATCGGCAAAGGTGGGAAAGTACACAATTTCCGCCGTCAACCCCTCAGGCGGCGTCGCGCCAGACCCGCCAAGTGCTGCCAGCCGCAGCTTTTGCGGGAAGGGGCTGATCACCTCGGCGGTTTCCTCACCACGTTGCCAGACGGACATCGACGTGGTTTCGATATGAACATTCTTGAAACCCAGCGCCGTCAGCTTTTTCACCGCCCAGTCGCGGGCGCGTGCTTCGGCTTCGGTCCCGGCGGGGCGGGGGCCAACCTCGGTCGTCAGGCCTTCGATAATGTCGTATGCGACATCGTCCTTCAGCGCAGCATCGCGCAGTGCGGCGACCGATGGATCGACGGCAGGGGCCTGTGGCGGCGTGGGACGACCCTGTGCAAAACCAGGTGCGGGGACGAGGAGGGGAAGGGCAGTGGCGGCCAGCGCCGCGAGCATCTGGGTTTTTCTCATGGCGCACAGGGTTAACCACCGCGCGCGGGTTTGCCAATCACCAGCGGCCCCGTTAAAGCCCCGCCTCGAAATTCTTTCCTGTCCTTCATCCCCATTTATGGAGCGCATCGGCCATGGCCGTCCAATATACCTATGTGATGAAGGGCCTGACCAAGACCTTTCCTGGTGCTGCAAAGCCCGTGCTGAACAATATCAGCCTGCAATTCATCCCCAGCGCCAAAATCGCGATTATCGGCCCGAACGGATCGGGCAAATCGACGCTGATGAAGATCATGGGCGGGATCGATCCCGATTTCACGGGCGAAGCCTGGGCGGCGGACGGCATCAAGGTTGGCTATCTGCCGCAGGAGCCGCAGCTTGACCCCACCAAGGACGTGATCGGCAATGTGCGCGACGGGGCCGGACCGGTCGCGGCAATGGTGGAGCGGTTCAACGCCATTTCCGCCGAAATGGGCGATCCGCAGGAGGACACCGATTTCGACGCGCTGATGGAGGAAATGGGCGACCTGCAGACCAAGATCGACGCGGTTGATGGCTGGTCCCTCGACAACCAGCTCGAAATCGCGATGGAGGCACTGCGTTGCCCCCCCGGCGATGCCGATGTGTCAAAGCTGTCGGGCGGTGAAAAGCGTCGCGTCGCGCTGTGCAAGCTGCTGCTCGAAAAGCCCGATATCCTGCTGCTGGATGAGCCGACCAACCATCTGGATGCCGAAAGCGTTGGCTGGCTGGAAAATTTCCTGAAGGAATATACCGGCAACGTCATCCTCGTCACCCATGATCGCTATTTCCTCGATAACGTCGTCAACTGGGTGCTGGAGCTCGATCGTGGGCGTTACTACATCTACGAAAGCAATTATTCGGGCTATCTGGAAAAGAAGTCCAAGCGGCTGGACCAGGAAGACCGCGAGGAACAGGGCAAGCAAAAGGCCATTCAGGACGAACTCGCCTGGATCCGCCAAAGCCCCAAGGCGCGCCAGACCAAATCCAAGGCGCGGATCAAGGCGTTTGATGAACTGGTCGCCGCACAGGAAAACCGCACCGTCGGCAAGGCCCAGATCCTGATCCAGATGCCCGAACGGCTGGGTAATAATGTGATCGAGGCCAAGGGGCTCACCAAGGCTTATGGCGACAAGTTGCTGTTCGAAAACCTTGATTTCAACCTGCCGCCGGGCGGGATTGTGGGCGTGATTGGCCCGAACGGCGCGGGCAAATCGACGCTGTTTAAGCTGATCACCGGCCAGGAAGAACCCGACACCGGCGACATCAAAGTCGGCCAGACGGTGAAGCTTGGCTATGTCGACCAGAGCCGCGACGATCTGAGCCCCAACAAGACCGTGTGGGAAGAAGTGTCCGACGGGTCGGACGTGTTTCGCTTCGGCAAGCAGGAAGTGGGCACGCGGGCTTATGTTGGCGCGTTCAACTTCAAGGGACAGGACCAGCAGAAAAAGGTCGGCCAGCTCTCAGGCGGTGAACGCAACCGCGTGCATCTGGCGAAGATGCTCAAGGAGGGCGGCAACGTGCTCCTGCTCGACGAACCTACTAACGATCTCGACGTGGAAACCTTGCGTGCACTTGAAGAGGCGCTGGAGAGTTTCGCGGGCTGCGCTGTGGTGATCAGCCATGACCGCTTCTTTTTGGATCGGCTCGCGACGCACATCCTGGCGTTTGAGGGGAACAGCCACGTTGAGTGGTTCGAGGGTAACTTCGAGAGCTATGAGGAAGACAAGCGCCGCCGGATGGGCGATGCGGCGGATCGGCCGACGCGGTTGGCGTATAAGAAGCTGACGCGGTGAGCACTTACGTCGATCTCGCACCCACGATCAGTAGCAAAGAAAAGGCGCAAGTTGCTAAAATTAATAACAATTTCATCGGGTCGACGCTTGCATTTAGGTCAATCTTCATTGATACGGCCATCAGACCGAGCCAAGTAAAGCACGTAATATCTCCTAGCGCCATTACAAGTTTAGATGAAGAATAACGCTTAGCACTAAGCCAAAGGTCGGGATTTTTTACTGGCTCTTTATTTGAAAATAGATTTGTTCCAAGAATTTCTCTTTCAACCTGTTCAACCTTCAGTTCCTAAGATTCGTGCCAGTATTTGCTACCCCTGTTTTGAAGCGACCAAGCTAGCGAGCATAAAAATCCATAACAGGACGCGAGGAACTGCAATTCGGGGTAGTCTTTGGTCGCCGCACCATATGCAACCAAAGCAGTGGTTATAAACCCCCAAAAGAAAAGTGAACGGTTCCAAAAACGTTCGATTTCGAACTTTCGAACATCAGTAGCGTACTCGAGTATTTTTGATTTTTGATAGAAGTTACATTGAGAAACATCGAGAGAAAGATAGTTCTGCTCCCGATTTGAAGTTTTGCTTGCGACGAAGGGCTCGGCGACTTTATCAATCGATACTTTCACGAATCTATCGCTTTTACCACTAATCCCGCCACCGTCACCGCTTCAATCCGCTCCCGAAACCCCACTTCCCGCAGCTGCGCATAAGCTTCGCCCTCGGGCGCCCACATCTGATGGATCACCTTCGCCTCGACATCCGCGACCCAATATTCGGGGATGCCCGCCGTGGCGTAGAGCCGCGCTTTGGTGCCGAGGTCGCCCTTCAGGGTCGGTCCCGCTACCTCGATCACCAGCGCGACCGACGCCAGCGGCACCGCGCCTTCGCCCATCGGCTCATTGGTCAGCATGATATCGGGTTCGGGCAGGCTATGCCCGTCAATCGTGAGGCTGAACTCGACCACGGCGGTGAGCGGCGATTCGATAGCGATCAATGCCTCACGCACGGCGTCATAGAGCCGCATCTTCACCATGCCATGCGGCCGATATTGCGGGCTCATGACGATCACTTCCCCTTCGATCAGTTCGGTCCGTGCGCCTTCGAACGCGCCGGATGCGTCGAGCGTGAGGTAATCTTCGACGCGAAGCCGGTACTTGCCGGGGGCGGGGGGGCGTTCCTGCAAGGTCATTGCGCCGCAACCTCCACTACCAACCCCGCCACCGTCATCGCCGCAATCCGCTCCCCAAACGCCACCGCGCGCGCTTGCGCATAGGCATCGTCCTCGGGTGCCCATAGCTGGTGGATGACCTTTGCCTCGATATCCGCCACCCAATATTCGGGAATTCCAGCGGTCGCATAGAGCGCTGCCTTGCGGCCCAAATCGGTGCTGAGTGTCGTGTCAGCAATCTCGATAACCAACGCGACGCTCGCCAAAGGAATCAATCCTTCGCCGTCCGGTTCACTGGTGAGCACGATATCAGGCTCCGGAACGCCATGATCAGGGATAGAAATGCTCGCTTCGACAAATGCCGTGAATGGCGACCGTGCTTCTCGCAGCGCGGCACTTATCGCATCATAGAGTTTCATCTTGATCCGGGCATGCGGGCGATGCTGCGCATTCATGTAGAAGATTTGCCCCTCGATCAGTTCCGTCTTGGCATAGCCGTCAAACGCGCCTGAGCGGTCGAGGAGCAGATAGTCCTCGATCCGAAGCTTTACCGGCAATGGCGCGGTGTTGAGCGGTAGCATTTCGGTCATCTCACCAGTTTAACAGATCTGCCTATCGCGGCCAACCGCGGAAGGGGCGGCGCGCCAGCGCGAAGAACTCGCCACGAACGTTGACGGGGCTTCTGGCACTGTATTATCAATGCAATGCACTACAATAGGTGGCCCATGGTCCGATCGATACTGTTTGCCGTTCTTGCTGCGTTGCCCATGATCGCCCGTGCGCAAACGCAGCCTGAGCCCGCGCCCCCCGCCTTCACCGTGCTGACCGACGAGTTCGCCCGATTTGCCGATAAAACGGTCGATCTGCCCGATGCCGAGCGGGTGGAGAAATTCCATGCGGTGTTTGATCCGCTGCTGCCAGGTTTTTATAACAACAAGGGCAAGGCGCAGGCGCGGTTCGATACGATGATCGCCGCATCACTGAAAAGCTTTCCGAAGGACCGGGCGGGCATTACCGCCACGACTGAGCGTTTTGCCGATGCTTATGCGACGGGCGAGGCGCGGTTTCGCAAATTCTTTCCCGATTATCGCCAGCAAATGCCTGTCTATCTGGTCCATTCGATCAACCAGATGGATGGCGGTACGCGGACCGTCAAAGGCCGCACCACCCTGTTGTTCGGTGCGGACATGATCGCGCGGATTCATGATCAGTCGACGATCGGGCTGCTGCTCGATCATGAGTTGTTCCACAGCTACCATGCACGGTTTTTTCGCGATTGCGCGCAGATCTGGTGTTCGCTGTGGAGCGAGGGGCTGGCAGTCTATGTCACCCAACGGATGAACCCCGGCGCGACCGACCGGCAATTGCTGCTGACGCTGCCGGTCGCGATCCGGCCCGTGGTCGAGCCGCGCCTGGGCGAGGCGATGTGTCTGCTCCGCATCAAGATGGAATCAACGTCTCAGACCGATTATGCCGAATTCTTCAATTTTCGCATGGCAAAGAGCGAATTTCCATCACGCTTCGGCTATTTTCTGGGGCTGTTGATTGCGGAAAAGATCGGCAGCGATGTGCCAATTGCAACGCTGGTGAAGCTGCCCAATGCCAAGGTGCGTCCGCTGATCGACAAGGCGATTGCAAGCTATGGCCCGTGCCCGGCTTTATTGCCCGCACAAGCCGCCGCTACACCGTAAGTCGCTTCGTAAACCCCTTGGGCATTCGATCGGTAGCGGCTTCGGCGATGACGGTGTTGACGCGGGAAAATTCTGATCCGGTGCGGCATTCCTCAATCAGCGCACTCACCGCATCCTCATCGCCCGCCGCGAGGATTTCGACGCGACCATCCTTGAGATTGCGCACCCATCCGGCGAGTCGAAGGTCTTGCGCGCGGCGGATTGCCCATGCCCGGTAACCGACATTGTGGACTTTGCCGGTAACAAATATCCTGCGCATCATGCTCATTCAGCTACTCTTTTTTCGTACAGGAAATCTTCTCTGGACGGGGCGTAGCATGGATGGGGCCGGAACGGCGCGCATTTCGCCGCAAACGGTGCAGCGATCGCCGAAGATTGTCCGATTTGCGCCCCACTAATCCGGATAGCGGATGGCCAGCACTTCATAATCGCGGGTTCCCGCGGGTAGGGTGACGCGGCGTGTGTCGCCGACGGCGGCCCCGCGGAGCGCCCGGGCGAGCGGGGCGCTCCACCCAATCCGGGCGTGGGCAGCGTCTGCCTCGTCATCACCCACAAGCGTGACGGTGCGTTCGTGATCGTCATCATCCACCAGCGTCACGCTGGCACCAAAATACACCCGGCTGCGATCAACCTGCGCCGCAGGATCGATCACCTTGGCGGCCTTCATTCGGCGCGACAGCCAGCCGAGCCGCCGGTCAATCTCGCGCAGCCGTTTGCGGCCATAGATGTAATCGCCATTTTCGGAACGGTCGCCATTGCCCGCCGCCCAGGACACGACATCAACGATACGCGGGCGTTCCTCGCCCAGCAGCTGATCATATTCGGTGCGCAGCACGGTATAGCCCGCCAGCGTGATGTAATTGGGGGTGTCCACGCGGTCAGCCAGCGAAAGGGGTCATCACGCCGACGGGTTGCGCCCCAGATACCAGCTAAGCCGCGCATTGCCCTGCGACCTAGCGCGCTGCGGGTTCAGCAGATCATAAACCACGGCATTTTCCAGCACGCGCTGCACATAATTGCGCGTTTCAGATAGCGGGATCGCCTCAATCCAGTCGATCATGTCGGTGCCGCCCATGCGCGGATCGCCATTTGCCTTGAGCCATTTGTTCACATTGCCCGGACCGGCATTGTAAGCAGCGACAGCAAGCGGGTAACTGCCATAGTTGTCGAGCATGCGCTGGAAATAGGTGGAGCCAAGCTGGATATTATAATCAGTGTCCGTCGTCAGCGCGCCACCATCATAGGACAGGCCGAGCTTGCCCGCCGTTTCGCGGGCCGTGCCCGGCATCAACTGCATCAGCCCGCGCGCGCCAACGCGGCTAACGGCGGCGCGATCAAACTGGCTTTCTTGCCGGGCAATCGCGTGGATCATCGTCCAGGCGCTTTCCTGATTCACCGGCACCTTCACGCTCGGAAAGCCTGACGCGGCATAATCGGGCAAGGCGTTCACAAGCGCACTGCGCCCCACCATCACCCCCAGATCAGGGCGGCCCAGCGTGCGGGACAGTTCAATGCCCAGCACATGATCGCTGTCACTCTTGGCGGCGATAGCAATCTGGCGAACGAACAACGTCTGGTCTTCATGCGCGCCGATGGTGCCCAAGTAGCGCGCAGCGCGCACGGTTTCCCTGGCGTAAAACGCATCGCGCGTCGCCTGATCGACCGGGCGAGGCGCGACTTCGGGCGGCGGAGCCAGCGCACGGCCCAGCTTTTCATTCGCCAGCTGCCCGTAAAACTGGTCGCGATACCCGGCCGCGCGCTCAAAATAGGCGGTGGCGACGTCGCGCTTGCCCGCCGCAAAGGCGGCACGACCTGCCCAATAAAATCCCTTTGATCGCGTTTGCGGGGTTTGCGATCCGTTGGCGTACCGATCAAACATGCCCACCGCATCGCCCGCGCGGCCCAGCTGTTTCAGCGCCGTCTGCCCGGCGAGCCAGGCCAAACTCGTATATTCATCACGCTCGCCATAAGGGCGCTGGCTTACGTCAGTGCCCATAGGATAGGCATCGTCGATCTGGCGGGCGATATCGAACGCGGTTGAGTATTGCCCGTCTGCCTTTGCACCGCGCGCGGCGCTGAGCAGCAGTTCATACCAGTCCTCCACCCGGGCGGGGCGCGACACCAGCACACGCGGCTGGGCGAGCAGCGCGCGCGCGCTGCCCCAGTTGTTGGTGTTGGTCAGCCAGTTCGCGCGATCGGCGATATAGCCTGCGTCATTGCTGAACCGGTCCTGCGTGGTCGAGGCAAGCAACGCTGCATCGGGTGCGCGGGTGCGATAGGCGAGCCGGGCGGCAAACATATCGCGCTTGGCGGCACTGACGAACGACAGCTGGCGTTGCGCAGAGCCCGTCGCGCCCGCCCATAACAACGCATCCATGCGCGCGTCATGATCATCAGGGGTCAGGGCGCCGCTGAAGCTGCCCAGCAGCCGCGTTTCATCGCTGGCCGGGAGTGTGCCCTGCCGCCAGGCGGCGCGGGCGGCGGCATTGGCATCGTCGCGCGCATTGATAGCGGCAAGCGCCTCTGCAAAGCGGAGCTGCCCCGTTCCCGTCAGCGGCGGGAAGCGCCGGAAATAGCTGGCAGCGACACCGGGGGACCAGCCGCCATTATCCATCGCGCGTTCAGCGTTGCGGCGCATGGCGTCTTCGCCCGGCCAGCCGGGATGCGCAAGCAGGAAGCGGGAATAGGTATCAAAAGACAGGCTGTCCGACTGGCGAAGCTGTTTCCATTCGGCAATTGATGCGGCCAGCGCTGCCGTTGCCTCGGTTGACATTGGCACGCGTTCCAACTGGGCGCGATACGCATCCAGCTGATCCTGCGGCACGCCAAGCGCTGCAGCAATTGCGGATACCCCTGCCAGAAGCAGGCTCGATTTGGAGAGGAAAGCCAGCATGTTGCCATGTTACGTGATTCGCCACTATCTGTCGCGTCCGAAAGATCATTAATTCGGCGCATTTTGATACGCCCCAACAATAGAGCAAAAAATCATGTTTTCCGGCTCAATCCCTGCGCTTGTGACGCCGTTTGGCCCCGATGGGGCGTTTGATGAGGCGGCTTACCGCGACCTGATCGAGTGGCAGCTTGCCGAAGGATCATCAGCGTTGGTGCCGTGCGGCACAACGGGAGAGGCAGCCACGCTGTCCGTTGAAGAACATTTTCACATCGTTGCGGTGTGTGTTGATCAGGTGAAGGGCAGGGTGCCGGTGATTGCGGGCGCGGGATCGAACGATACGCGCGTTGCGATCCACAATATCCGCGCTGCCAAGGCGGCAGGGGCAGATTGTGCGCTGATGGTGCCGCCCTATTATAACCGCCCGAGCCAGGAGGGGATTTTCCAGCATTTTGCAGCAGTGGCGACCAGCTGTGATTTGCCGATCATGCTGTACAACGTGCCCGGCCGCACGGTGACAGACATCGCGGTGGAAACCATGGCGCGGCTGCACACCGCCTATCCGCAAAGCTTTGTCGCGGTAAAGGACGCCACCGGCAATCTGGCGCGCGTAACGCAACAGCGGCTGGCGTGTGGCGGGGACTTCATTCAGCTTTCAGGCAATGATGAGACTGCGCTGGCGTTCAACGCGATGGGCGGGGTCGGTTGCATCTCCGTCACCGCCAATGTCGCGCCGCGGCTATGCGCCGCGTTTCAGGCGGCATGGGCGGCGGGCGATGTGGCAACGGCGCGCACCTTCCACGACCGGCTTTTCCCGCTGCATCTGGCGATGTTTACCGATGCGTCGCCCGGCCCGGTCAAATACGCGATGACCAAAATACGCCCCGGCTTCCCCTGCGCCCTGCGCCTGCCAATGACCTGGCCAAGCGAGGCGAGCCAGCGGGCGGTGGATGCAGCACTGGCGGTGGCGGGGTTAGTTTAGGGCGTGAAGCAATCACGGGGTGAAGGTTAACTCCCTACTACCGCCCTTAATCGCTACTGGTTGCCCTGCAAAGTGCGGCGCCATGAATTTTCAGACTTGTTCGATGATAAGATCGTAACGAGTGAAAAACACTTACGCTAAAAAATCAGTATTTCTTCATCAATTTGGAAAATAAACGGAAAACTGAGTATTGCTGTCGATAAGACTGTCCGAGTTTTTGCTTTATTGCATCAGATAGACCTGCAAAAAGAATAAAATCCAGAGATATTACAAATAGAATTTGAAATATATTAAATCTTATTCCACCTATGTAGTCCAGATCAAGATATGCAAACCACATAAAACCAACAGATAGATACAAGCCAAGAGATAGTAATATCAGACCTCCGAGCCTAGTCTCGGGACTTCTTAATGTTACAGATCCGAATTCTTCCGCGTCCAATACTCTAATATTTGATATTTTCTCTAAATCTGAAAATATTCTAGGTAGTATAGCGAAAACATGCCTAGCAAATAAAGTGTTACTATCAGGAATAAGCCCCTGAATGTAAGATCTCGTCGCTTCAATGTCAAAAGGGATAGCGCCTAAATAATCCAAACGAAGTAGCGCGCTTGCTGTCTTTGCGAGAGGAGTTGGATCATCCATAACTTTGTTCAGAACGAAACCCACCACCTTTTGCTTTATGTTCTCATCGGAAAGAATGTCAGCGAGGTGCTGCGAGGCGCGAATTGATGTCGTATCTGTTTCTACTACTACGATTATCTCGTCGGCCATACGGCAAACTGCGATAGATTGGCTATCTATTCCTCCGCGACAATCGACCACAACGAGATCACTAATATAAACAGCTTGATTAAGAACGTTTCGAACGGCCAGTTCGATTTCGTTATCCATATCTTCTCGGAAACGACGCTGATCGCCTATTGGCGCGAGCTTAACATTCGAGATCCAATCTTCTTCGCGTCGCGTTGATTTGCCGACTGCCGCCCAATCCGATAGGGGCTTGTCGGTAGGTCGGGATCCGAGAAAATCTGAAAGACCGACTCGCGCGTTAGAAAACTCACGAAATGTCAAATAGTAGGTGAGTCCTCCTGTGGCAAAGTCAGTGTCGACTAAAATTGCTTTCTTGTCGTTTATTGCCGCTCCTTGAGCTAAGGCTACGGCAAACATAGTTTTGCCGCTCCCGCCCTTTCCACTTACTACGGCAACTATTTTTCCACGATCGGTATTCGATTCGTCTTTAGTTGCGTAGTGAGGCACGACAGTCATTTATTAACTTCCTCTAATAATCGGATTACCTCTGCTCGGTCTTTCTGTTGAATCACAGGCGAACCTTTTACAAAAGGCGCAACGATACAAATGATCGTGGCAACAAGTAAAGAAAGAAAACTTGCTATCACGCAAAGAGAATTCCACTGGCCAATATCAACCCCAGCTTGCTCCTTGAATAAAAGGTAGGCTTGGTTTCCACCCAAAAAAATACACAAAAATAAACTTAAAATAAAAGATACAAAGCCGGTCGTTACTTCTTCACCTCGGGCTTCAATGTGAAATATTAAAAGTGGAATTTCAAATTTTGCTTCATCAAATATTCCGATTGGAACACGTTTAGATATTAGTTTTCCAGAAATTATAATCGCTATAGCGGCGAGTATTATCCACGATAGTATCGCGGTAACGGCAGCTTCTACGAATTCCCATGGCGCGGCCTTGTCTGCCATTCAAATGGTTCTCACTGAAAAAACGCCTAGAAAACGTGCCGAAAAGTACGCTTATCGAATTCTCTTTCGTACAGGATTCCGCGGAGACCAGTCAATGTTCTAAGGAAATCTGCAGCGAATTGATTTGGAAGACGTCGGGTGAAAGATTATTGCTAGATTTGCATAAACCGACCCTCGCTAAACCATCAACCTCGCTCCACCCCCACCACCCAACCCAAGCGCTTCCCTTTCCGCCACCGCGCGCCTACATGCCGCTCCCTTATGGCGCGCCCGAAACCCCCCACGTTTGAAAAAACCAAGATCGTCGCCGAAAACCGGCGGGCGAAGTTTGATTATGCGATTGAGACGGTGTTCGAAGCGGGCATCGCGCTGACGGGGACTGAGGTGAAGGCGCTGCGGGCGGGCACCGGCTCCATTGCAGAGAGCTATGCCGAAGTGAAAGACGGGCAGGTCTGGCTGGTCAATTCGAATGTTCCGGAATTCAGCCATGGCAACCGGTATAACCATGAGCCCAAGCGCGCGCGCAAATTGCTGCTGCATGAGCGTGAGATCAACAAGATGCACGGTGCCGTCGCGCGCGAGGGGATGACTCTGGTGCCGCTGATGATCTATTTTAATTCAAAGGGGCGCGCGAAGGTGGAACTCGCTCTCGCCAAGGGCAAAAAGGCCCATGACAAGCGCGAAACGATCAAAGAGCGCGATTGGAAGCGCGAACAGGGTAGAATCATGCGAGATCGTGGCTAAAAAAGACATATAGTTACGCATGTTACAGATTTGACACGTCTTGGCGTTGGCTTAAAACCTGCTGCATCCAACCTCCTTTAAGGATGCCCCATGCGGAAGTCTGTTTTCGTTACCTCGCTCCTCGCCACCGTTGCGCTCACCGGCGGCGCACTTGCCCGCAACGGCGCCACGCCAGCTGCGCCGGCCGCAAAAACCCCAGCCAAAACGTCCGCCCAAACGCCTGTCAAATCCGCCAGCAAAACCGGCGCCGAAATTGGCAGCTTTGGCTTTGACATTGACGGCATGGACCGCAGCGTGAAACCGGGCGAAGACTTTGCCACTTTCGCTGGCGGCACTTGGTACAGCAAAACCGAAATTCCGGCTGATCGGGCGTCATATGGCATGTTCAACATGCTGCAGGATCGCTCACTGGCGCAAACGCGGGTCATTCTCGACGGTGCAGCCGCCAAACCCGGCAGCAAGATTGGCGATTACTACGCCAGCTTCATGGATCAGGCCGCAATCGAAGCGCGCGGTATTGCGCCGATCAAGCCGTGGATTGCCGCCATTAAGGGCGCGACGGACAAGACCGCGCTCGCTGTGGAAATGGCAAAGCTGCAACGCTACGGCGTTGGCGGGCTGTTCGGCGTTGGCGTGGGGCAGGATGACAAGGCCCCTGAAAACTACATCGTCAATGTCGGCCAAAGCGGAATCAGCCTGCCTGACCGCGATTATTATCTGAAAGACGATGCCAAGCTGTCGGCGGCGCGCACCGCCTATCAGGCCTATCTGGTCAAGATGCTGGGCATGCTGGGTGAAAGCGATGCGGAAGCGCGCGCGGCTGCAGTATTCGCGTTCGAAAAGAGCCTGGCGACGGTACATTGGACGCGGATTGAATCGCGCGATGCCGACAAAACGTACAATAAATGGTCAGCGGCAGATTTTGCTGCCAAGGCCCCCGGCTATCCCTGGGAGGAAATGCGCGACGCGCTGGGCGTCGGTAATCAACAGACGTTCCTGGTCGCACAGCCCAGTGCGGTGACGGGCGAGGCAAAGGTATTTGCCGAAACACCGGTCGCCGTGTTGCAGGATTACGCCCTGCTCCGCCTGGCGCGCAGCTATGCCGGCTATTTGCCCAAAAGCTTCGACGACACGGTGTTTGCGTTTTACGGCACGGTGCTGTCGGGCCAGCCGCAACAGCGCGATCGCTGGAAGCGCGGCGTTGCCCTGGTGAGCGCCGGGCTGGGCGAGGAAATCGGCAAGGAATATGTCGCCCGCTATTTCCCCGCTGAATCCAAGGCCAAGGCCGATGAGCTGGTAAAAAATGTCGTCGCCGCGATGGGTGCGCGGATCGACAAACTCGAATGGATGGCCCCTGAAACCAAGGTGAAGGCGCGCACCAAGCTGGCGTCATTCACCGCCAAGATCGGATATCCCAGCCGGTGGCGCGATTATTCGGCGCTGAACATCACGCGCGATGATCTGGTCACCAATGTCGCGGCCGCGAACCTGTTTGAGTATCAGCGCGATCTGGCGAAGCTGGGCCAGCCGATCGATCGGACCGAATGGTTCATGACGCCGATGACGATCAATGCCTATGCCAACCCGCCGATGAACGAAATTGTGTTCCCGGCGGCGATTTTGCAGCCGCCGTTCTTTGATGCAAAGGCCGATCCGGCGGTGAACTATGGCGGTATTGGCGCGGTAATCGGTCATGAGATCAGCCATCATTTCGATGATCAGGGCCGCAAATATGATCCAACCGGAAAATTGGCTGATTGGTGGACCAACCAAGATGTCGAGCGCTTCGATGCATTCACTAATAAGCTTGTAAAACAATATGATGCCTATGAACCAATCCCAGGCCAGCATGTGCAGGGCGGGCTGACGTTGGGCGAAAATATTGCCGATCTGGCGGGGTTGACGGTGGCGCTTGATGCCTATCACCGGTCGTTGAAGGGAAAGCCGGCACCGGTGATTGGCGGGCTGACGGGCGATCAGCGTTTCTATCTGGGGTGGGCGCAGGTGTGGCGCATCAAGTTCCGCGAGCCGGCGCTGCGATCACAATTGCTTTCGGATCCGCATTCGCCCGGTCCATTCCGCACGGCGACGGTGCGTAACCTGGACGCCTGGTATGCGGCATTCGGGGCAAAGCCGGGGGACAAGGTTTATCTGGCCCCGGCGGACCGTATCCGCATCTGGTAATCTTCAAGGGCGGCTTCGCGTGGAGCCGCCCTTTCCATTGCAATAAAAATTGAGACTTGGGGAGTTTTGCCATGCGTCCACTGCGAATGATCGCCGCTGTTTCCACCCTGGCGCTCAGCGGCGCGCTGGCCAGCGTTGCCATGGGGCAGCCGCAAGCGGCGGCCAGTGCGCCAAAAAGCGCGGACAGGCCTGAGATCGGCAGCTACGGCTTTGACGCAGCGGGCATGCAGCCTGACGTGGCGCCGGGTGATGATTTCTTTGCCTTTGCCAGCGGCACCTGGCTGAAGAACACAGCAATTCCCGCCGACAAGCCAAGCTATAGCGCGTTTGATGTGCTGCAGGATGTATCGCAACTGCGCACGCGCGGGTTGCTGGAGACAGCGGCGAAAGACCCGAAATCAAAGATCGGGCGCGGCTATGCCACCTATCTCGATACAAAGACGATTGAGGCAAAGGGGCTGGCCCCGATTATGCCATGGCTTGCCCAGATCAAGGCGCTGAAGACCAAGGCAGGCTATGCCGCGCTGGTCGCGCAGGCGGATCGTAATGGCGTCAGCGTGCCGTTCGGCAGCGGTGTTGGCGCGGATCAAAAACAACCTGATGTGTACACCGTCAGCGTGCGTCAGGGCGGGCTGGGCCTGCCTGACCGCGATTATTATTTGAGCACCGATGCCAAGCTGGTCGAAACGCGTACCGCCTATCAGACCCATATCGCCAAGATGTTTACCCTGGCTGGCGAACCACGAGCGGCGGCGCGCGCCAAGGCGATCGTCGATTTTGAAACCGAGATTGCGCGCGCGCACTGGACGCGGATTGAAAGCCGTGACGCCGACAAAACCTATAACAAGATGCGCGTTGCCGATTTGCAGTCCATGGCACCGGGTTTTGATTTTGCCACTTATTTTGCAGGTGTCGGTACACCGGTTGAATCGGTGGTGGTTGGCCAGCCGACCGCGATCACCAAAATGGCCGCACTGATCGCCGCGACGCCGGTTGAGGTGCTGAAGGATCAGTTGATCATCCGGTCTTTCGACAGTTTTTCCGATGTGTTGCCCCGGCGTTTTGATGCCGCAAATTTTGCCTTTTCGGGCACGGTGCTGCGCGGCACGCCCGAACAACAGGCGCGGTGGAAGCGTGCCGTCAGCTGGACATCCGGCGCGATTACCGATGATGTCTCCAAAATCTATGTCGCGCGCTATTTCCCGCCCGCGACCAAGGCAGCAGTGGATCTGCTCGTCAAGAATGTCATCGCGGCGATGAACGTTCGGCTCGACAATCTGGAATGGATGTCGCCCGAAACCAAGGTGAAGGCACATGCCAAGCTTGCCGCGTTTACGCCGCGGATCGGCTACCCTGACAAATGGCGTGATTATTCGGCACTGATGATCCGCAGTGGCGACGCATTCGGCAACAAGCTGCGCTCCAATCGCTGGCAGCAAAATTATAACGCCGCCAAGCTTGGCAAGCCAATCTATCGCTGGGAATGGGGCCTGGCACCGATGACGGTGAACGCGCAGGCCAACCCGACGCTGGTTGCGATCACCTTTCCGGCTGCGATCCTGCAGCCGCCATTTTTTGATCCCAAGGCTGATCCGGCGGTGAATTATGGCGGTATTGGCGCGGTCATCGGCCATGAAATGAGCCATCATTTCGACGATCAGGGTTCAAAATATGACCTGACCGGCAAACTGACCCAGTGGTGGACCGATGCTGATATCGCCGCGTTCAAGGCGCGCACTGCCAAGCTGGTTGCGCAATATGACGCATATGAGCCGCTGCCGGGTTTCCATGTGAAGGGCGGCCTGACGCTGGGCGAAAATACCGCTGATCTGGCCGGGCTGTCCGCCGCATATGACGCCTATCACGCGTCGCTTGGCGGCAAGGATGCGCCGGTGATTGACGGGATGACCGGCGATCAGCGCTTTTACCTGGGCTGGGCGCAAGTGTGGCGGCGAAAGCACCGTGAGGCCGATTTGCGCAACCGCCTGCTCACCGATCCGCACGCACCGGGCGAACAGCGCGCGTGGATCGTCCGCAATCTTGATCCCTGGTATGCGGCGTTTGCCCCCAAAGACGGTCAGAAGCTGGTGCTCAAGCCGGAAAGCCGCGTGCGCATTTGGTAAGCTTGTCCGTCAACTAGCGCTGCTAGCTGCTTGACCACAACGCAAGCCGCGCCAAAGAGGGGGGATGGCTAGTATTCCAACCTCGTCCCCCCCGGCTGCGCGGTCGCTGCTTACCGCTGCGATGATCGCGGTGGGGTGCGGTGTTGCGGCAGCACTGGTAATTCTGGGCGTGGTGGGTGATGCCGTGTTCGCGGCGGGGTTTGTTGCCGCGGCGATCGTGCTGGCCGGCACGGTGGTGGTGCTACGAACGGCCTTTGCGCCCGCTGCCGCCGCCGAAATCGACATTGATTGGTCAGTGGCGCGCGCGCTGGCAGCTGCCACCCCTGATGCTGTTGCGGTTACGGACCGCGCAGGTCGGCTGGTGTGCGCCAATGATCGCTATCAGGCGGTTTTCAATGGCTATCCCACGCCGCCGAACCTGCCGGTTGGCGAAGCGGGAATCGCAACGCTTGCAGACGCCGGGCGGACGGCGTGGCGTGACGGCAGTGCTCACGTCGAGCGGTTGATGATCGATGCCGGGCCAATCGCGGCGCATGTTGAGCGCGCCGGGGCGGCAGAGGATATGCTTGTCTGGCGCTTTGCAGGCGCACAAGGCGCCGATCTGGCGACGAACATGGAGGCCATGATCGTTGGCGCGATTGGCAACCGGCTGGCGGCCAGCGGGATCATGGCCGCGCTGATTACCGCAGAAGGGCGCATCCGCAGCGCTAATCGCGTGTTCCGGTTGCGCGCGATGGGGCATGAGGAAGGCGCGATTGCGGGCCGCGATTTCGCGCGTTTCCTGGTGACGGACGGACAGGGGATGGTCCGCTTTGAACGCGAGGGACTGGCCGGTACACCGTTACGCGTCGTGCAAATCCCGTTTATTGAGGGGGATGACGCCCCGCTGCTCGTCGCGCTGCTCGACGAAGAGGCAGCGGCCGGCCCGGCAATTGGCGCGGGCGCATCGGCGCATATCCGCAGCCTGGTGTCGCTGATGCCGTTCGGGATCGCGCTGATCGACCGGGAGGGCCGTTTCCTCCAGATGAACGACGCGTTTGTGCGGGCAGCCGATGTCGATCCCGCCGCCCCGCCGCTATACCCCGGCGATCTTGTGGTGCGTGAGGACAAGGCGGCGGTGGCAGATGCCGTGCGCCGCTTTGCTGGCGGTGCCACCCACAGCACCGATATGGCGGTGCGGCTGCGTGACCGGCCTGATGAGCCCGTCGCGCTTTCCATCGCCGGTGCGCGGGGGCTGGGGGAGGCGGCTGTGCTGCTGAGCCTGAAGGATAATGGCGAGGAAAACCGGCTGAAGCGTGAAGTGGCGCAAGCAACCAAGATGCAAGCGGTTGGCCAGCTAGCGGGCGGCGTGGCGCATGATTTCAACAACATCCTCACCGCCATCATCGGCCACTGCGATTTGATGCTGATGCGCCATTCGCCCGGCGACAGCGATTATGACGATATCCAGCAGATTCGCGCCAATTCAAACCGCGCAGCCAGCCTGACGCGGCAATTGCTCGCCTTTTCGCGCCAGCAAACGCTGCGGCCGCAAATTCTGCAATTGCCCGACGTGATTTCCGAAGTGTCAAACCTGCTCAAGCGGCTGCTGGGCGAAACGGTGACGCTAACGGTAACGCATGGCCGCAATCTGGGGCCAGTGCGCGCTGATCCAGGGCAGCTTGAACAGGTGGTGATGAACCTGGCCGTCAACGCGCGCGATGCGATGTTGGGCAAGAATGGGCGCGGCGGTGGCACGCTGACCATCCAGACGCTGACCGTGACGGCGGCTGATGTGCGCGCGATGGATTCCGAAATATTGCCGGTCGCCGATTATACCGCAATCAGGATATCGGACACCGGCACCGGTATTGCGCCGGATATTCTGCCGAAAATCTTCGAACCGTTTTTCACCACCAAGGAAGTTGGCAAGGGCACCGGGCTGGGGCTGTCCACGGTGTACGGCATCGTGAAGCAATCGGGCGGCTATATTTTTGCCGAATCGAAAACGGCAGCGGGGCCGGGGCAGGGCACGGTATTCACGATTTACCTGCCGGTCCACACTGCGGCGGCGCCGGCAAAGGCCGCCCCGTCGCCGCCCAAGGCAAAGGCGGGTGAGCTATGGGGAAGTGGCACGATATTGCTGGTTGAGGATGAAGATATGGTGCGCGCCGTTGCCGAGCGCGCGCTGACCCGCCAGGGCTATACCGTGCTGACCGCCGAACATGGCGAAGCGGCGCTTGAATTGTTGGAAACCCATCCGCGCCCTGATCTGCTGATTTCAGACGTGGTCATGCCGATGATGGACGGCCCCACAATGGTGCGCCACGCCCGCGAGCAGTATCCCGATCTGCCGATCCTGTTCATGTCGGGCTATGCCGAAGAACAACTGCGCAAATCGATTGACCTCGACAATGTCGCTTTCCTCGCCAAGCCATTTTCAGTGCAGCAGCTTGCTGAGGCCGCGCGTGATGCGCTGGCCGCCAAATGATGCTTGGCGCGGCGGCATAACTAGGCTCTAAGCCGGGCGATGTCGCTGAACACCATTTTAGTCGTTGAGGACGAACCTCTGATTGCGATGATGATCGAGGATTTCCTTGAACTTCTGGGCAAAAAAATCGTCGGGCCGGTCGATTGCGTTGCTGACGGTCTGGCGGCGGTTGCGCGCGGCGGCATTGATGCTGCCATCCTGGATGTCAATTTAACGGGCGGCGAAACCAGTGACGCGATTGCCGATGCGCTGGCCGCAGCAGGCGTACCGTTCATGTTTGCCAGCGGCGGCAGCGGCAGTGGGATTGCCGAGCGGTTTGAGGACCGAGCCGTCCTGTCAAAGCCGTTCACGATGGACAGTATGGAGCGGGCAATCGCTGGGCTTGAGCCCATGCAAGCCTGATCAGGCAGTCCGTTCTGGCACCGCCGCGGCATCCTCTGTCAGCGTTGCCTGCGGGGCGACGGCTTCCCAGGGAAACACAAACCAGTCCTTTGTCACCGCCCGGTCAATAATGTCGGCATGATATTCCACCCGCTCGGCCGAACGGCTGTTATCGATCAGCGTTGCAAAACGGATGCTGCCCGCGACGGCTCCTTGTTCGGCCAAAATTGAGCGCAGCCGGCTGATCGTGCCGCCAGTATCGTTGATATCGTCGACGAACAGCAGCTTGTCGCCACCTCGGGTTCGCGCCGCCAATCGGGCGAGCGCACCGTCCGCAAACTCCTCCACCTTGCTGGAATAATCGACTGACAGCATCGGCAAACCGCAGGCATGGCTAAGGAAAGTCGCCGGCACCAGACCGCCGCGGCCGATGCCGATCAAATAGGATGGCACCCAATCGTCAGCGGTGATCCGTGCGGCCAGCACCATGACGTGATCAACAAAGCGTTCCTGCGAAATGGGGGTAAAAACCGGCATCACTGCGCCGCCGCATAGGCATCAAGCCTGGTCAGGTGCCCGGCCACAGCATCATCCGGCAGGAACGAACCCAGAAAGGAATTGCGCGCCAGCAGCACCAGATCGGCACGCGATAATGCCCGCCCTGCCGCCGCCGCGCGGTAGTTGTCGGCGATGTAGCCCCCGAAATAGGCCGGGTCGTCCGAATTGATCGTTGCGCGCAGCCCAGCGCGCAGCATCGCGTCAATCGGGTGCGCGGCCATATCGGGCACCACGCACAGCTTCAGGTTCGACAATGGGCACACTGTCAACGTCATGCCGGTCCGCGCCAGCCGCGCCATCAACACCGGATCTTCCAGCGCGCGGTTGCCATGGTCAAGCCGGTCAATCGCCAGCATATCAAGCGCCTGCCACACATAATCAGGCGGGCCCTCCTCCCCGGCATGGGCGACGCGCTTCAGGCCCATCGCCCCTGCTGCTCCAAACACCCGCGCGAATTTTTCGGGCGGGTGGCCCATTTCAGACGAATCAAGGCCAACGCCAGCGATCCGATCAAGCCAGGGATCGGCGGCTTTCAGCGTCGCAAAGGCGGCATCCTCATCCAGATGCCGCAAAAAGCACAGGATCAATTGCGCGGTCATCCCGTGCTTTGCCTGTGCTGCCGCCATGCCGGCCAGCAGCCCGTCAGCCACCACCTGAAACGGAATGCCGCGATCCGTGTGCGTTTGCGGATCGAAGAAAATCTCCGCATGCACCACACCGTCCGCTGCCGCGCGATCAAAATAGGCGAGCGCCAGATCGTGGAAATCCTGCTCAGTGCGCAACACGTCTGCACCCGCATAATAGATGTCGAGGAAATCCTGCAGCTGGGTGAAGCTATAGGCTGCGCGAACTTCCTCTACAGTCTTGAACGGAATCGCCACCCGGTTGCGCGCGGCCAGCGCCACCATCATCTCGGGTTCCAGGCTGCCCTCTATGTGCAGGTGCAGTTCGGCCTTGGGCAGGCCGGTGATGAAGGAGTCGAGACTGGTCATAGCCGCCGTTCTTACGCGGGCGTGCCCTTCGGGCAAGGGGTGTCGGGAACATTAGCACCTGCGGGCGCTGTGACGCGGTTGAACGTGTCGACATAGGCGGGGTGCTCCGTGCCCATCAGCTTGTCCCAAAAGGTGAACCACGCCCCATAATTATGGGTGAAGCCCCCGCCATGGTGCATGTCATGGTGCGTGGTGGTGACGATCCATTTGCCAATCGGGTGAGTAGCTGTGCCGCGCGGGTGGAGTTCCAGCCCGGCGTGCTGCATCGTGTTGCGGATGATCTGGAAGATCACATAAGACCAGATCGCATCCTGCGGCGTTGGGATGAAATACAGCCACACCGGCAGATAGATGAAGTTCAGCGCGGCTTCCGGCAGCGAAAAGCTATACGCGGTCCAGGGCGATGGCGTCACCGAACGATGATGATACCGGTGGACTGTGCGAAACAGCAACCGCGTGTGCATCGCCCGGTGAGTCCAGTAATAATATGTGTCGTGGCCCAGCGTCATCGCGGCAAAGAACAGCGCCACCACCCACAGGCTCTGCGTGCCCTGGTAATCGTGGAAAATGCCGATCCGGAATCCCCAGTTCAGAAAAATGTTCAGCACCGCAAAAACCATGATCGCACCAACAGATGCCAGAAACTCGCGGCGAAAATCGGCAAAGCCCGGACTGCGTTTTTGGATTTGGCGGCTGCGCCATGCGGTGCGCTTCAACGTCCATACCAGTATCGCAATCACCGTCGCGGCAATCGCATAGCGTTTGAAGTTGAACACGAAAGAATCGGCCAGTTCGGCAATGATTGCCGTGGCCGTCGGGATAAGGTCGATCATATCTGTAGCTCCCTCGCGGTGACGAGATCGCCATGCCGTAACATCAGGCGCCCCGCCGCGCGGGGTTGAAACGCGATTGATCGATTCCGGAATCGATCAGTTTTGGGCCTGACGATAGGCGCTGGGCGTCATCCCCTCCGCCTCGCGAAAGGCGCGATTGAACGGGGCAAGCGACCCGAACCCTGCATCCAGCGCAATCGTGAGGATGGGCACCGCCCGCTGCGCCGGATCGCTCAGCGCCGCACGCACTTCATCCAGCCGATACCGGTTCAGGAACGCGGCGAAGTTGCGATAGCCAAGATGCCCGTTGATCAGCCGCCGCATCCGATATTCCTGCTCGCCAAGTTGATTGGCCAGCGCCGCGATCGTTAACCCATCAGCGCGATAGGGGCGCTCGGTGCGCATATGGGTGTCGAGCCGACGGGCCAGGGCGACAAGCATGGGGCTGCTAGGCGCATCTTGCGACGCGCCGACCAGCATTGCGGGCGCGAACAAATCCTGATCACGCATCGCCAGCATGCCAAAACACCAGCCAAACGTGACGATCAGCGTGCCCGATGTCACAATCGTCGCCACGCTTTGCGGCAGCAACCCGGCATTTACGAACGGCACCAGCGCGGTGACCAACACCGTATAGCCGCCCACCGATCCAATCAGCATGGTACGAAACCGGCGGCGTGGCTCAACCAGATCGTCTTTGCGGCCGCGCCATGCCGTCCAAAGCCCGGCAAGCGCCAATCCCAGCATCATCAGCCGCATCATCGCATCAACCAGCACTCTGGCCGATCCACGCCCCGCGATACCGCTTTCCAGAATGCCAATGAGCAAGATGGGAATGAGCGCCACAATTAAATGCAACGGTCTGATCCGCGCATCATCATCAAACCAACTGCGGGCGAACAACCAAAAGAAACCGGGTGCGGATACCGACAACAGATCAGCGATCAGGAATGTATGAAAAACATAAGCCGCAATGCCGATATTCATCGCCAGCGCGAACCTCACCGTCATCAACCGCCAGTGATCGCGGATCAGGATGGCGCTCCACAGCCCCAGCAGCGCCAGCATGCCACCTTGAGTCAGCACTTCGAAATAGGCGATGGATGTCATGCGACATGGGTGGCGAACGGCGTCGGCGCTGGCAAGCCCGCCGGGCCATTGCAAATAATAATTTCTAAAAAATTATGTTCCCCTCTTGTTCACTAAGAACATTATGGGTACAGACGATCCATGCATTGCCCATCCGGCATGTTCGGTTTAGCGACGGAGGCTTACAATGGCAGCTCAATTGAAGGTCATCGACAGCAAAATGGCGGTATCCACGGACAAGGCAGCCGCAGAGCGGCAAAAGGCGCTCGACGCCGCCCTCGCACAGATTGATCGTGCCTTTGGCAAGGGATCGGCGATGCGGCTCGGCTCAAAGGAGACGATGCAGGTTGAATCGATCTCAACCGGATCGCTCGGGCTCGATATTGCGCTCGGCGTTGGCGGTTTGCCGCGCGGCCGGGTGATTGAGATTTACGGGCCGGAAAGTTCGGGCAAGACCACATTGGCGCTGCATGTGATTGCCGAAGCGCAGAAAAATGGCGGCACTGCGGCTTTTGTCGATGCAGAACACGCGCTTGACCCCGTTTATGCCAAGAAACTGGGCGTCAACATTGACGAGTTGATCGTCTCACAGCCCGACACGGGTGAACAGGCACTGGAAATCGTCGATACGCTGGTGCGCTCAAACGCGATTGACGTGCTGGTAATCGATTCGGTGGCAGCCTTGGTGCCGCGCGCTGAAATTGAGGGCGAGATGGGCGACAGCCATGTCGGACTTCAGGCGCGGCTGATGTCGCAATCGTTGCGCAAACTCACCGGTTCGATCAGCCGTTCGCGCTGTATGGTGATTTTCATCAACCAGCTGCGGATGAAAATTGGCGTGATGTACGGCAATCCTGAAACGACCACGGGCGGCAATGCGCTGAAATTCTACGCGTCGGTCCGCCTCGATATTCGCCGCACCGGCCAGATCAAGGATCGTGAGGATATTGTCGGCAACACGACGCGTGTGAAGGTCGTCAAGAACAAGGTCGCGCCGCCATTCAAGCAGGTCGAATTCGACATCATGTACGGTCAAGGTATTTCCAAGATTGGCGAGATTCTCGATCTGGGGGTGAAGGCGGGGCTGGTTGAAAAATCCGGCGCATGGTTCTCTTATGACAGTGTCCGCATCGGCCAAGGGCGTGAGAACGCCAAAACCTATCTCACCGAACATCGCGAAATGTCGGATCGCCTCGAACTGGCAATCCGCGCGCGCACCGACAAGGTTGCCGAAGAAATGATGGCCGGCCCAGAGCCGGATAGCGACGACGATATGTAAGTTTTCGCGATATCGAAGAATTTCGGCGGCGTATGCTCCTTGGGGCGTCTGCGCTGCAATAACTGGAAAGGCCCACCCGTGTCGGTGGGCCTTTCATGTTTTGCGGCGGGGCTAGGTTGCGCGGGGCCTTGGTAGCGCAGGGGTTGGTGCGTTGGCGTGGCAGGGGAATTCCAAAGCACTGCGATTCCGGGCAAGCTAACCGCGCAGCAATGTTGGCGTTCGCCACAGGCGGCTCGATTGCGCCGCGAATCGCGCAACATCAAAAATGAGCGTCATGGTGATCCGGCTTCAAAAGAAATGCCGCGTACCTGCATCACCGCGCCCAGCACGCCAATCGCATTGCCCTATCCGGTTTGGCTATCCGAGCGTCGCGAAGCGATCTAGATTGCGTTGTGTAACGTCGGCTTGCTGTTCCTTGCGCGCTAAAATGGCGGGCAAGGGCAGGGCATCAAACCGGCACCGCGCGCCATCAGGAGCCTGCCCCATGACCATTACTGTCCACCATCTCGAAAATTCACGGTCTCAGCGGATCATCTGGCTGCTTGAGGAGCTAGGCATGCCCTATACGATCAAGCGTTATGAGCGGGACAAGAAGACGATGCTCGCGCCGCCCGAATTGAAGCAGGTCCACCCGCTCGGCAAATCGCCGGTGATTGAGGATGACGGGGTGGTGGTCGCAGAAACCGGGGCGATCGTCGAATATCTGGTGGAAAAGGCCGATGGCCGAATGGGGCCGATGGTGCATCGCGATTCGGTGCTGCGCTACCGCCAGTTTATCCATTATGCCGAAGGATCAATGATGCCGCCGCTATTCGCGATGCTGGTGGTTGGGCGGGTCCCGCTGTTCGGGAAGGCAGCGTTGAAGCGGCTGACCCCGATGTTCACCGTTCATCTTGATTATCTTGAGGCGGAACTGGCCTCGCGGCCGTGGTTTGCGGGTGACGAAATCAGCGCGGCCGACGTGATGATGAGCTTTCCGCTGGAGGCTGCGCGGTCTCGCGCCGGCCTCGATGGTTCACGCCCGGCGATCACCGCATGGCTCGATAAAATCCATGCCCGCCCCGCTTATAAGACTGCACTCGCGAAGGGCGGACCTTACGCCTATGCCTAGCGCGCTACCCTGACCATCCACCTTCACTCCGGCACGAAGCTATCCCGCTCTGGCGTCACCGGCGACGCGATTGGCCGCACATCGGGTTCGGCTTCGGCCGGATCGTCGAGTTGCCCCTCCCACCGCGCCACGACCACGCTCGCCACCGCGTTGCCGATCACATTGGTCGCAGAGCGGCCCATATCGAGGAACTGGTCGACCGCCAGGATCAGCAGGATGCCCGCCTCCGGGATGTTGAACTGCGTCAGCGTGCCGGTGATGACGACTAGGCTGGCGCGCGGCACGCCGGCAACGCCTTTGCTGGTGATCATCAGGATCAACAGCATCTGGATCATCGTGGTCCAACTGAGATCGATGCCATAAGCCTGGGCGATGAAGATCGACGCGAACGTCATATACATCATCGAACCATCGAGGTTGAACGAATAGCCAAGTGGCAGCACGAAGCTGGCGATCTTGGGCGGCACCCCGAACCGGTCGAGCGCATCGAGCGTGCGCGGATAGGCGGCCTCGGACGATGCGGTCGAGAAGCCGAGCAAGATTGGATCGCGCAGATAGCGGATCAGCGTGCCAGTGCGCCGTCCGATCACCAAGAAGCAGGCACCGAGTAGGAATGCCCAAAGGACAAACAGCCCCAGGTAAAAACTCCCCATGAACATCGCGAGATCGCCGACGATCTTGACGCCATTGGTCGCCAGCGCCTTGGCGATGGCGCAGAATACCGCGATTGGCGCAAACAGCATGACATAGCCGGTCACCGTCAGCATCACCGCGACGAGTGCTTCGAGCCCGCGCACCAGCGGTGCCCCCGCTTCTCCCACCGCAGCCAAGCCGACGCCGAAGAACAGCGAGAATACCACCAGCTGCAGCAGGTCGTTTCTTGCCATAGCATCTAGCGCGCTCGTCGGCACGATGTGGATCAGGAACTTGGCCAGATCGAACGCTGATCGGTCGACCCCGCTCGATGCGTCGACTGCAGGCAACGCCAGGTTCACGCCGACCCCGGGCTGGAGCAGATTGACGATCAGCAGCCCCAGCGTCAGCGAGACAAGGCTGGCGCTGACGAACCACGCAAATGCTTTCAGTCCGACCCGCCCGATCGCGCTGCCGGCGCCCATATGCGCGATGCCGACAACCAGGGTCGAGACAACCAGGGGGGCGATGATCATCTTGATCAGGTGCAGAAACATCTGGGTTGGGATGTCGAGATAATAGTCCGCGCGCTTTAACCACAGGTCGCCCTCCGGTGTGCCGCTCCAACTCGCATTGAGCGCCCAGCCGAGCAACCCGCCGAGCAACAACGCACCCATGATGTACCACGTCAATCGCTTGCCCACGCACATTCCCCTGCAGTTAATTGCCCGACAGCGAAGGGGATTGTCGCGCCCGGGTCAAGCATTTCGCTCGATTTGGCCACCAATCACGGTCGATTCGAGGTAATTGCCGGGCTGCAGCCAGAAGGGGGGATTGCCGCCACTGGGTTCCGCGCCGTATCGCTGGTCTCCCAATATCGGAGTCCGTCATGCCTCTTTCGCGCCGCCAGTTGATCGCCGCCAGTGCAGCGCTACCGCTGCTGGGCATGTCTGCGCTGTTGCGCGCCGCCGAACCCGATCTGGCCAACCTCAGCGACATCACGTCCGGCATCGCCGGCATCACCCCTGCAGAACGTCAAGCCCGCATTGCCCGCGCGCAATCGCTGATGCGCGCCAACGGTATCGGTGCAGTGCTGATCGAACCGGGGGCGAGTCTGACCTATTTCACTGGCGTGCGCTGGGGCCGCAGCGAGCGGCTGACCGCCGCAATCATTCCGATGGAGGGTGATCCGTGCATCGTCACCCCGTTTTTTGAAGAGCCTTCGGTGCGCCAATCGCTGGCGATCCCGGCGGACGTGCGGGTGTGGCAGGAGGATCAAAATCCGCTGGAGCGCGTGGCGGGGTTCCTGCGTGATCGAAAGCTGGCTGCACAGCCGGTGGGGATTGACGAGACGGCGCGGTTCTTTGCGTTTGACGGGTTGGCGCGGGCGCTGCCATCGGCGCGACTGGTGTCGGCCAACCCTGTCATTCGCGGTTGCCGGATGATCAAGACCGCGCCCGAAATCGCGCTGATGCAAGCTGCGGCTGATGTGACCATGGCCGCCTATCGCTGGACCCACCCCCGAATCGAAAAGGGCATGACCCCGCCAGATATTGGCGCGTTGATGACCGCCGCCACCCGCAAACTGGGCGGCGCGCCTGAATTTGCGCTGGTGCTGATTGGGGAGGCTGCCGCTTATCCGCATGGCAGCAGCGCGCCGCAACGCGTGCGTGACGGCCAAATCGTGCTGATGGACTGTGGCTGTACGGTGCAGGGCTATCAGTCCGATATCTCGCGCACCGTCGTTTTCGGTGCAGCGAGCGCGGAACAACGCAAAGTCTGGAATGATGTCGCGCGCGGGCAGCAGGTCGCCAATGCCGCTGCGACCATCGGCACGCCAGCAGGGGCGGTCGATGATGCGGTGCGGCGGTTTTATGAGGGCGCGGGCTATGGCCCCGGCTATAAGCTGCCTGGCCTGTCCCACCGCACCGGGCACGGCATCGGCATGGACGGGCATGAGCCGGTCAATCTGGTCCATGGTGAGGCGACACCGCTGGCTGCAGGCATGTGCTTTTCCAACGAGCCGGGCCTGTATCTGCCCGGTAAATTCGGCGTGCGGATGGAGGATTGCTTCCACATGACCGATACCGGGCCGAAATGGTTCAGCGTGCCCCCGGTTAGCCTGGATGCACCGATCGGCTGACACGGTAACCCTTGCCCTTGAGCACAAGCGCGCATCGCCCTAAGTCAGCGTCATGACATCGACCAATGACATCCGCCGCAGCTTCCTCGACTATTTCGCAAACGAGGGACACGCCCGTGTGCCCTCGGCGCCGCTGGTGCCGCATAATGATCCGACGCTGATGTTCGTGAATGCGGGCATGGTGCCGTTCAAAAACGTGTTCACGGGGCTGGAGACGCGGCCCTATATCACCGCCACATCCAGCCAAAAATGCGTCCGGGCGGGCGGCAAGCATAATGACCTGGACAATGTCGGCTATACCGCGCGGCACCATACATTCTTTGAAATGCTCGGGAATTTCTCGTTTGGCGATTATTTCAAGGAACGCGCGATCAGTCTGGCTTGGAACCTTCTCACCCGCGAATGGGGCATTGATCCCAACCGGCTGACGGTCACCGTCTATCATACCGATGATGAGGCGTTCGACCTGTGGCGCAAGATTGCGGGACTGCCCGACAGTCGCATCATCCGCATCGCCACCAACGATAATTTCTGGTCGATGGGCGATACCGGGCCGTGCGGGCCGTGCTCCGAGATATTCTACGATCACGGTGAGCACATCGCTGGAGGCCCGCCGGGCAGTCCCGACGAGGATGGCGACCGCTTTGTCGAGATCTGGAACCTGGTGTTCATGCAGTTCGAGCAATCGGCGGATGGCACGCGCAACCCTTTGCCGCGCCCGTCGATCGATACCGGCATGGGGCTGGAACGCATCGCCGCCGTCATGCAGGGTGTACCCGACAATTACGATACCGATACGTTCAAGGCGCTGATCGCCGCATCGAGTGCGCTCACCCACACCCCGTCGACCGGCGATACGCAGGCGAGCCACCGGATCATTGCGGATCATCTGCGCACCAGCGGCTTTCTGGTGGCAGACGGCGTGCTGCCCGCCAATGAAGGGCGCGGCTATGTGCTGCGACGGATCATGCGGCGGGCGATGCGGCATGCGCATCTGCTGGGCGCTAAAGACCCGCTGATGCACCGGCTGGTGCCCGCGTTGGTGACCGAAATGGGCACGGCTTACCCCGAATTGCTGCGCGCCCAGCCGCTGATTGAGGCGACGCTGGCACAGGAGGAAACGCAATTCCGCCGCACGCTGACCAATGGCCTGAAGCTGCTGGACGAGGCGACTTCGGGAATGGCGGCGGGGGCGACCTTGCCCGGTGAAACCGCATTCAAGCTCTATGACACGTACGGCTTCCCCTATGATCTGACCGAGGACGCCCTGCGCGCGCAGGGGTATGGCGTCGACCGGAGCGGGTTCGATACCGCGATGGCTGAACAAAAGCGTGCAGCCCGCGCCGCGTGGAAAGGATCGGGCGAACGCGCATCTGACGATGTGTGGTTTGACATTGCCGAGGAAGCGGGCGGCACCGAATTTACCGGCTATACCAGCGATGTCGGCGAGGGCAGCGTGATCGCGCTGCTCAAGGATGGCGCGCGCGTTGACCGCGCGGGCACTGGCGAGGTAACAATCCTGACCAACCAGACGCCATTTTATGCCGAAAGCGGCGGGCAGATGGGCGACGCGGGAATCATTTCCGGCGAGCGCGGCTTGCGCGCCACTGTGCGCGATACCGCTAAGGCGGTGGGTCGCCTACATGCGCACCATGCGGTGATTGAGACGGGCGAAATTGCGGTGGGCGATAGTGTCCACCTGGCAATTGACACTCAGCGGCGTGACCAGATTCGCGCCAATCACTCCGCCACACATTTGCTGCACGCGGCGCTGCGCACGCGGCTGGGCGGGCATGTCAGCCAGAAGGGCAGCCTGGTCGCGCCCGAGCGGCTGCGGTTTGATTTCTCCCATCCAACCGCGCTGAGCGCGGCCGAGATTGCCGATATCGAAGCTGAGGTGAACCGCCAGATTCGCGGCAATGCGGCCGTGTCGACGCGGTTAATGACCCCCGATGATGCGATTGCCGCTGGCGCAATGGCGTTGTTCGGTGAGAAATACGGCGATGAAGTGCGCGTGCTCTCCATGGGCGGGGCCGCCGATTCGGCCTATTCGGTGGAGCTGTGCGGCGGCACGCATGTGCACGCGCTGGGCGATATCGCGCTGATCAAGATCATTGCGGAGGGCGCCGTTTCCAGTGGTATCCGCCGCATTGAGGCGCTGACGGGTGAGGCGGCTCGGCTATGGCTCGCCGACCGCGACGAAAAATTGCGCGAAGCCGCTGGCGTGCTGAAAGCCTCCCCTGATGAGGTGCCGGCGCGGGTGGCCGCGCTGGTGGAGGATCGCCGTCGGCTCGAACGCGAATTGGCGGACGCGAAAAAGGCACTCGCGCTGGGCGGTGGCGGCGGCGCAGCACCCGCCGGGCCCGAACGCGTGGGCGGGGTGAATTTTGTCGGCCAGGTGATCGATGGGCTCGACCCCAAGGGTCTGCGCGGCGCGGTTGATGATGTGAAGGCCCGGATCGGCTCAGGCATTGCCATGATCGTCGCGGTGAATGACGGGCGCGCTTCGGTTGCTATTGGCGTCAGCCAGGATCTGGTGAGCACCCATAATTCGGTCGATCTGCTCCGCGTTGCCGTGGCCAGCCTTGGCGGGCAGGGCGGCGGCGGGCGGCCCGATATGGCGCAGGGTGGCGGGCCTGACGGCGCAAGGGCGGCAGATGCCGTGGCGGCGGTTTCGGCAGCGCTGGAGGCGATGCCCGCCACTGCCTGACAACACCATTTGGAATTTTTGCGGAGCAGATAATGGAAAAGCCGATCGAATCGTTCCGCGCCAGCACCGGCAGGTGGCTGGTTGGCAGCCTTGCCGGTTTGGGTACATTGCTGTTGTGCCTGGTTGGCGTGGGGTTGGTAATCATTGCGATTCGCTGGTTCCAGAACATCGCCACCCAGTATGAACTGACCGATCAGCGGCTGATTATCCGCACCGGCATTCTCAACAAGAAAATCGATGAGATCGAACTTTACCGCGTGAAGGACGTAACGGTCGCCTATTCGCTGATCAACCAATGGGCTGATATCGGCGCGATCACCATCAGCTCCAGTGACCCGACCACGCAGGGGGGATCAATTGTGTTGCGCGATATCCCGCGCGCGCGAACTATCCGCGAGGAAATGCGCACGCTGGTGGATGCCGCACGTCAGGCCCGCAGAGTGCGCGAGCTTGATGTGGACCACGGTGTTTAGCCCCGGCTTCCCAGCCCGACATCATTTTGGACAGTGCGGTCGAGAGGCGCTCCAAAGCGCTTTCGACGCGCAGCTTTGCGGGGGGCGTGGATTTTTCCCGTCAGGGTTATTGCGAAAAGATCGAATTCTGCCCCGATTCGATAACCCACCTGAAAAATCTGACCACGTCCCTGAACAGCGCACTGCTATAGCTGCCGCCGGTCACCGCGTAATCGACCGCAACGAGAACCAGCGTTAACGCGGCAAGGGCCTTGAACATCATGGCCTGAAAAATGCGCTCGCGCGGTTAAGCCCATGTGCGCAGCCGTGGTGAACGGCGCGGGCAGCATGTTTTTGCGATTAAAACACGCAAATCAGGCCGGACGATCCTGATCCCTGTCGCGCAGTCGACGAAAGCGGGGTGCCCGCTCGATTCCGGCGGCGTTTTTGATTTCCTTGCGCAATTCATCGCGCTTTTCGTGGATCGATGCAATCACCGGTCCCACCGCAATGCCCATGTCAGTCAACACCGCCTCGGATAGCTGCAGCGAACTTTCCAGCGTTTCTGGCACTGCATCGGTTACGCCGACACGGTAAAGCTCTGCTGCATGGTCCACGTCGCGTGCGCGGGCGACAATGGTAAGTTCTGGCACCCAGCCGCGAACGCGCTCGGTTAGTCGCACGGTCAACACCGGATCATCCATTGTCAGGATCAGCGCACTCGCCCGCCCCAGGTTCAGCCGGTCGACCAGTTCAGGCCGCGCGACATCGCCAAAAATAATCGGATAGCCTTCGCGCCGCGCGGCGATGAACACATCAATATCCGCCTCAACCGCCAGATAGGGCTGGTGATGCACCGTCAGCATATCAGCCACCATGCGCCCAACCCGGCCAAAGCCTATAATCACGGCACCGGGCCCTTCCGGCGGCACGGCAATGTCCCCAAGGCCCGTGCCCGAACGCCGCTCGATCCGCTGCGCGGCCTGTCGGCCAATCCACGCGAGCAATGGCGTGAGCGTCAAGCCAAGTGCTGTCACCGTCTGCCAATAGTTCAGCGTTGCCGGGCCGATCAGTTGCACCTGTGCCGCCGCGCCAAGGACGATCAGCGTCGTTTCGGACGGGCTGCCCATCAACAGCCCGGTTTCGGCGGCCACCGCATTGCGCTGGCCATTCACTTTCAGCAGCAGCGCGGTGACGATTGCCTTCACCGCGACGACCCCGGCAAGCCCGGCGACCAGCGCGCCCCAGTTTTCAAACACCAGCTTCAGATCAAGGCTCATCCCAACCGTGATGAGAAACACGCCAAGTGCCAGCCCGCGAAACGGCGCGGTAATCACCTCCACCTCGCTGCGATAATCAGTTTCGGCAATCAGCAGGCCCGCCAGCAGCGCACCGACAATCGGTGATAGCCCCGCCGCCGTCGTCGCCAGGCTGGCGACAATGACGACGAGCAACGATGCTGCCAAAAACAATTCAGGGCTTTTGGTGCGGGCCGCTTGCGCGAACAGCCGGGGGAGCAGGATGCGCCCGCCCACAAAGATGGCGGTAATCGTCAAAATGCCGCCACCGACAAGCCCCACCACCGCAAGGCCGTTGCCTGACGCGCCCGGTGCCAGTGCGGCAAGCACGAATAACAACGGCACCAGCGCCAGATCTTCAAACAACAGCATCGAAAATGCTGCCCGCCCGATAACGCTGGCCGCGCCCGCGATCGGCACCACCAGCGCAGTGGATGATAATGCAAGCGCCAGCCCCAGCGTGATCGCCTCCGGCCAGGACTGGCCAAGCAGGTGGATCGCGATACCGATGACCAGCCCGGAGGAGATCATTTCGGCAGCACCCACGCCGAACACATCGCTGCGCATCGACCATAGCCGCTTGAACGAGAGTTCGAGGCCGATGGAAAATAGCAGCAGGATGATGCCGAACTCGGCAAACGGGTCAATCGCCGCGCGGTCGCTGATCGTCAGGTGCGACAGCCACGGATAATCGACGACCAGCCGGCCAAATCCGCTTGGGCCCGCCAGCACGCCGACCAGGATGAAGCCGATAATCGGGCTGATCTTTGCCCGCGTAAATGCCGGAATCACCAATCCTGCGGCGCCCAGAATGACGAGGGCGTCTGAAAAGCCGTTATTGTCTAATCCAATGGGCATTGGCGCAGACTAGCGGGGATTGGCTGAGGTTGCACTCATGTTGTGCAACGCGGCAGGCGCTTCCGGGGGCTGGCGTTATCCCACCCACTGAATATGCTATTTAAAGGTCAGCCTCAGCCGTTCGTCGTTGGCGATGCGCTTGTCACCCAGCGGAATGCGGTAACTGTCGGGGCTTTTTTGCTCATCAGATCGACATTACGGCCCGGAATGTCAGCCCGAAGCATAAGCTCCGGCAAGTTTTCATGCCAACCCGCAGAAATTGGTTGCGCCAAAATGGCGGCTGGGCACGCAGCGGCGAGCATCCCCGCCGCTGCCATCACCCAGCCGGAGGTCAAACACCCATCGCGGCTTCAAGGTTGACGCGAACCTGTTCGAAAAACTGTTCAGTCGTCATCCAGGGTTGGTTAGGGCCGATCAGCAGTGCCAGATCTTTGGTCATATGGCCGTCTTCGACCGTCTTGATGCACACCCGCTCCAGCGTTTCGGCAAAGGCCGTTACTTCTGGCGTGCCATCGAACTTGCCGCGATATTTCAACCCGCCGGTCCATGCGAAAATCGATGCGATCGGGTTGGTGGATGTCGCCTTGCCCTGCTCGTGCTGGCGGAAATGGCGGGTGACGGTGCCGTGCGCCGCCTCTGCTTCCACCGTTTTGCCATCCGGCGTCAGCAACACCGACGTCATCAGCCCCAGCGAGCCAAACCCTTGCGCGACCTGATCTGACTGCACATCGCCGTCATAATTCTTGCACGCCCACACAAATTCGCCGTGCCACTTCAACGCGGAGGCAACCATGTCGTCGATCAGCCGGTGTTCGTAAACAATGCCAGCTTCCTTGAACTTATCCTTGAATTCGCTTTCAAAAACCTCAGCAAACAAATCCTTGAAGCGGCCGTCATAGGCTTTCAGAATGGTGTTCTTGGTCGACAGATAGACCGGCCATTTCAGATTGAGGCCATAATGCATCGATGCGCGGGCAAAATCGCGGATCGAATCGTCAAGATTGTACATCGCCAGCGCAACGCCAGGCGATGGGTATTGGAATACTTCCCGGTCGATGACGGTGCCGTCGTCGCCTTCGAACACCATCCGCAATTTGCCGGGGCCGGGGACGAGGAAGTCGGTCGCGCGGTATTGATCGCCAAAGGCATGGCGGCCGACCACGATCGGGTGCGTCCAGTTGGGGATCAGGCGGGGGACGTTCTTGATGACGATGGGTTCGCGGAAAATCGTGCCGCCCAAAATGTTGCGGATGGTGCCGTTGGGCGATTTCCACATTTTCTTGAGGTTGAATTCCTTCACCCGGTCTTCATCCGGGGTGATCGTCGCGCATTTGACGCCGACGCCGTATTTCAGGATCGCGCGCGCGCTTTCCACGGTGATCTTGTCGTCCGTTTCGTCGCGCTTCTCGACGCCCAGGTCGTAATAATCGAGGTCGATGTCGAGATAGGGAAGGATAAGGCGCTCGCGGATCCACTGCCAGATAATCCGGGTCATCTCATCGCCGTCGATTTCGACGACGGGCGTCTTCACCTTGATTTTCGCCATCGATTGCTCGCCTGTCCTTGGGGAGGGAATATCACCGCCGTCTAGGATGAAGGCAGGCGGTGATCAACCTCTACAGCGTCTGAATCGTGGCTTTGTGGCTGTTTCCGGTGCGCGCATTGAAGTGCTGCACTGCGCAATGTACAGCAGAACGATGGCATTGCCCGAAAAAACACCCCCGAACACCCCACCCGACGCACCAAGCGTTACCTGGCGGATCCCCGATGTGCATCCAGAAGGGCGCAAATATGTGCTGATCGCAGGCGCGGTGGCGCTGTTTTCTCTGGTGGTCTGGGATTTTGTGACGTGGCCGTTGATCGGCCTTACAGTGTGGGTAGCGCTGTTCTTTCGCGATCCGGTGCGGGTGACGCCGCAGGGCGATGACCTGATCATTGCGCCTGCTGATGGCCTGATCACGATGATCCAGCGCATGCCGGTGCCGCCCGAGCTTGCCGGGGAAAACGCGCTTGGGGCCGCCCCGTTGGTGCGCGTTTCCATTTTTATGAGCGTGTTTGATGTGCACATCAACCGCACGCCAATTGCAGGCACGATCCGCCAGGTCATTTATATCTCTGGCAAATTCCTGAATGCCGATCTCGACAAGGCGAGCGATGAGAATGAACGCCAGCATATCGTGGTTGAAGGGCGCGATGGCCGCAAGATCGGCTTTACCCAGATCGCCGGCCTGATTGCGCGGCGGATTGTTGGCTTTGTGAAGGCTGGCGACATGGTCGCTTCGGGCCAGCGGATTGGGCTGATTCGCTTTGGCAGCCGGGTTGATGTGTATTTGCCTGATGATGTCGCGTGCCAGGTCATTCTGGGTCAGCGCAGCGTGGCGGGTGAGACGGTTTTGGGCCGGGTCGGTGGCATAACGCCTTCGGGAATTGCGCAATGAGCCCGGTTGCAAGCCGCGTTGGGAACTTTGTTAGCGTAAGCGTTGGCGGGCAGGCCAAGGGCGCTTCATGAACGGGGGGCAGCGCCGCCCGGTGCGCGGGCTGCCGCTGCGCGCGGTGGCGCCCAATGCGGTTACCGCGCTGGCGCTTTGTTCAGGGCTGACAGGAATAAGGTTTGCGATCTCTGCCGATTGGCAATTGGCGGTGACGATGATCATGATCGCCGGGGTTCTTGACGGGCTGGATGGGCGAATCGCGCGGATGGTGCGCGGCGAAAGCCGATTCGGTGCGGAACTCGATTCGCTGTCCGATGCGATCTCGTTTGGCGTTTCGCCGGGGCTGATCCTGTATTTGTGGTCGCTGAATACCCTGCCGCAGCTTGGCTGGCTGTGCGCGCTGGTATTCGCGGTGTTCTGCGCGTTGCGGCTCGCGCGCTTCAATGCCGCGATCGACACGTCGGACCAGCCGCATAAATCGGCCGGTTTCCTGACCGGCATTCCCGCACCAGCCGGGGCGGGTCTGGCAATGTTGCCGCTGTATCTGTGGTTCTGGACGGGGGAAGCGGTGTTCCGATCAGCATGGATCGTCGCCCCGTGGATCGCCTTTGTCGCGGTGCTGATGGTATCGAGCATCGCCACGTTCAGCTGGTCATCGTTCCGATTGCGCAGTTCAATCCGGTTTGAAGCGATTGCAGCGGTGGTGCTGGTCGGCGCGGCGCTGGTTTCGGCGCCGTGGCATACGCTGACGCTGGTCAGTGCCGTCTATCTCGCTTCGATGCCAATCAGCGTGCGCAGCTATGCCCGGATCAAGCGGCAGCGCGCAGTGGGGCAACCCGGCGTTGTGCAGGCGCCATGATACGGCCTGACCGTACCGTGCGCGCCGAAGCGCTTGCATAAGGAACTATTGCAGCACGCTGGTCATCGATCGGGCCTGATCGCAGAAGCGCGATGATTCGCGGCATGGCCGGCAACAATGTCGTCGCGATCACGGCCACAATTGCCCAGAGCGCGGCGGCGAAAAGGGTGAGGCTGAACAGGGCAATTATCATCAAACCACTCCAAGGGTTGCAAAAACCCTGACCAATCAACATCCGGCCTGGGATTTCCGTTCCATGTACGCTCTACAATCCCTTTATGTTCCACTCATGTTCCAACTGTCAACCCTTCGCATTATTATACTTGACGTACCCAAAGTGGGAACGTAGGGTGAATCCACGATCTGGAGACACCCGATGGCATCTGCCCTTTCCGCCCCGCACTTTCACAATGAAGAAGCCGCTTACGCCTATGTAGAGGCGCGGATTTGGCCGAATGGTCCGGTCTGCCCGCATTGCGGCGGCGTGGAGCGCATCAGCAAGATGCAGGGCAAGAGCACCCGCGTAGGCGCATACAAGTGCTACCAGTGCCGCAAGCCCTTCACCGTGAAAATCGGTACCATTTTCGAATCGTCGCACGTCGCCATGAACCTGTGGCTGCAGGCGATGTATCTGATCGCGGGGAGCAAGAAGGGCATCAGCTCCAACCAGCTCCACCGCACCCTTGGCGTTACCCTAAAGACTGCCTGGTTCATGTCGCACCGTATCCGCGAAGCAATGCGCTCGGGTGGCTTTGAGCCGTTCGGTTCGGGCGGCGGCATGGTCGAAGCCGACGAGACCTTTATCGGCAACCTCAAGGGCGTGAAGCCCCAGCGCAGCGGCTTCCAACACAAGATGAAAGTGCTTTCGCTGATCGACCGCAATTCGGGCGCGGCGCGCAGCTATGTGCTGCCCGACGTGAGCGCAAAGTCGATCGGCCCGATCCTCGCGGAGAACCTGTCGCGTGAGGCTTTCCTGATGACCGACGAGGCGCGGGTCTATCGGAACTTCGCCTATGCGTTTTCCGGTCACGGCACCGTCAATCACCTCGGTGGGGAGTATGTCGATGCGTACAAGCCGCATTTGCATACCAACACCGTCGAGGGTTTTTTCAGCATCTTCAAGCGCGGGATGCGCGGCATCTATCAGCATTGCTCCGAGAAGCATTTGCACCGCTATCTTGCGGAATTTGATTTCCGCTACAGCAACCGTCAGGCTCTTGGCTGCAACGATGGGGATCGCGCCGATCGCCTGTTGGCGGGTATCGTCTGCAAGCGGCTCACCTATCAAACAACTCGTATCGGAGCCTGATGGCCATGCCGAAAAAGAAGGAGAAGCTCACTCAAGAGCGGCAATCGGAGATGTTCCGAAAAACCGCCCAAGAGCTAATCGACGCTGGCGAACTAAACCCCACCGAGGCCGATGAGGTGATAGATAAAGTTATATCAAATCAGCGCCCGCGGGGAGCAGTGTGACCCTAAAAGCTTTCGATGATGCTAAATCGACTTGGCGGTGGGCAGATGCTGACATCGACAATTTCCAGAAAGCTTGCGCTACTTTCCTCGATAGCCACCCATACGCTGTCAGTTATCGAATGGGCACCAGTCGATTCGAAAAGGTCGGTATCCTTAAAATATTGTCCCAGCCAACAGAGGACATCCGGCGTCATGCATACCGAATCCTTAATGACCTCCGGAACTCCCTGGATATGGCCACTCATGCCGCCGCTATTTCTGTAGGGAGCATCAATCCTGATAAAACGAATTTCCCCAGCGGTACAAACCTTGCTGACCTGCAACGAAGATTGCGCCCCACGAAGGGTAAAAACCTGTATTCTGGCATCCCCAAACAATTGCACGTCACATTGGAGTCTTTCCAGCCCTTTTGGAGAGACGAAAAGGAAGGAAAGGGAAACGATCTCTTGCGATCGCTTCTTGAAATATCTAATAACAATAAGCACAGAATTCATCTCAAAACGAGATTGAACCCCCGAGATGTCGGCGTTTATGCTATACGCAACTGCGACTTTACGTTCTTTCAGAAATGGATTTCTGAAGATGAAGTCATATTCATAAAACTTACTGAAACCGGTCCTAATCCTGAATTTAAAGCCATCATCAAATGCTATATCTCCTTTTCCAATGGCCGATTGGTTGACTACGAAGCTGTTACTACTTTCGACCAAATCTCTCGCATGGTTGAGGGTATCATCAATACTCTCGAAGCGGAGACCGAGAGGTTGATTCGATAGATCATTCATCCGACAGACTTCCAATCATTGGGTACGCGAAATATAACAACGCCCAACCCTTGATTTGTGCCTACACCTCGGCTAAGCGCCGCGCCTCAACCCCGCATGGGAAGCGCACATCACCGGTGTTCGGTCTGGCTTGGCCCGATCGGATATTTGCTTCCCAGAGGACAAACCGGAAAGGAAATACATATGGCGGCACCAGTCGTCTCCATGCAGCAATTGCTCGAAACGGGCGCGCATTTCGGCCACCAGACCCACCGCTGGAACCCGAAGATGAAGCCTTATATCTTTGGCGACCGCAACGGCGTCCACATCCTTGATCTCAGCCAGACCGTGCCGCTGTTTGCACGTGCGCTTGAATTCGTCGCGGCATCGACCGCGTCGGGCGGCAAGGTGCTGTTCGTCGGCACGAAGCGCCAGGCGCAGGAGCCTGTAGCAGACGCAGCGCGCCGTTCGGGCCAGCATTTTGTCAACCATCGCTGGTTGGGCGGCATGCTCACCAACTGGAAGACGATCTCGGGTTCGATCAAACGCCTGAAGACGCTTGAAGAGCAGCTGTCGGGTGACACCACCGGGCTGACCAAGAAGGAAGTCCTTCAGCTTACCCGTGAAAAGGACAAGCTTGACCTGTCGCTGGGCGGCATTCGCGACATGGGCGGCATTCCCGACGTGATGTTCGTCATCGACGCGAACAAGGAAGAGCTGGCGATTAAGGAAGCCAACACACTGGGTATCCCGGTTGTTGCAATCCTTGATTCGAACGTCTCGCCGGATGGTATCGCGTTCCCCGTCCCCGCCAATGATGACGCAAGCCGGGCGATCCGCCTGTATTGCGAAGCGATTGCGATTGCGGCGACCCGCGGTGGTCAGCAGCAGCAGGCCGCAAGCGGTCGCGATCTGGGAGCGATGGATGAGCCACCCGCCGAAGAGGCACTGGCTGCTCCTGTTGCAGAAGCCCCGGTGGAAGCTGCCGCAGAGCCTGAAATGGCCGCCGCTGCAGCGACGCCCGAAGCAGCCGTCGAAGGCGAATAACAGATCGACGCCTGATTGGCGTCGCTGAACTGAAATATGGACGGGGTAGGGCGCAAGCCTTCCCCCGTTCAAAACCGTATTCAGCGCAAAACCATATTTACCAAAGACCCATATTCCGAAACGATAAGGATAAAAGACATGGCCGAGATCACAGCCGCCGCCGTCAAGGATCTGCGCGAAAAGAGCGGCGCGGGCATGATGGACTGCAAAAAGGCATTGACCGAAGCGAATGGCGACATGGAAGCCGCCATGGATTGGCTGCGAACCAAGGGCCTCGCCTCTGCCGCCAAAAAGTCGAGCCGCACTGCCGCTGAAGGCCTGATTGGCGTTGAAGTGTCGGGCACCAAGGGTGCCGTGGTCGAAGTCAATTCAGAAACCGATTTTGTTGCCAAGAACGAGCAGTTTCAAACGTTTGTTCGCGACGTAACGTCGGTCGCGCTTGAATTGGGCGAATCGATTGATGTCATCAAGGCAGCGCATCTGGGCGGCAAGACCGTTGATGAAGTGCTCACCAACAACATTGCAACGATTGGCGAGAACCAGAATCTGCGTCGCGCACGGCGGCTGGAAGTGACGAACGGCGCGATCGTTCCTTATGTCCACAACGCTGCCGCACCGGGTCTGGGCAAGATCGGCGTGCTGGTCGCACTGGAAAGCACAGCGGGTGCTGATGTTCTGGTGCCGCTTGGCAAGCAGATCGCCATGCACATCGCCGCTGCGTTCCCGTTGGCACTGCATGAAGACGGCCTGGATCCTGATGTGGTTGAGCGTGAGCGCGCAATCGCGACCGAAAAGGCAGCGGAAAGCGGCAAGCCTGCCGATATCGTTGCCAAGATGGTCGACGGTGCAATCGCCAAATACCGTAAGGAAAATGCGCTGGTTAGCCAGCTGCTGGTGATGGACGGCAAGACCAAAATCGCTGATGTGGTCGCCAATGCCGCCAAGGCAGCTGGCGCCCCGATTGAGCTGACGGATTATGTCCGCTTTCAGCTTGGTGAGGGAATTGAGCGCGAAGTCAGCGACTTCGCAGCAGAAGTTGCCGCGGCAGCAGGCGTTAACTGATCTGCTTTGGGGCGTGCCGGCGCGGTCGGCACGCCCTTTTTCTGTTCAGTAAGACGGCATGGGTCGGCGCCCAATGGCTGTGCCTGATCCGGAAATGAACGCCCCCCTTGCGGGATGAGTGCTTGGCACAGTGGGAGGGGCCTACTAAGGTCGCGCCGCTTCCCCGCCCAAGCGCAAGTTGGACCAATGACCGTACCGCATTTCAAGCGTATCCTGCTCAAACTGTCCGGAGAGGCAGCCATGGGCGATCAGACCTTCGGGATTGACCCTGCCACCGTTGCGCGCGTCGCCGGAGAGGTGAAGCAGGCCAAGGATGCGGGGCATGAGCTGTGCCTCGTCATTGGCGGCGGCAATATTTTTCGCGGCATGGCGGGGGCGGCCAAGGGCATGGACCGGGCAACCGCCGATTATATGGGCATGCTGGCAACCGTCATGAACGCGCTCGCGATGCAGGATGCGCTGGAGCATCTGGGTGTTGAAACGCGGGTGCAATCGGCGATTCCGATGGCGGCGGTGTGCGAGCCCTATATTCGTCGTCGCGCAGAACGACATCTGGAAAAAAACCGCGTCGTCATTTTCGCGGCGGGCACTGGCAGCCCCTATTTTACCACTGATTCGGGTGCTGCATTACGGGCGGCAGAAATGCGCTGCGATGCGCTGTTCAAGGGCACCAGCGTGGACGGCGTGTACAACGCCGATCCCAAGGATGATCCAACTGCCGTGCGATACGAACAGCTCACCTTTTCGCGGGTTTTGTCTGACGATCTGAAGGTGATGGATGCCAGCGCGGTGGCGCTTTGCCGCGACAATGATATTCCCATCATCGTGTTCAATATCCGCGAGACCGGCAATCTGGCCCGGGTGTTGCGCGGCGAGGGCACGTCAACGATCGTCAATAACCAGACCGAGCAGACGGAGAAGTAACATGGCCGCATATGAAAAGGCCGATCTCGTTCGGCGGATGGCCGGCAGTGTAGAGGCGTTGAAAGGCGACCTGGTTGGATTGCGCACCGGCCGCGCCAGCACCTCGCTGCTCGATCCGGTGACGGTGGAGGTATATGGATCGCATATGCCGCTGAATCAGGTGGCGACGGTATCGGTGCCTGAATCGCGGATGCTGTCCGTTCAGGTGTGGGACAAAAGCAATGTGGGCCCATGCGACAAGGCGATCCGCTCTGCCGGGCTTGGCCTGAATCCGATTGTCGATGGCACCACGCTGCGCATTCCAATCCCCGATCTGACCGAGGAACGCCGCAAGGAACTGGCCAAGCTGGCCGGCCAATATGCTGAAAAGGCGCGGATCGCCGCGCGCAATGTGCGCCGCGACGGAATGGAAAGCTTGAAGATCGACGAAAAGAAAAATCTGGTCACCGAAGATGAGCGCAAGCGACACGAAACCGAAGTTCAAAAGCTGACCGACGCGACGATTGCCGAAATCGACGCGGCTGCCAGTGCCAAGGAAAAGGAAATCCTGGGCAAGTGATCCCCTTGCCCGCCAATGCACAGCAAACGGACGGTGGGGCGGGGGCGTTGCCGCGCCATGTTGCGATCATCATGGATGGCAATGGCCGCTGGGCAAAACAGCGTTTTCTGCCTCGGATTGAGGGGCATCGCCAGGGTGTCGCGGCGGTGCGCCGGGTGACGCGCGCGGCGCGCGCGCTGGGAATTGAAGCGCTGACGCTATATGCTTTTTCATCCGAAAACTGGCGCCGCCCGGATGAGGAGATCGGCGATCTGATGGGGTTGATGCGGCTGTTTATCAGCAGCGACCTGAACGAACTGGTACGGGAAAATGTGCGGCTGCGCGTGATTGGCAATTACAGCCGGTTTTCGGCTGATATCGTCACGCTGGTTGATGACGCGCTGGCGCGAACGGCGGCCAATACCGGCCCCATTCTGGTGATTGCGCTGAATTATGGTTCACATGCCGAACTGGCCGCAGCGGCGCGCACGCTTGCCCAGCAGGCGGTGGCGGGGCAAATTGATGTCGCGGCGATTGACGAAGCGGCGATCGAAAGTCAGCTCGACACAAGCGATTTGCCGCCGCTCGACCTGCTGATCCGTACATCGGGCGAATATCGCCTGTCGAACTTTTTGCTCTGGCAGGCAGCCTATGCTGAGCTGTTGTTTGTCGACACGCTGTGGCCCGATTTCGATGAAGCGTGTCTGGCAGAGGCGGTGGCGTCTTTTGGGCGGCGTCAGCGCCGCTTTGGGGGCTTGTGACGGCGGCGCAACCGAACGGTCGGCGGCAAGAACTCGCAACCCGTACTGTGGTTGGGTTTGCTTTGGTCGGCTTTGCCCTGGCGATCCTATGGTCAGGGGGCTTCGCATTCTGGCTGATCACAACGATCATCGGCATCGTGATGCTAGGCGAATGGAGTAATCTTGCCGGCGCCGACGCGGCGACTGCGCGCAGGATGCAATTCACGCTGTCAGTGCCACTCGCGATCATGTGTCCGCTGGCGGCAGGCCCGCAATTTTTTGCGCTGGGGCTGATTGCGGCGGCGGCCGTGTTCACCTTGGTCAGCACAAAGCGGCGGGTGCTGGCGCTTGGCATCATCTATACCGGGCTGCCGGTGCTGGCGTTGTTGCTGATCCGCAAGCAACCCGATGGGTTATTGTTCGCCATTTGGGCGATGGCGCTGGTGTGGATGTGCGACATTGGCGCATTTTTTGTGGGGCGGGCATTTGGCGGGCCCCGGCTTGCTCCGATGATCAGCCCGAACAAGACATGGGCGGGTTTTATAGGCGGCATCATTGCTGCTGGGGCATTTGGTGCCGTTTTGCACTTCGGTTGGGGCTTGCCCTTGCGGCTGACGCTTGCCACGCCGCTGTTGGCGGTGGTGGCGCAGGCAGGCGACCTGTATGAAAGCTGGCTGAAGCGGCAGGCAGGCGTAAAGGACAGCGGCACGATATTGCCTGGGCATGGCGGGTTGATGGACCGGCTTGACGGGCTGATGCCGGTTGCACCAATCGCGGCTTTTCTGGTGATGCTGCCCGAAATACGAAACATGGCGAGCGGATTGTTGCCCGGATGGGCGTGGGGACTAACGGCATGAAGACGGTAACAATATTGGGGGCGACGGGCTCAATCGGCACGTCGACGCTCGACCTGATTGAGCGGGAACCCGAAAATTTCCAGGTATTGGCGCTAACCGCCAACTGCGATGTCGACAAGCTGGCGGCCGCAGCAATCCGCACCAATGCGCGGCGCGCGGTGGTGGCGGAGGAGGGGTGCCTGGCCGATCTGCGCGCAGCATTGGCCGGAACGGGCATCGAAACCGCAGCCGGCGCGCAGGCACTGTGCGAAGCAGCGGCAATGGGCGCAGATGTTACGATGGCCGCGATTGTCGGTTGTGCCGGGCTGGAACCGGTGCTGGCGGCGATTGAACAGGGCGGCACGATCATCCTGGCCAACAAGGAGCCGCTTGTTTCAGCCGGTGACGTGATTTTGGCGGCAGCGGCGCAATATGGTGCGACGCTGCTGCCCGCTGATTCCGAGCATAATGCGATTTTCCAATGCTTCGATTCAGCGCGACCCCACCGGGTTCGCCGCATCATCCTGACGGCGAGCGGCGGGCCATTCCGCGACAAAACACTCGAAGAAATGCGCCATATGACGCTGGAACAGGCGGTGGCGCACCCAAATTGGTCGATGGGGGCCAAGATTTCGGTCGATTCCGCCACATTGATGAACAAGGGGCTTGAACTGATTGAGGCAGCACGGCTGTTCCCGGTCGCCAATCACCAGCTGGAGGTGATTGTGCACCGCCAGTCAGTGATTCACTCGATGGTTGAATATGTCGACGGGTCGGTGCTCGCTCAGCTTGGCCCGCCCGATATGCGCACGCCGATTGCCTATTGCCTTGCATGGCCTGACCGGATGGCCGCGCCAATGCCGCCGCTGGACCTTGTATCGATTGGTAGACTTGACTTCGAAGCACCTGACCCAGTGCGTTTTCCCGCGCTGCGCCTTGCGCGCGAAGCATTGGAGGCGGGCGGTGCGCGACCGGCCATCTTGAACGCAGCGAACGAAGTGGCGGTCGCGGCTTTTCTGGAACGCAGAATTGGCTTCCTCGAAATTGCCGCAATCGTGGAGGATACCCTCAATCGTTACGACCCGGCCGCTCCTGATAATGTGGAAGCAGTGCTGGTGGTTGACGCCGAAGCGCGAAGGCTTGCCGATGCGCGTGTAAAGGATTGCGTCATTTGATCCAGACTCCGGGCTTTTTGTATACGGCGATGGCGTTTATCCTGGTGATCGGGCCGTTGGTGTTCGTCCACGAGCTGGGCCATTATCTGGCCGGTCGGTTGTTCGGGGTGAAGGCCGACGAATTTTCCATCGGTTTCGGGCGTGAAGTGTTCGGCTTTACCGACAAGCGCGGAACCCGCTGGAAGTTTGGCTGGATGCCGCTTGGCGGTTACGTGAAGTTCGCCGGAGACATGGACGCATCAAGCAAGCCCGATCCCGATTGGCTGGCGCTGCCCGCGGCGGAGCGTGAGCGCACTTTTCAGGCCAAACCGCTCTGGCAGCGCGCGATTATTGTCGCGGCGGGGCCGGTGACCAATTTTGTGGTGGCCATTGCGATCCTGATGGGCTTTGCGCTCAGCTATGGTGAATTGCGCACCCCTGCAGTGGTCGGCACGATCCAGCCTGGCAGTCCGGCGCAGATTGCCGGCCTGCAGCCCGGTGACCGGGTCGTGGCGCTGGGCGGGCGCGGCATCGACAGTTTTGAAGATATGGTGCGCTTTATCCAGATCAGGCCCGGCCAGGCCGTGCGCGTCGATTTTGTGCGCGGCAATGCACCGCAATCCGTGGATTTGACGGTTGGCACCCATATCGAGCGTGACCGGTTTGGGAATGAGCCCAAGATTGGACGGCTTGGCATTGGCCGCACCGCCGCGACGCTGGTGCCGGTCAGCGTGGTTGAGGTCCCGGTGGTCGCCATTCGCCAGACGGGCAATATCTTGCGCATGATGGGCGATGTGATCGGGCAGATTGTCTCGGGACGGCGCTCGGTGAAGGAACTTGGCGGGCCGTTGAGCATTGCAAAGGTATCCGGCGAGCAGATGGCGCTCGGTTCGGCGTCGTTCGTTTTCCTGATTGCGCTGGTTTCCATTAATCTGGGATTCATTAACCTTTTGCCAGTGCCTGTGCTGGATGGCGGCCATTTGCTGTTCTATGCGATTGAAGCGGTGCGGCGGCGGCCGCTGGAGGCAAATGTGCAGGAATGGGCATTCCGCGGTGGTTTGGCGGCGGTGCTGGCGTTGATGGTGTTGGTGACGTTCAACGATCTTGGCAGTTTGGGCCTATGGACTCAGTTGGGTAATCGGTTAGCCGGGTTGATTGGCTGATCTGCTTGGGGCAGGGCGGCTTGGGGCCGTTGTGCATAGATATTCGGTTTGGGGTAAAATAGTGACAGCGACCAAGGTTTCCAAATTCGGTGTGCGCGCGGTTGCGGTTTTGCTGGCCGGGACGATGCTATCAACATTGCCTGGCACAGCATCGGCGCAACTGGCTCCGCGCGCTGTCGCCGATGCGCCGGCAGTCGCAGCTGACGCGCCGGTAAAGGTGATCAAGTCATTGCGGGTCGATGGGTCACAACGCATCGAATCAGACACGGCGCTATCCTATACAAAGCTGCGCATTGGCCAGGCGTTCAACAATGAATCGCTCGATCAGGCGATCAAGGATTTGCTCAACAGCGACTTGTACGCCGACGTAACGATCAACGGTGCACAGACCGGCGAAATCGTTATCAAGGTGCGTGAGAACCCGATTATCAACCGCGTTATCCTGGAGGGTAACAAGCGGCTGAAAAGCGACAAGATCGAAAAGGAAATCAAGCTCGCGCCGCGTCAGATTTTCACGCGCAGTGCGGTTCGTGCTGATATTACCCGGATTATCGAACTATACCGCCGTCAAGGGCGCTTTGCCGCGTCGATCAGCCCCAAGATGGTGGCGCTTGACCAGAACCGCGTTGATATCGTTTTCGAAATCTCGGAAGGGCCAAAATCGAAGGTTCGCCAGATCAACATTATCGGCAACGAAGTCTATTCCGACAGCAAGCTACGCGGCGAAATGGCAACCAAGCAGGCACGGTTGTCGACGTTTTTGAGCTCGAACACCAGCTATGATCAGGATCGACTGGCCTATGATCAGCAAAAGCTCCGTCAGTTTTACCTGACCGAGGGTTATGTTGAGTTCAAGGTAACGTCGGCCGTCGCCGAGCTGACGCCAGACCGCAAGGATTTCATCATCACGTATGTGGTGCAGGAAGGGAAGCGGTACAAGTTTTCCGACATTACAGTCGACAGTGATATCCGCGACTTTGATAACAAGAAGCTGGCATCGTCGTTGATCGCCAAGAAAGGCAAATGGTACAACGCCAAGACGGTCGAAGATTCAATCGAAGCAATTAACCAGACTGCCGGGCTGTTCGGCTATGCCTTTACGGAGGTAAATCCCGAATATACGCCAGACCGTGAAGCGCTTACCATGGCGATTAACTTCCACATTTCGGAAGCCAAGCGGACTTATGTTGAGCGGATCGACATCAATGGCAACACCGTGACGCAGGATCAGGTGGTGCGCCGCGAGCTTCGCCTGGCGGAAGGCGATGCGTTCAACAGCTTCCTCGTCAAACGCTCGCAGGACCGCATCAACTCGCTGGGCTTTTTCCAGGAAAAGCTCGAAGTCACGCAAAAGCCGGGCTCGGCGCCCGACCGTGTTGTGCTTGAAACCAATGTCGAGGAACGCTCCACGGGTGAACTTAACCTGTCGGCCGGCTTCTCCAGCCTTGAACGCTTCATTCTACAGGCATCGATCAAGCAACGAAACTTCCGCGGCAAGGGCCAGGAATTGCGCGCCAGCGCCAGCCTTTCGCAATTTTCCAAATCGATTGAGCTTGGGTTCACCGAACCCTATTTGTTCGGCAAGACGATTGCGGTCGGCGGCGATCTTTTCCGCCGCGATTTGAACCAGTTCAATTTCAGCGGGAACCAGCGCCAGACGATCTATACGCAGATATCAACCGGTTTCCAGATTCGCGCCGGCATTCCGATTACCGAATATCTGTCGTTATCGGGCCGATATGGATTGGTATATGATCAGGTGGGCGTCAACGACGCGAACCTGCAGAATCCGGACGGTACGTGTAACCCGCAGGCGGCGGGAAGGTTTATCTGCGATTCCGTTGGCAATCGCGTGACATCGTCGATCGGTTATTCGCTGGTATATGACAGCCTGAATAGCCGGTTGCGGCCGAGTTCGGGTAATCGCGCGATTTTCAGCCAGGATCTGGCCGGGCTTGGCGGTGACGTACACTATATCCGCACCCGCATCGACACGGATAAATATTGGAACGTCGGTTCGGGCTTCATCTTTTCGGTCGGGTTTGAAGCTGCCTATATCTTTTCGTTTGACAAAGGCCGTGGTCCCGGGATCGACAAGGTTCGCATCAACGATCGCTATTATCTAGGCGAGCCGCAGTTCCGTGGTTTCGACATTCGCGGCGTTGGCCCGCGCGTGCAGCGTTTGGCTTACGGTGTGGATGCCAATGGCAACCAGATCGTGATTGATGGGCGCAACCAGTTCCAGGACGATCCGCTGGGCGGCCGCGCTTATTATCTTGGCCGTGCTGAGCTGGAAATTCCGCTGGGTGCCGGTGTGCGCGAACTCGGGATTCGTCCGTCGATCTTCATGGATTTTGGTGCATTGTTCGGCATTACCCGCCCATTGCCTACGGCAGTGTTCCCGACTTCGGTTGATCCTGTCACCGGGCGGGTGACCGTGTTGCCTTTACCTTTGAGAGACCCCGTCACTAACCAAGACATCTTTATTGTTCCGCAAGGAGACCCCAATGCGGGGTTTCAGACGATCTGTCCGGTCGGATTTGCGACGACGACAAATAGAGCAGATTGCGTAGGCATGACAGCTAATGCCGTAGCGCCGGGTACTCAGCCTTTCCTCGAACGTTTTGTCGGCAATTCGGCCTCGCCCCGTCTCACAGTGGGAATCGGTGTGAACTGGAATTCACCGTTCGGACCGCTTAGAATTAACGTCGCCCGCGCGCTGCTCAAGCAGCGTGGCGACGATGATAAACTCATCACTTTCAACGTAGGGACTAGTTTCTAAATGAAAATTCTTCTGAAAAGCTCCACGATGGCACTTGCTCTCGTTGCAGGCGCCTTGGTCGCTCCTTCCGCTGCTGTGGCGCAGACGCTGACGGTCGATGTCGATGCGATCTACAAGGACAGCCTGGCCGGCAAGA
>MSXR01000012.1 GCA_002083655.1 Proteobacteria bacterium ST_bin14 | reverse complement strand
ACTTTTCAGGGGAGCAGGTCACAAAATGTGGAGGCACCGCTGCGGATCAAGCGCCATCAATGCGCCAATGGTTACAAGCCACAAACCCGAGACGCATAATACTGCAAGGGCAACGAGTTGCACGGATCTAGAACGGCTTAGTGGCTTCGGGCATCTCAACCGGCTGATGCTTCACGATCTTACGCAGCAGCTCATTAAAGCGCTGGGTTGTCGTATTTGATAGATTGGCAAGAGCAGGCATGTCGAGATTAGGCCACGTTCCGACAATGACCGCAACTGGGGCGCTGACCGCCGAGCAGCTTTGCGCCCCAGCTTCGGACCTTCCCGGGTGCTGACCAAGATCCTAAAGGAACGGCAAGTTTTAGGAACGCGGAGCGTTGCGTCGAACGACGACAATTAGGGTGCGCAGCGGTCGCGTGTGGCCAAGATGAACGAGTGTCCGGTTTTGGGGAGCGCAGGAGCGAAGCTGAGTGACCGATTTTGGGTCAAGCCGACCGAGAACTAACCGCCAGAACATGCTGCAAAAACAAGGTGGATTAACGATGCAATTAGGCGTGCAGCGTTTTACAGCAGATTTCTAAGTGGCTGATTTTGTTTATTTTATTTTAGGTCGCTTTACAGCGCAAACCCGCAGAAATCTGCGGTTGCGGTAAGCTTGGGAAGCTTCTGCTCTGCCATTGAGCTACACCCGCAAAAGCGCAAAAAACGCGGTTTTCTGGCTTTGGCAACGCACGGGTTAACAGCGCGGTTTACGCTGGGCCCCTGATTGCGCTTGCCGAGTGCCACGATGATGCCGCTTTGGTCAACGTCTATCCGCCGAATCCGCCCAAGCGATCTGCCCGACAGGTAGCTGGCGGCGGCGGCGGGTTTGCGCGATTATGCGGCTGAGCGCGGCGATGCGCCCGGCACGCGGCAATCGATATCCTTGTTTTCCGGGAAGATTGGCCAGAGCAATTGCTGGCCCAGCGTCGCGTCTGGCAGGTTCTCGACGCCATAGCTTTGGGGGTAGGTCCGCGTGATCTTGGCGGTGCCGAACAGCACATCCCAGAAAAACAACAGGTTCCCGTAATTGCCCTTATAATGCACCGCACTGTCAGTGGCGTGGCGGCCATGATGGGCATGGTGGGTCGCAGGCGTCGATATGGTGCGTTCCACGATCCACATGACCGGCGAGAGCCAGGGGACATTGTACAGGGGTTCGTCCCATTTCACATCGCTGTGCGCGCCGATGATCACCAATAATTTGATGATCAGATAGCCGGCGTAAAACCAACCCAACCCCAGATAGACCAATGTCGATGCAAACCAGATGCTGGGCATCAAGGCATAATAGATAATGTTGTTTCGATAGACCAGGCGCACGCTCATATAGCGGGCGTTGTGATGCGCGCGGTGAAGATTGTAGAGAAATGATACGCTGTGCGAAGCACGGTGCCACCAATATTGCACCATGTCTTCAAATATGAGGAACAGCGGCACGGCGAGGAATATGCTTATTCCGCTCAGCGCGCCCTGATATTGAGGGAAGTATCGTAACCCGAGCCAGTTGACGCCCGCAAGGATCAGCGGCTGGGTGACAACCAGCAGCAAGGTCGTCGAGATGACTTCGACGATGCCGTCATTGCGGCATTGTTCGCTCTTTGAAAACAGGTCGGAACGCAGAAATTCGATCAGGCCAAACGCCAGATAAATCGCAATCACCACCCATGTTGCGATTGGCATCGCAAATCTCCCATCTTGGTGCGGCTTGATTGCTCAACTGGCCGCTTGCGAATCCGGGAATAGCGCGACAAACCGAACAAGAATGCAAAGAACCTATCAATTAGCAGAAATTGCCCCCACCCGCGCCGATGGCGACATGGCCGCCCTGCTGATCCGCGAGGGGCGGCGATGCCATTTTGCCGCTGGTGCCATTATCCAGCATCAGGGTGATGCCGCTGATGGGTTCTGGCTGGTGGAAAGGGGTGCCGTGTCGATCTGCCGATTTGGGCCCGACGGCACCGTCACGGTCTATGCGGTGGTTGGCCCGGGGGATTTGTTTGGGGAACTGGCTTATTTCACGGGCATGCCACGTCAGGTTGATGTGCTGGCCGAAACGGACGCGGCACTGATACGGATCGACGCTGCCTTGATCGACCGGCTCTTCCAGCAACAGCCCGATTTCGGCCGCTGGCTTTTGAAATCGCTCGGCAATCAGCTCCGCATTGCGCTGGACCGGATCGAGGGGGATCGCTCGCTGTCCGCTGAAGCGCGCGTCGCGCGGGCGCTGGCCGGTATGGTCAGGCGATCCGGGCCGGAATTGCATACCACCCAGGAGGCGTTGGCCAACCTGGTCGGTGTGTCGCGCGTTACCATGGGGCAAATTCTGAGCCGGCTGGCGCAATCAGGTGCCATCAGGCTTGGGTATCGCAGGATAGTGGTGACTGATCTGGCCAGGCTGACCGAGCAGGCGACCGCGACCCGCGCTTGACGCTTGAATCGTCATTGCTTCGCGGCAATCCCAAGGGCGGAAATTGGCGATTGGCCACGCTTTCTCAGTGCTGGCAGACGGTGTAAAATGCCGGGGGCAATTTGCCTATTTTGTGTTGCAGTGCAGCAACGACCAGTCAATATTCGTATGCAGCGCAAGGCATTTTTGGCGGTATTGCGCCATTTCTGTACAATCGGCCCGCGTCGCAACAGCGAAACAATCTGTTGCAAATCGAAAAATTCTCGTCAATTTTGGGCTCCACTCTCGGGTGGGTGAAGCGATCGCACCCTGTAGTTTGGCAGACAGTGGCGACGGTTCGGGCGCAGGCGGGAACTCATTGTTGGTGACAGGAGATCCCATGAAGAAATCGTTTTTCGCGGCTGCGGCCGCACTCGTTTTTGTAGCACAGCCTGCCGCTGCAGAGGATGCTGACCCACCAAAGGCCCTGACGGTTTCGGCCAGCGTTGCGCTGGTATCGGACTATCGCTTCCGCGGCGTATCGCAATCGGACGAAGAGGGCGCGCTGCAGGGCGGGTTTACGGTTACGCATGAAAGCGGCTTTTACGCTGGCACCTGGGCATCCAACCTGGCCGGCTGGGGCGCATTCGGCGGTTCCAATTTGGAGCTGGATATTTTTGGCGGATATAAGCGCGCGGTCGGCTCGGTAACGGTTGACGTCGGCGCGACCTGGTACATGTATCCAGGCGGTGCTGAGCTGACCGATTTCGTCGAGCCTTATGTCAAGGTTAGCGGCACGGTTGGCCCGGTAAGCGTGCTCGGCGGCGTGGCCTATGCGCCCAAGCAGCGCGCACTCGGCAACTTTTCGAACACGCCGTTCAGCCGGGGCCAGACCGACGACAATCTGTATCTTTGGGGCGACGCAAACGTTGGCATTCCCAAGACGCCGCTGACCGCCAAGGCGCATATCGGCTATTCAAACGGCAACCCGGGCCTTGGCCCGAACGGCACCAGCGTGACGCCAACCGGCGAATATATCGATTGGCTGTTTGGTGTTGATGCCGTCGTTGGCCCGCTTGTGCTGGGTGTGGCCTATACCGATACCGATATCGGGCTGGCCGAATCCGCCTATCTGCTGCCGAATTTCAGCTCAACCAAGGACGGCGGCTCGATTGCCGGCGGGCAGGTGGTGTTCTCGGTTTCAGCAGCTTTTTGATGTGGTGATCCCGCAGGTGTGGGGGCACCTGCGGGATTCCCTTGTTTTTGACGGGCTGATGGTCGTCGCCAATGGTGCGCGCAGTGGACAATGCACGGCGCTCGGCTAAACCCGGTGACGATGAATCCCACGATCCCTTCGCCCGATCATACCGCCCCGCAGGGGGCAGCACTTGACCGTCTTGTCATCCGTCGGCCCGATGACTGGCACGTCCATTTACGCGATGATGCGATGCTGCGCGGCGTTGCCACGCACACTGCCCGCCAATTTGCCCGTGCGATCGTGATGCCAAACCTGGCCCCGCCGGTAACCACCGTGGCTGCTGCTGCGGCTTACCGGGCGCGCATCATCGCCGCGGTTGACCCGGCACTGGGTTTCACCCCGCTGATGACCTGTTACCTGACCGATCACAGCGACGCTGACGAGATTGAGCGTGGGTTTGCCGAACAGGTTTTTACGGCCTGCAAACTCTACCCGGCACATGCGACCACCAATTCAGCCCATGGCGTTTCTGATGTCGGCGCGATCAGCGCGGTGCTCGCGCGGATAGAACGGATCGGCATGCCGCTGCTGCTCCACGGTGAGGTCACCGATCCAGCGATTGACATTTTTGATCGCGAGGCGGTTTTCATCGAGCGGATTTATGCGCGTATTCAGGCCGATTTCCCCGGTCTACGCACGGTGTTCGAACATATCACCACCCAGGATGCCGTCGATTTTGTGGCGAGCAGCGGGCCGTTGATTGCGGCGACCATCACCCCGCATCACCTGCGCATCAACCGTAATGCAATGTTTGAAGGCGGCATCCGCCCGCATTTTTATTGCCTGCCCGTCGCCAAGCGCGAACGGCACCGGCTGGCGCTGCGCCGTGCCGCCACATCGGGATCACCGAAATTCTTTCTGGGCACGGATTCGGCCCCGCACATCATCGCCGCCAAGGAAGCAGCGTGCGGCTGTGCGGGCATTTTCAACGCGCCCTTCGCGATCGAAAGCTATGCCGCCACGTTTGAAGAAGAAGGGGCGCTGGATCGGCTGGAGGGATTTGCTTCACACTTCGGGCCGCAATTTTATGGGCTGCCGCTGAACGAACAGCGAATTGTGCTGGAACGCAGCGCAGCGGTGGTGCCGGCAACCGTTAACGTCGGCGATGCGGGCAATCTGGTGCCGTTCCATGCCGATGAACGGCTTGGCTGGGCCTTTGCGGGGATCGCACCTGCAGGTTGAGTGGTCCGGGCGCGCGGGCGCGGCTTGCGATGCCATCGATCAGCAACGATAGGGGAGCGGTAATTGGGGAGGTACGTGCGTGGACCAGGCGGATGTGGTGATTGTCGGGGCCGGCCATGGCGGCGCGCAGGCGGCGATTGTGCTGCGGCAACAAGGTTTTGCCGGATCGATTTTGGTGATCGGTGATGAGCCAGATCTGCCCTATGAACGCCCGCCGCTGTCGAAGGACTATCTGTCCGGCGAAAAACCGTTCGAGCGGCTGATGATCCGCCCTGCCGCGTTTTGGGCAGAGCGCTCCGTCACGTTCAGGCTGGGCGCGCGCGTAACGGCGGTGCTGCCCGATAAACACCAGGTTGAAACAGATGGTGGCGCGACAATTGGTTATGGCAAGCTGATCTGGGCCGGGGGCGGGGCGCCGCGACAGCTGACCTGCCCCGGTGCCGATGCGCGCGGCATCCATTATGTCCGCACCCGCGCCGATGTTGACCGCAAGGTCGCCGAACTGTCGCAGGTTGCCCGCGTCGCCGTCGTCGGTGGCGGTTATATCGGGCTGGAGGCCGCGGCGGTGCTGTCGAAACTGGGCAAGCAGGTGACGGTGATTGAGGCGTTTGATCGCGTGCTGGCGCGGGTGGCGGGCGAGCCATTGTCGCGCTTTTTTGAAAGCGAACACCGCGCCCACGGCGTTGATATCAGGCTGGGCGCAACCGTGGTGGCGATTGAAGCGGAAGCGGGCGTGGCGACGGGCGTGCGGCTGGGCGATGGCGATGTGGTGCCGTGTGATTTGGTGGTGGTGGGGATCGGCATCATCCCCGCTATTGCGCCGTTGATTGCCGCTGGTGCCCGGTCCGGCAACGGGGTGGAGGTGGACGGGCAATGCCGCACCAGCCTGGCCGATATATTTGCAATCGGCGACTGCGCGGCCCACGCCAACCGCTATGCAGGCGGGGCGACGATCAGGCTTGAATCGGTGCAGAACGCCAATGATCAGGCGACGGTTGCAGCCAAGGCAATTATGGGCGGCGCAGATGAATATCATGCCGTGCCGTGGTTCTGGTCAAACCAATATGATCTGAAGTTGCAGACGGTTGGGCTGTCGATTGGCTATGATCACATCGTGATGCGCGGCGATCCGGCGACCCGGAGTTTCTCGCTGGTATATCTGCGTAAGGGCCGGGTGATCGCGCTCGACTGCGTCAACATGGTCAAGGATTATGTTGCCGGGCGTGCGCTGGTGGTCGGCGGGGTTTCCCCCGATCTGGGGCTGCTGGCCGATCCTGCCGTGCCGCTGAAGACTTTGGCCGTGAACGCCTGACACGCAGCTTTGGCGCGGGCAGCGCACCGCAGAATATCCGGGCCGACGCATGGGGGGCGCCGGCCCGTCCGGTTGTTCTGGCAGGGAGGTTTGGGGTCGGCCTGCCAGCCGGTGATATTCCGGCCTGCCCTGACATGCGAGGATCAGGGTCGCAGGCGGGTGAATACGGCAAATCGTCCTTGGTGAAGGATGCTACCGCGTCCACATGGGCGATAGTAATGGCGATAAGTTACGGTAATTTAAGATCAATGTAATTTATGATGTCTTGCGGGGCCGGTTACCGGAAAGCCAGTTTGATCTGCGCGCGAAGGCCCCCTTCGGCGCGGTTGGAAAGCGTCAATTGGCCTCCTTCGCGCGCCACCGTGCTGGCCACGATCGCCAGGCCAAGCCCAAATCCCTTGGTATCGCGCTGGCGGGCCGGGTCGAGCCGGACAAAGGGTTCCATCACCAGATCAAGCTTGTCCGCCGGGATACCCGGTCCGTCATCATCGACGTTCAGGCACACCCAATCACCCTCGTGCGTGATTGACAGCATCGCCCGTGTGCCATGCTGCAGGCTGTTATCGACCAGATTGGTGATGGCGCGCTTTATCGCTGATCGGCGCAGCGTCATCTCCAAATGATCCGGCCCGTCATAGGTGACGGTTGCACCATGATCAGCGGCATCGTCGGCAATCGTGGCGCAGGTAACGGCAAGGTCGATCTGGGCGGGGGTTTCGGGATCATCGTCACCGCCCAGATAGGCAAGCAGCGAACCAACCATTGCGTCCATTTCAATAATGTCTCCGCGAATGGCGCGGCGCAATTGCGGGTCGCCGATCGAATCGGCCCGCAACTTTAACCGCGACAGGGGCGTGCGCAGATCATGCCCCACGGCAAACAGCCCCTGGGTACGATCATTAATCAGCCGGTGAATGCGTTCCTGCATCGTATTAAAGGCCCGCACCACGCGGACCACATCAGCCGGCCCGGCCTCTTCCACCGGCTCATCGGTGCCGCTGCCCATTTTCTCGGCAGCACTCGCCAGGCGGCGCAAGGGTTGAAGTGTGCGCTGCATCAACAAGCCACCCATGACGAAGAGCGCAATTGCTGGGGTCAACGCCAGCAGGATACGGTCGGTCGAAAGGTTCAGCCCGACAATCGGCGTGCGGGTGCGAAAGAACAGCCAGCTATTATCGGCCAGCCGCAATGCGCCCGACACGATTGATTTTCGGCCCGGCGAGGTAAGCTGCAGGCGCAGATCGGCACTGCCCAGCACGGGTTCCCATGCCTGTATCTGTTGCCGCATGCCATTCAGCTCAGCGGCGATCGGGGGCGGCGCACGCAGGCTGGGCTCCCATTGCACCAGATAGTGATCTGTCGTCAGTTCAGCGGCCATTTTCGCGCGCTGTGCGGCGGGGCGTTCCGATATCAGGCGCTGGCTGATCGCCAGATGCTCAGCAAGGCGGCGTGCTTCATCATCGCGCACCGAAAACCGGCTGGCGCGCTCGTACAGCAATGTGCTGACGCCGAATTCGATAATCACCGTCAGCAGCAGGATGGCAACAATACGGCCGAGCAGCCCCAGCGACGGGCGGGCGAGGTTGTTCAATGGCGCTCCGCGGGCACGTTGAGCATATAGCCGATGCCGCGCACCGTGATGATCGGGGCATCCTTGCCTGCGCCGGACAATTTGCGACGCAGGCGGCTGATCAGCACGTCGATGCTGCGATCAGAACTGTCGCCCAATCGGGTACGCGACAGCTCGATCAGCCGTTCCCGGGCAATCACGCGCTGGGCGTGATCAAGCAGCGCGATCAGCAAATCAAACTCCGCCCCGGTCAGCTCGATGCTCGCGCCGCTGGGGGACAGCAATTCGCGTCGTGGCAGGTTCACCGTCCAGCCATCAAAAACGATCGTCTTTGCCTCTGGCTCGCTGCCCAACCGGTCAAGCGCGGGCCGCCGCAAAACGGCGCGGACGCGGGCAACAAGCTCCCGCGTACCAAAGGGTTTGGCCAAATAATCGTCCGCACCCAGCTCCAGGCCCACAACCCGGTCGGTTTCACTGGCGCGCGCGCTGATGAAGATGATGGGCACATCGCTTTGGTTGCGCAGCGACCGGCACAGATCAAGTCCGTTGGTGCCGGGGAGCATGATATCGAGCAGCACCAGATCAACAGGCCCCTTTTCAAGCGCCAGCCACATTTCGGGCGCCGCCGCCGCCGGGCGAACCGTATATCCATTTTCCTGCAATGCCCGCGTGGTGAGCATGCGGAGCGCAGGATCATCTTCTACCAGCAAAATAGTGGGCGATGTCATAGCATGTGGTCCGTTGTTCTGGCCGCCGAACTAAGCGGCACTGCGCCGTTGTCAACGAATCGCCGCATGGATTGGCGACAGGCAATAATTCGTAACAAGATTGGCGCTGTGCCAGACCCGCTGTCCCAATGCTGAACATCGCTTAACCATCTTGAATGCTGGCATATTTCGTAAACAAATTGTTAACTGCGTTGCATGAAAAGCCAATCAACCGCCGCTCTTGCCCCCGCCTCACTGGCTGGGCACCCCATCCGCCGCCAGGTAGCAGTGGCGCGCCGCATGCGGCGACCGCTGGCGCAGTCAGCAGCGCCGATTAAGGGATCGACCATGGTGCCGATGCACGGCCAGGACGAACTGAAGCTGTTCGCGCTGAGTTTCACTGCGTTTTTTGTGTGCATCTATACGCTGATTTTCTGATCGCCAGCTAAGCCCGCTACCTGGCGCGCGTTATTTGGCAGGCAAAGGCTCGTCGCAGGCGAGATGCAGCTTGTGCCCCAGCCAAGCCGATACCGGGCACATCGCCGCCACCACGAACAGCATCTCGCCCGGGCCAATGCCCGCCAGCGCCAGACCCTGTACGCCCACTGCACCGATCACCATTGCACCGGCATTGACGACATTGTTGGCAGCGACAGTGCGCGCGGTTTGGTCTTTGGTCACCGTGGTGGTGAGGAAGGCGTATAGCGGCACCACGAACATGCCGCCGGTAACCGCAATCGCAATCAGCGCGGTCACGATCATGATGCCGCGTGGCATTTCGATAAAGGTCATCAGATCATACAGCGTGCCCGCAGGCGCGGCGGGCCAGGCGCGGCACAGCAGCGAGAAAATGACGATGAACACGCCCATCGCCAGCACCGATCCCGGTGCATAGCGCGCCGATGTATGCCCCTTCAGCAGCGCGTTGATGGCGACCGATCCAATCGCGACACCGATGGAAAACAGCGCGATGACAAAGGTGGAAACCGCTTCGTCGGCGGTCAGCACATTCTTCACCAGCGGCGGGAAGATGATGATCAGCACGGCACCCATCGACCAGAAAAAGCTGATCGCGCAAATCGTCATGAACAGGCGCGGAATGTGCATCGTCGCGCTGATCACGCGCCATGATGAGGTGAAGGGGTTGAAGTTCACCGCCAGTTCGGGCCCTTGCCGCAACGCAGGCGGCACGAAGAGCGCGGTCACCCAGCCGACCAATGCGACAGCAATAACGGTCGCCACGATCATTTCGGCGGGGAAGGGTGCCAACAGCCCGGCAACAATGGTGCCCGACAGGATGGCGAGATAGGTTGCCGCTTCGACCAGGCCAGTGCCGCCCAGCACTTCGTCCTCATGCAAATGCTGCGGCAAAATAGCGTATTTGATCGGCCCGAAAAATGCCGAATGGATGCCCAGGCCAAGCACTGCAACCAGCATCATCACCAGCCCGGGCGTCGTAAACCCGCCATGTGCGAGCAGCAGACCAGCCGAACCCACCACCATGATCAGGATTTCGGCCGTCTTCACAATGCGGATGATGCGGGCCTTGTCATGCGTATCGGCCAGTTGCCCGGCAAGCGCAGACAGCAGGAAAAACGGCAAAATGCCAATCGCTGTGGCCAGCGCGTTGAAATTCTGTTCGACCGTCGGATCGTTATAAATCTGGTAGGTGGCAAACAGCACCATCGACGTTTTGAACAGATTGTCGTTGAACGCGCCAAGGAACTGCGTGACGAAGAGTGGCAGGAAACGGCGCTCCTTAAGGAGCCCGAGCGCATTCAACATGGAGCAACCGAACCTAAAAATGGCAACACTATGGCATGCCCATAGCCGACCCGTGACGAAACCGGCAATCGGATAATCGCAACGGCTGCGGGCGGGCAGGGGCGCGGTGTCTGTGCGAGGGGCGTTCGGGGGGTTTGCGCTGGCGGCGCAGAGGACTAGAGCAGCGGACAATGCTTACGTTACCCAACCTGCTCACCCTGTCACGCATCCTGGCTGTGCCGCTGCTGGCCGCCTTTTTATGGTGGCCGGATTGGCAGGCGGGATATGCCATTGCGTTTGGGCTGTACTGCCTGATGGGCATTACCGATTATTTCGACGGCTATCTGGCGCGGGCGCAGGGGACGGTTTCAAAGCTGGGCGTGTTCCTTGATCCGATTGCGGACAAGATCATGATCGCGGCGGTCATCCTGCTGCTGGTCGGCACTGGCGATATTGACGGCCTGCACAAAGTGGCGGCGCTGGTGATTTTGCTGCGCGAAATTGCCGTGTCGGGCCTGCGCGAATTTTTGGCGCAGTTGCGCGTGTCTGTGCCGGTATCAAAACTCGCCAAGTGGAAAACGACGTTGCAGCTTGTCGCTTTTGGCGGGTTGATTCTGGCCGGGGCAATTCCGACCGAGCTGTGGGTCAAGCCTGTCAGCCTGGCGGCATTGTGGCTGGCAGCGGCGCTGACGGCAGTGACGGGCTGGGATTATCTGCGCGTCGGCCTGAAGCATATGGATTGACCGCCGTGGCGATTGAGATGCTGTATTTTGCCTGGGTACGCGAACAGATTGGCGTCGGGCACGAACGCGTTACGCCGCCTGCCGGGGTGGCAGACGTCGCCGGCCTGATCGATTGGCTGGCGACGACAAGCGAGGGCCATGCCGGCGCCCTTGCCGATCGCAGCAGGTTACGCGCGGCAATCGACCAACGTTTCGTGCAGCTTGATGCACCAATTGCGGGTGCGCGCGAGATTGCGATTTTCCCGCCGGTGACGGGCGGATGAGCCAGCAAACGAAGGTCGGCGCGCGCGTGCAGACGGGGCCAATCGATATCGCCACTGAACTGGCATTGCTGGAAGTATTGGGCGCAGGCGGCGTGGCGAGCTTTACCGGGCTGGTGCGCGGTGATGACGGGGTGACGATGCTGGAGCTGGAGCATTATCCCGGCGCGACGGAGGCCGCATTGAACGATCTGGCGGTGCAGGCCGCTGCGCGCTGGGGCTTGCTGGCCGCTTATATCGTCCACCGGGTAGGGCCAATGGTGCCGGGGGACCGGGTGGTGTTCGTCGGCACGGCAGCGCCGCACCGGGCGGCCGCGCTAGATGCCTGCGCGTTCCTGATCGATCGGCTGAAAACCGATGCGCCATTTTGGAAGCGCGAAGTACGCGGTGAGGTGGCGCGCTGGGTGCAGCCGCGCGCGGGCGATGCTGACGCGGCAGATCGCTGGCGGGATGGCGGAGATGCTGTGGGATAAGGTGGGCTACAGCCACCCCAGCCCAGATTCAGCACATCACTCGCCCTGCCAATGGCCGGTATAACAACCGATCAGGCATGCCCCGCAAACGGATATACCAATGGCCGCAGCCCGCTTTTGCGTTCGAACGGGTGCCAATCGCCCTCATCCTGTGCCAGCCGGTCCGCGACGGCATAGAGGACCGCGGGGTTGACGCCCAAGCCGCAATGGCTGCCATGGACTTCGATGTTATCCGTTTCGGCGCCCTTGGGTTCGACGCAGTTCTGCCAGGCGACGATGCCGTCTTCTTTGGTGTAGATCGCGGTGGAGGGCACCGGCGGGGGCGTCGCACTTTCGCGCAGCTGCTCGCGCGTGTCGTGATCGTCAATCTTTTGCCCCGTCAGCATTTCATAGGCGCGCCACACGTTGGTCGCCTTTGGCGTGCCGGCAAAGGGCGAGCCGAGGGAGATGACCTGGCGCACCGCATCGGGCAACCGGCGTGAGAGCTGGCGTGCCATCACGCCGCCCAGGCTCCAGCCGATCAGGCTGACGCGCTTGCCCGTTTCATGGTGGATTTCGTCCAGTCGGGCGATCAGCTTCTCGCCTTCCCAGCCGATTGCCTTTGGGCCCAGATTGCGGCCAAGTTCCCAGGCATGGGTGTGATAGCCAAGGCCGGTCAGAAAACGGCGCAGCAACGTTGTCGAAATGTCGCTGGTCACAAACCCTGGCAGCACCATCACCGGGTGGCCGTCGCCGCGCTTGGCCATTGCCAGCAATGGGGCCGCGGGGGCAAGGGAAACAAGTTCCGATATTGCGCGCGGCAGCTCTGTGAGCGCTAGCAGCAGCGAGGGCGGGCTTGCATCTGCCGAGGGGTGAAACTGGGTAGCCATGATCGTGTCTCCTGTCGTCCGGGGATCAATGCCCCGCTTCTTCTATTGTTCATTCGGTCCAACCGAACGCTTGGTGACTCGCGGCGATCGCGCCCAAGCGTAAACTGAGTATCACTAAGTCATGAAATTGCCCGGAACGGTCGCAAACATGGTCGCGCAGCATGGCTTCGCCCCTGAAACCGAGCGATTCGAACAAATTGACTGATCCGGTCTGGTCCGGCGTCATCTGCGCGACCAGCTTGGTTGCGCCATGCGCATGTGCGATTGCAAAAATTGCTTCCAGCAAATCGCGGCCCAATCCAGCGCCGCGCCGGTCTGGCGAGACAAGCAGACGCACTTCGCCGACATGCGGGCTCCAGCCGAGCGGATCGCGGACAAGGGCGGCGGTGCCGACAATCTGGCCGTCGTCTTCGGCCACAAGGCTGTCGATCGTGCCCTCACCAATGGCTGCTGCCCACGCCTCCACTACGCGGGGATGCTGCACGTCGCGGCTGAGGAACAGCAGGTCATGCTCAGGCAGGCTATTCGTAAAGGCGAGCATTGCCGCCTCATCACTTGCCGCAAAGCGGCGGATGCTGTGGCTCATGTCGAACGCTCCGAAAGCCAGTCTGTCAATTTGGGCCAAAGCCGCTTGATCGCATTGCCGCCGGCAACCAGGCTGACGTGACCGCCCTTCAACTCCACGGCTTCCTTGTCGGCAGAACCGATCATCTCAATGAGCGGAGCGGAAGCGGCGGACGGGACGATATGATCATGTTGCGCGGTGACGTGCAGGAACGGCACGGTGATCGCCCCCAGATCAACCTTACGCCCCGCGACCGTCATTGTGCCATGATACAGCTCGTTATCCCACATCAGCTGCTTGGTGGTTTCGCGGAAATATTCGCCCGCCAGCGGCAAAATATCCGCTGCCCAGCGATCAAACATGCGGTAGGATTTCACGAATTCGTCGTTCCACATATTGTCGTACAGCTTGAAATTGGCGACCAGCCGCGCGCCGGGGCGCAGCATGTCGAACGCGGTGTACAGATAATCGCCAGGGCAATTGCCAAACGTGTCGACCAGCCGGTCAACGTCGAAAAACCGCTTGTCAGACCAGGCCTGAAACATCTCCATTTTCGAAAAGTCGATGGGCGTGGTGAAGCACACCAGATTTTTCATCGGTGCTTCGGGATGTAGCCCCGCCCATAACACTGACAGCGCCCCGCCAAAGCAATAGCCGACCAGCGTGAAATCCTCCTCGCCGGTTTCCTGTTGCACCCGCGCGATGGCGGTTGGCAGGAAATCGAGCACGTAATCGGCGATGCCCAGGTCTTTTTCGTCGGCGCGCGGCGCCTCCCAATCGAGCATGAATACGTCATACCCGGCCCGCAGCAGATATTCGACCAGGCTTTGCCCCGGCACCATATCGAAAATATAGCCGCGATTGGTGGTGGCCATCACCAGCAACAAGGGGACGCGGTACACCTCGTCCGACATCGGCCGATAGTGATATAAGTTCATCGTCCCGCGCTGGATCAACCGGTCCTTGGGGCTCGCGCCCAGCACTGGGGCGGACGACATGAAATAGCCCAGGCCCTTGATGTTGCGTTTCAGCGCACGATCAAATTCGACACGGGCCTGCTCGACAATTCCCGCCTGTGCCGCCCCCGGAGCTTCAGCAGTGCGCGTCGTATCGTTCACCCGGTCGCCTTGCTGGTCGTTTTAGCGCCGGGTTTTTCAGGCGCCGTACGCGTGCGCTTTGGTTTTGGCCTGTTCGGAATGGTCGATTGGCCGGTTTGCGCGGCCATCATCGCCTCGATCCGATCAACGGTCGATTCGATTCGGTGCAGACGGGCAGAAAGATCGGCAACTTCGGCCTTGGTCGGCATGTTCGCCGCATCAAGCGCGCGCTCCATCATGTCGGCGCGGGCTTCCTTCAATTTCATATTGGCGGCGTTGGCCCCATGCATCACGCGGGTAAATTCCCCGCTTTTCATCAGGTTGCCGCCAAATTCATTGGCCATCGCTTCCCATTGGCCAAGCATTTCGCGGAACAGCGACGCAGGATCAACGGGAGAAGGACCAGCCATGGGTGCATACTTCACCCGCGGAGTCGGCTCGTCAAGCGGCGTTTGGGGTGCTATTGTCTGCATGCGTGCCAATTTATGCTGCGCAACATATGCTGCAGCGCAACCGATGATGATGCCAGGAGACTTGACGATGGCCACCGCCCTGAAGCCCGCCGAAACAATCCGTGATCGTTGTTCGACCGAGGAATGGCAGGCGCGCGTGGACCTTGCCGCCGCTTATCGGCTGGTCGCTATGTATGGCTGGGACGATCTGATCTTCACGCATCTGTCTGCGCGCGTGCCGGGGCCGGAGCATCATTTTCTGATCAACCCCTATACCCATATGTTCGAAGAAATGACCGCGAGCGCGCTCGTCAAAATCGATGTCGATGGCAATAAGGTGGATGATACGCCCGCGCCGGTGAACCGCGCCGGTTTCGTTATCCACTCCGCAATCCATATGGCGCGCGAGGATGCAGGCGCGGTCATGCATCTCCACACGCCTTATGGTCAGGCGGTGTCGGCGATGGCCGACGGCCTGCTGCGGCACACCCAGACATCGATGATCGCGGGGCACGACGTTGCCTATCACGAGTATGAAGGCATCGCGACCGAGCTGGAAGAACGCGAACGGCTGGTGGAGGATCTCGGCACCAAGCACACGATGATCCTGCGCAACCACGGCACGCTGGCGGTGGGGGAGACAGTGGCACAGGCATTTCTGCGGCTCTATTTTCTGGAACGCGCATGTGAGGCGCAGGTGCATATGCTGAGCGCCGGCCGCACTGGCCTGCACAACCCGCCACAGGGGGTGGAGCATAAGGTGGAGGAGCAATCGTCGGGCGCAGGCATGGCGATGCTGGCACAGGGGCTGGCTTGGCCGGCGCTGCTGCGCAAGCTCGATCGGCATAATCCGGGCTATGCGGTTTAGGGGGCAGGGCGCCCTTATCCGTCGAACGACAATCTTGCTGAAACAATTCGAAAGCCGGTGAGTTCGTGCCCCACATTGATGGAGCACAATAAAATGGCTGATTACCCGAATTCTGAAGGCACCACCACGGTGGTTGAACGGCGCAGCAATGGCGGCGTCATCATTGGCGGCATCTTGCTGGTCATTGCCCTGATTGTTGGTTTCCTGTTCGCAACGGGATTTTGGAGCGCCGATGTTTCGGGCGGCGCACTGCCGACGGTCGCTGTTAGCGCAAAGGGCGATGAGCTGCCTGAAGTGGATATGAAATCGAAGGAAATCGTGGTGGGCACCGCCAAGACGACGGTCGTCGTGCCAAAGGTCGAAACGCAAAAAGCGACCATCGACGTCCCCGTCATTGGCGTGAAGGACGACAGCGAAAAGTAAATCGCATCCGGCAATTGGCTGCTGAAAGGCCCGCCCTGTTGGGCGTTACCTGAGGCGGCGATGGGCCCTTAGTTTTACACATGCCGATGGCCGCACACTGCCCCTCCAGCACCTGCCCAGGTGGTGGCGGCGGCGGTGGCGGTTATCAGCATATCTGCGTTGTTGTGATGCCAGCCCCCCGATGGGGGTGGTGGTGCGGACGGCGGGACTCGAACCCGCACTCCAGAGGAGGGGGATTTTAAGTCCCCTGCGTCTACCGATTTCGCCACGTCCGCCTTTGCCCTACGCAAGAGCAACACGGCGCGCGCGTCAAGCCGATTGCGCATTTCATTGGCAAGATGGTGAGGGCGGCATGCGCTAGGCGCACCACATTACCGATGAGGCGCTACCCTGCCGCTTCACCCCCGCACGGTCACACGTTCAGGCGGGCGCGCATTTCTTTGCCGGGTTTGAAATAGGGGACGCGCTTTGCCGATACAGCAACGACTTCGCCAGTGCGCGGGTTGCGGCCACTGCGGGCATCGCGGGCGCGGGTGGAAAAGGCGCCAAAACCGCGGAGCTCAACACGACCATCAGCCGCCAGGCGCGCAGAGATTTCATCGAAGAATGTCGAGACGATCGCTTCAACGTCACGTGCAGTCAGATCAGGATTTTCCTCGACTAACCGCTGAACCAGTTCGGAACGAATCACTGTTTTCTCCCCCAAGAGCGTTTCCGCAACGCAGCCCCCGCATCGTCACGTCTAAACAAGGCCTTAACCTTGATTTGCGCGGTTTGCTATAATCGGCGAGTAACAATATTTCACGATCGAGTAATAAATGGGGATATGGCGGGTGCCATATCCCCATTATGAGTAGCTTACTTCTTGGTGTCGCCCGAACGTGCCTTGAGCGCCTCGCCCAGAATGTCGCCAAGCGATGCGCCCGAATCGGACGAACCATATTGGGCAACAGCCTGCTTCTCTTCGGAGATTTGCATCGCCTTGATCGAGAAGGTGGGCTTTTTCGAACGATCAAAGCCCGTCACCATCGCATCGAACTTCTGCCCGACCTGGAAACGCTCTGGCCGTTGCTCATCACGGTCGCGGCCCAGATCGGTCCGCTTGATGAAGCCCGTTGCGCCGGCGTCACCAGTTTGCACTTCAAGGCCCGCATCGCGAACTTCGAGCACGGTAACCGTGACGATGGCGTTCTTGCTCAGGCGTGATCCGGCGTCGCCGCCTTCAGCCGTCGCACCACCAGCAGCACCAGCCACGGCAGGCGCGCCGCGCTCAAGCTGCTTCATGCCAAGCGAGATGCGCTCCTTTTCGGCATCGATGTCGAGCACGATTGCCTGAACGGTTTCACCCTTACGGTGCAGGTTCAGCGCGTCCTCACCCGAAACGCCCCAGGCGATGTCGGACATATGGACCATGCCGTCGACATCGTTGTCGAGGCCAATGAACAGGCCGAATTCGGTCGCGTTCTTGACTTCGCCTTCGACGGTTGAGCCAACCGGGTGCGCCTCTGCAAAGGCTTCCCACGGATTGCTGATCGCCTGCTTGAGACCAAGCGAGATGCGACGCTTTTCCGAATCGACTTCGAGGACGATGACGTCGACTTCCTGCGAAGTGGAGACGATCTTGCCGGGGTGGACGTTCTTCTTGGTCCAGCTCATTTCGCTGACATGGACCAGGCCTTCGATGCCTGCTTCGAGTTCAACGAATGCACCATATTCGGTGATGTTGGTCACGCGGCCCGACAGTTTGGCGCCGATCGGGTATTTCTCCATCGCGCCATCCCATGGATCACTCTCAAGCTGCTTCATGCCGAGCGAGATGCGCTGCGTGTCCTTATTGATGCGGATGATCTGCACCTTCACGGTATCGCCGATGACAAGCACTTCCGAAGGATGCCCAACGCGCTTGTAGCTGAGATCCGTCACGTGCAGCAGGCCATCGATGCCGCCCAGATCGACGAACGCGCCGTAATCGGTGATGTTCTTGACGATACCGTCGATCACCTGGCCCTCGGCCAGCGACAGGATCAGGCCCGAACGCTGTTCTGCACGGGTTTCTTCCAGAATGGCGCGGCGCGACACGACGATGTTGCCGCGCTTGCGGTCCATCTTCAGGATCTGGAAAGGCTGTGGAATGTCCATCAATGGCGTAACATCGCGCACCGGACGGATATCGACTTGCGAGCCGGGCAGGAACGCCACGGCACCGTTCAGGTCGACGGTGAAGCCGCCCTTAACGCGGCCAAAGATGACGCCTTCGACACGGGCAGTCTTGGCGAATTCGGTTTCCAGCGTATCCCATGCGGCTTCGCGGCGGGCGCGGTCGCGTGACAGCATTGCTTCGCCGTGGATGTTTTCCACCCGGTCAACGAAGACTTCGACTTCGTCGCCAACTTTCAGATCGGCCTTTTGGCCCGGCGCAGGCGCGAATTCGCGCAGCGGCACGCGGCCTTCTGACTTCAGGCCGACGTCGATGACGACAAGGTCGTTTTCAATTGCGGTGACGGTGCCCTTAACGACCCGCCCTTCAAAACTGTCGGCGCCGCCGAGAGTTGCTTCCAAAAGTGCTGCGAAATCGTCGCGCGTTGGGTTTGGCGAAGAAGCCATAAAATAAAGTAATCCTAGTCAAGTTTTCCGGCCGACCGGTTGGATCCGGTGGTCTTTTGGCCGATATGCCGAGGTGGCCGAATGCCAGCCGCAGCATCCAGCGCGCAGCATTTCGGGGAGGCTTCACAAAAGCGAAAGGGCGCAAGAGGCATACCTCTGCGCCGCACCCCCACGAGCAACCACCCGTCGGACGAGCGCGCGTTAGCCGAGTACCTGCAAAAACGCAAGGATTGGCGTGTGCGTTATGCTTTCGGCTGGCTGTCTTCGCCGGGGCGCTTTGTGATGCGGGTTTCCACCAGGGCGATGGCGCGCTGGACCGCGCTTTCGATCGACAGGAAGCTTGTATCGAGCAAGGCTGCATCATTGGCGAGGATAAGCGGGGCTGCGGTGCGGTGCGTGTCGCGCTGGTCGCGCGCCCTGATATCCGTCAGCACCTTGTCCAGGCTGACCGACGACCCTTGCGCGCGCAGCTCGCTATGCCGGCGCTTGGCGCGGATGGTGGGCGTGGCCTGAACGAACAGCTTGGCATCGGCATTGGGGGCAATCACCGTGCCGATATCACGCCCGTCGAGCACCGCGCCGCCTGGCTGATTGGCAAAGCGCCGCTGGCGGTGGAGCAAAGCGGTGCGCACCAGCGGATGAGCGGAGACGATTGACGCGGTTTTGCCGATTTCGTCGGTGCGCAATTCGGGGTCGGCGAGCACCGATTCATCAAAGTCGCAGGCGGCAAAACAATCCGCTTCGATATCGGGGTTCAGGTCGTTGCGGACCACTGTCAGGGCGACGGCGCGGTATAGCAGCCCGGTATCAAGATGCGGCAGGCCGTAATGCCGGGCCAGCGCCCGGGCAATGGTGCCCTTGCCCGATGCAGCGGGTCCGTCGACAGCAATAATCATGGCGTCACCAAAGGCCCTAACCGGCAAGCGCGTCAAGCGTTTCGAAAAATGTCGGGAAACTGGTTGCGACGGGTGAAACGTCATCAATGGTGACGGCGGCGTGCGATGCCAGCCCGGCAATCGCCATGCTCATCGCGATTCGGTGATCCAGTTGCGACGCGATCGCCGCGCCACCGGGCAGCAGCGCGCCGCCCGATCCGGTGATCGCCAGCCCGTCCTCAAATTCCTCCACCGCCACGCCGATCGCGCCGAGGGCGGACGCCATTGCCGCGATCCTATCCGATTCCTTGACCCGCAATTCATGCGCCCCGCGCGCCACGGTGCGCCCGGTGGCACAGGCAGCGGCGACGAACAGGATCGGATATTCGTCGATCATGCTGGGTGCCAGATCAGTCGGCACCTCAATCGCGTTCAGCCGTGCGTGACGAACGCGCAGATCAGCGACCGGCTCACCGCCGACGGTGCGCGGGTTTTCGGGGGTGATATCTGCCCGCATCATCCGCAACGCGGTGAACAGGCCGGTGCGGGTGGGGTTAAGGCCGACATTGGCGATCAGCACGTCCGATCCTGGGATCACCGACGCCGCAACCGCGAAAAAGGCCGCAGAGGATGGATCGCCGGGGACGGTGATGGTTTGCGGGGTTAGCTCTGCCTCTCCGGTGATCGAGATGATCCGGCCCTGATTGGTTTCTTCAACGTTCAGCACCGCGCCAAAGCCCTGCAGCATCCGCTCGCTGTGGTCGCGCGTTGCGACGGGCTCAATCACGCGGGTAATACCGGGCGTATTCAGCCCCGCCAGCAGCACCGCCGATTTTACCTGCGCTGACGCCACCGGCAGCGTGTAGCTGATCGGCACCGCAGGGCAGATGCCGCGCACCATCAACGGCAGGCGTCCGCCGGGGCTGGCCGTGATGTCTGCCCCCATGTGCGCCAGCGGTTCAATCACCCGCCCCATTGGCCGGGCCGATAGCGATGCATCGCCAATGAATGTCGCCGTGATGGCGTGGCTCGCCACCAATCCCATCAGCAGCCGGGTCGAGGTGCCCGAATTGCCCATGTCGAGCGCCTGCGTCGGTTGCAACAGCCCGCCCACGCCAACGCCGCTTACTTCCCAGATGCCGTCAGCCAGTCGGGTGATCGTCGCGCCCATTGCGCGGAGCGCGGCGGCAGTGGCCAGCACATCCTCCCCCTCCAACAGCCCCTCAATCCGGCTGGTGCCCACCGCAAGCGCTGAAAACATCAACGCGCGGTGGCTGATTGACTTGTCACCCGGAACCGTCATTTCCCCGGACAGCGGGCCACGCGCCACAAAGCGGCGGGCAGCGTCAACGGGCGGGGTGGGGGCATGCGACATCGGCGGCGGCTTTGACAGCGCGCTTGCGCTATGGCAAGGCGCGCCCCACTTTGCGGCTCAACAGCCACAAAACCCCATCACTTCGACAATCTCTTCGAAAGGCACGAGGCACCTTATGGTGAAGCCGGAATGGGGCACGAAAAGAACGTGCCCAAAATGCGCAACCCGTTTTTATGATCTGGGCAAGGATGACCCGGTGACGTGCATCGAATGCGGACAGGCCTGGGAGCCTGAGCCGATTCTGAAGTCAAAACAGCCGCTGCCGTTTGACGCACCAAAGACGCAGACGCCCAAGAAGAATGACGATGATCTCGCCGGTGACGACGAAGATCTGGACATCACTGCCGATGACGAGGAACCCTCGCCAGACGATGAAGTCGATCTGGGCGGTGATGATGATCTGGGCGTTGAGACGTCCACCGATGAGGAAGAGCGCTAAGCGCCTCAACCGAAAAAGCGCATCACGCGCTACTTGCCAAGGGGGCGTCGCGTCGATAATGGCGACGCTCCCGGACAGGTTTCGGGCGAAATTGATGGGGCCGTAGCTCAGCTGGGAGAGCGCTGCGATGGCATTGCAGAGGTCTGGGGTTCGATCCCCCACGGCTCCACCAATATTTTATAAGTAAATCAGCGATATGGGCGACGTGATCTCGAGCGCCCTTCGCGACGTAGGCCGCCGCTTTTTTTAGGATGTCGCGCTCCGCCTTCATCCGGGGCAGCTCGCGGCGCAGCCGCTCAATCGCAAGCTGTTCCGGCCTCAGGTTACCGTGGCCGGGAAAGGCCGATTCCGGATCGCCTTCCGCTTCGCGGATCCACTTGCGCAGCACGTTCGCATACACGCCCAGATCCCGCGCCGCCTGTGCTGCTGAAACGCCCCGCTCCAACACCAGCGTCACCGCCTCGAACTTGAACTCCCGGCTGAACTTCCGTCGTTGCATCGTCACCCTCCGGTTCCAAAAACACCTCATCTTGGTGTCCACGAAACCGGGTGCAGCTCATCTATCCAGCTTGGACTCCAGATCATCAACGCGACTTTCAAGCGCATCGACGCGGGCGATTGCATTGCGCGCGTTGACGTCAGCCACGTCGAGCCGATCGTAGTCACCGGCGGTGAACGTGCGCGAGGCATTGGAGTCGCAGCTACCAAGTGCGAGCGCGGTTAAGATTAGAAGTTCGGTGCGAGCATGGCGCGATAGTTTCGTCCGATCCCCTTTAGTTGGTAGGGGAAAGTTGCGCCGATCAGACCCTAGGTGAAGGGTGCGTGTAAGGGATAAGCGCCATTATAATTGTGGCTTTTCATACCATGTTAAATTAGGGATCGGAATGCGCATCCGACCACGAATCTCTTGAGCGAATTCGGAAGTCGTCAGGACTTCGAGCAACTTTAAGGCGAGTTCGATACCTGTCCCAGGCCCGGTTGAAGTCATCACATTTCTATCGACTACCAGAGGTTGGTCAACAAAGACCGAACCATATCTTTCCAGTTCTGCTTTGCGTTTTCCGCCAATCTGATGGTAGATTGTAGCCCTTCTGCCATTTAGGATCCCGGCGGCGGCGAGCGATAGGGAGCCGACACAAACGGCCGCAATCGGCGCTTGTCGTTTGTCGAAATTTCGGATCGCATCGAGAAATGGTTCGGACAGGGCTTCTTCATAAAAGCCGGCATCAGCAAAGCCTCCCGGTATCACCAGTGCGTCGAACTCGTCGACATTAACGTCATTCAACAGCTTTTCGGGAAGCACATCAAATCCGAATGTGGTCGTCACCGGGCTTCGCAGGCCAACGGAGAGCTGATCGAATTTCACGTCGCCGTAGATTGAAGCCCAACCAAAGACCTCGGTGAAGCACCCCGCTTCCATGACCTCGAAGCCGTTGGACAGCAGTATCAGCACCCGCTTTTGCATGAACGAACCCCATTGGTCAGACCATCGTTGGTCGTTGCCAGATGGGACACGGTTATGACAGTTTTGCGGGTATGGGCCATCCTAACGAGGCTGAAAGCGAGAATCCGTTGCCAGTCGCATGGCCGGAAACCTTGACATTGGTGGCCAAGGCGTTGCGGGGGGCGGAGCAGCCCTCGACAATTTTGGATGAATGCACGTGTGACGCGCGGGCCCGAGACCTGCGCCAAGTCCGTCCTATTGAAGAGGGCGCTACGGTTCGCTGCGCTCACATCAACCGCATGATCGATTCCATATGCGGCAGTTCGCAGCGGATGGATCGGAAAACCGAAGCGCCCCAATCATCGGCCAGACCAAACCGCTGGGGCGCGGAAAGCCCCATCGGCATTTTCTTTCGGAAACGTGAAAACAGGCGGAACAGAAGAGAAACTCCTGGATTGATGCTCATGTCGAATGCTCCTTACCGATTGTGGGTCGATTGAATTCGGCGATTGCGTAAACTGCATCGATTTCCGCGTCGTTCAGGCCCGCGCGGCGAGCCTGGGCAGTGAGCGCCGCCTTGTGTGTCGCCTCAGGTTTCGCGGACGACGATCGCACGGCGCAGGCCAAGACAACGGCGGCGTTCGCCCGTATGTCGAAGCATCGGCCACGGCGGGCTGCATCGATCTCGGCACCAGATAGTCCTGCTGTGCGCGCTAGGTCTTCCTGCTCTCCACGCGATTCCGCGCAGGCAGTGCAGTCTGACAGCGCAAGTTCGACCTGGAGTCGAATTCGGTCTTCAAGAACATCAGGCACTTCAATACCTCGATCAGGGCCTCGGCGATGCTCAGAAGCCGAAATCGCTGAGGCCCGGATGGTCATCGGGGCGGCGACCGAGCGGCCAATGGAACTTGCGTTCGGCGGGAGTGATGGGGTGCTCGTTGATGCTGGCGATTCGGCGACGCATCAGGCCGTCGGCATCGAACTCCCAATTCTCATTTCCATAGGCCCGGAACCACTGTCCGCTGTCGTCGTGGTACTCATAGGCGAAGCGCACGGCGATGCGATTGCCGTCATGCGCCCAAATTTCCTTGATAAGCCGATATTCAAGTTCTCGAGCCCATTTGCGGGTCAAGAGCGCTTCGATCTCGGCACGCCCGGTCGCAAATTCTGCGCGATTTCGCCAGCTGCAATTGGGGGTGTAAGCGAGCGCGACCCGCGCTGGATCGCGGCTGTTCCAGCCGTCTTCAGCCAGCCTTACTTTTTCGGCGGCGCTGGCGGTCGTAAACGGGGGCAAGGGTGGACGCGGCATGCGGTGTCTCCTGTTAGCGTCTGGAAAGCAAAGCGGCGGGCGAAGCTGCCGGGGGAGGACACTCCGCCCGCCACGACCTTAGGCAGCGAGCGAGTCGACTTGGGGGAAGTCGATCACCGTGCCCAGGACCTCGTTGATGTAGTTGGTAAGCGTATTGACCGCGACATGTGCCACGATCTCGACGATGGCAGCATCGCTATAACCGGCGATGCGGACGACCTCGACATCGGCGGCGGAAACCGCACCGCGTTGGCTGGCGATTTTTGCTGCAAATTGGACCGCAGCGGCAGCCTTGGCATCATTCGACGTGCCGCGGCGATTGGCGGCGATCTCGGCGGCGTCGAGTTTGGCGAGGTTGCTGCCGAGGTAGGTGTGGGCAGCCAAGCAATAACCACAGCCATTGATCTGAGCGACAGCCAAGGCAATGCGCTCGCGCGTGGCGGCTGGCAACGTGCCCTTTGCCAGCGCACCATTAAGGCCGAGATAGCCTTCCAGCGCAGCCGGACTATTTGCGATGATGCGGAACATATTCGGAACAGAGCCGAGCTGCTTGTTGACCGCTTCAAGTAGCGGGCGGGAGGCCGGGAGAGCGGCGTCGATCGAAGCGGGAGTAGGAATGCGCGACATGGCAAGCTCCTTGGATGGTCTGGCCGGCAGAAGATTCTGCCTGGTGAAACGGATATGCATCCGACGGCCTGCAATAAGAATGTGGATAGCGTGGAATTGATTATTCCATTTATTGGAATTCAGCGAGCGCAGCTAATTCGGCTTCAAGCGTTGCAATACGGGCATCGCGCTCGGCGAGCGCGGCAGCGACGTCGACCGCCGGGAAAAGCTGCGGGATGTATGCCGGACAGTTCGAATCCCAGGCGGTCACAGTGA
>MSXR01000011.1 GCA_002083655.1 Proteobacteria bacterium ST_bin14 | reverse complement strand
GCATCCGCCACCGCCTGGTGCCTGATCTTGCCGCCTGACACGTTCAAGCCATTCGCGAGATGCGGGTCGGCGGCCATCGCTGCTTCTGCGCCGTGCGTCGCCAGCTTCAGCACGAACGGCAGCGTCGCGTTGTTCAACGCAAAGGCGCTGGTGCGCGCGACCGCGCCGGGCATGTTCGCGACACAGTAATGGATCACGCCGTCGACTTCGAACACGGGATCATCATGCGTTGTCGCGTGGCTGGTCTCGAAACATCCGCCCTGATCAATCGCGATATCGACCAGCACTGATCCGCGCTTCATCGTTTTCAGCATTTCGCGCGTCACCAGCTTGGGCGCGGCGGCACCGGGCACCAGCACCGCGCCGATCACCAGATGCGCGTTCTTCACCGCATGCGCGATGGCGGCTGACGAGGCATAAGCCGTCTTTATCTGGCTGGAAAAGAACATGTCGAGTTCGGCCAGTCGGGCATTGTTGATGTCATAAATGGTGACATCCGCGCGCATGCCGACCGCCATTTGTGCGGCATTCACGCCAGAGACGCCGCCGCCTAGGATTGCCACCCGCGCCGGTGCCACGCCCGGCACCCCGCCCAGCAGCACACCACGGCCGCCCTGTTCCTTTTCCAGATAATGCGCGCCCACCTGAATCGACATCCGCCCCGCGACTTCGGACATGGGTTTCAGCAGCGGCAATGATCGATCCGCCGCCGTCACCGTTTCATACGCGATGCAGGTCGCGCCCGATGCCATCAGGCCCAGTGCCTGTGGCTTGTCCGCCGCCAGATGGAGGTAGGTGAACAGCAGATGGCGCGGCTCCAGCAGCGCGATTTCGCTTGGCTGCGGCTCCTTCACCTTCACGATCATGTCCGTTGCGGCAAACACGGCTGCGGCATCCGCCACGATCTGCGCACCAGCGGCCACATAATCTGAATCCTCAAAATCGATGCCCAACCCAGCGCCGGTCTGCACCGATACGCTGTGCCCGGCGCGCACCAGTTCAGCGACTGACGCGGGCGTCAGCCCGACACGATATTCGTGGTTTTTGATTTCTTTAGGGACGCCGACTCGCATTTGCCCTCTCCTTATCTTGTTGATGCGGGGGCTATAGCGGCCCGGCTTGGGCTTGTCGCGCCCACCCGATTGCGGCGTTGCCCGGCCATTGGCCCCATGCTAGGGCGCGCTCCACCGATAACGGGGCGAGGCCACCGGGCATCCATGCGTTTTTCCATCTCCCATCCCGCCGGACTGCAACGCCCGTGAGCGACGCCATCGCGGACGGCGACCCGCAAGCCGCGCCCACCGGGCAGGGTGGCGGGCATCATAAGGATGGGCCGGGGGGCGGGCATCATAAGGATGGGCCGATCAAGCTGGCGGTCAGCGCGATTGGCGTGGTGTTTGGCGATATCGGCACCAGCCCGCTTTATGCGTTTCGCGAAACCTTTGCCGGGCACCATAAACTCGCGCTGGATACGCTGCATATCATGGGCGTCGTCAGCCTGATTTTCTGGTCGATGATGATCGTGGTGAGCCTTAAATATGTCGCCATCATCATGCGGGCGGACAATAAGGGCGAGGGCGGCAGCCTGGCGCTGCTCGCGCTGGTTTCCGGTCGCACCAAGGGGCAGCGGTGGAGCCAGGGGATCATCCTGCTCGGCGTATTCGCCACCGCGCTTTTTTATGGCGACAGCATGATTACGCCGGCGGTGTCGGTGCTTGGCGCGGTGGAAGGGCTGACGATCGCGGCACCATCATTTGGGGCGTTGGTGCTGCCCCTGGCGGTTGTGATCATCATCGGGCTGTTTTCAATCCAGCGCAGCGGCACGGCCAAGGTCGGGTTGTTCTTTGGCCCCATCATGCTGCTGTATTTCGTCACCATCGCTGCGCTGGGCGTTATCAGCATTGCAAAATCGCCGGAAATCCTTTGGGCGCTATCACCCACCTATGCCTTTCAGTTTTTTGCGCATGATCCGCTCAGGGCATTCCTGGCGCTTGGATCTGTGGTGTTGGCCGTCACGGGGGCAGAGGCGCTATATGCCGATATGGGCCATTTCGGGCGCAAGCCGATTGGCCGGTCATGGCTGTATTTCGTTCTGCCCGCGCTGATCCTTAATTATATGGGGCAGGGCGCGCTGCTGTCGCGTGATGGCATGACGGCGCTGGAAAGCCCGTTTTATTTGCTCGCGCCTGAAGTGTTGCGGCTGCCGCTGGTGATCTTGGCCACGATGGCGGCGATCATCGCCAGCCAGGCCGTGATTTCGGGTGCATTCTCGGTCACGCAGCAAGCGATCCAGCTCGGCTTCATCCCGCGGCTGCGGATTGAGCACACCAGCGCATCGACTGCGGGGCAAATCTATATCCCGATCGTCAACTGGGCGCTGCTGGTGATGGTGCTGGTGCTGGTGCTCGCTTTCCGGACATCGTCGAACCTGACATCTGCGTATGGCATTGCGGTGACGGGCGCGATGACGATTGACACTTGCCTGCTGGCGGTGGTGCTGTTCCAGCTATGGAACTGGCCGCGCTATTTTGCCGTGCCCTTGCTGATCGTGCTGTTCATCGTGGATGGGGCCTATCTGGCGGCCAACCTGACCAAGGTGCCGGATGGCGGCTGGTTTCCGCTGCTGATCGGGCTGATCATCTTCACGTTCCTGACGACGTGGTCAAAGGGCCGCAAACTGATGATCGAGCGCATGCGCGATTCGGCGATGCCGATGAAGGTATTTATCCAGTCAGCCGCCAGCGCTGCCACCCGCGTTCCCGGCACTGCGGTGTTCATGACGTCAACGGCAGAGGGCGTGCCGCACGCCCTGCTCCATAATCTGAAGCATAATAAGGTGCTGCATGAACGCATCATCCTGCTGACCGTCAAGATTATGGATGAACCCTATTGCCCTGACGATGGCCGCTGCCACCTGGAAAATCTCGACAATGGGTTTCACCGGATGATCCTGAAATATGGTTTCATGCAGGAACCCGATGTGCCGGCAGCGCTGGCCCGGATTGATCAGTGCGGCGCCGATTTCCGGATGATGGACACCAGTTTCTTCCTGTCGCGCCAGACATTGCTGGCGTCGGACCATCCCGGCATGATGATCTGGCGGGAAAAGCTGTTCGCGTGGATGCTGCGCAACGCCGAAAGCGCGATGGAGTTTTTCCGCCTGCCCACCAATCGTGTGGTCGAGCTGGGGAGCCAGGTGGAGATTTGAGCGGCGGTGATGTCGCTGCCGGTGGCGGCCCGATTATCGTCACCGCGCTGTTCGGCAAGCAGGATCATGCCTGGTTTGATGGCCTGCGCCGCGCGCATTTTCCGCCCGAACGCAACCAGTTGGCCGCGCATCTGACGATGTTTCATCATCTGAGCCCGTTGCTGGAAAATGAACTGCGCCAGCGGCTGATCGCTGAAACGCGCGGTGTTCCGGCACCGGCTGCGCGCGTAACCGGGCTGATGTCTCTGGGCGGTGGCACCGCGTTTCGAATCGATTCGCCTGATCTGGCGGATATTCGCGCGCGGCTGGCGGATTGCTTTGCCGCAATGCTGATCCCGCAGGATGCCGCCCCGTGGCGACCGCATGTGACCATCCAGAACAAAGTGCCCCCGGCTGACGCCAAGGCGCTGCTGACCGCGCTGAATGCCGATTTTCGCCCGCGCCCGGTGGCAATCGCCGGGCTGGCGACATGGTGGTATCGCGGTGGCCCGTGGGAGCCGCTATCGCGCCACATGTTTCGCTAAAGCGGGATGACTTTAGGCCGTGAACCCATAAACGACCACTATCGTCACAAGGGCCGAATGGCCGGGTGTGGGTGGTTTGCGGCAAGCCGGCATTTGGGCACAGCCACTAAGAAACTAGACAGTCAGTAACCGCTGTTCTCGTCGGAAAATCGCGATGGCTCGACCCATTTACGTTTCTTGGTGGCTCGACGACGGAACAGGAAGATTGTCCACCAGACCTCGAAAATCAGCATCGCTGCGGCTATGACGTTCGCTGACGTGGAAGGTGGGTCAGCAAGAAAAACAAGGACGAAGAAGGGTATGAACGGCCAAGCTATTAATGCCCCGAAATCCACGGCCCAAAACAGCCTGTCATTTACGCTGATTTGCGCGTCAACCGTATCGACGAAATCCTGCCATAGCGATGCCATTCGACGATAATAGCGTCCGCTTTCGGGTAATCGCAAGCTGCCGGTTAACGACCGAAACTGGAGCGTTAGCCGACGGGCTACTTTTTATGGGTCTACAGCCTAGATTGGCTGACCACCCAAACCGTTCTGATTGAGCCCGTCGACAGGCTGGCAAGCCAGCCGCTCAGGGCGAGTTTCGGCCCCAGGGCCGAAGTCGAGCCACCCCGCGCAGCGCATGTGGCATGTCTCTCCACTGCGCGCGAATTGTGCGGATCAAGGCAAAGTCATCAGTCCCAGGGCGTGCGAATTGCGGTGGTTGGCCCACAATGGTTGACCGGGGCCAATGCCGCACTTATAGCCCCGCCCTCGTCGCATGACGCAGCCCTTGGGGCGAAGTAGCTCAGTTGGTTAGAGCACGGGAATCATAATCCTGGGGTCGGGGGTTCAAGTCCCTCCTTCGCTACCATTTTTGTTGCCCCGCAGGGCAAGGCGGCCAAAGCGCCGCGATCAACGCACAAAGCAAAACTGCACCGGCGTAACGATTGCGTCCGCACGCGCGAACTCCATGTTGCAACCAGCCCCCGACCTTCCCTAAGGATCGGGCAACCCACAATCGAAAGCCCCGTCAATGCCCGCCACCCACCACACGCGCATGCTGATTATCGGTTCTGGCCCGGCGGGCCTGTCTGCCGCCATTTACGGCGCGCGCGCCGGCATGAAACCGATATTGGTGCAGGGCATCCAGCCCGGCGGCCAGTTGATGACGACCACGGATGTGGAAAATTATCCCGGCTTTCGTGAGGTTATCCAAGGCCCGTGGCTGATGGACGAGATGCAGGGCCAGGCCGAACATGTCGGCACAAGGCTGATGTACGACACGATTGTAGAGGTTGATCTGTCGCAGCGCCCGTTTCGGTTGATCGGCGATAGCGGCGATGTGTATTCGGGTGATGTGCTGATTATCGCGACTGGCGCGCAGGCCAAATGGCTGGGCCTCGACAGCGAAGAGCTGATGAAGGGCAAGGGCGTTAGCGCCTGTGCGACCTGTGACGGCTTTTTCTTTCGCGGCAAGCGGGTGGCGGTGATTGGCGGTGGCAATACGGCAGTGGAAGAAGCGCTGTACCTGACCAACCACAGCGACAACGTCACGCTGATCCATCGCCGCGATTCGCTAAAGGCTGAACGCATTTTGCAGGACCGGCTGTTCGCCAACCCAAAGATCACGGTGCTGTGGAACAAGGAAGTCCGCCAATTTGTCGGCGGCGGTATGCCAGAGGGGCTGGTGGGTATCGATTTGCTCGACCGGGTGACAGGTGAGCAATCCCGGCTCGACGTTGAGGGTGGGTTTGTCGCGATTGGCCATCATCCCGCGACCGAGCTGTTCCGGGGCCATCTGGCGCTCGATTCGGATGGCTATATCGAGGTTGAAAAGGGCGGAACGCGCACGAGTGTGCACGGCGTTTTCGCCTGTGGTGACGTGATGGACAAGATTTACCGTCAGGCGGTGACCGCAGCAGGCACCGGCTGCATGGCGGCGCTGGATGCAGAACGCTTTCTGGCCGAAGCGGATTTTGAAAAGGTAGCAATAGCGGCGGAGTAATTGCGGCGGCAATCACCCCGAACGGGGAGCAGCGGGCTGTAGGGCGCTCAAAATCGCCTGCCGCAGCGCAAGCTTGTCCGCCTGTCGCGCAAAACTGTGTGACGGGGTGTCAATCTCCACGCGGTTCCCGGCATAGCCCGCCCTCGCAGCCGCATCGGCAAAGGCTAACGCTGTCGCGTCGCCCGATGCCAGGATGATCACGGCATTGGGGGTTTCAGCCAATTTGGCGAAGACCTTGGTTTCCAGTGCCGATAGCGCCGGTGATCTGGTCTGAGCAATCTTGGCTATCCCGCCCATAAGCTTACCAAAATTGACGCCGCCAGTCAGCAATCTTACCCAGCTGGCGGGATCGCGCATGCGTTCACGATAGCGGGATCGGATGGCGGCGGCGGGGGGCAGGCCGTCGGTTTCCGGGGCGACCCAGGGATTGGCGAGTATCAGCCGGTCAAATGCGCCGCCATGATGGAGCAGCAGGGCGGTCGCGGCATCACAGTTGCCGAAGCCGACGATCCGGTTGACCTGCGGTGCCGCCGCCCGAAAAGCAGCGACTGCCGCCTGAATATCGGCGCCAGATGACGTAAATCCGCCATTCTCTCCGCTGGAATCGCCAATCCCCCTGCGGTCGAACCGAAACACCGGATAGTCGAGCAATGCCAGTTCCGCCGCCAGGATTGCCATGCCACGGTGCGCGCCGCAGCGGATTTCGTTGCCGCCGGATATGATCAGCAAGCCGGTGGTCCCCGGCGCTTCGTCAACGGAGCCGAACAGCGTTTCGCCTTCGCAGGCAAAGCTGATCACCCGGCGCATTGGTGGCTCCATGCGGCCAGATCCTGCGCGAGAAGCGCTGCAAGCGGCAAGTCGTTGCCCGGTTCGGCCCGGCGCCACAGTGGTGACCCCGGCAGTTTCAGGTCAGCCGGGGCAGGGTCGCTTTCAAGCCGCACCGTGCGCAATGGCGCTGTACCTTCGCGCAGTGTCGCATCGGCCTGAAGTGCGCCGAACAAATTATGGCTGATCAGGTTACCCGCAACCTCAACCGGATCGCCAATGGGTGCAGCGGTCAGGCTCGACTGCATCACTGCACCCCGCGTCAAATCGCGGATCACCATCTGGCCGGTGATGGGTGACAGCCGCCAATGCCCGCTAACGCCCGGCACATCGTCGATGATCGCACTCCCGCGCATCGACCCCATGATGACGGGCCGAACAGCACGCTGGGCCTGCACTAGCGCCGCAACGGCTTTCCGCCAGTGATCGAGCGTCGCATCCTGCGTTGGCACCACGCTTTCGCCCTGGCCGGGCAGATCGGGCAAGATGCTTGCCACCCGCGATTCCGCCAGCGCGCGGCATATGGCCACCGTAAAGGCGCGCGTTCGGTTATGTTCCTCAAACAACGCGGGCAGCATCACCACGACCGGGCCGGTATCGGGGCCGAAGCGCAACATCGCCTCGCGTCCGCCTGCCCAGTCGTAATGATCGATCACATGAGCGCCCGGTCAGCGGCGAAACGGGTGAGCGCGCCCAGCGTGGCCATCATGTCGCCATCAACCTCATCATCCTCAATCAGGATGCCCAGCCGGTCCTCAAGCTCGGTCAGCACGCCGGCAACGGCAAGCGAATCGAATTCGGGCAACGCGCCGAATAACGCGGTATCATCGGTAAAATCTGCCATCCGATCGTCAGTTATCGCCAGCACGTCGCGCAGAACCGCGCGCACAATGGCTTCAACCTCGGCTTCACTTGCTGGCGCCAACTCAATATCTCCCTCTGCAGCAATGTGGTGCAGCCATGTTCGTGCGACGCCGTTAGAGACTTGCCGCGCCCCTGCCAAGCTCTGCCCCTTGGCAGCGCGGTGCTACCGGGTATCAAGGGGCAATGATTCCTCTCGATCCCGTGCCTTGTCCGATTGATCACTTACCCGGCCGCGGCGCGCCGGGCGATGTCGCGATTGCCGATCGCGCGGGGGAAATGGACTTTGCCGGGCTGGAACAAGCGGTGGGCGCGCTGGCGGGCTGGCTGGCAGCGCAAGGGCTGCGTGCGGGTGACCGCGTGGCGAGCTGGCTCCCCAAAACGCGCACGGCCTGCCTGTTGCCGCTCGCCGCGCCGCGCGCCGGGCTGGTGCATGTACCGATCAATCCGCTGCTGAAGCGGGGGCAGGTGGCGCATATTCTGTCTGATAGCGGCGCGACGCTGCTGATCACGCAGGCGGCACGGGCCGGTACGTTATTGCCTGAGGACGTGCCGACGTCATGCCGCCAGGTGATGGAGGGGGATGTGACTGGAGGTGACGTCATGCCGCCGTCCGCTGCCGATCCGCAGGACTTGGCGGCGATCCTCTACACCTCAGGGTCCACCGGCCAGCCCAAGGGGGTGATGCTCAGCCACGCCAACCTGTGGCTCGGCGCGATCAGCGTGGCGCATTATTTGAAACTGACGCCAGCGGACCGGACGCTGTGCGTGCTGCCGTTCAGCTTTGATTATGGGCAGAACCAGCTGTTTTCGACCTGGGCGGCGGGCGGGCGGGTGATCCCGCTGGATTACCTGACGCCGCGAGACGTGATCAAGGCGGTGGACCGGTTCGGGGCGAACACGTTGGCGGGGGTGCCGCCGTTGTGGAGCCAGTTGATCGAGGCGGATTGGCCAGCCGAAACTGCCATTCGCCTGAAGCGGCTCACCAATTCGGGTGGCGCCTTGACGGTGCGGATGGTGCGGGCATTGCGATTGCGGTTTCCGGCGGCTGATCTTTACCCGATGTACGGCATTACAGAGGCTTTCCGGTCGACCTACCTCGATCCAGCGCTGGTCGATGCGCATCCCGAATCGATGGGCCGGGCAGTCCCCTTTGCCGAAGTAATGGCGGTGCGACCCGATGGGACGCGGGCAGGGCCGGGTGAGCCGGGCGAACTGGTCCATGCCGGGCCGCTCGTGTCGATGGGGTATTGGCAGGACGCCGCCCGAACCGAAACACGCTATCGCCCCGCACCGCCGTATTTCGCGTCGGGCGGGATCGCAGTGTATTCCGGTGATCAGGTGATTGAAGGCGAGGACGGGCTGTTCCGCTTTGTCGGGCGGCAGGATGAGATGATCAAATCGGCCGGTAACAGGATCAGCCCCACCGAGATTGAAGAGGCGGTGCTGGCCGGCGGCGAAGTGGCGGAGGCGGTGGCGATCGGCGTGGCTGATGATCGGCTGGGGCAGGTGATTTTGGTTGTCGCAAAGGCGCATGGGGATGCCGTGATTGCCGAGCAGGCCTTGCGCGATCGGCTGCGGCGTGATTTGCCCAGCTTTATGCAACCGGCCCGATATGATTGGCGCGACACACTGCCGCGCAACGCGAATGGCAAGCTCGACCGGGCGGCGCTGAAAGCCGGGGTTACGGCGTGAAGCCTGCGCACAAGCAAATGGGGCCGATCCCTTTGCCCTTCGCTGGGCAGCAAGGAAATCTCGTCATTGCTGGCAAGACATGGGAACAATGGATTGAAATAACCGGCGATACGCCGTTGTTCGTCTATGATTTTGGGATTGTCGCCAGCCAGATCGCCGCCTTGCGGGCTGCACTGCCCAACGGCATTGGCATTCATTACGCCGTGAAGGCCAATCCATTCGCGCCGCTGGTCCGCGCCATTGCGCCACTGGTCGACGGGCTCGATATCGCGTCTGCGGGCGAACTTGCGTTGGTAACGCGAGAAGCACCGGGTCTGCCGGTGAGCTTTGCTGGCCCCGGCAAGCGCGATGATGCGCTGGCGGCGGCGATCAGTGCGGGGGCGACGATCAACCTTGAATCGGCGGGGGAGGCCGCGCGGGCACTGGCGATTGGCGATCGGTTGGGGATTGCACCGCAGCTAGCGGTACGTGTGAACCCGTCGTTTGAACTGCGCGGATCGGGGATGCGGATGGGCGGGCGCGCGTCGCCCTTTGGTGTTGATGCGGATGCCGTGCCGCCGCTGGTGGCGATGATCCGAAGCGCTGGCGCAGGGTGGCGTGGGCTGCATATTTTTGCGGGCTCCCAAACGCTTGATACCGCTGGCATTATTGAGATGCAGGCCGCAACCTTGGCGCTGGCGGGCGAAATCGCCGATCAGATTGGCACAGCACCGCCGCTGGTCAATCTGGGCGGGGGCTTTGGCATTCCCTATTTCCCGGGCGATACACCGGTTGATGTCGCCGTGATTGGGGCGGCATTGGGCGATGCCATGACGTCAATGCCCGCATCGCTGGGCGGCTCCGCTTTCGCTGTGGAGCTGGGGCGCTGGTTGGTCGGGATGTGCGGCGTTTACCTGACCCGGATTGTCGACCGCAAGGAAAGTCGCGGCGAAACATTTCTGGTCACCGATGGCGGATTGCACCACCAGCTTGCGGCATCGGGCAATTTTGGCACCGTGGTGCGCCGCAATTATCCCGTCGCGGTGGCGCACAGGATGGGCGAAATATTAACGGAAACGGCCACGGTGGTCGGCTGTTTATGCACGCCGCTTGACCGGTTGGCGGACCAGGTTGCGCTGCCCCATGCCGCGCCCGGTGATGTGATTGCCGTGTTTTTGGCAGGTGCTTATGGGCTGTCCGCCAGCCCCACAGCGTTTCTGGGGCACCCGCTGCCAACACAGGTTCTTGGCGGTTTACCAGACAATCCTAACGCTATCTTCACCTCTTCAACCGATACCGCTGGCCATAGCTACGTGTAGAGCCGGTTGACGTCACCAGCCTCTGCGCGTCAGCCGGAGGATCAAGTGATGCGTTTCGGACGGTTTTCCAAGGTTTTCGGCGGCTCGATTGCGGCTGCGACGCTGGTATCGGGGTGCATCCCGGGCGGCGGTCGACCCGAATTGCCACCGGCTGCTTTTGTCGCCTCGCAAGAACAACCGGGCGAAGAATATATCATCGGCCCGCTCGATCAGCTTAATATCTTTGTGTGGCGGAACCCTGAATTGTCGGCAAAGGTTCAGGTGCGCCCCGATGGCCGCATCACCACGCCGCTGATCAGCGACATGCCCGCCGTTGGGAAAACCCCGGCGATGCTGGCCGACGACATGAAGCTCGCGCTGGGCGAATATATCAAAGACCCCATCGTATCGGTGATCGTTGAGAATTTTTCGGGCACGTTCAGCCAGCAGGTTCGCATCGTTGGTGCAACCGGCAAGCCCGCATCGCTGCCCTATCGCGCCAACATGACGTTGCTGGATGCGATGATCGCCGTTGGCGGGCTGAGCGAGTTTGCGGCAGGCAACAAGGCGCGCCTGATCCGTTATGACCGCAACACCGGTCGGCAGACCGAGTTTCAGCTTCGCCTGTCGAGCCTGCTGAAGAACGGCGATTCATCGGCGAATGTGAAGCTGCAGCCCGGTGACGTCATCATCATCCCCGAAAGCATGTTCTGAGGGTGGCGGGATGAACGGCCTTTACGACGAGCTGCGCATCGCGCTGCACGGAATCTGGAAGCGCCGCTGGCTTGCGCTGGCGGTGGCGTGGGGCGTGTGCGTGCTGGGCTGGCTGTTCGTGTCGCAAATCCCCAACAGCTATATGTCGCGCGCGCGCATCTCTGTGCAGATGCAGTCGATTTTGCCGAGCAAGATCGGGATTACGGCTGACGAACAATCCAAGGATATCGACCGGGTCCGCCAGACGCTGACATCGGCGATGAACCTGGCAAAGGTGGTGCGCGGGACTGATCTGGCCGCAACAATCGCCACAGAGCGCGACGTGGCAGATCGGGTTGCCAGCCTGCAAGCGGCAATCAAGGTAACCGCGCAGCAGGATAATCTGTTCGAGATTACAGCATCATCAACCAGCCCAAAGCTGGCGCGCCAGATTGTGCAAAAGCTGATCGACATTTTCGTCGAAGAAAACCTGGCCGGCGACCGCGACGAGACGACGCAGACGCTCCAGTTCCTCGATAGCCAACTTGCCCAGCGTCAAAAGCAATTGCAGGACAGCGAGGCAAAACGCGCTGATTTCCAGAACCGCTATCTTGGCGCTTTGCCCGGCACCGGCACGCTCAACGACCGGATCGGCAGTGCGCGCAACCAGATGGCGCAGGTTGATGGCGATCTGGCGGCGGCGCAAAGCGAACTGGGCATTATTACCGCGCAAATGGCGGGCGTGTCCCCCAATGTTGCGGGCAGCGGCGGCGGCGTCGCTGGCCCGGCGCGGGCGCGGGTAAACGCGATCCAGGGCCAGTTGGCGGAAGCACGCGGGCGCGGGTTTACCGAATCACACCCTGATATCGTTGCGCTGAAAAGCCAGCTTGCACAGGCGCAGGGCGTTGCCCGTAATGAGCCGCTCAGCGCGGGCGGGGCAGCATCGGGCAACCCCGCCTTCCTCTCATTCCAGTCACTGCGCGCTGAAAAGCAGGCGCGGGTCGCCTCGCTGTCGGCGCGCAAAGGGCAGCTCCAAAAAGACCTCGATCAGCTTCAGTCAAAGCTGAGCGGTGATCCCGGCGTGGCGGCTGAGCAGGCGCAGTTGGAACGCGATTATCAGGTGCTGAAAGACCAGTATGACAAGCTGCTGGGCGACCGCGAGGACATTAAGCTGCGCGGGCAGGTGCAGAACCAGACCGACGCGATCAAATTCAGCGTGATTGATCCCCCCACGGCCCCGCGCGCACCCACCGCGCCGAACCGGCCGATGCTGTTGACGGGTGTGCTGATTGCCGGGCTTGGCGCAGGCATTGGGGCAGCGTTCGCGCTTGGCCAGTTGCGGACCACCTTTGCCACTGCCAGCCGCCTGGAGCGCGCAACCGGCATGCCAGTGATCGGATCGATCGGCGAAATGGTAACCGAGGCGCAGCGCGCGCTGATCCGCAAGCGGCTGACCTATTTTGTTGGCGGCACTGGCGGGTTGATGACCGCCTATGTCGCGCTGATCGGGGTCGAATTTCTCCAGCGGGGGTTGGCGGCATGAGTGAGATGCGCCCAATTCGTGCTGCTTCCCCGTCGGGCGGTTCGTTGCTCGAACGGGCAGCGGCGGTTTACGACTTTCAGGCCGATTTCCGCGCGGCCACCCCCGCTGCTGGCACGCCCATACCAGCCGTTGTGGTTGCACCACCGCCGTCTGTTGTGCAGCCACCCATCGCCATCCCGACCCCTGAGGCACCCGTTGCGCGGCGCGCCACTGGCCCCGGCGTCATCGACCGTGCCTTGCTGAGCGCGCAAGGCTTGCTCGTGCCCGGTGCTCCGGTGGGCGTGCTTGCGGAGGAGTTTCGGCTGGTCAAACGCCAGTTGCTGCTCACCGCGCGCGCGGTGAAGGCGGCGCAGGGTGATCGATCACGGACGATCCTGGTCTGCTCGGCTAATCCCAATGAGGGAAAAACCTATTGCTCGCTGAATCTGGCGCTGTCGCTGGCGGCAGAGCGGGATACCGAAGTGTTGCTGGTCGATGCCGATTTCGCCAAGCCTGATGTGATGGCCCGGCTGGGCCTGGCTGAAGGCAAGGGGCTGCTCGACGCGCTTGCCAATCCGGCGATCGATATCGAATCCTGTGTCATCCACACCGATGTGCCACAGCTTAGCCTGTTGCCAGCGGGCGCCAAGAGTAACCAGGATACCGAACTGCTCGCCAGCGCGCGCACGTCCGTACTGATCCAGCAACTGCTCGACGCCAATCCACGCCGGATGGTGATTTTCGATTCGCCGCCCGCGCTTGCTGCATCGCCTGCGGCCACGCTGGCCCAGCATGTCGGGCAGGTGATGTTGGTCGTGCGGGCTGATCGCACCAACGACGGCGATCTGCGTGAGGCGGTTGGCCTGCTGGGTGGCTGTGCCGAAATTCAGCTTGTACTCAATTCCGTATCCTATGCGCCCGGGGGGCGCCGCTTTGGAAGCTATTATGGCTTGGAGGAGCCCAAATGACGCGGTTTGCGATCATCATCACCACATTGGGGGTTACGGCGATTGCGGCCACGCCCGCCAATGCCCGCAAACGGGAGATCACGCCCTATATCGAGATCGGCCAGGTTGTCGCGGCGGACCTTAACACCAACGATGTGTTGACCTATTCAACCGTCGCGGTGGGGGTTGATGCCTCCATTTCCACCCGCCGGGTCGAGGCGCAGATCAGCTATCGCTATGAACGCCGTATTGGCTATCAGGACCGTATCGACGATAGCGACGTGCATAGCGGCCTTGCCCGCGCCGCCGTGCGCGTGGTGCCGGGCGTCAGCGTTGAGGGCGGGGCAATCGCCACGCGGGCTCGCTCTGACGTGCGCGGCGCCAATCCGGGCGTGCTGGTGGGCAATGTCGCCAATATCGCGCAAGTCTATTCGGTCTATGCCGGCCCGACTGTCGGCACGCACGTGGGCGACCTGGGGATCAGCGCGAGTTATCGATATGGCTATACCAAGGCCGAAGCCGTCAGCTCAACCGGTGTTGGCGCTGGCCAGCCCCGGCTGGATGCGTTTGACAGTTCACGCAGCCAAGTGGCGCAGGCCAGCCTGAACCTGAAATCGGGCACCGTCTTGCCCGTTGGCGTTACGGTAAGCGGGGCGTGGGAACGCGATGATGCGACCCAGCTTGGCCAGAAATATGAGGGCAAATATGCCCGCGCGGATTTGTTGCTGCCCGTTGGTGGATCGCTCGCGATTGTTGGCGGTGCTGGATATGAAAATATTCAGGTAACGCAGCGTGATGCGCTGTTGGGCGTCGGCGGCCAGCCCGTTGTTGATGGCAATGGCCGGTTCCAGACCGATCCCGCCAGTCCGGCGCGCATCGCCTATAGCTTTGACGGCATTTATTACGATGCAGGCGTTGTTTGGCGCCCCAGCAAGCGCACCCAGTTCGAAGCACGGGTTGGCAAGCGTTACGGCACCACCAGTTTTACCGGATCGTTCAGCTATGCGCCGACCCAGTCGGTCGCGATCCGGATTGGCGTGTATGATGGAATCCAGACCTTTGGTCGCCAGCTTCAATCCGGGCTGGCCAATGTTGGCACCAGCTTCAACCCTGGTCGGCCAGGTGGCTTGGGCGGGGAGTTTAACGGCTGCGTCTTTGGCGCGGAAGGCGGGGCAGCGGGCAATTGCTTGAACGGTGCGCTGCAATCAATCTCCACCGCCGCCTATCGCGCCCGCGGCGTGGATGCGCTGATTTCGGTCAGCCGTGGGCCGCTCACCTTTGGTGCAGGGGCGGGCTATGCCAATCGCGAGTTCCAGTCGGCCAATGGCGCGGCAGGGCTGACGGTGAGCGGGATTACGGACGAAAGCTATTACGCGCAGGCCTTTATCGCGCGCGCGCTTGACAGCAGCACGTCAATCGATGCGACCGCGTTTGCCAATTACTACAAGAGCAACCTTCTTAACGCGACCGACGTATATGGGGTTGGGGCCACGGGCACGTTCAGCAAGCGCTTTGGTCGGATAGGAACACAGGCTTCAGTCGGCGTGTACAGCTTTGGCCAGCAGGGGCAGGAAACGACATTATCAGTGCAGGCGTTGCTGGGGGCGAGATATTCGTTCTGATGACGAACGGATAACGGCCTGATTGGGATGACGATGAATGTACGATGATCATTATGGATTGAGCGGGAGGCCGTTCCAGCTGACGCCCGATCCACGGTTCTGGTTCGAATCGGCCACGCACAAAAAGGCGATGGCCTATCTGGGCTATGGGCTGAGCCAGGGTGAGGGGTTCATCGTCGTCACCGGGGATATCGGGGCGGGCAAGACGACGTTGGTTGGCCATTTGATGGCAACGATTGACCGTGAACGGCTCCATGCAATCAAGATCGTGTCGAGCCAGATCGAGGCTGATGATCTGTTGCGGATGGTCGCCAGCGGGCTTGATATCGATCCGTCCACGCTGGTGAAGGCGCAATTGCTAACCGCGATTGAGCGCGGGCTGCACGCGGTGGCGCGCAGCGGCCGACGGACATTGCTGATCGTGGATGAAGCGCAGGCGCTGCCGGTTTCGGCGCTTGAAGAACTGCGGATGCTATCAAATTTTCAGGCAGGCGGGCACGCGCTGCTTCAGATATTTTTGCTCGGCCAGCCCGAATTTCGCCGCCAGCTTCACGGTGCAGCGGGGCTGGAGCAGCTTCGCCAGCGTGTTATCGCAATGCACCATCTGGATCCAATGGGGCCGCAGGAAATCGAACCCTATATGCGCCACCGGCTCGCAGTGGTGGGCTGGCAGGGCCGTCCGCAATTCACACCGGATGCGATTGCCGCGCTGTACCGGGGATCAGACGGCGTCCCGCGCCGCCTGAACCAACTGGCGGGGCGGGTGCTGTTATTTGGTGCGATTGAGCAGATCGACACCATTGATGCGCGCGCTGTTGAGGCCGTGATTGCCGATATCGCCGGCGATTCGCCCGCATTCGCACCAGCACCGGCTGCGGAAATGGCCCCGCCAGTGGCGGTTGAGGTGCCTGTGGCGGTTGCGATGCCCGAGCCGCTGCCGATGCGCCACAACGTCGCGTGGGCGCCGCCTGGCCCGCCATCTGATGCCGGTGACCAACATAGCGCGGCGCTGACCGCGCGTGTGGCAGCGCTTGAGGCGCAGGTGGCGGAGCAGGAGCTTGCGCTGCGCCGGGTACTGACGCTGCTGATCGACTGGGTCGAGAGCGACAGCCAGCGGCCCGATGTGTCGCTGTTGCGCAGTCCCGCTGCATGAACGCCCTTACCGCCATTTCACCCGCCACCCCGCTCGCCGATACGCGCGTTTGCAACGCGATGTCCGTGGATGTGGAGGACTGGTTTCAGGTCGGCGCGTTTGAGGGCGTGATTGATAAGGCCGATTGGTCCGGCCTGGAGTCAAGGGTTGAGCGCAATACCGATGCCGTGCTCGCTTTGTTTGCGGAAACAGGCACCAAAGCCACATTCTTCACATTGGGTTGGGTGGCGGCGCGCAACCCCGCGCTGATCCGCCGGATCGTCGATGCCGGGCACGAGATTGCCAGCCATGGCTGGGATCATCAGCGTGTCTTTACGATGAGCGCCGATGCATTCCGCGCTGATTTGCAGGCCGCGCGCACAGCCATAGAGGATGCCGCGGGTGTCGCCGTCACGGGATACCGCGCACCAAGCTTTTCCATCGATCAGCGCACGCCCTGGGCACACAGCGTATTGGCAGAGTCAGGCTATGCCTATTCATCCAGCGTCGCGCCGATCGCGCACGATCATTATGGCTGGCCTGATGCGCCGCGCCGGGCCTATCGCCCGCTTGCCGATGCCAGCCTGATCGAACTGCCGATCACCATTGCGCGCATCGCCGGGCGGGAAATGACCACGGGCGGCGGTTTCTTCCGCCTGTTTCCGGGCGCGATTACCCACCGGGCGGTGCGGCAGGCCAATGCAACAGACCATCGCCCCGCCGTGTTCTATTTCCACCCGTGGGAAATCGACCCCGGCCAGCCCCGTGTCGCCAGCGCGCCGCTGAAATCAAAGCTGCGTCATTATGCTCGTCTGGGTGCGATGGCGGGCAAGTTGCGCACGCTGATGGCCGCACATCATTGGGGCCGGGTGGACGCGGTTGTTGCGGTAGAGGCAGCGCTGCTGCCATGACGATGCCGTTGCTCACCATGCCGCTGGGCTTGCGCGCTGCCGATTTGCACGACGCGGCTGACCGCGCCCGGATCGCGAGATTTGTGCGCGCGCACCCCCAAGCAACGCCGTTTCATTTGCCCGAATGGAACATCGCGGTTGCGCGCGGATGTGGCCAGCGGGCGCATTGCCTGGTCGCTGAACGGGCCAGTGGCGAGATTGTTGGTGTGCTGCCTTTGACCGAAATTGGCTCGTTTTTGTTCGGTCGCGCCCTGGTTTCGACCGGTTTTGGCGTTGCTGGGGGCATTTTGGCCACAAATGATGATGCTTTGGTCGCTTTGGGCGAGGCTGGCTGGGAACTCGCCGAACGGCTGCGCTGCCCGACCATGGAATTGCGCGGTGGCCCGGTGCCCGCAGGCAATTGGCAGGTCGATGAAACAACCTATCTGGGCTTCGCGCGCAACCTTGCTGCCAGCGATGAGGCAGAGCTGACCGCCATCCCCCGCAAGCAACGCGCTGAAGTGCGCAAAGGGCTGGCCGCCGGGCTGGACATCACCACGGGATGTCATGATAAAGTCGTCGACGCGCACTATGCTATCTATTCGGAATCAGTGCGCAATCTGGGGACGCCCGTTTTTCCGAAACAATTGTTCCGGGAAATTTTACGCGAATTTGGTGAATCAGCCGATATCCTTGTCGTTTCCGATGGGGATCATCCAGTGGCGAGTGTGTTGAGCGTATATATGAACGGCACTGTCTATCCCTATTGGGGCGGTGGCACGCAGGCTGCGCGGGGCTTGCGCGCCAATGATGTGATGTATTTCGCGCTGATGGGCCATGCGCGTGCACGCGGCTGCACCCGGTTTGATTTTGGCCGTTCAAAAGCCGGCACCGGGCCTGCCGCGTTCAAGAAAAACTGGGGTTTTGAAGGCACGCCGCTGCGCTATGCCAAGCGCGCACCTGCCGGGCAGCAACCGCGTGAGATTAACCCGATGAGCCCGCGCTACCGGCTGCAGGTCGCGGCATGGCGCAAGCTGCCTTTATGGGCTGCAAATCAATTGGGGCCGATGATCGCCCGGGGACTTGGCTGATGGGCGATATCCTGTTCCTCACCCACCGAATCCCGTATCCGCCTGACCGGGGCGACAAGATCCGCGGGTTCAACATCGTCCGTTTTCTGTCGACCCGCCAACGCGTGCACGTGATCGCCTTTGCCGATGATTCGCGCGATCTGAAGCGGCGCAATGGGCTGGCACCCTATACCGGCAACAGATCCATCATCTGGCGATCAAAACCGCGCTGGCTGGCAGCGCTGCAGGCGCTGGTGTTTCGCCGACCGATATCGTTGACGGCGTTTGAAAATGCATCGGTGCAGGAAGCAGTGACGAACCTGCTTGCGCGGCATTCAATCGACACGATCTTCGTCTTTTCCAGCCAGATGGCGCAGTATCTGCCGTCCAAGCCCCGGCAAAAGGTGATCATGGATTTTGTCGACATGGATTCGGCGAAGTTTGCCGCCTATGCCAAAACATCGTCGGGCTTCACCAAATGGATGATGCAGCGCGAGGCGCAGTTGCTGCTGGCGCACGAAAAATCGGTGGCGGCAAAGGTTGATGCCAGCCTGTTCGTCAGTGCGCAGGAAGCCGCGTTGTTTTGTGAACGGACCGGGGCAAAGCGCGTTCATGTGGTCGAAAACGGCATTGATACGGTGTTTTTTGATCCATCAGCCGCGTTTAAACGAATTGAGACGACAGGCGCGCTGATCGTGTTCACCGGGCAGATGGATTATCGCCCGAATATTGAGGCGGTCACCTGGTTTGTCGACACGATCCTGCCGCATATCCGCGTCGCGCACCCCAGCGCGCGCTTTGCGATTGTCGGGCGCAACCCCACCGATGCCGTCAAGGCACTGGCGCGCCAACCCGGTGTGATCGTGACCGGCGAAGTCGCCGATGTGCGCGGCTGGCTTGCCGCCGCCGCCGTTGTCGTGGCCCCGCTGAAGCTGGCGCGCGGTGTGCAGAACAAGGTGCTGGAAGCGATGGCGATGGCGCGGCCCGTGGTTGCATCAACCGCTGCGGCTGAAGGGATTGACCATGCCGATACCATCATGACCGGTGGCACGGTGGGCGAGATTGCCGAAGAAGTGAACCGCTTGCTTGCCGATCCTGTAAAAGCCGCCGCGCTGGGTGCGGCGGGGCGGGAACAGGTAATTGCCCGCTATGGCTGGGATGCGCGGCTGGCGGTGCTCGATGGGATCATGGGCATGCGCGCCAAAGTCCCCCCGATCCGCAAGTCAGCCGCATGACGATGGCCTTTCCGGCCGCCGATTTCACGGCGGGCGGCGGGGCCGGTAACGCCGCTGCCTGGCGACGGCAGGGCGGCGTGCTTGGCGCGGCAGCTTTGGTGTTGCTCGCGTTGTTCTGGCGGGACAGTGCAGACCTTGCGCGGATCTGGTGGACGAGCACGACCTTTGGGCACTGCCTGTTCATTGGCCCGGTGATTGGCTGGCTGGTGTGGCAGCGCCGGGCTGAGCTTGCCCGGTTGCAGCCGGTGAGCTGGTGGCCCGGGCTGGTGCTGGTGGGGGCAGGGGGGCTTGGCTGGTTTGTGGGCGATGCCGCAGGCGTGGCGCTGGCCCGGCATCTGGGGCTTGTGGTGATGTTGCAGGGGGCGACAGTAACGTTGCTTGGCCCTTATGTCGCGCGTGGGCTGTTGTTTCCGCTGGCCTATGCGTTTTTCCTGGTGCCGTTTGGCGAATCACTGGAAGCGCCGCTGCAATCCGCCACTGTTGCCATGGTGATGCCGATGCTGGCCCTAGCCGGGGTGCCTGCCAGCGTGGACGGCGTTTTGATTACCATTCCCAATGGCTATTTCGAAGTGGCTGAGGCGTGTTCCGGGGCAAAATTTGTCATCGCGATGATCGCCTATGGCTCGCTGGTCGCCCATGTCGCCTTTGTCGCGTGGCCGCGCCGGATCGCTTTCATGGTGATGGCGGTGATTGTGCCGGTGATCGCCAATGGCCTGCGCGCGTTTGGCACCATCTATGCCGCGCATCTAACGTCGGTTGAGGCGGCGACCGGGGTGGATCACATCATTTTTGGCTGGGTGTTTTTCGGGCTGGTGATGGCCGCTGTCATCGCAATTGGCTGGCGCTGGTTTGACCGCGATCCCGATGCGGCGTGGTTTGATCCCGCGCCGCTGCAACGCTTGCCCCGCCAGCGCATCGATAGCTATGTCGCCGCAGCACTGGTGCTCACCACCGCGTCTGGCTTTGCCGGCTGGGCAGGGGCGGTTGCCGCGCAAGCTGCCGCGCTGCCCGATCGGATCGCCCTGCCGACGGTGCCGGGGTGGCAGCGCGCCGACGCCAATCTGGCCGCGCCGTGGCAACCGCATTATCCGTCCGCTGACCATATCGTTGCCGGGCGTTATGCCGACGGGCAGGGGCGCAGCGTTGATCTGGCCATCGCCGTGTTCAGCGCTCAGCATGAGGGCAAGGAGCTTGTTTCCTTCGGCACCGGGGCGCTGCGCGAGGATGATCGCTGGGTGCGCGTGGCCGGTTTGCCGCCGATCGCGGGCGGTGCCGCGATGCGGATCACCGCGCCGGGCCCGGTCGAGCGTGTGGTCGCGACCTGGTATCAGATCGGCGATGTGATTACCGCCAGCCCGCGTGTTGTGAAGCTGGAAACACTGAAGGTAAAACTGCTGGGCGGATCGCCCCGCGCGGTTGCGGTGCATGTCTCGGCACAGGTTCTGCCAGGTGAGAGCGCCAGCGCCGCGATTGCCGGCTTTGTTGCGGCAGCAGGGCCGATTGAGCGTCTGGTAGACCGCGTCGCGAGTGGGCAGTAGGGCGTGATTGCGGCTTGGCTGGTTCCCACCCCACCTCGTTTGCCCTGAGCTTGGCAGAGGGCTGCGGTGCTTCTCGACCGTCGAAAAGAAGGACAAGTCTTCGACAAGCGCAGCCCGAACGGGATAGGGTGGTTCGATTAAAGTGAAATCATTGTAGGCCGAGCGAACAAGGGCGAGGCAAAGGCCCGGGGGAAATCAATTCAGCATGTGTGGCATCGCCGGTCTTTTCTATCCCGCCACGCCCAAGCCGGTTGATCCCGCCCGCATTACCGCAATGGCCAATGCGCAGGCGCATCGCGGGCCGGACGGATCGGGTGTGTGGACAGGCCCGGGCGTTGGCCTTGGCCACCGGCGATTGTCGATCATCGACTTGGGCGGCGGTGCGCAGCCAATGGCAAGCGCAGACGGTGCGTTGACGGTGACGTTCAACGGCGAAATTTATAATTTTCAGGCTGTCCGCGCTGAATTGGAGGCCAAGGGCGCGCGGTTCCGCACCAACAGCGACACCGAAGTGCTGCTGCATGGTTGGGCGGCATGGGGCCCGGCGATGCTGGAGCGCTTGAACGGCATGTTCGCCTTCGCCCTGCACGATTCCCGCGCGCAGAGCCTGTTTATGGCGCGCGACCGGCTGGGCGTGAAGCCGCTGCATTATGTCGAACTGTCCGACGGCGCGATTGCCTTTGCCTCTGAACTAAAGGGCCTGCTCGCGCACCCGCTGCTGCGCCGCGCGCCCGATATCCGCGCGGTCGAGGATTATCTGGCTTTTGGTTATGTCCCCGACGACACGTGCCTGGTCGCTGGCGTAAAGAAACTGGCGGCGGGGCACAGCCTGTTGCTGACGCGCGGCAAGCCCGTTCCCGAACAGCAACAGTGGTGGGATATTGATTTCAGCCATCGCGCAACCGGGTCAGCGGCGGCGCTGGGCGAACAACTGGTTGATCTGATGCGCGAGGGCGTTCGGTCGCGGATGCTGGCGGATGTGCCCTTGGGGGCGTTTCTATCGGGCGGGGTCGATAGCTCGGCGGTCGTGGCGCTGATGGCTGAGGCATCGAAGCGTGCGGTGAAAACCTGTACGATCGGTTTCGATGCAGCTGACCATGACGAGCGCGGTTATGCGAAACAGGTGGCCGCATTGTTCGCCACCGACCACCGCGAGCGCATTGTTGCCGCAGACGATTTCGCGCTGATCGACACGCTGGTCGCGGCGTTTGACGAGCCCTTAGCCGATGCCTCCGCGCTTGCCACCTACCGTGTGTGCGAACTCGCCCGCGAACAGGTAACCGTGGCGCTGTCAGGTGATGGCGCGGATGAGGCCTTTGCCGGCTATCGTCGCTACCGGTTTCAGGCGGCCGAGGAGCGCGTGCGTGCGCTGGTGCCGGCGGCATTCCGATCATCCCTGTTCGGGCGATTGGGGGAACTCTACCCCAAGGCAGATTGGGCACCGCGGCCGCTGCGCGCCAAGACAACCTTGCTGGGCCTCGCCGATGATGGCGCGACCGCTTATGCACGATCAGTGGGGGTCACCACGCCAGCGTTGCGCGCGCAACTGTTCAGCGATGCCGCCCGGCGTGCGCTTGGCGGGCATGTCGCGGAGGCGCGCTATGTTGATACGATGCGCGCTGCCCCGGCGCGCGAGGCGCTGGACCGGGCGCAATATGCCGATTTCAAGCATTGGCTGCCCGGCGATATTCTGACCAAGGTTGATCGCACGAGCATGGCCGTCAGCCTGGAAGCGCGCGAGCCATTGCTTGATTACAAACTGATGGAATTTGCCGCCTCGCTGCCCGTTTCGATGCGGATCAGGGCGGGGGAGGGCAAATGGATTATGAAAAAGGCGATGGAGCGCTATTTGCCGCGCGACATTCTCTACCGCCAGAAAATGGGCTTCGTTACGCCGATCAGCGCGTGGTTCCGCGGGCCACTTGCGGGTGAAGCCGCAGCGCTGGCGACGTCGCGCGTGCTTGGCGCGACGGGTTGGTTCGAAATGCCGACAATCGAACGCCTCGCCAGCGACCACCGTGCCGGGCGTGCGGAACACGGCAGGACATTGTGGCAGCTGGTGATGCTCGAACGATCGATGGCGCGGCTATTCGGTTAATGGTGGTGCACGCCCAGCATCGCCATTGCCGCATGCAGGGTCAGCGCAATCAGGCACAGCGATGACAGCGAAAACAGCGTGAAGCGGACGATGACGCGGTTGACGAGCACCTGCACCAGGCTGTGGAGGACGCGCAGCGCGACATAAGCCCAGGCGATGGTGAGGTTCACGCCGTCACCAGTGCCAATCAGCGCGTGCGTGATGGCGATGGCATAGAAGATCGTCGGCTGTTCGTGCAGATGGTTATAATTGTCGGCCGGCCATTGCTGCTTTGGCGGGATGATCGCCTTCAGGTCTGATCCTGCGCCGCCGACCAGATTGAAGGTATCGATCTTCGCCTTGCGCATCGCGGGCAAGCGGGTGGCATACATCCAGAGCCACATGACAAGGCTCCACGCTGCCAACGCGACGACGGTCGCGAGAATTGGACTGTTCATAATGAAAACTCCCCCCGGAATGATGTTTCCGAGGGGAGCGGTGGCTCAATCTGTTTTGAATTGCAACCTATCAGTCGAAGCCAATCAGTCGAAGATCGCGCCCCAGCGGCGCTTGGCGCGATCCTTCCACAGGCCGCGGTGATAGGCGTCGGACGCCAGCAGCGGCATCACTGAACCCGCTTCTGCAAACACCATCTGTTCGATGCCGGTGTTCACCTTGCCCCAGCTTGCCGCTTCCTGCAGCGTTGATGACGAACACGCCCCGTCGCGCACATCCGCCACGGTGATCTGTACTGCGTATTTATGCACCTCAACATCATCATGGCCCAGGATTTCGGCACACACCACCGTGTCCTGAATGAAGTTCTTTGGCACGCCGCCGCCGATCATGAGCAGCCCGGTGGTGCCCGCCTTGATTTTGATATCGGTCAGCTCGCGGAAATCGGCAATCGCATCGAGTACCATATAGGGTTTGCCCGCCTTCACCGAGTCCACCTGATGCTTGACGAGGCCGAAACCTGCCGAGCTATCAACAAAGGCCGGGCAGAAGATCGGCACGTCATGTTCATAGGCCAGCTTGACGAGGCTGTTGTCCTTCTTGCCATGTTCGACCAGATATTTGCCCATCTCGCGGATGAACGCGCGGCTGGAATAAGGGCGCGGCTCCAGCGTTTCGGCGATCTCGAAGATCGTGTGGTCGACGTGCTGCAGTTCTTCTTCATCGATGTACGTATCGTAGATCCGGTCGATCAGCAGCGAGCGCAGCGTATCATCATCGGGCACTTCCAATGCCTGATAATGTTTGTGGCCAAGCCCTTCAAAGAAATCCATGTCGACAATGGTCGCGCCCGTCGCGACGACGCAATCGACCATGTTGTTGCGGATCAGCTCTGCGTACAAATCCATGCACCCGCCCGCCGAGGTGGAGCCGGCAATCACCAGACAGATCGTGCAATCGGGGTCCGCCAGCATCTGGTTATAGATGTTCGTTGCGCGCGACAGATCACGGCTGGTGAAGCTCATCTTGCCCATCGCCTCAACAATCGGGCGCGCATCAAAACTGGTGATGTCGATATGCTCGACCTGAGTAGAGAGCAATTCTGCCTTGCGCTGGTCGTTGGTGCGGGTGGGTGTAAGCGTGTCGGTCATGCAAAAATCCTCGAATAACTGCCGCCACCCCGGGCCTGACCTGGGGTCCCGCTTCTGCCGACCGGCGAAAAGAAAGCGGGACCCCAGGCCAAGCCCAGGGTGACGGAGTTGTGATAGCAGCGTGTTACAGTGTGACGACGTTCGACGGAACGGTGTCGATTTCCTCATCGGTGTAGAGCGACACCATCGGCTCATCGTCGACGATCACGGTGTCGCCTGATCCAAAGCCATTGAACGCGGTACGCATCGCCGCGCCATATGCGCCGAGCATCCCGATTTCGATATAGTCACCGGCCTGGGTGTCGGCCGGCAGCATGAACGGCCCGGCCATGTGATCCATATCGTCACAGGTCGGCCCGTAAAAGCTGAACGCCATATCGCGCGCATTCGAATCGGGTTCACGCAGCAGCGTGACCGGGAAGCGCCAGCCAAGGTGCGCTGCATCAAACAACGCGCCATAAGCGCCGTCGTTGATGTAAAGCTCATCGCCCCGGCGCCGTTCAACGCGCACGACAACCGAGCTATATTCCGCGCACAAGGCCCGGCCCGGCTCCGCCCAAAGCTCTGCCGAATAGGAGATTGGCAGGCTTTCAAACGCGCGGTGGATCGTCGCGAAATACCGCTCCAGCGGCGGTGGCTCCATGCCGGGATAGCTCGACGGAAAACCGCCGCCGACATCGACCACGTCAACGGTAACGCCGGCATCGACAATAGCTATCCGCACGCGCTCCATTGCCTGGGCATAGGCTTCCGGCGTCATCGCCTGCGATCCCACATGGAAGCAGATGCCCAAAGCATCGGCTGCCTGCCGCGCGGCGAACAGCAATTCGCGCGTTTCGCCCGGTGCCGCGCCGAATTTCGACGCAAGGCTCAGCTTTGAATGTTCCGACGACACGCGCAGCCGGACGCACAGCGTCAGGTCAGTCGCATCGTCTGTCGCCGCCATAATCTTCGCCAGCTCTTCCATGCTGTCGAGCGAGAAAACGCGCACGCCGTGGGTATGATATGCCTCGGCAATCGCTTCCGGGGCTTTCACCGGGTGCATAAAGCACAAGGTGGCACCGGGCAGCGTGGTCGCGACCAGCCGAACCTCGGCAATCGAGGCGACGTCATAATGCGTGATGCCATTATCCCACAGCACCCGCAACAAATCGGGCGATGGGTTGGCTTTAACCGCATACATGGACCGCCCCGGAAACTTCTCTGTGAAGAATCGGGCTGCCCGTGCCGCGGCATGGGGACGAACGAGCGTAACCGGCAAAACCGGTCGCGCCAAAAGTGCGATTCCAGTGGCGGAACCGACCTGGGGGCTTGCTAGCTCCCGCGTGCTATGATGCTTGTGCAACTCAAGGGACCTCCAAATGTCGTGAGACAAAACGAAAAAAGCTGCCTTGCGGTTGGAAGTCCCATGGGGCAGCGGAAGCGCGAAATAGGGTCGCTTGATCTGGATGTAAATAGTTATTTTAAGGTCGAGGAAAATTTCATGACAATTTTGCGACAACCGACCCGCGCGGGGGTGCGTGATGCCGCCGCAAAGCTGGCGGTAATATTGCTACCAAGTCCATTATTCATTCATGAAATCAATGGTATAGCCGTGGCTTTCAAAGCAGAGAGTTTGCAGCCAATCGGCTCGTTCAAACTGCGCGGTGCGTGGCACCGGTTGACCGCAATTGACAGCGAATCGCGCGCGCGCGGCGTGGTGGCTTTTTCATCGGGCAATCATGCGCAGGGGGTCGCATGGGCCGCCAAACGGCTTGGCATGCCCGCGCTGATCGTGATGCCAAGCGACGCGCCAGTGGTGAAGCGCGAGGCGACGCTGGCGATGGGGGCCGAAATCGTCAGCTATGACCGTGCGACCGAAAGCCGCGAAAAAATTGCCGCGGGTCTCGCGGGCGCGCGGGGCGCTGCGCTGGTGCCCAGCTTTGATGATCCCTGGATCATTGAAGGGCAGGGCAGCGCCGCGATTGAGGCGGCGACGCAGATGGCCGCACAGGGATTGCCCGCCCCAAGCCATGTCGTGGTGCCTTGCGGTGGCGGCGGACTGGCCGCTGGCTGTGCGCTGGCGCTGCCCGATGCCGTGATTACCGTTGTCGAGCCGGAGGGATGGGACGACATGCGCGTGTCACTGGAGGCGGGCTGGATTGAACCCGTCGGCCCCAAGCCGCCGCCTACCGCGTGCGATTCGCTGCAAACCAAGGAGGTATCGCGGTTGACCTTTGACGTGTTGTCGCGGCGTGGGGTGCGGGGACTGGCGGTGAGTGAGGTGGAGATTGCCGCCGCGCAACGCTGGGCTGCGCGCCATTTGCGCATTGTGGTGGAACCGGGCGGGGCGGCGGGCCTCGCGGCGTTGCTCGCGGGCAAGGTCTCGGTGGAACCGGGGATGCTGGTGATGGTGTCAGGCGGTAATGTCGATCCAGCGGCTTATGCGGCGGTGCTATCAGGGGCGGATTGAGCCGCTAAAAAGCTTCGCTCCCCCGGCGAAGGCCGGGGTCTAGCCGCGCGACGCCGGTCATTTAGCGTCAGCTTCAGAGAACAAGAACCTTCGCATCTGGGCCCCGGCCTTCGCCGGGGAAGCAATTACCGCTATAGCGACCGCAACATGACCACCCTCGAATCGCTCGCCCCCACCATCGCCATGCTCGCGATGTTCGCCTGCCTGATCGGCGGGGGGTGGATGATCGTGAAGGGCGTCGACCGGCGCAAGGGCGTGCTGCTGCTGGTGATGGCGGCGGTGCTGCTGGGCAATGTGTTGATTTGGGTGGGGTGAGCGGGCAGATGTCGCGCTGAACAATGCCCCAATCAAACCCGTCACCCCGGGCCTGACCCGGGGTCCCGCTGCCTTTTTCGAGCGATGCCGGAAGTTAGAAAAGCGGGCCCCCGGGTCAAGCCCGGGGTGACGGAGGGAGACCGTGGCAGGAATTGCCCAGTTGCGGACGTTCACTTTACCGGCGGGCGCGTGTCACCGCGAGGGCGTTATCAATTTCCCATCCGTCTCTGCGGCGCACCATTCTTGCCACCGTTTCCGCATTTCGACTCCAATACCGAACGGTGAATCTGCAATTGATAACAGGCGGATCGCCGGCCAGATCGCTGGGTAGTTTGTCGCCACATAGCACGTTTGATATCCGCTTGATGCGTTCCGAATGCGTTAAAAACACGCTATTCGGATCGTCCCGAGCGGCTTGATTTGCAATCGCCTGAACGACATTGGCATCGCGAGAACGAACAGCAGCCAAGATTTGCTCGTCGGTCGGGCAAAGTTCGGGAATAACGCAGCGACTCATGCTCGCGAAAATCAATACAGCGATCAAGCAACGCCTCCCAGTTCACCTCCAGCGCCCTAACATACCAATCGGTAGCTGGCCATCAAACGACGGGGACGATCACTTCATGCGCCATGGGCAAAGCCCATGTCGTCGGTCGGGGCTGGAGCCCCGCCGGCCGAGTTCGGCGCTCTGAGCGGGATTTAGCTCCGCTAAATCCTCGCGCGCCTCACTTAATCGGCGAATTCGGGTCCAACCGCATATCCAGATAATTGTCCACGCTTCCCATCAGCTCCGGCATTTCATGTTCGAAGAAATGGTTGGCGCGGGGCAATACGTCGTGGTGGATCGTGATGTGTTTTTGCGTGCGCAGCTTGTCGACCAGCTTTTGCACGGCGAGGGGGGTGACCACCTCATCGCCTTCGCCCTGAATGATGATGCCTGATGACGGGCAAGGGGCCAGGAAGGTGAAGTCATACATATTGGCGGGCGGCGCGATCGAGATGAAGCCACGGATTTCCGGGCGGCGCATCAGCAACTGCATGCCAATCCACGCGCCAAAGCTGACGCCGGCGATCCAGGTGGTCGATGCCTCTGGGTGGATGCTCTGCACCCAATCGAGCGCGCTGGCCGCGTCGGAGAGTTCGCCGACGCCATTGTCGAACACGCCCTGGCTTTTGCCCACGCCGCGAAAATTGAAGCGGAGTGTGGCGAAACCGCGCCGTTGAAAGGTCTTGTACAGCTCCTGCACGATCCGGTTGTTCATCGTGCCACCCGATGAGGGGTGCGGGTGGAGGATCATCGCAACCGGCGCGCGCGGACGCGGCGGCGGCGAGAATCGGCCTTCGAGGCGGCCATCGGGACCGGGGAAAATGACTTCTGGCATGAAAAAACCTGCTGACAATCAAGGAGACGCGGCGAACGCGGGATGCGCGGCTATAGAGGAAAGCCCTGCCCCGGCGCAATCATTGTAGCGGGGGGGACGACACGCTAGGGCTAATGACGTGAAAAAGCGCATCTATCTGGATCATGCCGCGACCACGCCGATGCGCCCCGAAGCGGTGGCGGCGGTGGCGGACGGGATGGCGCGCTGGGCAAACCCATCCAGCCCGCACGCCGAGGGGCGCGCGGCGAGAGCTGCGCTGGAGGAGGCGAGGACGCGGATTAAAACAGCACTTGGCTGGACGGGCGAGCTGATCTTCACCAGCGGCGCGAGCGAGGCTTTGTCGATGGCGCTGAACCGGGCGAAGGTGGACCGGCGGATCGTGAGCGCGGTGGAGCATGACGCAGTGTTTCGTGCCGCGCCCGGAGCAGATGTGCTGCCAGTGGTTCACGGCGAAGCTGACGGCGATGCGCTGGCGAAATATCTCGCGGCACCGGGCAAGGCGATTATCGCCATTCAGAAAACCAATGGCGAAACGGGCACGCAGATCATCCCCTATCAGCACCCGGCCACCATCGATCAGATTCGCAACGCCGGGGCGCTGTTGCTGAGCGATTGTTCGCAATCGGCGGGCCGGTATCCGCTGCCTGATGCTGATCTGGTCGTGGTGTCAGGGCATAAATTAGGTGGTCCACCGGGGATTGGCCTGCTGCTCGTGCGCGATCTGGCGGTGCTGGAGCCGGTTGGCGGGCATGAATATGGATACCGGATGGGCACGGAGAATTTGCCCGCCGTGCTCGGGCTGGCGGCTGCGCTGGAGGCTGGGGGGCTGGATAGCTGGCAGAGCAATGTCGACCAACGCTTTGCGGTGACTGATGTTTTCAACGCATCGGGAGACGTGATCGCGCCGGGCGCGCAATCGTCGCACGTTTTTGCCGTGGCGATGCCCAACCTGTCCGCCGCGGCGCAATTGATCCGCTTCGACGCGATGGGCTTTGCGGTGTCGGCGGGCAGTGCCTGTTCATCGGGTACGCTGAAGCGCAGCCGGGCGCTGGCCGCTTTCGGGGTGGATGAGGATACCGCCAGCCGGACCATCCGGGTCAGCTTTGGCTGGAACACCACGCCTGCAGAGATTGACGCGTTTCTTGGGGCTTGGCTCGAAGTTGCGCATGATGCGGTGACGCGCGCGTCGTGATCTACCTCGATTATCAGGCGACGACCCCGCTTGCGCCCGAAGCTTTTGAGGCGATGCTGCCCTGGCTGCGCGATCATCCTGCCAATCCGCATTCGTCACACGCCCCTGGCCGGGCGGCAAAGGCGGCGGTTGAGGTGGCGCGCGATCAGGTGGCTGCGCTGCTGCCGCCGGGTGGCCGCGTCGTTTTTACCAGCGGCGCGACCGAAGCGCTGAACTGGGCGATCAAGGGCACGAACGGGCCGATCGTTACGGTCGCCACCGAACATGCCGCGGTGCTGGATACAGTGCGCGCCAGCGGTCGCCCAAGTACGGTCTTGCCCGTCGGCAGCGACGGGTTGGTCGATCCCGATGTGGCAGAGCCTGCGATCATGCAGGGAGCCGGGCTGGTAACGGCAATGCTGATCAATAATGAGATCGGGGTCGCGCAACCGATATTCACACTCGCCAATATCGCGCGTGGGGCAGGTGCTCTTTTCCTGTGCGACGCGGTGCAGGGCATCGGGCGTGTCAACCTATACGCTGGCTGCGATATCGTCGCTTTGTCCGCGCACAAGATCCATGGACCGAAGGGGATCGGCGCGCTGTGGATTCGCGACGGCGTGGCGCTGGCGCCACTGTTGCATGGCGGCGATCAGGAAGGTGGCCGTTCGGGCACGCTGTCACCAGCGTTATGCGCGGGCTTTGGCCGCGCAGCGGCGCTGATGGCGGAACGGCATGATGCGGACGCCGCGCATGTAGAACGGCTATGGTCGATCGCCACCGCGCGCTTTGGCCCTGGCTGGCAGATCAACGGATCGACCGAGCATCGGTACCTGGGTAATCTCAACATCAGGCGTGATGGACTCGACGTTGCGCGCCTGATGTCTGATCTGCGCGATATCGCCTTTTCCGCCGGGTCGGCCTGTGCCAGTGGATCGGGTCGGGCGAGCCATGTGTTGCAGGCAATGGGCTTGACCGACGGGCAGGCGCGGTCGAGCATTAGGCTGGGCTTTGGGCGATACACCACGCAAGAGGAATTGATGACCGCGATTGACCGCATCATGGCCGCCGCCACCGCGCAGGACAGCATGGCATGATCCGCGTTCGCTTTATCGCCACCGACGGATCGGTGCGAGAGGTTGAGGCGAAGGCTGGCGACCGGTTGCTCGATATCGCCCAGGCCGATGGCCAGCCGCTGGAGGGCACGTGCGAGGGGCAGATGGCCTGTTCGACCTGCCACGTCATCATCGACGCCGATGATTTCGCCAAGCTGAAACCCGCTCGGGAAGAGGAAGAGGATATGCTTGACCTCGCCATGGGTGCCACGCGCAACAGCCGGCTGGCGTGCCAGATTTGGCTGGATGCGGCATGGGATAGCCTGACGGTGAAGATGCCGCGCGAAACGCGGAACATGCAGGGCCGCTAACCATTACGCCTTCAGTGCCTTTCGCACGCGAAGGAGTATGTAGATGATGAAACTCACCGCCATTCTATCGGCCGGCCTGATCGGTGCCGCCGCCATGCTGATGCCCACCACCGCCAGCGCCGTGGGCATGGAACCACAGATGCAGCCTATCGCGTATCAGGGACAACAGGCGCGCCATTCTGAGCGACGCGTGGTTGTGACGCGGCGTACCCACACGGTAACGCGTCACAATGGCTGGCGGATCCACCGCACGCGCCGGGTGTGCAAGGTAACCTATCGTAACGGCAATCGCATCCGTCGCTGCCGCACGATCCGCGTTCGTTACTAGTTCTTGATCCCATCGCCCGACTCCCCCATATGCGCCGTGGGAGTCGGGCGGGCGTGGTCATCGCCAACTTGGTCAGGGTCGGAAGGCAGCAGCCACAACGATTTCGCCACGGGTCGTTCCGGCTCCCACCGCGCAGACAGCGAGAGAGCGGCAACGCCGCGCCACGCCGACAAGCGCGGCCAGCGACGCGGCGCGTCGACTGACGACACGGCTTTGCCGGGTCGTAGCCTAACTCTTCGGCATACCTAAGAAATATTGCCAAGATAGGGCGTTGTTAGTTATCCCCTACAAATGAGCCGCGCCGATCACATTTTGCTGCGGCTGTGGATCGCCCTGACCGCCGCCGCTCTCATCCCCATGTTCGCGGGAATCGTTCTCATCCTTCTATTCGTGACGGTTATCGGCATTCCGATCGCGATCCTGCTGTTTTTCATACCGGGCCTATGGCTGTACGTGACCCCGCCATTGGCTGCCTACGCGATAGCCAGATGGGCGACCAAACGGGCCAAGCCAGCTTGGATTGCGATCATCACGGCCGCCGTATTGGTACTGGCGGTGGGCATCTTCGTCCCAATCCTCGCCAATGTCGAAACCGAACGTCGGGTGGCTGCGTTGCTCGAGCAGGACGGCGGCATCGCGGGAAAGCTGCCGCCGGGGGTATCGGTCGCCCGTCTTGTCGATCGTGGTCTTATGGCCACGCGCGAAGAATGCGGCGATGATTGCCAGCGGCTGCTGCTGTCAAAGACGGCCAGCAGCTATCTCGATGCGCCAAGGGATGAGTTCGGTCGTCTTGACCGCCTCGCTCGCCCGGTCCTCAGATTCAGGCTGGGGCCCCAGGACGGACGGTGCCGCAACGATCTGTTGTACGCTGCCCGCGCATCCGAAGAGGAAGTCGGCGCGCTTCATCCAAAGCCCTTTTTGTCGGAGAAACTGGAGGCTATCGGGCTTTGCTTGCACGCAGAACCAACAAGTGATGCCCGGGCAGATTTCGTCGTGGTGGAGACGTGGAATTTCGACCGGAATGCGCCATCATCCGCGCTATTCAACCTCGATCTTCATCCGATCCGGCCCTTTCGCCGCTGGGAGGCATATCGCCGGACGAATGGGCGACTTGTCCCTGTCATGCGGCGCACGTTCGTCGAGCATGAAAGATTGGCCGTTCCGCTATGGCTGTTTCCCCCATTCACCTTCATTCTTGCTCCCGGAACGGCTGCGGGGCATTGGATGACCGTGGGGAACCGATCGTCCGGCAAGGACATCAAGACGTACAGCCTGGTCCGGTGGGAGCCGTGGATCACCAACGACATCGCCGTGCGAGGCCTCCGCCGCCGCTAAGCCGAAGCATGCTTTCGACAACAGCGACGATTGCCTATACATCGCGGCCAATGGCCGACTCCTTCCTTGATCTGGGTGAACCACCGCAACCTGCAAAGCCAGAAGCCTACCGCGTTCTTGCCCGCAAATATCGCCCGCAAAATTTCAGCGAGCTGATTGGCCAGGATGCGATGGTGACCACGCTGGGTAACGCCATCAAGCGTGGGCGGCTGGCGCATGCATTCCTGCTCACCGGCGTGCGTGGGGTGGGGAAAACGTCCACCGCGCGGCTGATTGCAAAGGCGCTTAATTGCATTGGCCCAGACGAACAGGGCGGCCCGACGATTGATCCTTGCGGCGTATGCGAACCATGCCGCGCCATTGCCGAGGGGCGGCACATTGACGTGATTGAAATGGACGCCGCCAGCCATACCGGCGTTGATGACGTTCGCGAAATTATCGATGCCTCACGCTATTCGGCGGTGTCTGCGCGTTTCAAAATCTACATCATCGACGAAGTTCACATGCTGTCGAAAAACGCCTTCAACGCGTTGCTGAAGACGCTGGAGGAACCGCCACCGCATGTGAAATTCCTGTTCGCGACCACGGAAGTCAACAAAGTGCCGGTCACGGTGCTGTCGCGTTGCCAGCGTTTTGATCTTCGCCGGATTACCAGCGAGAAACTTGCCGCGCATTTCGCACATGTCGTGCAGGCGGAAGGTGTCGAGGCCGAATTCGAGGCGCTGGCGCTGATCGCGCGGGCGGCCGAGGGATCAGCGCGCGATGGGCTATCGATTCTTGATCAGGCAATTGCCCATGCCGGGATGGAAGGCGGCGGTGTGCGGGCCGATGCTGTCCGCGAAATGCTGGGCCTGTCTGATCGCGGGGCGGTTCGCGATTTGCTGGGGTTGGTGCTGGCGGGCGATGGGTTGGGTGCGCTGGCGGCATTGCGGCGGCAATATGATTTGGGTGTGGACCCGCTCGGCGTGCTGCGCGCGCTGCTGGCGTCCATCCATGCCGTAACGCTCGCCAAACTGGGAACCGAAGCCGATTCCGCGCAATCCGCGGAGGAACGCGCGGCGCTAGAAAGCTGGGCGGCGGCATTATCCTTCGCGGCGCTGCACCGGCTGTGGCAATTGCTGTTGAAGGGCCATGATGAGGTCGCGCGGGCGGCATTGCCGATTGAGGCGTGCGAAATGGCGCTGCTGCGCGTTATTCACGCGGCCAGCCTGCCTGATCCCGGCGAACTCGCCCGGCGTCTGTCCGGGGAGGGGCTTGTGGGTGCAAATCATCCACCCCAGACGGCACCGTCTTCGGCAGGCCCAGCCGCCGACGCCGCAACACCCGCACAGCCTGCCAGCTTTGATGCGGTGCTCGCGATGCTGGATACTGCGCGAGAGATGAGCCTTGCCGAAAAGCTGCGGCTGACCGGGCGGGTCGTACGGTTCGCGCCGCTGGAAATCGTGCTCAGCTCTGCCAAACCATTCCCAGCCGATATTCCGCGCGAACTCGCCGATGTTCTCCGTCGGCTGACGGGCCAAACGTGGCGCATCACCACCGAGGATACCCCCGGCGCGCCCAGCATGCGGGAGGCTCAGGCGTTAGCCCGAGAGGCGGAACTCGACACCGTACGCGAAGCACCGATCGTCAAGGCGGTGCTTGAAGCTTTTCCGGCGAGTGAAATCGTCGAATGGACAACCAAACAGGCGTGAAAATCGGGAGCGTAACATGAAGGGTATCGAAGACATGCTGGCCATGGCGCAGAATGTGCAGGCCGAGCTGGAAAAGGCGCAGGCCAATCTTGATCATATCGAGGTTGAAGGCGCATCGGGCGGTGGGTTGGTGAAGGTACGGGCATCGGCCAAGGGGCGCATTATCGGCGTCGCGATTGACGACAGCCTGATGCAACCGAGCGAAAAGCAGATGCTGGAAGACCTGATCGCTGCCGCGCTGAACGATGCACGCGCCAAGGCTGATACTGCGTCCAGTGCCGAAATGGCGAAGATGACCAGCGGTCTGCCGCTGCCACCGGGGTTCAAACTGCCGTTCTGATCACCCGGAACCAATCTGCCCTATGCCGAGTTGGTGATCATCAACGCAGAGGGAAGATCACCATGAATAACAACGCGCGTCAAACGCCAGCCGATGCTCCTCGCTCGCCCGCCAGAATCATCGTTGAACAGCGCGGATCGGGCGTTGGCTGGGTGACTGGATTGGCGCTGGTGCTGTTGGTGGCGATCGCCGCCTATTTCGTCATCGTCGAGAATACCAATGATCAGTTGCGCACCGACGCCATTGGATCAGCCGCCAAGCAAGTTGGCGATAGCGCCGAACGAGCAGGCGCGGCGGCTGAACGGGCGGTTGATCCAGCGAAGTAAGCGGGCGTTCCGCGCGGTTAAACCGCGCGGCAAAATCAGCGCAGGCAGGCGTCTAGCCCGTCATTGCGGACAATAGCTACCCGGCGCGAGATGGAATTGCCGTGGCGCCGGGTAAAGCCGCGCGGGGCCACGGCGGCGCGTTTTTTGGGCAAGGGCAGCACAGCGGCGATCCGCCCCGCCTCGGCAGGCGTCAGCCGCGATGCATCATGCCCGAAATAGCGCATGGCGGCGGCATTAACGCCGTAGGTGCCAATGCCGGTTTCGGCGACATTCAAATAGACTTCCATGATCCGGCGCTTGCCCCAGATCGTTTCGATCAAGACGGTGAAATAGGCTTCGAACGCCTTGCGCACATAGCCGCCGCCCTGGATGAGGAAAGCGTTCTTGGCCGTTTGCTGGCTGATCGTCGATCCGCCGCGAATCCTGCCGCCACGTGCGTTGCGTTGATAGGCTTTCTCGATCGCCGCAATATCAAAACCGTTATGCTGGCAAAATTGCGAATCTTCACCCGCAATCGCGGCGCGCGCCATGTCGGGATCAATCTGCGACAGCGGCATCCAGCTTTTCTTGATGCTGTGCCCGCCAATCGCGTCGCCAATCATCGTGAAGGTCACCGGTGGCGCCATGAACCGGTACAGCACCACCCATAGCAGCGATATCAGCACAAAGCCGATCACGCCCTTGATGGCGATAGAAAAAACCCGGCGGATCATTGATCCACCGGGTCGCATAAAGCGGGGTATGCAATCAACCCCGATCGTTTCGATGTCGTACCTGTTTTGGACGATTACTTAATAGGCCGCGAGGACGCGCTGGTCACCGGCCAGCCGCATCATCGCCTTTTGCAGCTTTTCGAACGCCCGAACCTCAATCTGGCGCACCCGCTCCCGCGAGACGTTGTACACCTGGCTTAGCTCTTCCAGCGTCTTGGGATCATCGGTCAGGCGGCGTTCGGTGAGGATGTGGCGCTCACGCTCGTTCAGGTCATCCATGGCGGATGCGAGCATGGAGTGGCGCACATCGGCTTCCTGCGCGTCAGCGATCACGCTATCCTGCAGTGGGGCATCGTCCTGCAACCAATCCTGCCACTGGCCATCGCCATCCTCGCGCATCGGCACATTCAACGATGTGTCACCGCCCATCGACATGCGACGGTTCATGCTCGTCACTTCAAGCTCTGTGACGCCCAGATCCTTGGCGATCTTCGCCAGATCCTCAGGCTTCAAATCGCCATCCTCGAATGCATTCAGCTTTGCCTTCATCCGGCGCAGATTGAAGAACAGCTTTTTCTGCGCCGCCGTGGTGCCCATTTTCACCAGGCTCCAGCTGCGCAGGATAAATTCCTGGATCGACGCGCGAATCCACCACATCGCATAAGTGGCCAGGCGGAAACCGCGATCCGCCTCAAATTTCTTCACGCCCTGCATCAGGCCGATATTGCCTTCGCTGATCAGCTCGCTGACCGGCAGGCCATAGCCGCGATAGCCCATGGCGATTTTTGCCACGAGTCGCAGATGCGAGGTGACGAGCTGGGCGGCGGCATCGGTGTCGCCATGTTCTTCAAAACGCTTGGCGAGCATATATTCCTGCTCGGGCGCGAGGATCGGAAATTTCTTGATCTCCGATAGGTAGCGATTGAGGCTCGCCTCTCCACCGAGGGCGGGGACCGTCGCGGGGACGTTGCTTCCGCTTGCCATGATCAAATCTCCCTTTTCTCAACGTACCAATGCCGCAACCGGGCCTGATAGCTCAACCTAGACTATAGAGTGTATCGTAGAGTTCCTGCATGTCCGAAGGCATTACGCTTTCAAACGACAAAGCGTTACTATTTACCGGATGAATGAAGCCCAAACGCGCCGCGTGCAGCGCCTGACGGCGAAACCCCAGTGATTCAAGAAGCGCGCGGTGTGCATGTTTGGTTCCGCCATAGACCGGGTCGCCCAACAGCGCGTGGCCGATAGAGGCCATGTGCACGCGCACCTGGTGCGTCCGCCCGGTTTCAAGCCGGCATTCCACCAGCGCCGCGCCCTTTAGCGGGCGGAGCATCTGGTAATGGGTGATCGCGTGCTTGCCGCCCTGGACGATGGCGATTTTCTTGCGGTTCGACGGTGATCGCGCGAGCGGCGCATCAACCTTGCCCGATGACGGCATCGGTACGCCGCCAACGATTGCGCGATACCGGCGATCAATCGAATGCGCCGCAAATTGCGCGGCGAGCCCAACATGCGCGACATCTGATTTCGCGGCGATCATCAGCCCCGATGTATCCTTGTCGATCCGGTGCACAATCCCGGGCCGCGCGACCCCGCCAATCCCGGAAAGCTGACCGGCGCAGTGATGCAACAATGCGTTGACCAGCGTGCCATCAAGATTGCCCGCTGCAGGATGCACCACCAGCCCGGCAGGCTTGTCGATCACGATCAGGTGATCATCCTCAAACACCACGTTCAGCGCGATGTCTTGCGCTTCGTTATCAAGTGGGGTGGGAGCGGGAAGGGTGACGTTGAACAACTGTCCGCCCACTGCCTTGCGTGATGGGTCGCGCGCGGCGCGCCCGCTTTCATCGGCCACTTTACCGCCGGTGATCAGCGCCTTCAGCCGTTCGCGTGACAGCGTGGGGGCTGCATCGGCAAGCGCACGGTCCAGGCGAAGCCCATCGGCCAGCCCTGCGATCCGCACTTGCAAAATTTCTGCCCCCCGGTTCATGCATTGGCGATATGGAAAGCGCTGTCGAAATTGCAAGCACACTGCGTGATGGATTGCTGGCGATGGCAGCGGCATCGCCAGCGCGAGAGATTTGCGGGCTGTTGTTCGGATCCGCCACGATGATCGATGCGGCAAGGCTTTGCGATAACGTGGCCGATGATCCGGCGATCCGGTTTGAAATTGATCCTGCCGCCCTTGTTGGCGCCCACCGGGCAATGCGCAGCGGGGGCCCTGCGCTGATCGGCCATTTTCATTCCCACCCGATCGGCCGGGCAGAACCATCTGCCTGTGACGCGGCGTCCGCAACCACCGACGGCAGCTTATGGTTGATCATCGCGCGCGGCGATATGCGCTTGTGGCGCGCGGTTGACGGTGGTGGGTGGCTTAATCGCTTCGAACCAGTGGTGCTTGGTGTCGCTTCGCCTTGCGCCACCCGGCCCGCTTCGCCATGAGGGGCGAAATCTTTTTCGAAAAATAGCTGGAGCCCCTTTTTACATGACGATCAGCCCGGTCGACTTCGCCAGCCTGTTATGCTCGCGCCTGTGCCATGATCTGTTGAGCCCGGTGGGCGCGCTGAACAATGGCCTGGAACTGCTTGCCGACGAGCATGATCCGGCGATGCGCACCCGTTGCCTTGAACTGCTCAGCGAAAGCGCGCGGGCATCGGCCAACAAGCTGAAGTTTTTCCGCCTCGCCTTTGGGGCCGCGGGTGGTTTTGGCGAAACGGTGGATTCACGCGAAGCCCGCGCCGCGATTGAGGGGCTGTTTGGCGATAACCACCGGGTAAAGCTGGGCTGGCTGGTCGAGGATGCTGTTCTACCCAAGCCCGCGATCAAGGTGTTGCTCAACCTCGCGCTGATCGCCGGGGATGCGCTTATCCGGGGCGGCCAGCTCGATATTGGTGCCGAAGTGGTCGACGGCATGGTGGAAATTGTCGTGCGCGGCGATGGCCCCCGGATCGTACTCGACAGCGAATTGCGCACCGCGCTTGTGGGAGCAGGCGATCATGTGGTGATCACCCCTCGCGCCGCTGCCGCCTATCTGGTTCATGCCTTGGTTGCCGAAGGCGGTGGTGAGGTGCAGGTTTCTGATCCCGACGCTGCCGTACTTATCTTTGGTGCAGCTTTTCGCGCGGGGTAAACCGCAATTTAACCGCTTGTCGTCATAAATTGCCCCTGCCGTATCAGGCATATCGGGGACATATGGACGACCTGCTGCAAGAATTCATCGCCGAAACCCGCGAAACGCTGGAAGCGCTCGCCGGGGAAATCGTGATGTGGGAAGCCAATCCGTCTGACCGGAACCGGCTCGATGCGATTTTTCGTTTCGTCCACACGGTAAAGGGAAGCTGCGGTTTTCTCGATCTGCCGCGCCTGAGCAGATTAAGCCATGCGGCCGAAGATGTGCTGGCCGCCGTCCGCTCTGGTGAGCGCACGCCAGATACCGCCCTCGTCAATGCAGTGCTCGCCATCGTCGACCGGATTGGCGAGATTATTGAAGCGATTGATGCGGGAGCCGCGCTCGACGATTCGGGCGAAGATCTGTTGATCGCCGCGCTCGACAAGGGTGCGCAGGCAGCGGCTAGCGTCGCCCCGACCGTTGCCATTCAGCGCGCCGCCACCCGCAGTGTTCGCCTCAGCGTCGATCTGCTCGACATGATGATGAGCGGCATGTCCGACATGGTGCTTGCCCGCAATGAGCTTGCCCGTCGGCTGCGCGATGAAACGGTCGATCCCGCTATTGAAGCAGCACTTGATCGCCTGTCGCACACCGTTGCCGAAATGCGTGACACCGTAACGCGCACGCGGATGCAGAAAATTGAAGCGCTGTTTTCTGCGCTACCACGAATGGTGCGCGATACCGCTGCCGAGCTTGGGAAGAGCGTGGCCCTCCATATTGAGGGTTCCGACGTCGAGCTTGACCGCGAAATGATTGAGATGATGCGCGATCCGCTGGTCCACATTATCCGCAACGCGGTTGACCATGGCCTGGAAGCACCGGCTGAACGCATCGCCGCGAACAAGCGCGAAAATGGTCGGTTGACCGTCGCCGCCCGCCAATCAGGCAACCAGATTATCATCGAAGTAATTGATGATGGGCGCGGGATTGATGTTGAACGCCTGATCACCAAGATGGCCGCTACGGGCCAGCGCACTGAGGCAGAATTGCGTGCGCTTTCCCCCCGCGCGCAGCTTGATCTGGTGTTTGAACCCGGCCTGTCGAGCAAGAACGAGGTTACGGCGATTTCCGGGCGCGGTGTTGGCATGGATGTGGTGCGCGCCAATATTGAGCAGATTGGCGGGCGGGTTGAGCTGACCAACCATCCGGGCAAGGGCCTGCACATCGCCATTCATGTACCGCTGACACTGTCGATCATCTCGACGATTGTCGTTGGCGCAGCGGGGCAGCGATTTGCGATTTCGCGCCAGTCGATCGAGGAAATTGTCACGGTGCGCGGCGACGCGGTTCGTGTGGACATGCTGGGTGATACCCCGGTTGCCACGGTGCGCGATCGCCGCCTGCCGCTGGTGCCGCTCTGCGGGATATTGGGGCTGCGCGATGTGCCCGGTGATATCAAGTTGATGGCAATCGTCAGCGTGGCAGGGGGCAGCTTTGCGCTCGCGGTTGAAGAGGTGCTCGATACCGAAGAGCTGGTGATCAAGCCCGCACCGCCCGCCGTCATCTGCACAGGCCTATATGCCGGGCAAACCCTGCCCGACAGCGGCCGGCCGATGCTGTTGCTCGATTGTGCCGGGATTGCTGCAAAGGCCGGGCTTCACTTTGCTCGCCAGAAAATGGCTGACCCCGACGCCATTGGCGATGTTGCGGATGAACGGCCGCACCTGTCGGCACTGTTGTTCCGCGATCTGGACGGCAAACGCCGCGCTGTGCCGCTGGATATCATCGACCGGGTCGAACTGGCGAGCAGCCAGGCGGTGCGCGTGTCCGCGGGGCAGCTTCGATTGTCGGTGGATGACGGCATCGTGCCGCTGGCCGGGGTGGAGGGTGCTGCTGCGCTTGTTGCCGCCCGCGATGAAATTGCCGTGCTGCGGCTGGCCGATGGCCGTGCCGAAATCAGCTACGCCATCGCCGAAGCGCTCGATATCGTGACGTTAACCGAGGCAATGGTGCCATCCCGGATTGCAGGGCCGATTGCCGGTGTTGTTGCAGTAGACGGTGATCAGGTCGAAATGCTCGACATCCACTGGCTGTTCGCCACCCATGCCGATCCAACCCTGACCGCCAAGGTTCAACCCATTTGCCTGCTTGGCGGCGATGAAGCGCGGTGGATGGAACAATTTCTGCGGCCCGTGCTCGAAAATGCCGGGTATAAGGTGGTGACCAAGGTCAGCGTTGGCGAACGCGCCACGGTTGCGCTGGCGATGGATAGCGATAGCGCCATCGCCCATGGAAACGCGCCGGTGGTACGGCTGCGCACCGATCCGCAGCCTGGCGCAGGCGGGGCGGACACAATCTACCGTTATGATCGCGACGCGTTGCTCGCGACCCTCGCGCAACGCTGCGCGGGAGCAAGAGGATGACAATGACCGAGCTGTTTTTGATCGCGCGCATCGCCGGCCGAACGGTGGCCATCAGTTCTGACCAGGTCGATTCGGTCGTCGACATTACCGAGATTACGCCGGTGCCCTTTACGAGCGCTGAGGTTCGTGGCCTGGCTGCGCTTCGCAGTCGTGTGGTGATGGTGATCGATACCCATGCCGCGCTTGGCCTGGCCGAAAGCGGGCTGCCACCGTCACGCGCGGTGATCACCATGGTCGATGGGCATCATTACGCCATTCTGGTGGATGCACTGGAAGACGTCGCACCGTTCCCGCGAGTGGCCCTAACCGGCGGCATCGCAGTGGATGGCGGCTGGGCACGCGCGGGATGCGGGATCGTCGACCGCGATGGTGATCCCATCCTGGCGATTGATTTGCGTGCGCTGATCCCGGGAACGGCACTTCCCGGCGTGGCAATTGCGGCATGAGGGCGCGGTTTAACGCTACGCTTACCCTTTTCATGCAGAACTACCTGGTAGCGGGTTCAACGGGGTCCAGAACATGAAGACTTGTTTGGTGGTCGACGATTCAAAGGTGATCCGCAAGGTTGCGCGGCACATTCTGGAAACGCTGAATTTTGAGGTGAGCGAAGCTGGCGATGGCCGTGAGGCGCTGGAAAGCTGCCTTAAATCGGCGCCGGACGTTATCCTGCTTGATTGGAACATGCCCGTCATGGGCGGCATGGATTTCCTTCGCGCGCTGCGTGAAAGCGCCGTCACGCGCCGCCCCAAAGTGGTGTTTTGCACAACGGAAAACGGCATGGCCTATATCCGCGCTGCAATTGAAGCGGGGGCAGACGAATATGTCATGAAGCCGTTTGACCGTGAAACGCTGGAAAGCAAACTTCAGATCGTTGGCGTGGCCTGATCGGAGCAACGTCAGTGCGTCGTGCCACTTTAAACCCCCTGACAACGATATCGGATGCGGGCATTGCGCGCGTGCTGATCGTCGATGATTCGGTAGTCGCGCGCGCGGTGATCGCGCGTATGCTGGATGCGACTGACCGGTTCATGGTGGCAGGCGCTGTTGCGGATGCTCGCGCTGCGCTGGCTTTTCTGGAAAAAAACCGCGTCGACATCATCCTGCTCGATATCGAAATGCCAGGCGTCGATGGGTTGACCGCGCTGCCCGATATTATCGTCGCAGGCCAGGGCGCGCGCGTCCTGATCGTGTCGTCTTCGTGTGCCGAAGGGGCCGCCGCCACCATCCAGGCGTTGACGCTGGGTGCCGCCGATACCTTGGTGAAGCCAAGCGTCGGCAATTTGGTGGGGAAATTCGGCGATATTCTGGAGGAAAAACTCGCGCGGCTGCTCGACGGTGGCGAGCGGGTGCCGTGCGCGATAACGCCCTATGTCCATTCAACCGCCATTGCCGATGATTTCGATATCGTTGCAATCGGCGCGTCGACCGGGGGCATCCACGCGCTCAGCATGTTGCTGCGGGCGTTGCCGACGTCATTCCAGCTCCCCATCCTGATCACACAGCATTTGCCGCCATCCTTCATGCCCTATTTCGCGGCGCAGGTTGCGGTGCTGGCCGGCAGGCCGTGCGTTGTCGCAACCGAACATATGCGCATCGAACGCGGGCGTATTATCATTGCACCGGGTGAAGCACATTTGCGGTGCGTCAGTTACGGCGATGGCGTGTCGATCAGGCTCACGACAGAAAAATCGAGCACTGGGTGTATGCCGTCGGTTGACCCGATGTTTCAGACGGTTGCCGATGTATATGGCGCGCGCGCGCTGGCCATTGTCCTTAGCGGCATGGGCCGGGACGGCACTGATGGGGCGCGGCACATAAAAAACACCGGGGGTGCCGTCGTGGTCCAGGATCAGGCAAGTTCGGTCGTATGGGGTATGCCCGGCTCGGTTGCCGGGGCCGGGGTTGCCGATGCTATCCTGCAGCCAGGCGAAATTGGCCGAATGGTCGCCCAACAGCGCAGGCCGGCACGATGATTTTCAACCGTCAACCCACCGCTCAAACGGGTGCGATGACCGTGCTGGCATCGCTGCTCGAAGCGCGTACCGGGCAACAGATTGCAGCAAATCGCGCATGGCGGATCGAAACCGCGCTGAAACCCGTGCTGAAAATTCGCGGGCATGAAACGCTTGATCAACTCGTCGCCGAATTGCTTGATGATCATAGCGGGATCATCGCCGACATGGTCGTTGACGCGCTGTTGAACCAGGAAAGCTCGTTTTTTCGCGACGCCAGTGTGTTTGACACTGTCGTTTCGGCGATGGATGCACGCCAGCAGCCCGGTGGGCGCCGACCCCGGATATGGTCTGCGGCCTGTTCGACCGGCCAGGAACCCTTGTCGCTTGCGATGTTGTTTGCTGATCGGTTCGAAAAGACGGGCCAGGCCGAACCCGAGATTTTGGCGACCGATGTATCTGATGCTGCGATTCAGCGGGCCCGTACGGCGCGATTTTCGCAGTTCGAAATTCAGCGCGGGCTGCCGGTGCGCCAGATGATCAAATGGTTTGAGGCCGATGGATCAGACTGGCTGGCCAGCCCTGAACTGGTGCGCAAAATCAACTTTCGGCGCCATAATCTGGTCGGTGACCCAGCCCCGGCGGGGCGGTTTGACGTGGTGTTGTGCCGTAATGTGCTGTTCTATCTGTCACCAACGTTGCGCAAACGCGTGTTTGACTTGTTGGCAGAAGTGATCCGGCCCGGTGGGTTGCTGGTGCTGGGCGCGGGCGAAACGGTAACCGGTCAGACCGATGCATTTGCACCAAGTGCTGATTATCGCAGCCTGTATGAACGCGTAGGCGCACCCGCCATTCAGCTTTCGTCGGTCGCCGCCTGAAGGCTGCGCGGTTTACTTTGGCGGCCCGCCGCGCCAAGCGGCGATGATGGACTTAGCCACACCCATCCAAAAGCCCGCCTTCGGGCCGCAAGATGTGATCGCCGTCATCGCGATGAACCTGCTCTGGGGGCTGAATGTCGTTGCGGTAAAAGTATCGGTCGATGCGGTATCGCCGATGACGGCCGCTTTTCTCCGCCAGACTATTGTCCTGCTCGTTTGTGCCAGCGCGCTGCGGATAGTGCCGGGTAAAATGCGCGCGCTGACGGCGCTGGGGCTGCTGTCGGGCGGGGCCTTTTATCTGGCGCTCAACCTGTCGCTGGCGGTGTCAACCAATGTCGGCGCGTTGGCGATTGCCGGCCAATTGGGGGTGCCCTTTGCGCTGTTGCTATCGATCGCCATTTTCAAGGAACGCATTCACTGGCCGCGGATGACCGGGATTGCGCTGTCGCTGTTGGGGGTGGGCATATTGGTGTTTGATCCGGCGGCGGGCAACGAACTGCTCGGCCTTGGCCTTACCGCGCTGGGCAGCCTGTTCTGGGCGATCGGATCGCTGATCCAACGTAGGCTGACCGGTGTTCGCATCCTGACCATTTATGCATGGATTGGGTTGTGGGGCAGCGTCACCCTGGGGCTGGCAGCCTGGGCTTTCGAACCGACCGCGGTTGCCGCCATTCCCGATATTCCGCTTCATACGCTGGCCTGGATTGCCTTTTCGGCGATCGGATCGACCGTGATGGCCCACGGCGCGATGACGTGGCTGTTGCAGCGCCATGCAGTTGGGGTGGTAACGCCGCTGACGCTTGCAGCACCGGTGATTTCGGTCTTTACCGCTTCTTGGTATTTCAACACGCCGGTGACGGCGATCATGCTGATCGGGGGGGCATTGGCGATGCTGGGCGTAGCAATTGTCACGATACGAACCGCACGGGCACCCGCTGTATGACGATCATCGACGCGCCCTCGCCTAATTTCGACGAACGCGCCCTGCCGATCACGATGATCGTTCTTCATTACACCGGCATGCAGGACGCCGATTCAGCGATTGCGCGGCTGCGCGATCCCGATGCCAAGCCGCGTGTGTCCGCGCATTATGTGGTCGCAGAGGATGGCACGGTGCTGCGCCTGGTCGACGAGGCAAAGCGCGCCTGGCACGCCGGCGTTTCGCGCTGGCGCGATATTCATGCCGACATCAACAGCGCATCGGTGGGGATTGAGATCGTCAATCCTGGGCATGAATTTGGCTATCGCCCGTTCCCGGATGAACAGATCGCATCGGTGATCCAGCTCGTGATGCAGATCAAGGATCGGTACGAAATTACGCGCGGCAACATTGTCGGCCACTCCGATATCGCCCCTGCACGCAAGCGTGATCCCGGTGAGTTGTTCCCGTGGGGCAAACTCGCCCGGTTGCGGCTCGCTTTGCCGCGCCCGACCAAGAATTTGATGGACCCAAACTGGACGCAAGCCGGGTTTTTGCTCGCGTTGGAACGGTTTGGCTATGAAGTCGTCGACCCGATGGCCGCGATCATGGCGTTCCAACGCCGTTTTCGGCCCGAAATGATCGATGGTGAGATTGATGCCGAATGCCGCATGATCCTGCTCGCGCTGCTGTTGCCAAAACCACAGGGCGACGACTGATTAATTGAAGCCTGCACCGGGCCGGTGCCGCTTTGCCGCGCGCGAAAGTTGCGCTATGCGCAACGCCGTCAGAGGGTCGGGCGGCCGCGGGTGTGCAAGCACGCGAGGAAAGTCCGGGCTCCACGGAAACAACGGTGCCGGATAACGTCCGGCGGCCCGGGCTTTGACTTAGGTCGCAGGCCAGGGTCAGGGAAAGTGCCACAGAGAGCAGACCGCCGATGCTCGCCTTCGGGCAAGACAGGCAAGGGTGAAAGGGTGCGGTAAGAGCGCACCGCGCGACCGGTAACGGCAGCGGCATGGCAAACCCCACCGGGAGCAAGACCGAATAGGGGTGGCGCGAGGTTTCGACCTCAGGGCATTGTTCCGGCCCGCCGCCCGGGTTGGTTGCTTGAGCCCCGGAGTAATCCGGGGCCTAGAGGAATGGTCGCCTATCCTTGACCGAAAGGGCAGGGTGGACAGAACCCGGCTTACAGACCCTCTGACATTCTACGGCGCTGTCCAGACGCGCGACAGGGCCCTTCGCGTCAGGAACTGGCGTGGAGCACCTTATCGGGCCGACCCACATCATCCAGCGGCGTCGTTGCGTCGATTTCCAGCAGCGGCTTTATGTGGCCGTCGCGAATGTCATACACCCAGCCGTGCAGGAACACTTCCTGATCACGCGCCCACGCGGCCTGAATCAATTGCGTGCGGGCAAGCTTGATCAGCTGGTCGCGCACATTCACTTCCACCAGACGATTGACGCGCGTTTCGTCATCAGGCTGGCCGACCACTTCGTCCTCATGCGCGTGGAGCACGTCGCGCGCGCTTTGCAGCCACGCGTCAACCGCGCCACTGGTGCCGCCAGCCAAGGTGGCCTGCAATCCGCCACAGGCATAATGGCCGCACACGATGATGTGCCTGACCTTCAATACATCGGTGGCATATTGCAGCACCGACATGAGATTGAGATCAGATTCGTTGACCAGATTGGCGACATTGCGGTGGATGAACATGCCGCCTGGTGGCGTCATTGTCATCTGTTCGGGGCTTACACGGCTGTCTGAACAACCGATCCACAAGAAATCGGGTTTCTGGCCGTTGATCTGGCGCTTGAAAAAATCCGGATTTTCATCGGTCAACTCGCTCGCCCAGGCCTTATTCGCCAGCAGCAATTGCTTATAATGTCTCACGCGAAGCGAACTCCATATGAAGGTGCATTGATCATCGGCGCGGTCCGTTCGGCAATGTCACCGCGAACATGGACATCAATTTTGCGGAACACAGCGCTTTTGATGAAGGCGTTGATGATGTCGATATTGTCGAGGTCGACATAGTTGGTTGACGACAAGTCGATCACGAGCACCGCTGAGTCTGGAACCCGGTTAAGCGCCTGTTGCAGTTCATATTTATGGATGAAATACAAGTTACGGCGCGCCCGCAAAAGGCAATCTTCCCCGTCCACGGCAAAGGTGATTGCCGGGCGGAAATTGCGGGCAATCACAAAAGCGAACCCGACCACCAGGCCCACCAGAATGCCAATCAGCAAATCTGTGAACAGGATGGCACCCACCGTGACGATGAAGGGAATAAACTGCGTCAATCCCTGTCGATAGCGCTCAATGAACAGCGCAGGGTTGGTGAGCTTATAGCCGGTGTGGATCAGGACAGCTGCCAGAGCCGATAACGGAATCAGATTGAGCACGGCAGGTATCAACGCGACCGACACCAACAGCCAAACGCCGTGCATCACCGCCGAAGCCTTGCTTTCAGCACCCGCCAGCACGTTGGCTGATGATCGAACGATCACGGAGGTGACCGGCAAGCCGCCAATCAAGCCCGACACGACATTGCCCCCACCCTGGGCGAGCAGTTCCCAATTCTTGTCCGTGGTGCGGCGGCGCGGATCAAGTTCGTCGACCGCCTTCACACTGAGCAGTGATTCAAGGCTCGCAACAATCGCCAGTGTCAATGCAGTGGTCCACAAGATCGTCGTGCCGATTGCCGAGAAATCGGGGAAGGTGAACAGGCCGACAAAGCCGTTAAAGCCATCGGCGATCGGCACTTGCACCAGATGCTTGGCTGCCAGCGTCCATTCGGGGCGCAGCGCTGCCAGCAGGCCATTGCCGATGACGCCCATCAGCACCACGACAAGTGGACCAGGCAGCAGTTTAAGCGGGCCCTGTTTCGGCTTCACCTTGTCCCAAATGAACAAAAAAGCGATGCAGGTAAGGCCGATGATCGCGGCGCCAGGGGTCAATCTTTCAGTCAAGCTCGACCAAAGCGTGGATAAGGTATTGCCACCCTCGGCATCGAAAAATTTCTCGCTCCCCTCAAAATCCTTTTCATAACCAACGGCATACGGAATCTGCTTCAGGATCAGGATCAATCCAATCGCAGCGAGCATCCCGGTAATCACCGATGATGGCACGAACTCGCCCAGCAAGCCTGCGCGCGAAACCGAAAAGACGATTTGGATGACACCGGCGATCACCACCGCGGCCAGGAAGACCTGATAGCTTGGCAAGCTCTGAATGGCGTCAAGGACGATCACGGTAAGCCCGGCAGCCGGTCCGCTTACCGATAGCGGCGAGCGGGACAGCAGGCCAACCACAATACCGCCAACGATGCCAGCGATGACACCCGAAAACAGTGGCGCGCCAGAGGCTAACGCGATCCCCAAACAAAGCGGCAGCGCGACGAGCGAAACTACAATCGAGGCAGGCAGGTCGGCCCGCCAATTACCCAGTGCAGAGGTGGCTTTGGTCATTCAAACTCCCAGGTCAGCTACAGCTGATTTTTGTTGCTGATGTAACGCAGGTATAGCCTGCTGGTTCATCGCTTCGTGCTTATAAAAATGTTACAAATTGTTGCTAGGCGGTTTCGCCATCGTGGTAATTTGCGCTCGGCGCTGGTGCCGATTGCGGTCATGGCAATTCGAACGATTATTCTCTAAGTGAAAATTTATGACACGACCGACACGTTCTGTTGATTGGGGTTTCCCCCGCTGGCGTGGCTATGGCAGCGGGCGCGAGGCGACTCAGGTGCGGCTGTGTGATCGGCATGGCTGTGCAGAGCCCGGCAATTGCCCCGCGCCCAAATCCCCCAACAGCCCCGAACGCTGGTATTTCTGCCAGGTTCATGCCGGCGAATATAACCGCGGCTGGAATTATTTCGAAGGCCTGAGCGCCGAAGAAGCTGCCGCGCGTGAGGCGGAGGAGGCGCGCGATACATCAGGCTATGCCGAATCGCGCCACAATAGCTGGGCCGGGCCGGGCGATGGCAGCCGGTCGCGCGATGAGATGCGCGCGCTCGACTTGTTTGAGCTTGATCCCGATGCCGATTTTGATGCGGTGCGCGTGGCGTGGCGCAAAATGGCCAAGGCCAACCATCCAGATGTCCGTCCTGGTGACAAGGATGCTGCAGCGCGCTTTCAGGCAATCCAGGCGGCTTATGATGTTCTGCGCGTTGCCGAGGAAAACCAGCAATGGCGGCCAACCGTGTGAAGCACCCCAGCGCGTGAAACAGATGGTGCGGTCCAACTGGTCGACCGCAATTTTGGTGTGCTCAGGCTGCTCCAAACGGCTTGAGGGCGGATTTGGCAAAAAGGGCAAGCAATCACTGGCCAAGGCGCTGCGCCGCCAGCTGGGCATCAAACGTTTCCGCAAAAGCCCGGTTGGGATTGTGGAGGTGAAATGCCTGGGGGTTTGCCCGCGCCACGCCGTAACTATGGTTGATGCGCGCGATCCGGGCAATTGGCGGCTGGTGCCAGCGGGGGCCGATCTCGCGGTGCTGGTCGACACGCTGGGGCTGGCAGAGCCGACCCGCAACGATCAACCAGCGGCGTAGCGTGCGGCCGTTTCGCGGATCAGCGCGATCATGTTGGGGATGCCCTGCGTTCGATTGGAGCTGAGCTGGGCTTTCAAATCAAACGGCGCCAGCGCGCCCTCAATATCTGTATTGCTAATCGCCTCGGGTGCCTGATCCTGCACCGTTTGGAGCACCAGCGCGATAATGCCCTTGGTAATCGCAGCATTGCTGTCTGCCAGAAAATGCAGCGCGCCGTCATCACGCCGCATCGGGTAAACCCATACCGAGGCAGAGCAGCCTCGCACCAACGTCGCTTCGGTCTTCAGCGGATCGGGCATGGGCTCCAACGTGCGGCCCAGATCAATCAACAGGCGATACCGATCATCGGCATCCAGAAATTCATATTCTTCGTGGAGTTCGATCAGGCTGGTCATGCCTGCTCCGCTAGCGGGATGGACCTTACAGGTCCACCCCGGCGGCGATTGCTTCAAGCTTGCGGATGCGTTCTTTCAGATCGGCGATCTCAATGCGCGCACTCGCGCTCCCGCCCGATATTGCGGGCAGTGCCTGGTGCTCACCGCGCACCAGCTCTTGCTGCTTCAGCGACAACCAGCCGCGCCAGCCGGCCAGCGCGGAAAAAGTGATCATGGCCAGTCCCGCAAGTGCTGCTGTGGACAGCGTCACATAGATAGTCGGATCCATTGTTGTTGCTCCTAGCGGTTATCGCGCAGCTTCTCGATCTCACGATCAAGGCGCGCGGCGTTGTTGTCATCGGTCGCAAGGCGTTCAAGCACGGCGATCCGGTCTTTCAGCATATTCACCTCGTCGCGCAGGCGGCGGGCATCGGGGTCACGGGCGATGGTGGGGGCGGCGCCCTGGGCTTCGTATCGGGCGCGCAAGACGCGGGCACCGGCAATGATCAGAACGATTAGAACGGCGGCGGACCAAAAACTCATTTACGTTACTCCCTGTAGAGTATTGTTCTAGTTGAGCGGCGCGTCGCGCAGCTTTTCAATTTCATCGGCAATGTCGATGCCGCGATCGGTGGTAATCCGTTCCAGCACGCGGACGCGCTGTTCCAGCCTTTCGGTTTGTGCCGCATATTGCGCGGCCTTTTCGGCGATCAGGCTGGCCTCTGTTGTGATCTGCTTTTCGCGCAGCGCGAGCCAGGGTTGAACCATCTGCTTGGCGATGATCGCGACGATGGGGATCGACAGCGCGAACAGCGGGATGAGGAAAGGATAAATGCTCATCATATTGACCTTGGTTTCAGGGTGAAGTGGATCAGCCGATTAACGCAGCGCGTCGATATCGCGGGCGATGCGGTCTGCGGGATCGGTGGCGATCCGTTCGAGCACCGCGATCCGCTCTTCCAGGCGGCTGATCTGGCCGGTCAGGCGCTGGTTTTCGTTCGACAGCAGGCTGATGGTGCGGCCAGTTTCAGCTTCGTCCGCTTTGGTGATCACCTTGCCACCAAATTCGCTGTCCAGTGGATAGCCATGCCGCGCCCGTATCCAGGTCGTGACGATCCAGCCCACCGTCGACATCAGGATGATGACGACGATGAATGTTTGTCCATTACTCATTGTAAAGCCCTCCCTCTTTACCGCGGATCGGATCAGCGCAGGCTGTCAATCTCATCGGCAAGGCGCGTGTTGCGGCTGGTGTAAGCGGTTTCGATGTCGGCCAAGCGGCGGTCGATGTCGCGAAATTTTGAACGGACATCGCGGGTGCTGCGCGCCGGATTGGAGCGGACGCCCTGCCAGAATTTCTGGTCCTCAACCGTCTCATACAGGCCATTCGGCTTGGGGTTCGCCATCCAGGCAACCAGCCAATAGGCGATCAGCGTCCAGGGAAAGCCCCCGGCCAGCGTCAGGACAACGGTGCCCACGCGGACCCAGATGACCTCGACCCCGGTATAGTCGGCGATCCCCGAACAAACGCCCAGCCATTTGCTGTTTTGCTTGTCGAGATAGAATTTGGTGCGGCTGGCGCTCATCTTAATTCCTCCGTGTGATGTCGTAGTCGAGGGTTTCGGGCATGTTGGCACTGCCCAGCTTCCATTCGGGGTGATCCGCAGCAATAATCCGTTCGATCGTGTTGAGCCGATCTTCCAGGCGACGCGCGGTGTAGTGCAGTTCGTCGAGCAGTTTTTCGTCTTCGCCCGTCAGCGATCCGGTCTTCTTCCACTGGGTGATATAGTGGAGGACCAGCCAGGGCAGCGCGACGAACAGCACGCCGAAGATGATGGAGATCGTCATGAATTTTTCCATCTCAGTTCGCCTTGCCGATGCGGGCCTTCAGCGCGGCAAGATCGGCATCGACCTTCTCGCTCGACTTCAGCTCGGCAATTTCCTCTTCCAGCGTCTTGGGCGGCGCGCCCAGGCTGAGCGCATCGGCGCGGCCCTCGGCGAAATCCACGCGACGTTCCATGATTTCGAACCGCGAAAAAGCGTCCTGCACCTTGGGGCCGGCATAGGCTTCGTGGATCCGCACCCGGTTGTGCGCCGATTCAAGCCGCGTCGTGATGGAGTTCTGGCGGGTACGCGCCTCACGCAGCTTGTTCTGCAGCTTGGTGATGTCTTCCTCGGCACTGCGCAGCGTATCGTCCAGCACGCTGATTTCGGCGGCCAGCTGATCAGCCATGTCGACTGCCTTCTGGCGTTCGACCAGAGCGGCCTTGGCCAGGTCTTCGCGATCCTTTGACAGCGCCAGTTCGGCCTTTTCGGTCCAGCTGTCCTGCAGCTTGTCCAGCTTGGCGATGTGGCGGCGCATTTCCTTTTGATCGGCGATCGTACGGGCAGCAGATGCGCGAACCTCCACCAGCGTTTCCTCCATTTCGAGGATGATCATGCGGATCATCTTGGCCGGGTCTTCAGCCTTGTCGAGCAAGTCGGTGACGTTGGCAGCGATGATGTCTCGGGTTCGCGAAAAAATGCCCATTGGGAACTCCTGACTATGTACTGAAAGAACTGAAAAAATTGGCCGGGGTGCAAAAGGGGGTGGGGGCTGCACCCCGGCCAGGGGCGTCGCTATGTGGGTTAAGCGACGGGGGCTTCTGCAACCAGGCCTGCCGTTTGTGCAGACTGCTGCGTGGCGGGAGCGATTGCGCCCATCACGAAGGTCGCGCTGAACACAACGGCCAGCACCAGGGCTGAAAGGTTGCGAACTGCTTCGGTTGATTGGCTGGTGATGTTCATGTCGTTTCGTCCTGCGTTTGTTTGTGTCGTGCTGCCCGTTCGGCAGTTGCAAACAGTACAGCAGGAACCGTGCCAGTTTTTGAAATGGCGGATTTGCGCCATTTCTGAACCTAGCCTGTCAATCTTCATCAATTCCCCCTTGCCAACGTTTGGGATTTTACGCCAAGTCTTTGGCTATGGAGCGGACGTCACAGGTTATCGGGCAGTCGGGTGTGTTCCTGGACGTGCTGGAACGCGCAAGCCGGGCGGCGGCGCTTGATCGGCCCGTGCTGGTGATTGGCGAACGCGGGACCGGCAAAGAACTAGTGGCCGAACGGCTCCACCGGCTCAGCCCGCGTTGGGACCAGCCTTTGGTGATCATGAACTGCGCTGCGCTGCCCGAAACGCTGATTGAAGCGGAATTGTTCGGCCACGAAGCAGGCGCCTTTACAGGCGCGACCAAGGCGCGGGCAGGGCGCTTTGAGGAGGCGCATGGCGGCACGCTGTTCCTCGACGAGCTCGGCACGCTATCAATGGCGGCGCAGGACCGGCTGCTGCGCGCGGTGGAATATGGCGAGGTTACGCGGATCGGATCGTCGCGCCCGATCCGCGTTGATGTGCGCATTGTTGCTGCCACCAACGAACATTTGCCGGACAAGGTCGATCGCCACCAGTTTCGCGCCGATTTGCTCGATCGGCTGTCGTTTGAGGTCGTCACGCTGCCACCGCTGCGCGCGCGGGCAGGCGATGTGATGGTGCTCGCCGAACATTTCGGGCGGCGGATGGCATCGGAAATGGGGTGGGAAGATTGGCGCGGTTTCAGCCCGGCGGCCACCGATGCGCTGGTCAACTATCCATGGCCTGGCAATGTCCGTGAGCTGCGCAACGTCGTGGGCCGCGCTGTGTATCGGTGGGAGCGGCAGGGGCCAATTGACGAGATACAGTTTGATCCATTCGTGTCGCCCTATGCCCCGGCCAGCCCCCCGCGCGCGGCGCCGTCGCCTGCGGCGTTGCCAACCGTAGCTCAGGACGCAGACCCGCATCCCGACGAGCCCCTGGCGGTTTGCGACGAGGATCGACCGTCCGATTTCAAATCACAGGTGGCGCGGTTCGAACATGATCTGCTCGCCAAGGCGATGGCGGATCACCGGTTCAACCAGCGCGCAACGGCAGAGGCGCTGGGGCTGAGCTATGATCAGCTTCGCCACGCGTTGCGGCGGCACGATCTGCTGCCCGGATAATTTTGGCGGGGATCGACCAAGAATCGGTTGCGTAATCACGTCGACGGACCCAATTGAGCCGAGGTGACGTTATCAGGGTACGCGTTATGATGCGCGGCCCGCGAATGGAGGATATCCGATGGCTTTTGAACTTCCCGCACTGCCCTATGCCAAGGACGCGCTTGCCCCGGTGATGTCGGCTGAAACATTCGATTTCCATCACGGCAAGCATCACAAGGCCTATGTCGACAAAACCAACGGCATGCTGGTTTCGCACGGTCTGGAAAATGCCAAGCTGAGCGACGTCATCAAGTTTGCCAAGGAAAAGGGCGAAAAGGGCCTGTTCAACAATTCGGCGCAAATCTGGAACCACACGTTCTTCTGGCACTCGCTGACGCCAAACTACGCCGCGCCCACGGGCAAGCTGGCCGACATGATCAACAGCGAGTTCGGATCGACTGACCAGCTCGTAAAGGCGCTGGTGGCTGAATCGACCAACCATTTCGCCAGCGGCTGGGGCTGGCTGGTGCTGGATGGCGGCAAGCTGAAGGTAACATCGCTCCACGACGCAGATTCGCCGGTTGCCTATGAAGGCATGCAGCCGCTGCTGACGATCGATGTGTGGGAACACGCCTATTACATCGATTATCGCAACGCACGGCCCGGCTATCTTGAAGCGGTAACGGGCAAGATCCTGAACTGGGAATTTGCAGCGCAAAACCTGGACGGTGCCGGCGTTTCGCGCGCTGATCAGGGGTGATCTGACGGGCGGCTTATCCACACCTAACCCGTTCGCCCTGAGCGAAGTCGAAGGACAGGCAAAGCGCTTGGGCTTCGACTTCGCTCAGCCCTCAGGCGGAACCGGCGGCATGTCGCCGGCCACCTGCATCCCATGTTTCATCAGCATCGGCAGGTTGGCCATGGCGAAGATGAGCGTCATCGGGATGACGCCCCATAATTTATAAGCGACCCAGAAATCCCAACTGGTGTTGCGCCACACCGCTTCGTTCAACGCGGCCTGCACGGTGAAAAACACCGCCCAATTGATCGTCAATTGTCGCCAGCCCTTTGGGCTCAATCCGGGATAAGCGGATTCAAGCACAAATTGCAGCAAAGGCCTGCCTGTTATCAGGCCGAAGACCAGCACGCTGGCGAACATTAGATAGATGATCGTCGGCTTGATCTTGATGAATGTTTCATCATGGAAATAAATCGTCAGCCCGCCGAAAACGAGCACTAACCCCCCAGACATCCAAAGCATTGGTGAAATATGCCCGGTTTTCCAGCGCGAAACCGCCATCGCGGCACCGGTTGCGGCCATGAACGCGACGGTGGCGGTAACCACGCGGCTGATCTGTTCGCCGCCAGCCAGAAAATTGACGGCGAAAAAAATGATCAACGGCCCGAAATCAATCGCCATGCGCAGGCCGGGATCGAGCGTTTTGGGTGGGGTCTGGCTAGCCATTTGTCGGTCTTTCCACGCCCGCGATAATTCGCGCAACCTCATTTGCATTGAACGGCCGCAAATCGCCGACTCCCTCACCAATGCCGATGGCGTGGATGGGCAGTCCGAACTGTTCAGCGGCGGCGACCAGCACACCGCCACGCGCGGTGCCATCCAGCTTGGTCATCACCAGCCCGGTTACCCCGGCGACCTCCTTAAAAACCTCAATCTGCGACAGCGCGTTTTGGCCGGTCGTTGCATCAAGAACGAGGATGATGTCGTGCGGAGAGGCTGGGTCGATCTTGCCGAGCATCCGGTTGATTTTGGCAAGCTCATCCATCAGCTCACGCTTGTTTTGCAGCCGCCCGGCGGTGTCCACGATCAGCGCATCAATGCCCGTTGCCGTGGCTTGCTTGACGGCTTCGTAAACCACGCCGGCCGCATCGCCGCCTTCCTTGCCGCTGACGATGGGCACACCGACGCGCTCGGCCCAGGTGGCAAGCTGGCCAATGGCAGCTGCGCGAAACGTATCGCCTGCGGCCAGCATCACGCCGTAATCCTGTTCGGTGAAAAGATGCGCGAGCTTGGCGATGGTCGTCGTTTTGCCTGAGCCGTTGACGCCAATGACGAGGATGACATGAGGGCGCGGAAAGGCGCTGATCTCCAATGGATGGGCAACCTTTGCCAGGACTTTTTCGATTTCCTCCGCAACGATCAGCCGGATGCCCAACTCCTCCATATTCCGTTCAAACGCGCCGTCGGCCAGCCGCCCGCGAATGCGCGCGGCGGTTGCCGGGCCAAGATCAGACGCGATCAGCGCCTCCTCAATCTCATCAAGCGTCGCGGTATCAAGCCGGGCCGCGCCGAGCCCGGCCAGATTGCCGAGCAGCCGGTCAGACGTTCGCTTGAAGCCGCCGATCAGCTTTTCATGCCAGGCCGTGCTGCTCATGCTGCAATGCCCAGCAGGCTGGCATTATCGATGCCGGTAACAACCATAGGAACGATTTCTCCAACATTTTCAGCAAGCCGATCACCGCTCGACAAGCGGATTTCCGCAAAATTGGGGGTATGGCCCCGGTCGCCGGGTCGCTCAATCAAGATATGCTGCACAGTACCGACCAGGGACTGCAACCAGTGCTGTCGCCGGATCGCGGCGCGCGCGCGCAGGGCGGCTGCGCGCTGTTTTCGCACATCACTGGGCACCTGCGGCATCCGTGCCGCCGGGGTGCCTGCGCGCGGTGAATAGGGAAAGATATGCGCGTGAACGATATCACAATCGTCGATCAGCGCCGCGCTATTGGCAAACATCGCCTCGGTTTCGGTGGGGAAGCCCGCGATCAGATCGGCACCAATCGCGATATCCCCCCGCGCCGCCTTCAGCCGCGTTACGATCCGCACCGCATCGGCGCGGCTATGGCGGCGGCGCATCCGTTTCAGCACCATGTCATCACCTGCCTGCAGCGACAGGTGAAGGTGCGGCATAATCCGCGCTTCGCCGGTGATCAGATCAAACAGCCGGTCGTCAATCTCAATCGAATCCAGCGACGACAGGCGAAGTCGTTCCAGGTGCGGCACCCGCAGCAAAATCTGTTCGACGAGCACGGCCAGCGGCGGTCCGCCAGGAAGATCAGGGCCATAGCTGGTCAGATCGACGCCCGTCAGCACAACCTCGCGGTAGCCGCGCTCAACCAGTCCCGCGATCCGCGCCACCACGGCTTCCACCGGGACTGACCGGCTGTTTCCGCGGCCGTACGGAATGATGCAAAAGGTGCATCGATGATCGCAGCCATTCTGCACCTCCACGAATGCACGCGCATGCGAATCAAAACTGGTGGCGAGATGCGGTGAGGTGGCGCGCACGGCCATGATGTCGCTCACCACCAGCGGATCGCTTGCCTGCCACACCGCGGGGTCAAGCTTTTCGGCGTTGCCGATAACGCGGGTGACTTCTGGCATGGCGGCAAAGCCCGCCGGATCAATCTGCGCAGCGCAGCCCGTGACGATAATGTCGACGCCCGGCCGAGTTCGAGCCGCGCGCCGGATGGCCGCCCGCGTTTCGCTGACGGCGTTATTGGTGACCGCACAACTGTTGATAATCACCACGTCGCGCGCCGCGTTGATCGCACGGATTGCTTCGCTTTCCGCCAGGTTCAGGCGACAGCCAAGACTAATGATTTCGGGGGCAATGGCGGGCATCACCGCCGATCTAGGGATGCCGCTGGCCTAAGTCTACCGCAGAGGCGGCAGCTAACCAGCTTGCCGCGCCCCGTCCGCGCGCCGTCTGCTGATCAGCCCGCTGCCCCGCCGGCTGCTATGGCCGCTGCTTCGTCCGATGCTGAATTGGGTGCCGATTTGGTGATTGCTGGCCGCAACAGGCGCTTTTCTGCGAGCAGCCGCCGTGCATTTGCCGCGCTTAGCGGACGACCATAAAGATAGCCCTGGCCCCGATTGCATCCCATTGCCCGCAGTCGTTCTTCAATGGCGGCGTCTTCAATCCCCTCAGCGGTGATTGGCATATTCAGGCTTTCGCCGAGCCTGACGATCGCATTCACAATGGCCGCACTTTCAGCGTTCACGTTGATGGAAGCGACAAAACTGCAGTCAATCTTGATCCGGTCAAACGGCAGCGCCCGCAAATGCGCAAGCGAGCTGTACCCCGTGCCAAAATCATCGAGCGCGATCTTTATGCCCTGGTTCTTCAGGCTGCCGACAATCGATTGCGCCAATGCAAGATTTTCGAACAAGGCGACTTCCGTAATCTCCAGTTCAAGCCGGCTGGCAGGAAAGCCCGTTTCGGTCAGCACCTTCAGGATTTTCTGGGCAAGCCATGGATCCTTCAGCTGCAGCGGTGAGATATTGACCGACAGGGTCAGCCCTGGCTCCCAATCCTTGGCCACCAAAAAGGCCTGGTGCATCAATGATAGCGACAGATCGCTGATCATGCCGGTGTCTTCGGCGATGGAGATGAACTTCTCTGGCGCAATCAGGCCGCGCGTCGGATGTTCCCAGCGCGCCAGCACCTCAAAGCCGAACAAGCGGCCCGTGGTCAGATCAATCTGCTGTTCGAAATAGGGAACGATCTCCTGGCGGGGGATGGCGGTGCGCAGCCCGACCTCCAGCTCGTTGCGCGCCTTCAGTTCGCGCTCCATCGACTGGTCGAACCACGCAAAACGATTGCGGCCGGCGTTTTTGGCAGCATACATCGCGATATCGGCACTGCGCATTAGCGCATCGATGCTGGTGCAGTTCTCATCTGATCGGGCGACGCCGATGGACGCGCTGATGTGCAGTTGCAGCCCATCGGAAACAAAGGGCTGGGCAATGCGTGACACCAGCCGCTCGGCAATGCGTTCAACCGTGTCAGGATGCGCTGGATCAAACAAGAACGCGCACGCAAATTCATCGCCCCCCAACCGCGCAATCAGCGAAACCGAAGGCATGGCGTGGGCGATTTCATCTGAAATAAGCTTGAGCAAACCGTCGCCAGTGGCGTGGCCGTGCATGTCGTTGATGGTCTTGAAGTGGTCAAGATCAATCATCAGCAGCGCCAGCGCCTTATTGCGGCGGGTTGCCTGCGCAAACAATGCAGCCCCCTCTTCCGACAGAGAGCGGCGATTGAGGAACCCGGTGAGCGGATCACGCGCTGCCAGCAATTGCGCGCGCTCTTCGGCGGCGGTCCTGACCTGAATCTCGCGGTGCAACTCGCTATGCCGCCGCCAGCCAAACAGGATGAGCGCGACGTTCAGCAGCAACGCGATTACCAGCGTACGGTCAGTCGGGTTGCCGTCTGCCAGGTAATAACGGGCAGCACTCGACAGCACCGAACTTCCCGTGCCGACGAATAACAAGATTGCGGCAATCGTGATGGCACCGCTCATCAAGTCCCGGCGCGGCGCGGCCGCCCTTGGTGCTGGCTTTGGCGCTTGATCAATCAGCTCTGGTGCCATGCGGGTACGCCCACTGCTATTCATGGCAGAAATATATGCCGATCAAGCATGTAGATGGTCTTAAACCACATGGTTGCGAAACTGTGACGGTTCAGCTAGAGAAGGCTTGATCGCATCCTTCCAGGACGCAATAAAAGCATGCCCAAGGGCATAAGCTGGCCGACGAGGTTTCGTCCGCCAGCTTCTTTTGCGTTTACGGCAAGGACGGCGATCGGCAACGGAGTTTTTTGATGTTCGACAGTCTCAGCGAACGGCTTGGCGGCGTATTTGACCGCCTTCGTGGGCGTGGTGCGCTTACCGAGGCGGACGTGCGCGCGGCAATGCGCGAGGTGCGCGTTGCACTGCTAGAGGCCGATGTCGCGCTGCCCGTTGCCCGCGATTTCGTTGATAAAGTTACCGAAAAGGCTGTCGGCCAAAACGTGTTGCGGTCGGTTACGCCGGGGCAACAGGTCGTCAAGATCGTCAATGATGCGTTGACCGAGATGCTCGGCGCGGATGAGAGCGAGCTGGAGCTGGGGGTTACCCCGCCCGCCGTGATCATGATGGTCGGCCTGCAGGGATCGGGCAAAACCACCACCACCGCCAAGATCGCCCGTCGCCTCGCAAAGCGTGACGGCAAAAAGGTGTTGATGGCGTCGCTCGACGTGAATCGCCCCGCCGCGCAGGAACAGCTGGCGACGCTGGGTACCCAGACCGAGGTGGCGACGCTGCCGATCATTGCTGGCCAGCGCCCGGTTGAGATTGCCCGGCGCGCCATGCAGGCGGCAAAGCTGCAGGGCTATGACGTGTTGATGCTCGACACAGCCGGGCGCTTGCACGTTGATCAGGCATTGATGGACGAAATGCAGGCAATCGCCGAAGTGGCGGTGCCCAACGAAATTCTGCTCGTCGTCGATGCGCTGACCGGGCAGGACGCGGTAAACGTTGCGCAGAACTTTTCTGATCAGGTGCCGCTGACTGGCGTCGTGCTGACGCGGATGGACGGCGACGCGCGCGGCGGTGCCGCGCTGTCGATGCGCGCAGTAACCGGCAAGCCGATCAAATTTGCGGGCACCGGCGAAAAGATGGATGCGCTGGAGGCGTTTCATCCCGGTCGTGTTGCCGGGCGCATATTGGGCATGGGCGATGTCGTCAGCCTGGTGGAGCGCGCGGCTGAATCAATCCAGATCGAAGACGCCGAAAAAATGGCCGCCAAAATGGCCAAAGGGCAGTTCGACATGGACGATCTGCGCAGCCAGTTGGCGCAGATGCGGCGGATGGGTGGCCTTGGCGCGCTGGCCGGCATGATCCCCGGCGCGAAAAAGGCGCAGGCGGCGATGGCAGGCGGGGCGATGGACGAACGCATCCTGCTGCGGATGGACGCGATGATCACATCAATGACTCCAAAGGAGCGCGCCAAGCCCGAAATCATCAACGCCAAGCGCAAGATCCGCGTCGCCAAGGGCAGTGGCACGACCGTGCAGGACGTGAACAAACTGCTGAAGATGCATCAGGAAATGGCCACCGCCATGAAAAAGATCAAGAAAATGGGTGGCATGAAGGGCATGATGGCGATGCTCGGCAAGGGCGGTATGGGCGGTGGCCTGGGCGGTCTGGGTAACGCGGTTGGCGGGCCGGAACTGGGGGACATGCTGGGTAAATCCGGCGGTGGCTTGCCCGGCCTGGGTGGCGGCAACCCGATGGGGGGCATGCCAAAATTGCCGCCCGGTTTTGAAAATTTCATCAACAAGAAGAAATAACGGCTTCGGCCATCAATCATCTGATTAAGAAGAAGGAAATACTATGTCACTCAGCATTCGTTTGTCGCGCGGCGGCTCCAAGAAGCGCCCTTATTACCGTGTCGTCGTTGCCGATGCGCGTAGCCCGCGCGATGGCCGCTTCATTGAAAAGATCGGCACCTATAACCCGCTGCTCGCCAAAGATTCGCCCGAGCGCATCAAGCTCGACACCGATCGCGCCAAGCATTGGTTGAGCGTCGGCGCGCAGCCTACGGACCGGGTTGCCCGGTTCCTCGACGTGCTCGGCGTTAAGGAGCGTCCGGCTCGCCTGAACCCGAACAAGGGCAAGCCCGGCGAAAAGGCCACTGAACGTGCCGAAGAGCGTGCCGAAAAGCTGAAGGCTGCTGAAGAAGCAGCGGCCGCTGCAGCCGCTGCGCCTGCACCGGAACCGGAGCCAGAAGTCGTCGAAGCGCCAGTGGCGGAAGAAGCTGCACCTGAAGCCGCTTCCGAAGCAGTGGCTGAGGCCGTTGTTGAGGAAACACCCGTCGCCGCCGTGGTTGAAGAAGCAGCGCCAGAAGCCGAAGAAAAGCCTGCTGACGCCTGATGCCGGTTGATCGCCCCGTCACGCTTGCCGTCATCATCGGCGCGCACGGCGTGACGGGCGAGGTCCGCCTGAAGGTCTTCACCGACGATTTGGGACGGTACAAAAGCTTTAATCAGGGCAAGCTGACCCTAAAATCAGTGCGCCACGGCAGCAATGGTGCCATTGCGCGCATCGCAGAGGTGAACGACCGCAACGCTGCCGAAGCAATGCGCGGCACCGAGCTGACGGTTGCGCGCGCTGATCTGCCCCCGCTGGGCGACGGCGAATATTACCATGCAGACTTGCTCGGATTGCCCGCGATTTCCTCCAATGGCGAACAGTTGGGGCAGGTCGTCGCAATCGATAATTTCGGCGCAGGCGACGTGATCGAAATCGAACGCGCCGACAAGAAGCGCTTCATGGTTCCAATGAACATCAACGCGGTGCCCGAATGGGATGACGCACGGATGGTGGTTGACGCGGGTTATGTCGTTTAGTATATACATTGCGTGTATACGGAGGCGGTCGATGGACGACGAATATCAGGGCAAGACATTCAAGTCAGGCAATTCGGTGGCGTTACGTCTGCCCAAGGGCATGGGCATTCCCGAAGGTACGGAAATCCGAATGGTAAGGGAGGCACCGATGTCATTCAGGATTGAACCCGTCGACGCACCACGGCGCAAAATCGATATCAGCGGCTTTGCCGGTAAGGCACCGGGTGCCAAATTGATCCCGCACGGCGACTTCGACGAACGGCCCAGCACCATCGCACGCCGATTGGCTGCAACCGATAAGTGACGAAATTCCTTATCGACGCTGACATGGCAATCTACGCGATGGCGGAACGGCATTCCGCGCTGAACGATAAATTGGCCAATTGCTATCCGGGCGACGTGGCGATCTCAGCGATCAGTTTCGCGGAGATCGCCGTTGGCACCTTTGTCGGCAAGCCGCCCAGCCCCGAAGTGTTGAACGGATTTATCAGCGTCATCCCGATACTGCCCTTCGACAGCACAGCAGCGAGGCAATATGCACGGCTGCCGTTCAAGCGCGCACGGTTCGATCGTTTGCTGGCGGCGCATGCGTTGAGCCTTGGCGCGGTGGTGATTACCAACAATGAAGCGGATTTCGCTGATGTGCCGGGGTTGCTGGTTGAGAACTGGACGTTGTGACCTTCGCGGCCACCATCCTGACGCTATACCCCGATATGTTTCCCGGTCCGCTTGGGGCGTCGCTGGCAGGCCGGGCGCTGTCGGAGGGTATCTGGTCGCTCAACGCCGTTAACATCCGTGATTTCGCGACCGACAAGCACCGTACGGTTGATGACACCCCGGCAGGGGGTGGGGCAGGGATGGTGCTGCGGGCCGATGTGCTGGCTGCCGCGATCGACAGCGTTGCCGACCATCGCCCGATCCTCGCGATGACGCCGCGCGGGGCGCCCCTCACCCAGGCCCGGATCCGTCAACTTGCGAGCGGCCCGGGTGCGGTCATCCTGTGCGGCCGGTTTGAAGGATTTGACGAGCGGATTTTTGACGCGCGCGGCATCGAACAGGTCTCCATTGGTGATTACGTTCTGTCGGGTGGTGAGATGGGCGCGCTGGTGCTGTTAGACGCTTGCATTCGGCTGCTTCCCGGCGTAATGGGCGCGGCTTCTAGCGGCGTAGACGAGAGCTTCGAAGGGGGCTTGCTTGAATACCCGCAATATACCCGACCTGTTGAATGGGAAGGGCGCACGATCCCCGAAGTGCTGCGATCGGGGGATCATGCGAGGATTTCGGCATGGCGAAAGCACATGGCCGAAACCGATACACGGCTAAGGAGGCCAGACCTTTGGGAGCGTCACGACGGCGCTCGGGTCAGCCCTCCCTCTGGTGCGCAGCGACAGACGAAGGAAGAATGAGATGAATCTCATCCAGACGATCGAAGCTGAGAACATTGCGAAGTTTCTCGAAACCAAGACGATTCCAGATTTCCGCCCCGGCGACACGTTGAAGGTTGGCGTGAAGGTGGTTGAAGGCGAGCGTACCCGCGTTCAGAATTACGAAGGCGTGTGCATCGCGCGTTCGAACAAGGGCATGGGCAGCAACTTCACCGTCCGCAAGATCAGCTTTGGCGAAGGCGTGGAGCGCGTTTTCCCGCTCTATTCGCCGAACATCGACAGCATTGAAGTTGTCCGCAAGGGCGTAGTGCGGCGCGCCAAGCTCTATTATCTGCGCGGCCTGCGCGGCAAGCGCGCGCGTATTGCCGAGCGTCGCGATCCGCGTCCGGCAAAGGGCACCGCTGCCGAATAACCGGCAGCGCACATTACCGATCAGAAATAAGCCGCGTCGACCCTGGGTCGGCGCGGCTTATTCGTTTGCGCTACGGGCGGTGTTATGCATATATAACACAGCGAGTATTGGGGGCATCATGACACAGGAAATTGGAACCAGCGCGGCTGAGCCGGATGGCGCACCCCGTATTGCGGTGATGGACATTCTGCGCGGCATCGCGATTCTGGGAATCTTGTTCATGAACATCAACGACATGGGGCAGTCGCTCTATGCGTCGTCGGATGATATCAGGCATCTCGGCTGGTCAATGGGCGATCAGATTGCCTGGTGGCTGCGCGAAGTGCTGGCCAATGGCACCGCGCGCTGCCTGCTCGAAATGCTGTTCGGTGTCGGCATGGTGATCCTGACCGATCGGTTTGCGACCGCGGCGAGCGGCTGGGCGGTACTGCGGCGTTATTATGTGCGCAACATCGTGCTGTTCCTGTTCGGCGTCATACACATGTATATCCTATTGTGGCCTGGCGATATTCTGCACAGCTATGGCCTGGCCGCGCTGGTGGCGGTGTTCGCGCGTAGCTGGCGGCCGCGCTGGCTGCTGGTGCTGGGGTTCAGCCTGGCAACGTTTCAACTGCTCGCCGGGGGCTATTTCGGTTACTATCAGTCAGTCACCAAGAAAGCCGAAGTCGCGGCCATTGAGCAGCGGGTGCAGGCGGGCGAAAAAATTAGCCCCGCCGACCGCAAGCTGCTGAAAAAAGCAGCCGAGAGGAAGGCGGAACGGGCAAAGGACAAGAAGGAATCGATTGCCCAGATCGCGGCTGAGGACAAGGGCCGATCAGCCGACACATGGAGCTGGGTGAAAACGCAGATCGACGTATCCCGCGATCGCTTCCCCGCCTTTATGGAGATTTTCGTGATGTGGGAGGCCGCTGGTACGATGCTGATCGGGGCGGCCTTGTTCAAGCTGGGGATCATCCAGGGGCGGCGCAGCAGGCGCTATTATCTGGTGATGACGCTGATTGCATACGGCATTGCCATTCCCCTGCGCACGATTGGCGCGTGGGAACAGGCCAGCTTTTCCGAGGGGCCGCACTTGTTTTGGGTAACATATGAAACGGCGCGGCTGCTGATGACATTCGGCCATATCGGGCTGGTGCATGTGATCATCGGCAGTGCGGCGGGCATGCGTTTGCTCCGGCCATTTGAGGCAGCAGGCAAAACGGCGCTGTCGGTGTACATCGCCCAAACGCTGATCACATTGTGGGTGCTGTTTCCGCCTTTCGGCTTTCATCTTTACGGCAAGCTGACCTGGGGGCCGTTGATGCTGACCGCGCTGGCGATCAACCTGGTGCTGCTGGTTCTGGCGAACGTCTACATGCGGTATCTGAACATCGGCCCTGTGGAATGGGCATGGCGCTCGATAATCGAGCGGCAGGCGCTGCCATGGCGAAGGGGGGCGCGGCCAAGTGCGCAGCGCGTGATTCCCGCCGCCGTCTAGGCCGATGGGGCATTGATCAGACGAACCACCCTTTACGCCACCCGTTCCGCCCGCAATAACGCCGCGCATTCGCTCGCATGTGTCGGGCTGCAATAATCGGAACTCATATTTCGGGACTGGGGATGCACGGTGGTAAAAGGCTTGGCGGTTGGGTTGTGGTTATCGGCGGCGGTTGTGCCGATGATGGGCGTGGTGCCTGTAACAATGGGCACGGCAATGGCCGCTGAGCCGGCAACCGCCACCCCGCTGACGCTGAAGCGCGTCTTTGCCAGTCCAGACCTGTCAGGCCCGCAACCCCGCGCGCTGCGGCTGTCGCCTGACGGCACCCTGCTTACCTCACTGCGCGCCCGTGCTGATGAAAAGGATCGGTTCGATCTGTGGGCGCTGGATACCAAGACCGGCCAGGAACGCATGCTCGTCGATTCCAAAAAGATCGGATCGGGTGCTGAGCTGTCCGAAGCGGAAAAAATGCAGCGAGAGCGGGCGCGCATCGGCGGATCGCGCGGCATTGTCGCCTATGATTGGGCACCCGATAGCAGATCGATTCTCGTGCCGCTGGATGGCGACCTGTTCCTTGCCACGTTGGACGGCCAGGTATCACGGCTCACCGACACCAAAGACGGCGAGCTGAACCCGGTGATCAGCCCGGCAGGCGGTTTCGTCAGCTTTGTGCGCGACCAGAATCTGTTCGTGCAACCGATCAGCGGCGGCACCGCCCGCGCGCTGACCACAACGGGCGCTGGCACGGTGCATTGGGGCGAGGCGGAATTCGTCGCGCAGGAAGAAATGGATCGCCGCACCGGCTATTGGTGGTCCCCCGGCGACAAGCTGATCGCGGTCGAACGCTTCGATGATGCGCCCGTGGGTGTCGTGACGCGCACGGCGATTGGCGCAGAGGGCACGAAAGTGTTCGATCAACGCTATCCCGCCGCAGGCACCCCCAATTCATTGGTAGAACTATATGTGATGCGGCCCGATGGGTCGGCGCAGGTAAAGGTCGATCTGGGCAGTGATCCCGACATCTATCTCGCCCGCGTCGATTGGACACCGGATGGCAAGGCATTGCTGGTGCAGCGCGAAAGCCGTGACCAGAAAACGCTCGATATGCTCAAGGTCGATCCGGCCACCGGCAAATCGACCGTGTTGTTCACGGAAAAAGCGGGCGCGCGCAGCTGGGTGAACCTGAGCGACGATTATCACCTGATGGCCGATGGCAGCATGATCTGGCGATCGGAACGCAGCGGATTTGGCCATCTCTACCATTATCGCGACGGCAAATGGACGCCGCTGACCAGCGGTGACTGGGTCGTCACGCGACTGGTGGGAGTGGATGAAAAAAAGGGACGGCTCTATTTCAGCGGCAACAAGGATGATGTGCTCGAACAGCATCTTTACGCTGTCGACATCGCCAAGCCAAAGTCGGTCACGCTGCTCACCGAACGCGGCTGGACCAATGGCGCGAGCATGGACGGTGCCGCCAGCCGTTTCATCATCAGCCGGTCAAACCCGAACCAGCCAGCGCAAACCTATCTCGCCGACACAAGCGGCAAGCGCATCGCGTGGATCAACGAAAATGCCATCAAGGAAGGCCATCCCTATTACCCCTATCTGGCCAGCCATGAGCCGCGCAAATTTGGCACGCTGAAGGCGGAGGACGGCACCACGCTCTATTGGGAGATGATCACGCCCAAAATGGAGCCGGGCAAGAAATATCCGGTGTTCTTCCAGCATTATGGCGGGCCGGGCACAGGCCAGCAGGTGACGCGCGGGTGGAATGGCGCGCTGGCGCAGTTTCTGGTCGACCAGGGCTATATCTATTTTCAGATCGACAATCGCGGATCATATAATCGCGGCAAGGCCTTTGAAGACCATATTTATCACGCGATGGGCACGGTGGAGGTTGCCGATCAGTTGGCAGGGGCGAAGTTCCTGAAGGAGCAGCCCTATGTCGATGCTGATCGGATCGCGACCTATGGCTGGTCCTATGGCGGCTATATGACGATCAAGATGCTGGAGGCGGCACCGGGGGTGTTCGCAGCCGGCATTTCGGGAGCGCCGGTGACCAAATGGGAGTTGTACGACACCCATTACACCGAACGTTATCTGGGCGATCCGCGCACTGACCCCAAAAGCTATGCCAGCTCGAATGCACTCGCCGATGCCGCAAAAATCAGCGACCCGCTGCTGCTGATCCATGGCATGTCTGATGATAATGTGGTGTTCGATAACTCAACCGCTTTTGCCGCCGCCATGCAGCGCGGGGCGCGACCGTTTGAAATGATGTTCTATCCCGGGCAAACCCACCGCGTGGGCGGGCCGGGCATCAGCGAGCATTTGTGGACCACGATATTGGGGTTTCTTGATCGACGGATGCCTGCCAAGAAGTGACCTGCACAGGGCCAGTTGCTATGGGCGTGATTGACCGGCATCACGCGCCCGTTAGCCTCGTGGTCCGGGGAAAAGCTTGGGGGACTGAATGACCATGGCGAATTTGGCACCCGTAACAGGCAAAGCGCGGATCGACGTTCTCGATATACTGCGCGGCGTTGCCATTCTCGGCATCTTCTTCATGAACATCCCGTACATGGCGCAGAATGCCTGGTTGCTCGAAAATGACATTCGTTCAATCGGATGGACCTTTGCGGACCGCACGACATGGGCAGCGGTTGAGATTATTGCCGAGGGCACGCAGCGCGGCCTGCTGGAAATGCTGTTTGCCGCGGGCATGATGGTCATCACCGCCAAGGCGATGGAGCCCGATGGCCCGATTGCGGTTGCGGACCTTTATTATCGGCGTAACTTGTGGCTGCTGGGATTTGGCTTGTTCGATGTATTCGTGCTGTTGTGGGTAGGTGATATCCTGCATATCTATGCCATCGCCGCGCTTTTCTTGTTCCCTTTTCGTAAGCTGGCACCCGGTTGGCTGGTGTTGATCGGGATGAGTTTTGCGCTTGCAACTGCGGCGATGGGGGCGAGTGAATATGTCGGTCGTACCGAACTCGCCACCAAGGTTGAACAGGCACAGATGAAGCAGCAGGCCGCGACGCCGCTGACGGAATCTGACCGCGCGGCATTGAAGGACTGGCAAACCAAGATCGACCGGTTCAAGCTCGACGACACCGAAAAGAAAGCCGCCGCCAAGGAAGATGCTGGCCGGAAGCCCGGAGCGAGTTACTCCAGCTACGCCAGCGCCATGATTTCATCCTGGCTCACGCTACAGGGCAAGGGATTCTCGCTGTTCGGAGTGATTGAGGCGTTTTTTGCGATGCTGATCGGCATTGCATTGTGGAAATGGCGGATCACGCAGGGTGGACGAAGCGCCGGATTCTACCTTGCCATGACGATCGTCAGCTACGGCATTGGCATCACCATCCGGACGATCGGCATGGGTGAGATTATGGCGTTTTCGCCAATGCCCAAGACGATCTGGATTACCGAGGAAATCGGCCGTCTGGCGATGACGTTGGGGCATTTGGCGCTGGTTAACTTCTTGGTCAAAATGGCATTTGGTGCCGCGCTGCTTGCGCCGTTCAAAGCGGCCGGGCGGATGGCGTTTTCGCTGTATTTCATGCAGCAGATCATCGGGATTTACATCCTGTTCGCGCCGTTCGGTCTTGGCCTGTACGGCAAATTCGGGTGGGCAGAGCTTGCGGCGATTGCGGCTGCGGTGGTGGTCGCTCAGTTGGTATTCGCTAACCTATACATGCGTTTCTTCGTGGCGGGGCCGCTCGAATGGTTGTGGCGCAGCCTGGCCTATGTCCGGTGGCAACCGTTGCTGCGCCGCGTTCCCCCCGGTGCCGATGTTGACCGGGGCGGTGCTGCAATCGCCTGACAGGCTGGACAATTGCGGCGTTAGGCGTATGCGACCGGCTTGATTGATTGGTGGAGCGAACAATGGGTTACCGGATCGTCGTTGTCGGTGCGACAGGCAATGTCGGGCGCGAGATGCTCAATATTCTGGCCGAACGCGAATTTCCGCTGGCAGATGTGGCCGCGGTCGCATCATCGCGCAGCCAGGGGCTTGAGATTGATTTCGGCGATAGCGGTCGCACGCTGAAGGTGCAGAGCTTGGAGCATTTCGACCCAACCGGCTGGGATATGGCGCTGTTCGCCATCGGTTCGGCGGGATCGCGTCTGCACGTGCCACGCTTTGCCGCCGCCGGTTGCACCGTTATCGACAACGCATCTGAATACCGGATGGACCCCGATGTGCCGCTGATCGTGCCAGAGGTGAACCCGCAGGATATCGACGGGTATCGCCGAAAGAACATCATCGCCAACCCCAATTGCTCGACCGCGCAGATGGTCGTCGCGCTAAAGCCGCTGCATGATTACGCCACGATCAAGCGCGTCGTCGTGTCCACCTATCAATCGGTGTCCGGCGCGGGCAAGGCGGGGATGGACGAGCTGTTTGAGCAAAGCCGCAATATCTTTGTCGGCGACAGCGCAGAGGCGCACAAGTTCACCAAGCAGATCGCGTTCAATGTGATCCCGCATATCGACAGCTTCCTGGATGATGGCTTCACCAAGGAAGAATGGAAGATGGTGGTGGAGACCAAGAAGATCCTCGATCCCAAGATCAAGGTGGTGGCCACCTGTGTGCGCGTGCCGGTGTTCGTCGGCCATAGCGAAGCGATCACGATCGAGTTCGAAAAGGAAATTTCGGCAAAAAAGGCCCAATCGATCCTGCGCGAGGCCCCCGGCGTCATGCTGGTCGATAAGCGCGAAGATGGCGGCTATGTCACGCCGGTCGAATGCGTGGGCGATTACGCCACTTTTGTCAGCCGGGTGCGCGAAGACCCCACCGTCGATAACGGCCTGGTGCTGTGGTGCGTTAGCGACAACCTGCGCAAAGGCGCGGCGCTGAACGCCGTGCAGATCGCAGAATTGCTTGGGCGGCGGCATTTGAAGAAGGCGGCTTGAGCGGTGATAGCATGATGCTGTCATTTGGGGATGGGTCAGATATTCGTTCGGCAGCTTGATGGCCGCGATCTTGATCGCTCTACGCGCGCGCGGGTGCAAAGCTCGGCGCTGGGTCAGCACATTCAACTGCTCGCAGGGGAAGGAATCGGCGCGTGAACGGCGTGCCGCTCGCGACGATTGAGGGGCGGTTTTATCGGGCGATCCTGGCCTCGCGGGTGGCGGGCGTCGTTGATCCGCCGGGGCCGGGGAGCGCGGGGCGTTACCACCGGCATGGTCAGCCCGCGCTATATGTCACGCAATCCGCCGAATGGGCCGGGATCGCGGTTTCAGGCTATATGCGCGAAGATGGCCTGCCGCGCATGATCGTGCCCGTGATCGTCAGCCCAGCGCAGGTGCTCGACCAGCGCGACTTGGCCGCGTGTGAAGCGCTGGGCATCGACCGAGAAGCGTCAAACGTGAACTGGCGGCATTTTCTGGCGGCGGGTGATGAACCGCCATGCTGGCGCAACGCCGATGCCGCACGGGCGGCGGGGGCGGATGGCATCATCGATCGCTCACGCCATATCCCCGGCGGCTGGCATGTTGCCCTGTTCCGCTGGAACGCGCTGGGCGGACCCACCGTGTCGGTTTGTGGTGAACCCGTGCCGGCGATATTATCCGACAGCGACCAACATTGGGGATGACGGTGACCAACGAATTATCCGGCGAACTATCCGGCGAACGATCCGGCGGCTGCCAGTGCGGCGCGGTTCGGTATCGCCTTCAGGGGCCACTGCCTGCGGCCTATGCGTGTCACTGCGGTGAGTGCAAGAAACAGACCGCCAGCGCCTTTTCATTGTCCGTGCCAATCGATACCGCGAAACTGCGCTGGACCGGCGACCCGGCCATGTTCGAAACCACCGCGTTCAGCGGTGCGCGCAAGCTGTGTTACTTCTGCGCGGCGTGCGGCACGCGGCTGTGGCACCGGGGCAGCGAAGATGGCGCGAGCGCGACGGTAAAAGTCGGCACGCTTGATGATCCGTCGGGCATTGAGCCGATGGGGCATTTATGGGTGTCAAAGATCCAGCCGGGCATCGCGATTGCCGATAATGTACCCGCATTTGAAACACAGCCCGCTGATGTGGCGGCATGGCGCACAGGATTAAGCAAACGATGAGCGATCTGCCAGTCCAGCAATTCCATGCGCCCGATGGTGCGGCACTTGTGTGGCGCGAAATGGGGGAGGGGCGGGCGGTCGTCCTGCTCCACGGATTCTTCTCCGATGCCCAGACCAACTGGATCAAATACGGCCATGCAGCCGCTATCGCCGCCAGGGGCTTTCGCGTCATCATGCCCGATCTGCGCGCGCACGGGGACAGCGCAAAGCCGCATGATGCCGCCGCCTATCCGCCCGATGTGCTGGCGCATGACGCGCTGGCGTTGATCGCGCATCTGGGGCTGCGCGATTATGATCTGGGCGGCTATTCGCTCGGCGGGCGCACGACAGCGCGGATGCTGGCGCTTGGCGCTGCGCCGCGCCGCGTTTTGATTTCCGGCATGGGCTATGAAGGGCTGACATCGACGGGAATACGCGGTGATTTTTTCCGCAACATCCTGACGAATCCGGGCAGTTTTGAACGCGGCACCCCTGAGTGGCTGGCCGAGGCTTTCCTGAAAACCAGCGGTGGCGATGCAAAAGCGCTGGTCAACATCCTCGAGACCTTCGTCAACATGACCGACGCTGATCTTGCCCGGATCGGCCAGCCGGTGCTGGTGCTGTGCGGCGCGGATGATTTCGATAATGGATCGGCGGCGGCACTGGCGCAGGCGCTGCCCCGTGCGACCCATGTCACCGTGCCAGGCAATCACATGAGCGCGGTGGTAAAGCCAGAGCTTGGCGCGGCGATCGCCCAGTTTCTGGCGGCTTGACGGCGCCGCTGCGGCCTGCGCAATTGCGTGCCATCACTGCTCTTGATCAAGGAAAAGCCCATGATCCGCACCGGAATTTCTGCGCTGGCGCTTGCCGCCGCGCTGGTTGCTTCGCCCGTTCTCGCCCGACCCGCTGATCCTGCTGCGCCTACCTCGGCAGATGCTGACAAGTTCATCGCCGATGCCGAAGCGCAACTCGCCGAATATTCGCTTGATGCCAATCGCACACAATGGGTGAATTCGACCTATATCACCGATGATACCGACGCTCTGGCGGCAAAAAGCAGCGCGCAGGGAACAGAGCTGGCGGTCAAGCTCGCGCTGGATGCGGCGAAATATCAAAAGATCGCAGGGCTATCCCCCGATACGGTGCGCAAGCTTGATCTGCTGCGCGGCGGCATTCCACTGCCTGCCCCCACCACGCCGGGCGCGGCCACCGAACTGGCGACCATCGTGACGCGGATGTCGTCGCAATATGGCAAGGGCAAGGGCACGCTGGACGGCAAGCCAATCAACGGCAGCGATATCGAAGCGGCGATGGGCAGCGAGCGCGATCCGGCCAAGCTGAAGGAAATGTGGGTCAGCTGGCACGACAATGTCGGCGCGCAAATGCATGACGATTATGCTCGCGGCGTCGACATCGCCAACAAGGGCGCGGTTGAACTTGGCTATGCCGATGTCGGCGCAATGTGGCGCTCGGGCTATGATATGAGCCCGACCGAATTTGCCGCACTGACGGACAAGCTGTGGCGCGAAGTGGAGCCGCTTTACCGCGCGCTCCACGCCTATACCCGCGCCAAGTTGAACGAGAAATATGGCGATGCAGTGCAGCCGAAAACCGGGCCGATCCGCGCCGATCTGCTCGGCAATATGTGGGCGCAGGAATGGGGCAATATCTATGATCTGGTTGCGCCCAAAGGGGCCGGCGATCTGGGGTTTGATACCGGCGATCTGCTGAAGGAAAAGGGCTTTGATCCCGTCAAGATGGTGCGCGCAGGGGAGGGGTTTTATTCCTCGCTGGGCATGGCACCGCTGCCCGATACTTTTTGGGCGCGATCACAGATTACCAAGCCGGCCGACCGTGAGGTGATTTGCCACGCATCGGCCTGGGATCTCGACAATCAGGACGATATCCGCATCAAGATGTGCACCAAGGTGAACGGCGATGATTTCGTCACCATCCATCACGAGCTGGGCCATAATTATTACCAGCGCGCGTACAAGGCGCAGCCCTTCCTGTACAAAAATGGCGCGAATGACGGGTTTCATGAAGCGATCGGCGATTTTGTCGCGCTGTCGATTACGCCGCAATATCTCGTCGACATCGGCCTGCTCGCCAAGGAAAAGGTGCCGAGCGAAGACAAGGATATTGGCCTGTTGCTAAAACAGGCGATGGACAAGGTGGCGTTCCTGCCATTCGGGCTGCTGATCGATCGCTGGCGTTGGGGCGTATATTCGGGCGCGATCAAGCCTGCTGGCTATGAAGCGGCGTGGAATGCGATGCGGCTGCAATATCAGGGCATTGTGCCGCCGGTTGACCGTGATGACACACGGTTTGATCCCGGGGCCAAATATCACGTTCCAGCGGCGGTGCCCTATACCCGCTATTTCCTGGCGCGATTGCTGCAGTTTCAATTTTATCAGGCGGCCTGCAAACAGGCCGGGTGGAAAGGACCGCTGCACCGCTGTTCCTTTTATGGCAACAAGGATGTCGGCACGCGGCTGAACGCGATGCTCGAACTGGGCCAGTCCAAGCCTTGGCCAGAGGCGCTGCAGGCCTTTACCGGCAGCAAGGTAATGTCTGCGCAGCCGATGGTCGATTATTTCGCGCCGCTAAAGGCGTGGCTCGACAAGCAGAACAAGGGCAAGCCGACGGGGTGGTAATGCCAGAACCCGAAGCATCGGCGGCGGTGGCGACCGGATCGACACGCGATCGGTTGGTGGGTGCTGCGTTCCGGGTGGTCGCTCGTGACGGGCTGGAAGCCGCCAGCGTGAAGGTGATTGCGGCGGAGGCCGGGGTAACGCCCGGCCTGGTCCATTATCATTTTGCCACCAAGGAAGCGGTGCTGGCAGCGGCGCTCGAACAGGGCCTGGCCGATTACCTCGCGCGCAATCAGGCCCGGCGCGCCGTAACCCCGCCGCATCGCCAGATTGAGGCGTTTTTTGCCGCCTCGCGCGCTGCCATCCAGCCTGATCGTGATTTTTTTAAGGTCCGGCTGGCGCTGGCGGCAAAGGCGATGACGGATGCTGACCTGGCCGGGCAGATGGCGGCGATTAACCATGCAGCGATTGACGAAGTGGGCCGGGTGTTTGCCGCCGCGCGGGGCCAGGATGATCCGTCGCCGGACGATCTGGCGCTTGCGGCCACGCTAAAGGCCGCGTTTGATGGCGTGATGCTGGCTTGGATCAATGATCCGGCCTTCCCGATTGCAACGGCCGGAGACGTGCTGGAACGGGCCGCAAGCGCATGGGCGCAGGAACCGCGCCTGCTTTGAAGTTGTGCGGTATCAGTCGCTTGTCCTTGCCCATTGCCTGCAACATGTTTATTGGTCGGTTAACCAACCAAGGGGCCAATGATGCGGATTGTGATGACGGGGGCCACCAGCGGTATCGGGCTGGCAGCGGCACAGGCAATGATTGCGCGTTGGGATGTGTCGATGGTGATCGGCACGCGCCACCCCGATAAACTGCCAGCGCAGCTACATGGTCGGGTGACTGCATTTCCCCTCGATCTTGATGATCTGGCCAGCGTGGCGCGCTTTGCTGATGCCGTGCGTGCCGATGGCCGCATCGATGCCCTGGTTTGCAATGCCGGGCTGCAGTTGAACCACCCGCAACGCAGCGCCCAGGGCTTTGAACGCAGCTTTGCCGTCAATCATCTGGCGCATTATCTGCTCGCCCGGCGGCTGCTTGGCGATATCGGCCCCGGTGGTCGGATCATCCTGACGTCCAGCGGCACGCATGATCCCGCACAGAAAACGGGTATTCCGGCCCCCCGCCATGCCGATGCCCAGCGCCTCGCCTTTCCCGAAAATGATCCGGATATCGACGCCAAACCCGGCATGGCCGGGCGGCGCGCCTATTCCTCATCAAAGCTATGCAATCTGATGACCGTGCGAGAGCTTGCCTGCCGCGCAACCGATCGCCCCGATTTGACCATTCTGGCTTTCGATCCCGGTTTTGTTCCCGGAACGGGGCTGGCCCGCGGCTATGGCCCCGTCATCAACGCGGTGTTTCGCCACATCCTGCCGCTGGTGATCCGTGGACCGCATGTCAGCACCGACATGCGATCAGGTCGTGCGCTCGCCGCGCTGGCGACTGACGCCGCTTTTGCAGGCGGGCGGGGGCTTTATTGGTCGATGGAGCGTGGCCAGGCTATCGTGCGAACGCCGTCGACGCTGGCGCGCGATGATGCAGCCTGCGCGGCGCTGTGGGACGATAGTGCGGCGCTAACCGGCTTGGCCATTTAGCCCGCCCTGTCATCCCGGATTCCTGTCATCCCGGATTGCAGCGCGCGTCGGTCCATGCTAGGCGCGCGCCTTCGCAACGTCCGGCTGGTCGGTAACCAGCCATAGACAAAGGCCTAAGTCGTGAAAAAAGATACCCATCCCCAGTACCATTTCATCACCGTGCAGATGACGGACGGTTCCAAATACCAGACGCGCTCGACCTGGGGCAAGGAAGGCGATCTGATGACGCTGGAAATCGATCCGCTCGCGCATCCTGCCTGGACCGGCGGTAATTCGCGCATGCTGGACGCAGGCGGCCAGGTCGCGCGCTTCAATAAGCGTTTTGGCGGTTTGTCGCTGGGTAAGAAATAAGCATTTTCCCGCGCAAATGGCGCGTCGTTAACGGCGCGTTAGCTTCAAACAGATAGGCTTTCCTCATCTCATCCATGAGGATCGCTGATGTTTGCTGCCGAGTTTGAGCCTGCCGAAACAAACGGACGACGCCGCAGCCCGCGTGCGCCGGTGTCGCTTGACGCCCGGATCGGGCGGGGTGGGCTGGATCGAACCTTGTGCCGCGTCGTCGATCTGTCGCCGCTTGGCGCGAGACTGCAAACCTATTCCTCGCTTCGAGTTGGATCGATGATCTGGCTCACGCTGCCGCAAATCGGCCCGGTTGCCGCCAGCATCATCTGGTCAGATGATTTCGCTGCGGGGTGCCAGTTTCAGACAGAGCTTGATCAGGCCGCATTCGACGCGCTGATCGAACTCGACCAAGCCGGCCGCAAAGCTGGCTGATCGGTGGTGCGCCCATGAAATCATGCCCCAAATGCAAGGTCTCGTGCACCGATGATGCAACCTCATGCCCGGCATGCGGGCAGATGCTGACGATGGTCAGCTTTAAATCGCTGCTGATGATTGTTGGCGCGGGTATGCTGCTGGCGGCATCGGTAAACTCCCTGATCGCCAGCCTGCCGCGCGACGAAAAAATTGTGGTGGCACCCCCGGTCAAGCCGTTCCCCACGCGCAATGCTTTTGCTGAAAGCCTGCCCATGCTTGCTGGCGCTGCGCGCGCCACGATGCTGGGCAAGCTGATGACCAAATCAGGTCAGCCTTGCGACGACGTAAAGCGGTCCTTCTATGTCGGCAGCCGCGACGGGCTGGCTTACTGGAACGTCCGCTGTGCGGGATCGGGCGACTGGATGGTTCAGGTGCGCAATGACGCGTCGGTCACCCGGGTCGCGTGTGATGAACACCCGCAAATCAAGGCGCGCTGCTGGAAGCCGTTGTAAAGGGTGGTCGCTGCACAGCGATGGCCGGCGCGATCCGATAAAGGGTCAAACATCGGACGGGGCGGGGTGCCGCCGAAATAAAGTGCTAGGCCCCGGGCAAAGCAAGCGCTTGCCCGGGGCCTAGCATCCTTGCGATCACGCCTTGACGTGCGCCGCGATATATTTGTTCATTTCAAACATCGTGCAGGATTTGCGACCGAACACCTTTTCCAAGGCGGCATCGGCCAGAATTTCCCGCTTGTTGGCAGGATTCTGCAGATCGTGCTTCTTGATATATTCCCAAACCTTGCTGATCACTTCGCTGCGCGGCAGCCGGTCATTACCGACAATCGCGCCCAGCTCTGGCGATGGCTGTACGGGCGCGTGAATGCCGCCCGTCTTTGGGGCCGCAGCCTTGGTGGTAGGTTCTTTTGCCATCGTTATCCTCCCGTTGGCAGTCGGCAACAGGCCGACCATATTTTTACGCCTGAGCGTGCAGTGCTTTTGCGCTGCCCGAACGGCTTTGTCACTCTTTACAGTCGATTGGGCGCGCAAACGCAAGCCGTGCGGGCGATAAACTTGCGTGGGCCCGCAAATGACCGTGCCACCCCGGTTTTGCTATTGTCGCCCACCGTCCTGCCGTGCGACGCCGTGCCCGAATAGTGATCGCGGTGTGTGCAGTGCCCGTGATCCGCAGTGGATATGAAGGATGCGTGATATGACGTTGGAAACACTTATTTCTGCACGGGCAGATGGCGGTACGCAGGGCGTGTATCGCCATGCTTCATCAAGCACCGGTACGGACATGGTTTTTTCCGTTTTCGTCCCGCCGCATCCTCCCGGCGCGAAGTTGCCCATACTCTGGTATCTTTCGGGGCTGACATGCACGCACGCCAATGTGACCGACAAGGGCGGTTACCGCGCCGCTTGCGCCGAACATGGCATCATCCTGATCGCCCCGGACACGTCACCGCGTGGCGAGGCGGTGCCAGATGTCGATGTTTATGATTTTGGGCAGGGGGCTGGCTTTTACGTGGATGCAATTCGCGCGCCCTGGGCAAAGCATTTCAAGATGCGAACCTATATCGAGAGCGAACTCCCCGCGCTGATCGCTGACGCATTTCCGATGGCGGATATGGCGCGGCAGGGCATCACGGGGCATTCGATGGGCGGGCACGGGGCATTGACGATCGCGCTGCGCAATCCAACGCGCTTTCGCAGCGTTTCTGCCTTTGCGCCGATTGCGTCGCCCATCGCCTGCGCATGGGGCCAAAAGGCGCTGGGCGGCTATATTGGCGACGATAATCAGGCCGCCTGGCGCGACTATGATGCCTGCGCGCTGATCGCGGAGGGGGCACGGCTGCCCAATCTGCTGGTCGATCAGGGCGATGCCGACAGCTTTCTGGCCGATCAGCTCCATCCTGAGCTGCTGTCTGCCGCGTGTGAGGCCGCGGGGCTGCCCATCACCCTGCGGATGCAGCCAGGCTATGACCACAGCTATTACTTCATCGCCACCTTCATGCCTGATCACATCGCGTGGCATGCCGAACGTTTAAAGGGGTAGGGCGACCGGAGGGGCGAGCGGAGCGTCAAAATGGGGCGGGCGCTTTATAGGTCATCACCACCCGCTCAAGCCGGCCCTCCAATCCCGACATCACCTCAATATCCCAGTAAAGCTGCCCCAGGCCGTTGGGCGCATAAGCGAGACGGTGGGTCTGCAACGCACGGTTTTCGTGCCGCAGGCGTTCAATGCGCCACACCCGGTCGAATGGCAGCCGCAGGAAAGCATCACGCGGTGACATTCTGGTCTCGGTATAGGAGGCGGTCGCCCCCGAAAACAGCGCAAAATGCTGGAACTTCCCGGCCCTTAGTTGCTGTTGAGCAGCCTGCAATATGGCCATAAGCGACATCGCCTCATCTGCGCTCAGGCCGAGCAGTTGCATTTTCGCAGGCACGGGCAGGGGCACGGCGGCACGCGGGGCCGATGTTTGCGCCGTGGCGGGCATCCCAGGAAAAGCGAGGGTGAGGGGGAGGGCGACCATAATCTGCCGTATGGACATGCCAAACGCTCCCTTGACGTCTCGATAGTCGTGGCAGCCGCGGTGCCACAAGCTGTCCCAAATCACACGTTAGGCCTTATGTTCGCAAAGAAAAAGGGGCCCGCGACAATCTGCCGCGAGCCCCTTTTCGGTATTTGGTGGAACCGGGCGGGCCGGCTCCTGACGATCAGAACTTGAACCGTACCGTGCCACCATAGGTGACTGGCTGGCTTGGGTAGCCCGAAAGGCTGCCTGCCTGTGCGACCGATGGGAAAATGGTCGTCAGATACTGGGCGTTCAACATGTTCCGGCCCCAGACCGACACTTCCAGATTCTTGCGGAACTGGCCGGTCAGCGACATGTTCAACGACTGAACGCTGCGCGTGAACTGCGGCAAGCCGTCGGAGATGATTACCGGGCTGTTATACTGGTAATCACCGCGCAGGAACGCCGTGAAATCAGCGTTAAATTCATGCTTGAACGTTGCCCCGCCCGAAACCGAGAATTCCGGGATACCAGCAGGACGACGACCGGTCAGGTTGGCGGGAACAACACCAAATGTTGCATTGAAAACCGATCCGTTGACGAACGAGTTAAATGTCGGATCGAGATAGGTCACTGCCGCGTTCAGCGTCAGCGTCCGGGTTGGTGAGTAGGTGCCGTCGAATTCGATACCGAAGGTCGACTGGGCACCTGCGTTGTTCAACACAAAGCCGGTACCTGTGAAGATGTTACCCTGGAACCCTTTAATCTCCTGGTTGAATACCGCGAGGTTGAAGGCAACGGTGGAGAACTTACCCTTGATGCCGCCTTCATACGAGGTGGCAGTTTCCGGCCCGGCCAAACGTGAGCCCGAAGTCAGGTTAACGACACCGAGGCCACGAGCGTTGATGGTGGCCAGATCGGCAACACTCGGACGGCTGTCACGCCCCAGGTTAACCGAGCTTGCCTTGAAACCCGTTGCATAGGTTACATAGGCGCTGAGGTTGTCGTTCAACTTGTAGGAAAGGCGAGCGGTGTACGACACGTTATTGTCGCTGGTCCGGCCATTTTCCACTGCGTTTGGCACATTCAGGAACGGCGGCAGGAACTGCAGGCCGCGCAGCCCGTTCAGCGGGTTAGCCGCTGCTACGTTCTGGTTAGCATTGGCAAATGCCTGTGCGCCGGCCGAAATTGCGCCAAATGCAGCCATGTTACCGGCAGCGAATGCGCCGATTTCAGCCTGTGTTGCCGAACGACCAAGGCCAGCAGCGGTGCCAACCCCTGATGCAAGCGCACCACCAAACAGCAATTGATTGCGGAACGGTGCGTAACGCGGATCGTTGAAATCGATGCCGGCGAACACATCGCTGCTGATCACATTGGTTCTGAAATTCTTGCGATCGTCGGTGTAGTTGATGCCACCGGTCAGCGTCAGCCGGTCGGTAATCTCAAAATCGGCGGTACCAAAGATCGAGTAGGATTCATCGGCCAGGCGATAGGCTTCATCCAGACCATTGCCGGTGCGGAAGAACGCGTTGACGTACCGTGTCGGCGCACCTTCAAGCGCACCAAAGGTGCCCTCGAGCAGCGCGACGTTCAGCGCGTTACCCGTGGCGCCCCGGATCAGCTGGTCGCCATAGGGGCGGAAGCCCGTGCCGAAGTTGATGTCGTTTTGCTGGTTGATCTTTTCATTGAAGTAAAAACCACCGACCAGGAAGTTTAACCGTCCTTCAAAATTTGTCGCCAGGCGAAGTTCCTGGGTGAAGGTGTCAATCTTCAGATCCTGGCTGTTATTCCCGATCAGATCGGCGCTGGTGAAATCCGAATCCTGGTTCGTCAGCGAATCCACCTTGCGATAGGCGGTGATCGACGTCAGCGCGATCTGGCCTATCGTGTAATCAGCCTGCAACGAACCGCCATAGTTCTTGATGTCGTTCGACGATGGGAAGTTGCTGTACGTTACATAGGAGAACGGGTTGTTGGCATCGAGGCCAACGCCACCGGGTGACAGCGCGTTCACGATTGCCGTGGTTGGACCAGCGACAATGTTGGCGATTGCGCAGCAATTTTCGTCAATCTGATCATAATCGCCAATCAGGCGGATCTTCAGGTCAGCACTTGGCTGCCACAGCAACTGACCACGGAAACCATAACGGTTGCGGTCGCTTGAGTCGGTGTTGAGACCGGCATCAAAGACATACCCGTCGCGGCGGTTGTAATTCCCGGCCAGCGAGAAGGCGACCGTTTCGGTGATCGGCCCGGTAATGTCCGCCTTTGCAACAACGGCGTTATAATTGCCGTAGGACACTTCAGCGGAGCCACCGAACTTGAACGCAGGCTCTGCAGTGACGATGCTGATGATACCAGCCGATGCGTTTTTGCCGAACAGCGTTGACTGTGGGCCACGCAGCACTTCAACGCGCTTCAGGTTGGGCAGATCGGCGATCGCTGCGGCCGAGCGCGAACGATACACACCGTCGATGAACACGCCGACCGAAGGCTCGATGCCGGCATTGTTGGCGCCGTTGCCGAAGCCGCGGATGATGAAGTTGGTGTTAGCTGAAGACTGGAGCTGCGACACGCGGAGCGAAGGAACAACCGTCTGGAGATCGATAAGATCGCGGATCTGGGCGTCCTGGATCGTCTTGCCCGATGTTACCGTAACAGCGATCGGGGTATCAAGCAGCGTCTTTTCGCGCTTGCTGGCGGTGACGACAATGTCGGCATCAGATTCGGATGCTTCGTCATCCTGCTGTGCAGCAGGTGCTGGTGCGGTGCTTTGCGCAAAAGCCGGTGTAGCGCAGAACATCACCAAAGCGGATGCTGCGAGCAGTTCAAATTTCTTCATTCTAATTCCCCTCCCAAGCCGCTGCCGATCGTTGTCGGTTTCCGCAGCAGATTTATGAACACCCTGCTAAAATAGCGACGATCAAATCATGCCGTCAATCGGTTATCCGCGGAAAACTGCGCGCTTGCGCCAATGTTGCCTAAATGAGACAGTTTCAATTACGAACTGGTTCGGCTCGCTATAACGGTTGACGTAGCGTCTTTTTCGAATCAGTCGGCATGGAGGTCGAATGATTAACGATAATGGCGTGGCGGGAGCTGGCAAATTTAGCCTCCCACCAGCGAAAATTCCAGTTCCTGAAGAGGTTGCAGACGCAGTCCGCACCTTGATTCGCTGGGCTGGGGACGATCCGGCACGCGAAGGATTGATTGATACGCCGCACCGCGTGGCCCGCGCGTGGAAGGAATATTGCGCCGGTTACAGCGACGATCCTGCCTATCATCTCTCCCGAATTTTTGAAGAAGTCGGCGGCTATGACGAAATCGTCCTGTTAAAAGACATTCCGTTCCAGTCGCATTGCGAGCACCACATGGCCCCGATTATCGGTAAGGCGCACATCGCCTATCTGCCGAGCAACTGGGTGGTGGGCATTTCAAAGCTGGCACGGGTGCTCCACACCTATGCCCGTCGGCTGCAGGTTCAGGAACGGCTGACAGCAGAAGTGGCGAACTGTATCTGGGATAATCTGAAACCGCTGGGCGTGGCCGTGGTGATTGAGGCGAGCCATGCCTGTATGAGCGCGCGCGGGGTGCGAACCACCGGCGTCACGATGACGACCAGCCGGATGATGGGCGTGTTCCGCGATGATGAGCGCAGCCGCAAGGAAGTGCTGGCGCTGATGGGCGTTTAGGGAAGGGCGATGATCGTGGTGCAAACGCCGGCGCAGGATCATTTGTGACGATCGGGGATGGGTGCATCATCATCACCGGCGGTGCGCGGCGCATGGGGAAGGCGATTGCCCGCCGCCTGGTGCGTGATGGCCTGCGCGTCATCATCCACCACCGCCAATCACATCCAGCGGCTGATGCGCTGGTTACCGCGCTGGGGCCGCTGGCGGTGGCGGTCGAGCAGGATCTGGCAGCAGACGGTGCCGCAACGACGTTGATCGCGGCCGCCCGCGCGGCCTTTGGCGTGCCGGTGACGGGGCTGGTGAACAATGCATCGCTGTTCGCTTATGATACGCCGCCAATCGCCGACGGTGCGCAGATTGATGATCATATGCACGTCAACCTAACCGCGCCAGTGTTGCTCGCCAGCGCGATGGCCGAACAGCGCGACCTAGCAGCAGGGGCGGTTGTGAACTTGCTCGATCAGAAACTGGTCAACCTCAACCCCGATTTCTTTTCCTATACCTGCAGCAAGCTCGCGCTGGCCGGGGCAACGCAGATGCTGGCTCAGGCTTTGGGCGACCAAATTACCGTGAACGCCGTCGCCCCCGGCCTTACATTGCCCAGCCTGGACCAGACCGAGCAAGAGTTTGCCGCCGTGGCATCGGCCAATCTGCTGCACCACCCGGTAGGGGCAGATCAGGTGGCGGATGCGGTGGCGTTCCTGCTCACTGCACGCGGGGTTACCGGGCAGACGATCTATGTCGACGCCGGGCAACGGTTTATCCCGCTGGCCAATGATGTGATGTTTTCCACCAGAAAGTCCGTACATGGCTGAATTCACGACTATTCTTGACGGGCTGTCGCTGCCGATGCGGATTGGCATCCACCCGGAAGAACTGGCGGCACCGCAACGTGTGACACTATCGGTCTGGCTCCATTGCCGTTATGATGCGGGCGATCTGCCCGATGAAATTAATGCCGTGGTCGATTATGATTTCCTGCGCCGCGAAATCCTGGCGCTGGCCGCCAGCCGCCACTTCAACCTGCAGGAAACGCTTTGTGAGGCGATTGCGGCGATTGCGCTGGTCGATCCCCGGGTGCAGCGGGTGCGGGTGCGATCATCGAAGCCGGATGTCTATCCCGATGCAGCGGTTGGTTGTGAGATCGATCGTCAGCGAAGCGGCGCTTGATCAGCCGGGGTAAAGCGCCCTGAATTGCGCCAGCAGCGCGCCGGTATCGCGCAGGTCGGTGCGGGGCCAGTCTGCGGGGGGCTGGTTGCGAAACCACGTATATTGGCGCTTGGCATAGCGCCGCGTGGCGAGCTGCGCCTGGGCGAGCGCGGTTGCACGGTCATGTGTGCCGTTCAGCCAGCCTGCCACCTCGCCCACGCCGATGGCGCGCATGATGGGCGCGTTTGCGGCAATGCCTGGTTGGGCCAGCAGCGCTGAAACCTCTGCATTTGCACCGCCATCAAACATCGCGGCAAGCCGTGCGTCGCAGCGATCGATCAGCCAATCACGATCGGGCAGCAACACCAGCGGCATCAGCGTGATCCGGTCGCCAATGCCGCCCGATAGCTGCTGTTGCCACTGCGACAGCGTTTGGCCGGTTGCCCGCACCACTTCCAGCGCGCGCGCGACGCGGGTGGTATCAGCGGGGGCGAGCCGATTGGCAGCTTCGGGGTCAAGCTGCTGGAGCTGCTGGTGCGCCGCTGCCACGGGCAGTGCGCGCACCGCTGCGCGTATCGCCGGGTCAATATCGGGCACCGGCGCAATCCCGTCTAGCAGGGTCCGCACATACAGCCCCGTGCCGCCCACCAGGATCGGCAAACTTCCCCCGGCACGCGCGGCATCAATCGCGGAACGTGCTTCATCTGCCCAGCGCGCCGCCGAATAGACGTCATCTGCCCCCACATGCCCGAACAGCCGGTGTGGCACGCGCGCCTCGTCGTCCAGACTGGGCCGGGCGGAGAGCACCCGCAAACCCGCATAAACCTGTGCTGAATCGGCGTTAATCACCGTTCCGCCCATATTTTGTGCAAGCGCCATCGCCAACGCAGACTTGCCGCTGGCGGTTGGCCCTGCGATGAGCGCGACGCGTGGGCGCAAAGGGGATGACGCGATGTTCATTGCAACGCTGATAGCAGCAGACCGGCTGGATGCAGGCCAAATTTCGGAAAGCCTTGATCGGTTGAACGCCGCTGGCTGCGCCGTGATCGGATCGGGATGGCTTGATCAAGGCCGCGCGGCGGACGTGATGTTTGGCCAGTCGCCAGATGTCGCACGCACCGCGCTGGAAGGGGCCTTTGACCGCGTCGATATTGTCGTGCAGGCGATGATGGCGCGGCCCAAATCGCTGCTGATCGCCGATATGGATTCAACGATGATCACCGTCGAATGCATCGACGAGCTGGCAGATTATGCGGGCATCAAGCCCGAGATCGCGGCTGTGACTGAAGCAGCGATGCGCGGCGAACTCGATTTTGGCGAAGCGCTGGATGCACGCGTTGCGCTGCTCGCCGGGCTGGACGAGGCAGCGATAGAACGTTGCCTGGCAGAACGGGTCAAGATTATGCCCGGCGCCATTGCGCTGGTACGGACAATGCGGTCGCGCGGCGGCACGGCGATATTGGTGTCGGGCGGCTTCACGCGCTTTGCCGAACCAGTGGGCAGCGCCATCGGGTTCAACCGGGTGGTCGCCAACCGGCTTGGTATTGCCGCCGGCATGCTCGACGGCACCGTTGCAAAGCCAATCGTCGATTCAGGCACGAAAGAAGCAACGCTGCTCGCGGCGATCAACGACCTCGCCATCCCGCCAGAGGCGACGATGGCCGTGGGCGACGGCGCCAATGATCTCGCCATGATCAGGCGGGCAGGGCTGGGCTATGCCTATCACGCCAAACCGGTGGTTGCAGCCGCCGCCGCGGTTCGGATCGACCATAATGACCTGAGCGCATTACTGTACGCGCAGGGAATTGCCGCAAGCGAATGGGTAACGGATTAGGGCGCAACCGCCACGCAAGGCGTTCCCGGCACTTTCGCACTCACCGCCCGGCAAAGCTGGGCCGCGTCTGCGCTTGATGCCAATGGACCGGCCTGCAGCTTGGTCAGCGCGCCGCTCTTTGCAAATACTGGCTGAAGCGCGCCGAGGCCGCCGACGCGGGCCGTTAGCTGCTGCCACAGGCCGCGGGCATTGCCTTCGTCACGAAACGCACCAAACTGGACGCGCCAGCCCTTGCCCGCCACCGGACGCGGAACGGCGGGCGCAGGGCTGGAAGGCGCAGGGCTGGCAGGCGCGGCGGCCATGCTCGCAGGCGGGGCCTTTATCGGCTTGGCAGGCGGGGTTTTCACCGGCGCTTTGGTCGCAACGGGTGGGGCAACGGGCGTGGGCCGCACCTCATTACCCTCGGCATAGGCCGATGCCGGCAGATCGGTGCTGCGCATCCCAGCTGGTGATTGCGTTGCAACCTCCGGCATGGTTTGCGGGCGTTCTGCGGCGGCTTCATATTCGCGGGCAAGCGCAATGCCCTTCTGGCGGATGTCCGCCGGGATATACTGGTCCATCTGGCCCTGGGTCTGTCCGCCCTGCGGCAAGCCGGATGCAGCGGCGCGGCACACCAGTGCATAGGCGCGCACCCAATCCTTCTTCACGGCATCGCCATTGAACAACATCGTCCCCAGCACCAACTGCGCGCGCGGCTCTGCCCGGCCAGCCGATCGTTCGAGCCAGCGGACCGCTTCGTCGCGCTTATTGTTCTGGAACAGCGTCAGGCCATAAGCATCTTCGGCTTGGGTATGTCCCTGGACCGCCGCCTTGCGATACCATTCCTCTGCCAGCCCCAGATCAACGGGCACGCCGCGCCCCAGTTTATAGGCCTGGGCAAGGTTGAACTGCGCATCGGCATCACCGGCAATCGCCATTGGGCGCCAGTTTTCAACGGCCTTTTTATATTCGCCCCGGCTCCAGGCATCGACGCCAGACTTCACATCGGCCCGTGCCGGTGTGCTGGCCATTGCCATCGCCACAGCAGCGCCCGCCATTGCTACGGCGCTGAACATCGCTCGTTGCTTGATCATGTCGTCGGTCCCAATGCTCAACCTGTTATCCGAATAGGGCCGTTTAAGCGAAAATTCGGTAATAATTGGTAAACCATATGTCCCACGCGCTTCATTTCGGGCCATTTCGGGGCGGTCGCGTGCTGGGCGCGCATAGCAAACGCAGCCGTCCCCGCATCGTTTCGGGCGTTAACCGCTTCTTATTACTCGGCATGGCATTTTACCCGCTGAAACAGGTAAGACCGGGGAAATAATGCGCGTTCTCGCGATGGCTTCTCAAAAAGGTGGTTCGGGAAAGACCACATTGTCTGGGCATCTGGCCGTGCAGGCGCAGCGCTCTGGCGGTGGCCCCGTCGTGCTGATTGATATCGATCCGCAAGGATCGCTGTCTGACTGGTGGAATGAACGCGAAAGCGAATTTCCCGCTTTTGCCCAAACCACGGTTGCGCGGCTTGCCGCGGATCTGGAAGTGCTGCGCCAGCAGGGCTTTCGCCTGGCGATGATCGATACGCCACCCGCCATCACCATGGCGATCCAAAGCGTTATCGCCGTGGCAGAGCTGATCGTCATTCCCACCCGCCCCAGCCCGCATGATCTGCGCGCCGTAGGGGCAACAGTTGATCTTTGCGATCGGGCCGGAAAGCCGCTGATCTTTGTCGTCAACGGCGCCACGCCCAAGGCCAAAATCACCAGCGAAGCCGCCGTCGCCCTGTCGCAGCACGGCACCGTTGCGCCCATCACCATCCACCACCGGACTGATTTTGCGGCATCGATGATCGATGGCCGCACCGTGATGGAAGTCGATCCAAATGGGCGTTCGGCGGCAGAGATCGAACAGCTTTGGGGCTATATCGCTGATCGGCTTGAAAAGAATTTCCGCCGCACCGTGTTCAGCGCGCCGCAAGCACCGGGTGGCTTTGCCCCCAATCGCCAGGCGGGCGGCTTTGGCCGCCGCGTGGTGAGCTGAGGTGGCCGGGATGATGGGGCAACCTAAACCATTCGCCTCGCTCTCCTCAGGGCTATTGGCGCGCAAGGGCCAGGCCAAACCGGCAATGCGCCCACAGGGTTTTTCCGGCTTTGGCGCCGTTTCTGAAGCAATCGATGATCTTGGCTGGAATGATATGGGCCATAATGACAGCCAGCCGGGCAACGCCCCGGTTGAAGCGCTGCCATTGCCGCCCGTGCTCCGCCAGCGCGAAGTGTTGCTGCAGGAAATTGAGGCGGCGGCCCCAGATCCGGTCCGCGCGCAGCCGATTGCGGCACCTGCCGCGTCGCCGATGCCAAATATCGCACCAGCACCGGAAAAACGCCGTTCCAAACGGGGCGGCGGCGGCGGTAGCGGCGAGCGGGGCAATGTGCCCGGCGGCCTGAAGGCAGCTTTCACCTTGCGGCTTGATGCCGATCGGCACCTTCGCCTGCGCCTGGCCAGTGCGCTGCACCGCCAATCGGCGCAGCAATTGGTGACCGAAGCACTCGATAGTTTTTTGAAGACGCTGCCCCAGGTGGAAGCGATGGCTCACCGGCTGTCGACTGGGGCGGATGATGATCACGGTAATGGGGGCTGATCCGATGAAGCGTGCAACGATGACAAAACGCACAATGGCGACACTGGGGCTTTCCGCCCTGATCTTTGGCGGTGCCGCGATTGGCACCAGCTTGACGCAGGCGAGCATCGCCGTTGCTGGCGCGCTGGATGCCAAGGCGATGAAACAAGCGGCAGGCGATGCCGCCAAGGCGCAAAAGGCGTTGGCAAGCGGCAAGATCGCCCAGGCGATCGGCTTTGCCGAAAGCGCCGTGCATTTCAGCCCGCAGGATGCCAGCTATCGCGCGCTGCTGGGCAGCGCCTATTTGAGGGCAGGGCGCTTTGCCTCTGCACGTGATGCCTTTACCGATTCCGTCACGCTGTCGCCTGCTGATGGGCAGATCGCGCTGAACCTGGCGCTGGCGCAGACCGCGACCGGCGATTGGGCATCGGCGCGCAAGACGCTTGATGATCACGCCGCGTTGATTCCGGTTGCCGACCGTGGGCTGGCGCTCGCGTTGGCCGGCGATCCCGCCACCGCCGTTGAATTGCTGACAGAGGCTGCGCGTGGACCCGCCACCGATGCCAAGACCCGCCAAAATCTGGCTCTTGCGTTGGCACTTGCCGGTCGCTGGCCCGAGGCAAAAAGTGTCGCTGCGCTGGACGTGACACCTGCTGAGATCGATGATCGTATCCTGCAATGGGCAGCGTTTGCGCATCCCAAGGCAGCATCCGATCAGGTCGCAAGCCTGATTGGCGTGCGCGCGGTTGAGGATCAGGGCCAGCCCGTTGCGCTTGCACTCAATGCGCAAGTATCACCGCAGGCTGCGCCGCAGCCACAAATGGCGGATGCGATTGACAACTATATGCCGGGCAAGCCTGGCGATCCAGTCGCCGCGCCGGTTGAAGTGGCATCGGCGCCCGTTGCGGAAGCACCGCCCGTCATGGTCGCAGCCGCAGCGCCGGAAATCTCCACGCGGCCAGTGATTGTGTTTGGTGCCCGCAACCCGGTGGTTCAGGCCCTGCCTGCCAATTACACGCCGGCCAATTACATGCCCGCCAAAATGGGCGCATCGCGCCGCATGGCTGCTGTTCGTGTCCCCGCACCGGTTCTGGCCGCCACATCCACTGTCAGCCCCGCACCCGTGATGGCCGCACCTGCCAAAGGTGGCTTCTTCGTGCAACTCGGCGCGTTTGAAAACGCTGGCGTTGCGCGGGATGGCTGGATGAAGGCAACCCGCCGCTATCCCGCGCTGGCGGCTCAACAGCCATCCGGCGCTTCAGTGCGCACCGCAGCCGGGCAATTTTATCGCTTGTCGGTGGGCGGCTTTACGCGGGGCGACGCCGTTGCCATGTGCTCATCATATCGCGCCCATGGCGGATCATGCTTTGTGCGGGCAAATGCGGGCGATCAGGTCGCTCGCTGGGTGCAGGCACCCCGGCAGCTCGCATCGCGGTGATAGTGACGGGCTAGGCCCCGACGGGGGATAAGGGCTGGCGGTCAAGTCCAGCCCAAAACCTTACTTCAGCCGGTTGCCGCCCTTGAATACCATCATCGCCTTGCCTTGAACCGGCAGGCCATCAAACGGCGTATTGCCGGCCCGGCCCACAAGCGTATCGGCGGTGATCTGCCACGGCTTGCCTTCATCGATCACGATCAGATCGGCCGGCATGCCGGGTGCCAGATATCCGGCCTGTATACCTAATAGCCGCGCAGGATTGCCCGCCAGCAGCGCGAACAACCGCTCAATCGTCAGCCGGTCATCGCGCACCAGCCCCAGCCCGAGCGCGAGCAATGTTTCGGCCCCCGCCATGCCGGGTGCTGCATCAGCAAAGGGCAGCCGCTTTTCCTCGGGCCCGCGCGGATCATGCCCCGATGCCAGCACATCAATCGTGCCATCTGCCAGCGCGGCCAGCGCCGCCTGACGATCAGATTCAGCCCGAAGTGGCGGCGACAGATGGGCAAAACTGCGAAAATCGCTCATCGCAATGTCGCTTAGCAACAGATGCGCAGGCGTAATCCCGCACGTCACCGCCACGCCGCGCGCCTTGGCCGCGCGCACCAGCGCAAAGCCCGCCGCCGTCGTTACTTGCCGGAAATGGATCGCCGCACCCGTTTCCTCGGCCAACATCACGTCACGCGCAATCGCCAGCGCCTCGGCAATCGCGGGTGCCGCCGCCAACCCAAGCCGGGTCGCCGTTTCGCCCTCAGTCGCAACCGCACCTGCTGCCAGCCCGCCATCCTCAGCATGGGCGATCACCGTCAGCCCCAGATCACCGGCATAGCGCAGCACTTTGCGCATCACGCCTGCATCGCCAATCCAGCCGCGCCCGGTGCCAATGGCGCGCGCGCCCGCATCGCGGTTAATCGCCATTTCGGCAATGTCGCGCCCGGCCAGCCCGCGCGTGGCGGCTGCAATCGGGTGAATCCACAAATCCGGCCGCCCGATGAGCGCGGCGCGCTGGACAATCCCCGGATCGTCGAGCACCGGTGACTGATCGGGCATCAGGCCAATCCGCACGATTCCGCCCGCATGGCACGCCGCCAGATCAACCGCGAACACGCCCAGATCGATAATCGCGGGCGCGAGCAGCTTGCCACCGAGGTCATGCGTCTCGGCATCCGCTGTCACATCGACAGCGCCAATCGCCTCAATCACCCCGTCCCGCACCAGCAACCCGCCGGTCACCACCTCACCAGCCAGCACCAGCCGGGCATTGGTGAACGCCAGCGCGCTCATGCCCAGCCCTCCACACCGCGCGCCCGGCGGGTTAGCACGTCCAGGCACGCCATCCGCACCGCCACGCCCATTTCCACCTGTTCGGTAATCGCAGAACGGGTAGGGTGGTCTGCCACGGTCGAGCTTATCTCCACCCCCCGGTTCATCGGGCCGGGATGCATCACCAGCGCATCGGGCTTGGCGCGCCGCAACCGTTCGCTGTTCAAGCCATAGCGCAGGTGATATTCGCGCGTGGAGGGGATGAAGCCACCGTCCATCCGCTCATTCTGCAACCGCAGCACCATCACCACGTCAGCGCCCTCAAGTGCGGCATCAAAATCGGTAAAGGGCGTTACCCCCATCCGCTCAATCGCGGCGGGCATCAGCGTGGACGGGGCCACCACCCGCACCTCTGCCGCCAGCGCCGTCAGCGCCAATATGTTTGATCGTGCGACGCGGCTATGCATCAGATCACCGCAAATCACCACGCGCTGCCCGGCAATCGCCCCGCGCCGCCGCCGGATCGTCAGCGCGTCGAGCAGCGCCTGGGTTGGGTGTTCATGCCAGCCATCGCCGGCATTCAGCACCGGGCAATCGACCTTGCTCGCGATCAGCTTGACTGCCCCTGAGCTTGAATGGCGGATCACCAGCATATCGGCGCGCATCGCGTTCAGCGTGACGGCGGTATCGATCAGCGTCTCGCCCTTTTTAACGCTCGATTGGGCGGCGTGCATATTGACCACATCAGCGCCCATGCGCTTGCCGGCAATCTCGAACGACAAAAGCGTGCGCGTGCTGTTTTCGAAGAACGCGTTGATCAGCGTCAACCCCTCCAGCCGCCGCTCGCTCTTGGCGCGGCTGCGGTTCACCTCAATCCATTGTTCCGCCTCATCGAGCAGGAACGTGATCTCATGTGGCTGAAGCCCGTCAATGCCCGTCAGGTCGCGGTGCGGAAACACAGCGCTTCCGGCAATGAGCGTTGCGGGGCGATGATCGGACGGTTGCATTAAAGCGGCGGCCTAGCGAGGGCGGGGCGGGGGCGCAAGCGATCAAGAGACCTGCGGGACGTTGCGAGCCCGAAGGACAAGCTTCAGGCGGCAATCCGTTCTTTGGTAATGCTGTACCCAGCCTGCCGGAGGGCAACCGCCGTCATCGGCTGCTGGAGCCGTTTCCGGTCAATTTGAACCACCGCCGTACCCCCGCAAAAGCGGGGGCCAGTCTGTGGTGCGCAAGCGGTGGTAACCGTCAACGCCTTTGTTGAAATCGGGCATAGCCCCAGCATGCCGCCTAAGGGCGGGACTGGCAACGCGCGCAAAGCATCGCTATGTGGTGACGATGAACGACATGGCACCGGTTCCGCGCCCAGAGCGCCAGCGCAAACCAGACTGGATCAGGGTAAAGGCCCCGACAAGCCTGGGCTTTGCCGAAACCAAGGCGATGATGCGCCGCCTGAACCTGAACACTGTGTGTGAGGAGGCAGCGTGCCCCAATATCGGGGAATGCTGGACCAAAAAGCATGCCACGGTGATGATCCTGGGCGACACCTGCACCCGCGCCTGCGCGTTCTGCAACGTGAAAACCGGCATGCCTCGCGCGGTGGACGCATTGGAACCCCAGCACACCGCCGACGCCGCTGCCGAGCTTGGCCTGCAACATATCGTCATCACCTCGGTTGACCGTGATGATCTGCCCGATGGCGGGGCAAGCCAGTTCGTCAAGGTGATCCAGGCACTGCGCCGCACCACGCCTGCAACCACCATCGAAATCCTGACGCCCGATTTCCGCAACAAGGCGCAGGCAGCGATTGAATCGATCGTGGAAGCCGGGCCGGATGTGTACAACCACAATCTGGAAACCGTGCCGCGTCTGTACCCAACCATTCGCCCCGGCGCGCGCTATTATGCGTCGCTGCGACTGCTGGAGAGTGTGAAGCGGCATGATCCGTCCATCTTCACCAAGTCCGGCGTCATGCTGGGGCTGGGCGAAGAGCGGCTGGAGGTGCATCAGGTGATGGACGATATGCGCAGCGCCGACATCGATTTCCTGACGATGGGGCAATATCTGCAACCCACCCCGCGCCACGCCAAGGTGATTGATTTCGTGCCGCCTGCCGGGTTTGATGCGTTTGCCGCCATCGCCCGCGCCAAGGGTTTTCTGTTGGTCGCCAGCTCGCCGCTGACGCGCTCAAGCTATCATGCCGGGGATGATTTCGCCCGGTTGCGGGCAGCGCGCGAGGCCCAACTGGCCCGCGCCTGATGCCGCGCCATACCGAGACCAGGCGGCTACCCTATACGCCAGAACAGATGTTCGCGCTGGTGGGTGATGTGGCGCGCTATCCTGAATTCCTGCCCTGGGTATCGGCAATTCGGGTGCGATCAAACAGCGATACGCAACTGGTGGCGGACATGGTCGTCGGCTTCAAAGGGCTGCGGGAGACATTCACGTCAAAGGTGGCGAAGACCCGGTCTTCGCGTATTTTGGTAGAATATGTCGATGGGCCATTGAAATATCTGCGAAATGATTGGGGATTTCGGCCCGATGGCGCCAGCGGGTGCCTGGTCGATTTCTCGGTCGATTTCGCGTTCAAGAACCGCGTGTTCGAAGCATTGGCGGGCCAGGTGTTCGACCGTGCGCTCCGCAAGATGATTGGCGCTTTTGAAGACCGGGCAGCGGTGCTTTATGCGGCCGGCGCGGCGGGATCATCAGGCATCAGCAGTTCCAGTGCGCAAAGCGCCGCCTGAAGCCGTATCCCACCACGCCCCAAATCGCCAAAATCGCGGCGGTCTGCGACAACATTGGCAGGATCATCGCCTTTTTCCGCCCGCGCAAATACCACGGTGCCGACGGGCTTTTTCTCGCTGCCGCCGCCCGGCCCGGCAACCCCGGTAATCGCCACGGCCACGTCAGCGCCAGAGGCCTTTAACGCGCCCTGCGCCATGCTCCAGGCAACGGCGACGGAAACCGCACCAAAGGTGTCGAGCACATCCTGGCTCACCTTCAATTGTGCCGCCTTGGCGTCATTTGAATAGGTGACGAACCCGGTGTTCATCATGCCCGATGATCCCGGAATTTCGGTGATCGCCGCTGCCACCAGCCCGCCAGTGCAGCTTTCCGCGATGCTCACCATCCGCCCGGCGGCCAGATTGGCGCTCACCACCCGGCGCGCGGCCTCCACCAGTTCGGCTGGCAAGATGGTCTCGATGATGTCCGCCATAATCAGCGTGCTCCTGGTTGGCAGATGGGCAGGCGGGGCTTGGCGCTTGCCGTGCGTTTGGCATCGACCAGCTGGATGATCGATACGAACAATGCCGCCGTGTTGCGCGGGGGCAGGGGCTGGGCGAGCACCACGATCCGCTCAATCGCGGCGCAATCCACCGGTTGCAACCCGCGAGTCAGCGCCGGGGTGATCAGCGAGGCGAGCAGCGGACGGGCGGCGTCGTTGTTCAGCAGCGAGGCAATCTCTGGCCCGGTAATCTTGGCAATCGCCGCGCGCCCACGCGGCCAGGCCAGATCGGCCTCGGCGCGGTATCGGGTGATGAATGGCCCGGAAGCCTGGCGCACCAGCGCGGTTTCAGGCAGCGATGCAGCGCAGATACGCCCAACATCCCCAATCAGCTCCGGCACCACAGCGGCCACCAGCGCTTCGGCCTCCGGCGGGGTGACGCAGGGCAGGGTGACTGTGGCAACCACGCTTTGCGCAGATGCGGCACCAGCGCCCAGCACCAGCATCAGCGCGGCGGAAATTTTGATCACGCCGGCACCCGGACGGTCGCCACCGCCTGCGCGGCAATGCCTTCACCGCGCCCGGTAAAGCCAAGCCGTTCGGTCGTCGTCGCCTTGATGCTCACCTGATCGGGGGTCAGCGCCAGCAGATCGGCAATCCGTGCGCGCATCGCGTGGCGGTGGGGACCGATTTTGGGGGCCTCGCAGATCAAAGTCAGGTCGATGAAATCGATCATCCCGCCGCGCTCGGAAATAAGCTGCGCTGCGTGCTGCAGGAATTTATACGATGCGGCCCCGCGCCACTGCGGGTCGCTGGGTGGAAAATGCGTGCCGATATCGCCCGCGCCAATCGTGCCAAGCAGCGCGTCGGTGAGCGCGTGCAGCCCGACATCGGCGTCGCTATGCCCGGACAGGCCCTTGTCATGCGGGATCAGCACGCCGCCCAGCCACAATTCCTCACCCACCTCTAGCCGGTGAACGTCAAACCCCATCGCCGTGCGTGATATCATTTGCGCACCGTGCCGCGCTTCAGCAGCGGCAAAATCAGCGGGGTAGGTTACTTTTTCGATCATCACATCGCCTTCTACCATCGCAACCTCACCCCCGAAACGGCGAACCATTTGCGCATCATCGGTGGCGTCTTCATTATCGGGCCATTGCCGGTGCGCGTCGAGCACTGTCTGAAAGCGGAACGCCTGCGGAGTCTGCACCCGGAATAAATTATCGCGCGGCACGGTTGCGCCCAATATCTCGATACCGTTCGCCAGCGTATCCGCCACCGGCAACACGGGCACGGCGCCCGCGCTTTGCGATAGCGCATCAATCAACCGGTCGATCACATCGGCGGATAAAAAGGGGCGGGCCGCATCATGGATGAGCACCATGTCAGCGCCCCCCTGCGCCGCTATCATCTCCAGCCCGGCGCGCACCGATTGGCGACGCGTCGCCCCGCCTGCCAGTCGCGCCACCGGGCCAATCGCCCTGTCCAGCATCGCGTCCTGCCCTGCACCAATCGCCACCAGCACCTGTGCGATGCGCGGGTGCGCCGCCAGGGCGGCATGGCTGTGCGCAATCATGGGTTGGCCCGCAACGACAGCAAACTGCTTCGGCACGCTGCCGCCAGCGCGGGTGCCCGTGCCCGCAGCGACGATCAGGGCAATAATATGCGGTTGATCCTTCATCCCGCTCGCCTAGCGCAACCGCCAGCGCCTCGCCAGTCTTGCATGCAGCCCCGTTGCCCGGTAAACGCTGCCCGTTTTTCAGGCAGATCATGACCAGGCTTTCCCCCATCCATATCGGTCCCGTCCGGATCGACAGCCCCGTGCTGCTGGCGCCGATGACCGGCGTTACCGATATGCCATTCCGGCGGATCGTGCGGCGCTATGGCTGTGGGCTCAACATCTCCGAAATGATCGCCAGCCAGGCGATGATCCGCGAAACCCGCCAGTCGCTGCAAAAGGCGGCCTGGGATCCGGTTGAAGAACCCATCTCCATGCAGCTCGCCGGGTGCAGCCCCTATGAAATGGGCGAGGCCGCGAAACTCAATCAGGATCGCGGTGCGGCGATCATCGACATCAATATGGGCTGCCCGGTGAAGAAGATCGTCAATGGCGAAGCCGGCTCTGCCCTGATGCGCGATCTGCCGCTCGCCGCCAGCTTGATAAAAGCGACCGTTTCCGCCGTTTCGGTGCCTGTTACGGTCAAAATGCGGATGGGATGGGACCATTCCTGCCTAAACGCGCCCGAATTGGCCAAAATTGCGCAGGATTTGGGCGCAAAAATGATCACAGTTCACGGTCGCACCCGCAATCAGATGTACAAGGGCAATGCCGATTGGGCGTTTGTGCGCCGGGTAAAGGATGCTGTGACGCTACCCGTGATCGTCAACGGCGATATCTGCTCGATTGCCGATGCAGAGGCTGCACTGGAGCAGTCGGGCGCGGACGGGGTGATGATTGGGCGGGGTGCTTATGGCAAGCCATGGCTGCTTGGCCAGGTCATCGATTGGTTCGCCAAAGGGCAAGCGCGGCCAGACCCTGATCTTGATGAACAATATCACGTTATTATAGAACATTACCACGCGATGCTTGAACTCTATGGCAATGAGACCGGGGTCAATCTCGCCCGCAAACACATTGGCTGGTACACGCGGGGGCTGCACGGCTCAGCTGAGTTTCGCAACCGGGTGAACCAACAGGGTGATCCCAAGGTAGTGCTGGCGATGCTGGCAGAATTCTACGCGCCATATCGCCATGATTACAGCGCGTTACGGGCTGCCTGAAAGGCTTGCCCCTTTCCGCCACCCCCGCGCCAGACGATCCGGCTTCGCCATCAAGGCCGCATTTCGCTGAGGTACTGGCGGCACTCCCGGTCGCTGTGGTGCTGGTCAACCCGGCGGGGCAGGTGGGCTATGCCAATAGCGAGGCCGAACTGCTGCTGAATGTCTCCGAACGCGCAATGCAAGGGCACGGGCTGGATTATGTGATGGTCGTGCCCACCAGCTATACGGATCGCCGCGCCGGGTTGGGCTTTGCGGCTTATGACAGCGTCATTGAAACGACCCGTGGCGGGCGGGTCCGCGTCGATTTTATTGAAGCGATGATCTCTGACCATCCCGGCTGGCGGATTATCACGCTCCATAACGGCGCCGCATCACGGCGACTGGGCCAGGCCGATCGGGCAGCGGCCCGTTCGGCTGTCGGGGCCGCAGCCATGCTGGCGCATGAGATTAAAAACCCGCTTTCGGGCATCCGCGGTGCGGCGCAATTGCTCGCAGATGGTGCCCGGGAAGATGATGCCAGCGAATTGACCACGTTGATCGTTACCGAAGTGGACCGGATCGCCGCGCTGATCGATCGGATGCAGGATTTCACCGACACGCGGCCGTTATCGCTCGCCCCGCACAATATTTATCCCATGCTCGATCATTGCCGCCGCGTCGCCCTGGCCGGTTTTGCCCGCGGAATCACTATTGAGGAGCGGTTTGATCCCTCGCTGCCACCGGTGATGGTTGACCCTGACGCGCTGGTGCAGGTGGTGCTCAACCTGCTCAAAAACGCCCGTGAGGCGACAGCGCACCAGGCCGATGCCCGCATCAAGCTGACGACCGCATATCGCCACGGCATGGCTGTGCCTGCCACCCCCGGCAAGCCGCGCCAGCGCCTGCCGATTGAGTTATGCGTGATCGATAATGGCCCCGGTGCGCCTGCCGATATCGCCGAACACCTGTTCGATCCGTTCGTGTCCGGCAAACCGGAGGGGCAGGGGCTTGGCCTTGCCCTGGTGGAAAAGCTTGTGCGCGATATGGGGGGAATCGTTCAATATGCCCGTGAGGGAACGCCAGAAAAAACGATGTTCCGCATCCTGTTACCGGCAGCCGTGAAATGAACGGAGGGCACATGAACGGCCGCATATTGGTGGTGGATGATGATGCCGCCATTCGCACCGTCGTCGGCCAGGCGCTTCGCCGGCTGGGCCATGACGTCAAGGCGGTGGGAACGCTGGCGGATATGCATCACCAGCTCGCATTGGGGCTGCCCGATGTGTTGATTACCGACGTGGTCCTGCCCGACGGCAATGGGCTGGATATGGTTGCCACGCTGCTTACAACGCATCCAGCGCTGCCGGTGATCGTGCTGTCGGCACAAAATACGCTGAGCACAGCCGTGCGCGCGAATGAAGTGGGCGCGTTTGACTATCTGCCCAAGCCGTTTGACCTCGATATGCTTGCCCGCACGGTGAAGGGCGCGCTCGAACGCGGGCAGGCGGCGGCGGTGAGCATCGATCCGGATGGAGACGGTCTGCCGCTGATCGGGCGATCACCGGCGATGCAGGACGTTTACCGCATCATCGCGCGGGTCGTGTCGAACGACCTTACCGTCCTGATTTCGGGGGAATCGGGCACTGGCAAGGAACTGGTGGCGCGCGCGGTGCATGATCTGGGGCCAAGGCGGCACGCACCATTCCTGGCGATCAACATGGCCGCAATCCCGCGTGAGCTGATTGAGGCGGAGCTGTTTGGGCATGAACGCGGTGCCTTTACCGGCGCACAGGCGCGCTCGGCAGGGCGGTTTGAACAGGCCGCCGGCGGCACGCTTTTTCTCGATGAGATTGGCGACATGCCAATGGAAGCGCAGACGCGGCTGTTGCGCGTGTTGCAATCGGGCGAGTTCACCACTGTTGGCGGCGCGCGAACAATCCGCGCCGATGTGCGCATCGTTGCTGCCACCAATCGCGATCTGGCGCAGTTCGTGGCGCAGGGGCGGTTTCGTGAGGACTTGTTTTACCGACTGAACGTCGTGCCAATTGCGCTGCCCGCCCTGCGCGAACGCCGCCAGGATATCGGCCTGCTCGCGCGCTATTTTCTTGATCAGGCGGCGCAACAAGGGTTGCCGCGCAAGCAGCTTGATGATGCCGCCATGGCGTTGCTGGAAGGCTATGACTGGCCGGGCAATGTCCGTGAGCTTGAGAATACCATGCGGCGTGTCGCGGTCCTGGGCCGGGATGAAGTTATCGGGGCGGATGGTGTGCAGGCAATGCTCGGCAGCGCGACAGCGGCCGGCGGCGCACCCGTTCTGGCTGATCCCGGCATTGCCGCGGCAATTCGCGCACGGCTTGATCGGCTCGCGCGAGAGGAACCCTCGGTACTGGATGACGGCTCGCTCTATGATCGCATCATCGGCGAGGTGGAGCGTCCGCTGATTGAGGCTGTGCTAGCGCGCCATGGCGGCAATCAGCTTCGCGCGGCGCGCGCGCTGGGCATTAATCGCAATACGCTGCGCAAAAGGCTCGACACGCTGGGGATTGAGGCCACACCGCAAATCGAGCCACGCTGATTCGGTCGGGTGCCGCCATGGCAGGTCCTAATCCAAGCATCGATGCCTGCTGTTTCACCGTCTTATCGGGTTGTTATAAAGCGCTGGATTGAATCCCTTTGTGCAGCACCATCTGATCACGGCTTTGGTCGGTGTGGGCTTTGGCGCGCAAAACGCGACGATATTCGCCCGCGCCCTGCGCGCTGCCCCGTTCCGGCACGTCCGTGCGAGTCGGGAGCGCGATAATCGGTGGAAATATGTGTTCTCGTTGCAACGGTTGCGTTGTATAAATGCAACGATGGCAGCGTCTATAGCCCCAGTTTCAACACCGGTTCCGCCGAAAAGCGTCTTTTCGGTGACGCCCGTCGTCGAGCTTGCCGTGCTGGCAGGTGCCTTTGCGATCGCGATTGCCACCTATTTCATTATCGATTCTGACAAATCGGTCCAGCACCTGCTGTCGCCGCCGCTGGTGGCGTTTTTGCTGGTAGCAAATCTGGTTCCGGGGGTTGCGCTGTTGGTACTGCTCGGGCGTCGGGTGGCGCATCGGCGCGCCGCGCTATCGCCGATTGGCGGCTCGGGACGGCTGCATGTGCGCCTTGTCGCGTTGTTTTCGGTGATCGCAGCGGTGCCCATGTTGCTGGTGACGATCTTTGCCTCGTTGCTGTTCCAATACGGCGTCGAATTCTGGTTTTCGGACAAGGCCCGCCAGATGCTGGAAAATACGACCGCATTGGCCCGTGTTTCGTACAGCCAGATGCTCAATCGCTGGGAAGAGGCCACGGTAACGATGGCCGGCGACATGACCGTTGCACTGAACCAGCGCCAACTCAGCGATACCGCCCTGGCGGAATTCTTTGCGCGTCAGGTTTTCTACCGCAGCTTGTCAGAAGGCGTAATCTTCAAACTGCTTCCAAGCGGCGAGATTCAAACCTTTGCGCTGGTGAATCCTTACGAAGTTGACCTGACCAAACAGATCAGCCCAACCGGCATTGCAGCCGTGCTGGCCGGCAAGCGTAGCTATGTGTCGGTCGGGGGTGATCGCATCCGCACCATTACCATGATCCCGCAGTCCGACCGGCTTTTCCTGTATGCGGCGCGCGTTACCGATGTGGTGGTGATGGCGGACCAGACGCGACGCGCAGAGGCTGTGCTGGCGGATTACCGGTCACTGATCAAAAGATCACGCTCGCTTCAGCTGCAGTTTAATGCTGCCTTGCTGTTCATATCATTGGTGATCGTTGGCTTTGCGGTGTGGATCGCGCTGGCCGTTGCTGACCGGCTCGTGCGTCCCGTTGGGGAGCTTGTCGCGGCGGCGCGGCGCGTTGAAGGCGGAGACCTGACGGCGCGGGTGGCCGCGCCCAAGACGCAGGATGAGGTTGGCACGCTCGCCAATGCTTTCAACGCGATGACTAGTCGCTTGCAGCAGCAAACCACAGCGTTGGTAACCGCCAACGACCAGCTCGACAGCCGCCGCGCGCTGATTGAGGCCGTGATGTCTGGCGTCACCGCAGGTGTGGTCTCAATCGGTCATGACGGCGTGGTCCGGTTGATCAACAGCTCGGCGATTAGCTTGCTTGGCGTGGGCGATGACGCGCCGGTTGGCCAGCCGCTGGCGGTGATTTCGCCTGAGCTGGATGCGTTGCGCCACGGCGATGCCAACGAAACAGTGATCCAGCTTACCGCACGCGGCGAAGCCCGGACATTAGCGGTAAAGATTACCGTTGATGAAGACGGCCAGGTGCTCACCTTTGATGATATCACCCAGCAATTGCTCGATCAGCGCCGCGCCGCCTGGTCCGATGTCGCGCGCCGCATTGCGCATGAGATCAAGAACCCGCTGACCCCCATACAACTGGCTGCAGAACGGCTCCAGCGCCGTTATGGCAAGCAGATCGCGGCAGATGACGGCACATTCGCTCGATTGACCGAAACAATTATTCGGCAGGTCGGCGATTTGCGGCGGATGGTCGACGAATTTTCCTCTTTCGCCCGAATGCCTAAACCGGTGTTCCGCGAGGAATCGCTGGTTGATATCGCCCGCCAAACGCTGTTCCTGCACGAAGTGGCGCATCCCGATATCCGGTTCGCGCTTGTGCATGATGATCTGCCGCCGCTGCTGGTGTGCGATCGCCGCCAGATTGGTCAGGCGCTGACTAACATCGTTAAAAATGCGGTCGAAGCGGTTGAGGCGGTGGAAGTGGCGTCGGTGCGTGAGGTCGTGATGACGCTGTCACAGGCAAATGAAGGACGAAACGTGATGATCTGTGTGGCGGACAGCGGCGTTGGCCTGCCGTTTGAGCGCGATCGGATTATCGAACCTTATATGACGACGCGCGCACGGGGCACCGGGCTTGGCCTCGCGATCGTTAAAAAGATTGTTGAGGAACATTTCGGCACGATGGCCTTTGGTGATCGTGAAGGCGGCGGCACGATTGTGACGATGACATTTGATGCAGCGATGCTCGCCACGCTTGATTGCGGCAACGATCCTGAGTGTACCGACACCGATGAAAGCCGCCTGTCAGCCCTTACCAGAAATCGGAACAGCTAATGGCGATCGATATCCTAGTCGTCGATGATGAACGCGACATTCGCGAACTCGTGGCAGGTGTGCTGGAGGATGAGGGCTACCAAACCCGCAGCGCCGCCGACAGCGATGCAGCGCTGGAGGCCATAGCGACGCGCCGCCCCTCACTCGTGTTGCTTGACGTGTGGTTGAAGGATTCGCGGCTCGACGGGCTTGAACTGCTGGATGAAATGAAGCGCCGGGATCCGACCATCCCGGTGCTGGTGATTTCAGGGCATGGCAATTTGGATACCGCTGTGTCTGCAATCCGGCGCGGCGCCGCAGATTTTATTGAAAAGCCGTTTGAAGCCGAACGTCTGTTGCTGCTCGTTGAGCGCGCGACGGAGACGGAGCGGCTGAAGCGAGAGGTTGCGTCGCTGCGCGCCTCCGCCGGTCGCGAGGATGACCTGACGGGTAGTTCAGGCGCGATCAACGGCGTCCGCGCCACGCTGAAGCGCGTTGCATCTACCGGCAGCCGGGTGCTGGTAATGGGTGCCGCCGGCGTGGGTAAGGAAGTCGCGGCGCGGCTGCTCCACGGCTGGAGCACCCGAGCATCAGCGCCGTTCGTCGTCGTAAGCGCAGCGCGAATGACGCCTGACCGCATGGATGAAGAATTGTTCGGGGCAGAGGAGGGGGGCTATGTTGTGCGACCCGGCCTGCTTGAACAGGCGCATGGCGGCACGCTGTTCCTGGACGAGATTGCTGATATGCCGTTGGCTACCCAGGGGCGCATCTTGCGTGTGCTGACCGATCAAAGCTTTACGCGCGTTGGCGGGCAGCGGCTGGTGCGGGTTGATGTACGTGTTGTCTCGGCCACCGCGCGTGACCTAACGGTGGAAATTTCGGAAGGGCGCTTTCGTGAAGACCTGTATTACCGGTTAAACGTCGTGCCCGTCATCATCCCCGGCCTGTGCGAACGGCGTGAGGATATTCCGGCACTGGTTGAGCATTTCGTGGCGCATTATGCGGCCGAGCGCCGGGTGCCAACGCCCGAAGTTGCACCGGACGCGATGCTGGCGCTGCAAAGCTATGAGTGGCCGGGCAATGTCCGCCAGCTGCGCAACGTGGTGGAACGCACCGTCATCCTTGCACCCGGTGACCGGATCGGCCGGATCGACGTTGATCTGTTGCCGGCCGAAGTGATGGGCGATCGGGGTGATCTGGGCGCAGCGGGATCCAACGCCATCATGGGATCGCCGCTGCGCGAGGCGCGCGAAACATTTGAGCGAGAATATCTGCGCGTCCAAATCCGCCGTTTTTCGGGCAATATCTCCCGCACTGCGACGTTCATCGGCATGGAGCGATCAGCGCTCCACCGCAAATTGAAGCTGCTCGGTATCACCGAAACCCGCGAGGATTGAGCGATGGGCGTCCGCCCAGCTTTTGGCTATGGACCTTAGCGGGTAGGCTTCCTAAATTAGTGCTACATCTGCTTGCCACATTGGCGAGCGCGACCAATCCGACGCCGGGAACCGGCGCATCGCGGGGCAGCCCCCGCCAATAACAAGGACGCCAACCATGGCTGACAAGCAAACGTCGCTGCAAGACCTGTTCCTGAACGCGCTGCGTCGCTCCAAAGCGCCAGTGACAATGTTCCTGGTCAAAGGCGTCAAACTTCAGGGCATTGTAACCTGGTTCGACAATTTTTCAGTCCTGCTTCGGCGCGATGGACAGTCGCAGCTGATCTACAAACACGCCATTTCGACGATCATGCCATCCGGGCCAATCGACGTCGACGCGATTTTGGACGCGGTGGGAGAAGCGCAGCGCAAGCAACCGTTACTACAGGAGATATTTCTAAACGCGGTGCGCAAATCTGGCGATCCAGTAACGATGTTTCTGGTGAATGGTGTGATGCTGCAGGGGCATATCGCGGCGTTTGACCTGTTCTGCATGCTGCTGCAGCGCGACGGCATGGCGCAGCTGGTCTACAAACACGCCGTATCGACCATTCAGCCAGCGCATCCGCTGAACCTGGCCGAAGAATCATCCGATTCGATTGACGATTGAGCGGCGGTTTCGACCGGGACCGGGATGATTTCGCCCGTGGCGCCCGCGCGATCATCATCCTGCCCGAACACGGGCTGAACCCGCGTGATGCCGATGCCCGGCTAGCGGAAACTGCCGGGCTGGCCGAGGCAATCGGGCTGGTGGTCGTTGACAAGATCGCCGTGCGCGTACGCGCGCCCAAACCAGCCACACTGATTGGCAGCGGGCAGATTGAAGCGATTGCAGTCAGCGTGCGGATGGAGGAGGCGGGGCTGGTGATCTTCGATGCCGCGCTAACCCCTGTTCAGCAGCGCAATCTGGAAAAGGCGCTGGAAGCCAAAGTCATCGACCGCACCGGCCTCATCCTTGAGATTTTTGGCGAACGCGCTGCCACCGCAGAGGGCCGATTGCAGGTGGAACTGGCGCATCTTGATTATCAGGCGGGCCGGCTGGTGCGGAGCTGGACCCATCTTGAACGCCAGCGCGGCGGCTTTGGCTTTTTGGGTGGCCCCGGCGAAACCCAGATCGAGGCGGATCGCCGCCTGATCCGCGACCGGATGGCCCGACTGAAACGCGAACTGGAGGCGGTAACGCGCACGCGTGGGCTTCACCGTGATCGCCGCCAGCGCGCGCCTTGGCCGGTCGTGGCGCTGGTCGGCTATACCAACGCCGGAAAATCGACCTTATTCAACCGGGTAACGGGCGCTGACGTCATGGCGGAAGACTTGCTGTTCGCGACGCTTGATCCCACCCTGCGCCAAATATCGCTACCGGGCATCGACAAGGCGATCCTGTCTGACACGGTCGGTTTTGTCTCCGATCTGCCGACACAGCTTGTCGCCGCGTTCAAGGCGACGCTGGAGGAAGTGGTGTCGGCCGATTTCCTGATCCATGTCCGCGACATCGCCCACCCGGACAGCGCGACACAATGCGCCGATGTTGAAAAAGTGCTCCGCGAAATTGGCGTTGCCGATACGACACCCCGGTTCGAGGCATGGAATAAACTTGACCTGCTCGCCGGCGATGCGCGCGCCGATGTGGAGGGCGATGCCAGCCGCCGCGACGATGTGATGCTGATTTCCGCGCTGGCGGGGGAAGGGGTGGCTGATCTGCTCACCCGGGTCGCCGCCCGGCTGACGGAGGCGCACCGCCGCTACACGGTAACGCTGGATGTGGGCGACGGGGCGGGGGCGGCCTGGCTGCACGCGCACGGCGAGGTGCTGGGGCAGCATGTCGACGGAGAGCACGCCATTTATGATGTGCGACTGAGCGAACGCGATTGGGACCGGTTTGCGGTGCGCGGGTAACTCAACCTGGGCGGGATTGAAGCTTATACGTTATTCCGCAGCCTTGGCCTGTTGCCACAACGCCTCCTTGGCCTCCAGATCGAGCGCGGCAAACGCCTCGCCTGCAATATCCTCCATCGCCCGAAATCGTCGTTCGAACTTAGCGTTGACGCTCCGCAGGGCCACCTCGGGATCAACACCTTGTTTGCGCGCCCAGTTGACGACGGCGAACAACAGATCGCCAATCTCCTCTGCGCGATGCTGATCATTCGTTGCAGTTTCGACCTCGGCGATTTCCTCGTCAATCTTTGCCCGGGCACCGCTGGCGTCGGGCCAGTCGAAGCCCACGCGGCCAGCGCGTTTTTGCAGCTTTTCGGCGCGCATCAGCGCGGGCAGTCCGCGCGCCACACCGTCGATGGCACTGGCATGGCCCTTCGCTCCCCGCTCGTCGGCCTTGATTTGTTCCCATAAGGAAGGGGCGGTGCCAGCGCGCTGTTCCGGATCGCCAGAGTTATGCGGGCCAAAAATATGGGGGTGCCGACGTTCCATTTTATCGCTGATCGCAGCGACCACATCGGGCAGAGCGAAATGGCCGGCTTCTTCGGCCATGCGGCTATGGAACACGACCTGGAGCAACAGATCGCCAAGCTCATCCTTCAAATCCGCCATATCGCCGCGCTCAATCGCGTCGGCGACTTCATGCGCTTCCTCAATCGTGTACGGCGCAATCGACGCGAAGTCCTGAGCCAGATCCCATGCGCACCCGGCATCGGGATGACGCAGCCGCGCCATGATGGTTACCAGCCTGTCAACCATAGGGGGAGCCCGCCTGCCTCATCAACATTACGATCCGATAATATACATTATGTTAAATCGATTATCATGATGCCGCGCGCGGCTCCAGGATCATCCGGTCCCCCTCAACCCGCCAGCTTTTCAGCCGGGACAGGAAGTTCATCCCGATCATCCCGGTGCCAAAGCTGGGTGCGACGCTGAGCTCGATATCCTTGGCGTGGATTGGCCCGACATTGAAGGCCCCAGCGGTTGCTCGCCTGGCGATCATTGGGCCATTGGCCGTGTTGATCATCACGCCAAATGGATCGTTGACCGCCACCCCGGCGGCACGCGCGGTGTCGATGGAGATGGCCGATGTGGTGGCGCCCGAGTCGATCAGCATGCGCTGCTTGAAACCGTTGATGGACACCTCGGCCCAGAAATGCCCGTCAGGGCTGCGCTGGATGATGAGCATGTTGCCGCTGACCTGCTCGCTCGCCAGCCCAAGGGCAACCGGCACATCGGCCAGCCGAACCCCGTTATGCCGCGCTGCCGTTACCGCGAGCAAGGCGACGGCAAATATCGCCGCCCAGGCCGCCGCCATCTTCAGCGTCGATCCGATCGGCAAACGCCGCGCCAACAACGAGCTGAGTGGCAGGATGAGCATCAACGCCAGCATCGCGGCATAGAAGCCGGTATCGCCGTTCATAAGGTCAGTTCCATGCCGTCAAACCCTGGCTCCACGCCCGGCGGCAGCCCTGCGACCAAGCTGTCATAGTCCATGGTCTGGTCCATATGAATCAATACCGATCGGGCGGGGCGCAGCAGCGCGATCTGCTCAAGCGTATAAGCAAGGTGCGCGTGCGAGGGATGCGGTGCGCGGCGCAACGCATCAACCACCCATAGGTCTAGCCCGGTGTATAGGGCCGCCATCCCTGGGGTCACGGTATGAAAATCAGTAGCATAGCCGATGGCAATGCCACCCGCTGTAAACCGTAAACCGGCACTGGTAATGCCGCCGTGCGGCTGATCGGCGACGGTGACCGTGATATCGCCAATCATCATCGTATCGGGCAATTCCTCGCCAGCAATCGTCGGTGGATAGCCGGGGCGTCCCGAAAATGCATAGCTGAACCGCCCGCTCAATTGCCGCAGTGTTTCGGCCCGTGCCAGCCCCCGCGCGGGTTCACCGCGGGCATGATATACTTGCCGAAGGTCATCAATACCGTGGCAATGATCAGCATGGTCATGCGTCCAGATCACCGCATCAATATGGCTTACACCTGCGCTGAGCAGCTGTTCACGCATATCGGGGCTGGTGTCGACCAGGATCCGCGTCGTGGCAGTTTCCACCAGCACCGACGCGCGCATGCGGCGGTTGCGGGGGTTGGTGGGGTCGCACTCCCCCCAATCATTGCCGATACGGGGCACGCCTGATGATGTGCCGCTGCCCAATATCCGCAGCTTCATGGCGTCACTTTGGTAAACAGCCGATGAAAATTGGCGCTGGTCGCGTCCGCCAGCGTCATGACGTCAACGCCGCGCAAGGTCGCCAAAAATCTCGCCGTATCAGCAACAAAGGCGGGCTCGCCAGTCTTGCCGCGATGTGGGACCGGCGCCAGAAACGGCGAATCTGTTTCGATCAGCAGCCGGTCAATAGGCACCCGCGCGGCGGTGGCTTGCAAATCCTTTGCGTTCTTGAACGTCACAATGCCAGAGATCGAAATGTAAAAGCCCAGCTCCAGCGCGATATCGGCAAAGGCGTCGCTGGCGGTGAAGCAGTGGATGACGCCGGGATAGGCCCCCTTCCCCATTTCATCACGCAAAATGGCGGCGGTATCCTCTTCAGCATCGCGGGTATGGACGATGATCGGCAGCCCGGTTTCCCGCGCGGCGGCGATGTGGGCACGAAAGCTGGTTTGCTGCTGGTCGCGGTCGCTATGGTCGTAATAATAATCCAGGCCAGATTCGCCGATGCCAACCACACGGGGGTGTTGCGCGCGATCGATCAGCTTGGCGGTATCGATATGGGCATGGGCATCGGCCTCATGCGGGTGGATGCCCACGGTCGCCCAGATATCATCCTCACGCTCGGCAATGCCGATCACGTCGTCCCATTCACTTTCGCGGGTGGAGATGGTCAGCATCGTGCCCACGCCCGCCGCCCGGGCACGTTCCAACACTTGCTGCTGTTGTTCAACCAAGCCCTTGTAATTCAAGTGGCAATGGCTGTCGATGAAGGTCATGCAGCAACCTCAACGGGCAGCTCAAGCCGGGGAAATAGCGGCACTGGCTGGTCAATCCGGAAATCGCTCTCCGCCAGCGGCGAATACCAGTGGCTCGCAATCCCTTCGGGCGTCCGCAATTCGGGTGCGATTCCCATTGCGTCGAGCAATTTGGCCGCACTGCCGGGGATTACCGGGCTGATCGCCACTGCAAGCTGCGCGATGCAGATGTACAGCGTGGCCAGCACCGTTTCCATCCGCTCAGGATCGGTTTTGCGCAGCGCCCAGGGGGCCTGTTCATCGACATAGGCGTTGCACGCGAACACCGCCTGCACCCAGGCCTCAGTCGCCTGCGACAGCGCCAGATCGGCATAGGCACGCGGCATCGTTTCACGGATGACAGTGTCCACCAGCGTGAACAGCGCGGCGTCGGCGGGCATATGGCCGCGGATTGCCGGCAGATAGGCATCGCAATTCTTGAAAATCTGCGAAAGTGTGCGCTGGGCCAGATTGCCGAAACTATTCGCCAGATCAGCATTGGCCCGCGTTACAATCGCCTCAGGTGAATAGCTGCCATCCTGCCCAAAACTAATGTCACGCAGCAGAAAATAGCGCAGCGCGTCCACCCCATAAGCCTGTGCCAGCGCCAGCGGATCAGCCGCATTGCCCGCTGATTTGCCCATCTTGGCACCATCACGCGCCAGCACGAAACCATGCCCGAACACCGCCTTGGGCAGCGGCAACCCGGCCGACATCAGGAACGCAGGCCAATAAACCGCATGAAAGCGCACGATATCCTTACCGATCATGTGCAAATCGGCGGGCCAGCGCTTCGCGAACTCACCGTTCTCATCATCGGGATAACCAAGCCCGGTCAGATAGTTGGTCAGCGCATCGACCCATACATACATCACATGCCCCGGACTGCCCGGCACCGGCACACCCCAATCGAAGCTGGTGCGCGACACCGACAGGTCGGAAAGCCCGCCTTCCACAAACCGCATCGATTCATTGCGGCGGCTGTCGGGCTGGATGAAATCGGGATTGGCCGCATAGTGATCGAGCAGCGGCTGCTGGTATTTTGACAGCTTGAAGAACCAGGTTTCCTCAGCGGTCCAGTCAACCGGCGTGCCTTGCGGGGAAAGCTTGACGCCCCCTTCCCCTTCAACAAGTTCTTTCTCGTCGTAAAACGCTTCGTCACGCACCGAATACCAGCCTTCATATCGGTCCAGGTACAGGTCGCCCGCATCGGCCATTTTCTGCCACAACGCTTGGCTGGCAGCATAATGATCGGTATCGGTGGTGCGGATAAAGCGATCATAACTGATGTTCAACGTATCGGCCATTTCACGGAAATAGCCTGACATTTCGGTCGCCAGCGCCCGCGTTTCCATGCCCCGGTCGCGCGCGGTTTGGACCATTTTCAGGCCGTGTTCGTCGGTACCGGTCTGGAACCGCACATCGCGACCCGCCTGGCGGTGCGCGCGCGCAATGGTATCTGCGGCAATCGCTTCATAGGCATGGCCGATATGCGGCCGCCCATTGGGGTAATTGATCGCGGTGGTGATGTAATAGGGTTCGGCCATGCGCGTTCCCTAGAGCATGATTGCGCCCAATTGAAGCCTAACGTGCCGCCAGTTTTGCCACCAGCCCCGCCATCTCATATGCCGTCGCCTGTTGATCCAGCGATAGCGCCCGCGCGCTGATTGCCAAGGCACGGGCTGCATCATAGGCATCAAGCGCGGTTTTCAGGGCGTCGCCGGTGCGATCGGCACTTGCCTCGGCGATGAAGCTTGGCACCCGATCAAGAAATGCCTCATATCGCGGCTGCGCGGCCTTCAACGCCAATGCCTTGGAAAGCTTACTGCGCTGGGCATTGGCCCTATCACCATCACCTGCAATTGCCGCCATGGCACGGTCCAGCGCGGCCATATCCAGCCCCGCATAGCCCAGCGCTCGCCCCGGCGATCCGTCGCCCGCGCGGACCAGGGCATCGATTTCGTCCCCGCTCGCCTCAGGCAATTGAGCGCGCAGCACCTGCGCCATCATCGCATCATCCAGCGGATCAAATCGCAACCGGCGGCAGCGCGATCGGATGGTGGGCAGCAGCCGGCCCGGCGAATGGCTGATCAGGATGAAGATCGTGCCCGCAGGCGGCTCCTCCAGATTTTTGAGCAGCGCGTTCGATGCGCCCGGCCGCTCCAGATCGTCGACCGAATCGATTAACACCACCCGGCGCGGCGACATTGACGGAGTGGTCGCAAACATGGGTTGCAAGGCGCGAACCTGCGCAATCGTGATCGACCTAGCAAGGTCCTGCTCGGGCTTGTCGGCGTCCTTGGGCAGGCGGGTCAGCTCGCGGTAATCGGGGTGCGAACCCGCGTTGATCAGCGCGCGCGTGCGGTTATCCTCGGGGACATCAAATCCGGTGGGCAGCGTACCGGGGTTGGCAGCCTCTGCCAGCATCCGCATCGCTGCAATCCGCGCAAAACTTGCCTTGCCCACGCCCTGCGGCCCGGTGAACAGCCATGCGTGATGCAGCGCCTCCCCAGTCATTGCTGCGCGCAATGCGGCATGGGCATCAGCGTTGCCCGCTGGTAACGCCCCCAATTGCTGGATCATGGCAGCAAATCGGCGAGCTGGTTCAGGATCGCCGTGGTTACCGCATCGGGGCTGACGCCAGCATCAACCAGGCGGCACCGGTCAGGTTCTTGTTGCGCAATCCGGCGAAACGCAGCCGCGACATTGGCGTGGAAATCATCACCCCGTGCGGCAAACCGATCAGCGGCGGCGCCGTCACGACTGGCGGCGCGTGCGCGGCCCTCATCCACTGGCACTTCCAGTATCAGTGTGCGATCTGGCAGCAATCCGCGCGCGCCGAAGCCGTGGATCGCCAGCACCGCGGCATCGTCAATGCCGCCCGCAACCCCCTGATATGCCCGCGTACTATCGATATATCGGTCGCAAATCACCCAATGCCCCGCGCCAAGTGCGGGCCTGATCCGTTTTTCGACATGGTCGGCACGGGCAGCGGCGAACAACAGCGTCTCAACATGCGCGGACCAGCGCTTGACGTCGCCCTGCATTAGGAGGCTGCGGATCGCCTCTGCCCCTTCGGTGCCGCCGGGTTCGCGCGTCACCAGCGTTTGAATACCGCGATCAGCCAGCACCGCCGCCAGCCGGGCAACCTGCGTAGATTTGCCGGCTCCTTCGCCGCCCTCCAGCGAAATGAACTTACCGATGGACGTATCCGCGTTCACATGCCGAACAGCGACAGGAACCCGGCCCAGGCGCGCCCGAAAAAGCCAGCTTCGGCGACATCATTTTCGGCAACAAGCGGTAGCGATTGTGGGGCCATATCGGGCGACATCACCACCAAATCGGCGATGTGCTGGCCCTTTTTGATGGGGGCCTTGATCGGCCCTTGATACACGACCCGCAATTGCAGATCGGGCACTGCGCCGCCCGGCAGTGTCGCCGTCAGATCACGCGGCGCGACCAGATTGACGCGGCTCGATGCTCCCCCCTGAACCTCGGCGCTCTCAACCTTGCGGCCCGCCTTCACGATTGGCTTGGCCTGCCAGGCGCGAAAGCCCCAGTCCATGAACCGCACCGATTCCTCGATCCGCTGATTAAAACTGGTCAGCCCGGCGACCACCATCACCAACCGGCGACCATTTTGTTCAGCTGACCCGGTAAAGCCGTATCCTGCTTCATCGGTATGCCCGGTCTTCAATCCATCTGCCCCGGCGACACGCCCCAAAATCGGATCGCGATTTGCCTGGGTGATTGCCTGACCCGAACTCATTGTTTTACCCCAGGTAAAATTGGGTTTGGAGTAGAACTCCTTATAGAGTTTCGGGAATTTCTGGATCGTCGCGGTCGCCAGGGCCGATAAATCGCGCGCGGTGACATAGGTTATGCCACCATCGGGCCAGCCATTGGAGTTACCGAAATGGCTGTTGCGCAGGCCAAGCTTCTTGGCCTGTTCGTTCATGCGGCTGGCAAAGGCTTCCTCAGTTCCTGAAATCCCTTCGGCCAAGACAACACACGCGTCGTTCCCCGATAGCGTAATGATGCCGTACAGCAGGTTGGCGACGCTGACATTTTCATTCACCGACAGGAACATCGTCGATCCTGCCGCCGGGCCGTGCCACCGTTTCCACGTTTCTGGGCGCACGGTGAAGGTCTGGTCCAGCTTCAGTTCGCCCCGGCTGATCATGTCGAACGCGACATAAACGGTCATGATCTTGGCCATCGACGCAGGCGGCATCCGCCGGTCAGCATCCTTGGCATAGAGCACCGCGCCACTCGACAAATCCTGCATGAACGCAACGGGCGCAGGCGTATTAAAGGGCGGCTTGCTTGCTTGGGCAGGTGCCACAAAAATCGAAGTCGCAAGCAGCAGTGCAAAGGCGGTTTTCTTCATGGGAACGCTATTTTCCATCTGGTGGCCGGGGGTCTGGCGCGTCGTTTAGTCTCGAACGATGCGGGCGTCGCCATAGCCGCGTTGGGCAATGTCAGCGCGGGCGCGTTCGGCGCTTGCCGGATCCGCATAGGGGCCGATTCGCACGCGGTAAATCCCGCCGCTCGCCAAAACGCTGCCGCCCAGGCTTTGCGCAAGCGCGGTTGCCCGTTCTGCCGACGATAAAGCTGCGATCTGCACATAGGTGCCCGGTCGCGTTGTTGACGGTGGCGGGGCTACCGTCGTCCGTCCGGGCACCGGATATGCCGCACCCGCAGCCGCCCGTGTAGGCCGCGGCCTGGGATTTGAGACATTTGCCGTCGATGGTGGCGCCGGCAGTTTTTTCCGCAGCGCACGTAGCAGGACTGGCGGTGCGTCAATGCGCTCCGTCGCCGCTCGTCCGTTGCGCAGTGAAGCCTGATCGATCCCCGGCGGGTCGAGCCGTCGCGCCCGCACGCCTATCGCGCCGCCGCCATTGCTCCCCAGCAGTTGCGCCGCGCCAGCGGACAGGTTCAACAACCAGCCATCACGCGGCCGCAAGCCATCTGCAATGATGACGATGATGGTCTTGCCATTGTCAAGCGCGGTCAATTCGATAAAACTACCAACCGGCAGGCTGGCATGGGTGGCGCTAATCGCCGGTGCCGGGCCAGAATCAGCGCTTAACACGGCGGCATAGCCAACCATATCATAGCGCGGCGGCGTTGGCGGGGGCGGCAGGTCATCACCAGCCATTGTCTGCGCTGCATTCGCCAGTGGAGGAGCCGCAGCGATTGATGCGCCCGGCAGGCCGAAACAGGCAGCGAGCAGCAGCGCTGCTACCCGCCGCAAAGGCTTTGCGTCAGCGTTCAACGGCATCCGACAACAATCCCACCGAGAGCGCGTAAAAATTGGAGCAGTTATAATCAAGGATCACCCGGTAATTGCTCGTCAACAGATAGCCTGTCTTGCCCGGCCCATCAGGTTCAAGCAACGTTGCCTGCACCTGATCATCCGGCCAAACCTTGTCGAGCGGCACCATGCCAAGCGCGCGCCATTCAGCCATTGATTTCCAGCCGCTATGCCGTTCGAACACGCGGGCACAGCGTGGCGCTTTCGTGCGGTTGCGAATCGCCTCGCGGTCAAGCGTGGCGGGCACCGCGACGGCCAACCCCCAGGGCTGACCAGCCCGCCAACCGGCATTGACGAAATAATTGGCGATGGATGCCAGGGTATCAGCTTCATTTGTCCAGATATCGGCGCGGCCATCCCCGTCACCGTCCCGCGCCAGCCGGATATAAACCGATGGCAGAAATTGCGGATTGCCGGTCGCCCCCGCCCAGCTTCCCTTCAACTGCCCGCGCGGCACGCCGCGGTCCATCATCTGCAACGTTGCGATAAACTCCGCCGAAAACAGCTCACGCCGCCGCCCGTCATAAGCAAGCGAGGCCAGCGCGCGCGGAAGGTCAAAATTGCCCGTAACCGCGCCATAATTGGTTTCATGCCCCCAAATCGCGACCATAATCGACTCAGGAACGCCCGTTTCCCGCTCAATTGCCGACAAACGTGGCCGTAATGACTGATAAGCGACCCGTCCCCGGTTGATCCGTGATGCGTCAACGTGACGTTCTTTATAAGGTGCAAAATCAGGCACAGGCGCATTGGCGATGGCCCCCGGCTGCGCACGATCGAGTTCAACAACCCGCGATTGGAAGGTAAGCGTGGGCACCACCGCATCAATCGTCGCCCGCGTAACACCGCGCGCCTCCGCCTCTGCAGCCAAAGTTTGCAGATAGGCTTGGAATCCATCTTCATCCTGCGCCGCCGCATTGCTGCCCAGCGCCAGCCCGGCGAGCACGATGGCGATCGGGGCCGCGATTCGACGGAGAAAAACCTTGATGCCAATCATCTTACTGATGTGCCACACCACCCGCACGACATGAACCCCCCGCGACACCGCTATTGCACAAAAGATGGGACACAGCGTAAGGCGCAGCCCTTCCCGCACTCAAGCTAGGCGAAACGCCCGGCTTTGCGCATGGGGACAGGTGGCCGAGTGGTTTAAGGCAGCGGTCTTGAAAACCGCCGTGGGTGGAAGCTCACCGTGGGTTCGAATCCCACCCTGTCCGCCAATTTTCATTGATTTAACACGGTTTTTTATCAATGATTGGGCGGGTTCCCATAATCGCTTTCCGACAAGTGCCGCGTTTGACTGTCGCCATCGCTACCTTCGCGGCTCCAGGATTTAGCAATCGACGTCGCGAACGATATTCTCGCTTATTGCGTGACCGTTGCTGTGGTGCCCCCGAGTGGAATCGAACCACCGGCCTGCGGTTTAGGAAACCGTCGCTCTATCCTGCTGAGCTACGGGGGCACGCACGGTTGGCCTAGTGAATGCCGCGATTCCGGTCAACGATGCAGCGATCACTGAGGAATGAGTTGGGCAAATCGGCGTAACGGATTAGTTGCGCGCAGACGGTGGCACTACCCTGAACGGCAGCGGCATTAGTGGTACGCCTTCCTCTGCCAGTTCGGCGGCTTCGGCTGGGCTGGACTCGCCGTGGATCAGGGCTGCGGGTTCTTCGCCCAGATGCATCGACCGGGCACGATCAGGAAACGAGCGCCCCACCCATTCTGAGTTTTCGAGCAACTTGGCTTGCGCCTCTGCCATTCTTGACAGCGCGGATTGTTGTGCGCCCTTGTCAGCGGCAGGCATGCGGTTGCCCTTGGCGGCAATATTGGGTGCCATCACTGCCTTGTCGATGCTCGAATCATCGCACACCGGGCATATCACCAGCGAGCGCGCGCGTTGATCCTCATAGGCTGATGACGACGCAAACCATGCCTCAAACACATGGCCGTGGCCGCAGCGCAGATCGAATACGATCATGCGATTACCGCCACCTCAGGAATCGCCCGGCGGTGCGCGATTACCGGCACACGCGAGCGCACATCGTCAACACGGGCCGGATCGATGTCAGCAAAGCCAATGCCCGGTGCCTCGCCCATGTCGAGCAGCACATCGCCCCAGGGATCGATCACCAGCGAATGGCCATAGGTTGCACGGCCATCTTCATGCTCGCCGGTTTGGGCAGCGGCGATCAGAAATGCCCCCGCCTCAATTGCGCGTGCGCGCAGCAGGATGTGCCAATGCGCCTGCCCGGTGGGGCGGGTGAAGGCGGCTGGCACGGTCAGCACAGTTGCCCCTGCATTGCTGAGCGCGCGGTAAAGATCGGCAAAGCGCAGATCGTAGCAGATTGACAGGCCAATGACGCCAAGGGGCGTGTTGACGACAACCGCCCCCTCACCCGCCGTGTACGCTGCCGATTCGCGCCAGCTTTCGCCGGTGGGCAAGTCGACATCGAAGAGATGAAGCTTGTCATACCGGGCACGGATTGCGCCGGTTGAATCAATCACAAAGGCTCGGTTGGCGAATTTGCCGTCGTCCCCGTGCAGCGCGATGGAGCCCAGATGCACCCAAATGCCGTGCGCCGCAGCGCCCGCCCGTGCCGCTGCAAGCATGGGATCGTCCTGCTCGCCACGGATTGATGCCGCCGCCCGTGCCCGGTCCCGGTCGATCAGGTTGGACATTTCAGGCGTGAACAGCATCGCCGCCCCGCCTGCCGCTGCCTGAGCAATCGCCGCGCTGAACGCCAGCGCGTTTTGCGCCGGATCAATCCCGCTCGTCATCTGGAACAGGGCAATCCGCGTCATGCTTTGATCAGCGCGTCGAGCCGACCTTCATCTTCCAGCGCGGCCAGATCATCCGATCCGCCGATGTGCTTCCCGTCGATAAATATCTGCGGCACCGTGGTGCCACCATTTGCACGGGCGAGCATTTCAAGGCGACGGGGGCCGCCCATCGTGATGTCATGCTCTTCGATCTCGACATCCTTGGTGCCGAGCAAGCGCATGGCACGCGTGCAATAGGGGCAGAACGCCTTGGTATAAATTTCAACCTTCGTCATAGCCTATCAATTGTGGATCCAACCCACGATTGTCAATCACTGGCATCGTCCGCCAATACCCGCGCCCAGCACAGTATCGTCACTTTGCTGGCCCCGGCGCGAAGCAATTGCGCCGTGCAGGCGTCAGTCGTGGCGCCGCTGGTGTACACATCATCCACGAGCACAATCGCCTTGCCTTTGAGAATGGCGCCATTCTCGGGCCCAATCGCAAATGCCCCTTTCACTGCCTTGGCACGCGCACGCCTGCCAAGGCCGCGCAGCATCGGCGTGGCGCGGGGGCGCTTCAGCAGGTCCACATTGCACCGCTTGCCAGATAATCGGCCCAGTGCCTGCCCGATCAACGCCGCCTGATTAAACCCGCGCGACCATAGTCGCCAGCGGTGGAGCGGCACCGGAACGATCAGATCGGCATCGGCGGGCATCAACCGGGCGATGTGACGCGCGGCGGTTTCGGCAAAGGCGGTGCGCCCGCCATATTTCAAGCGCAACACCACGCTGCGCGCAACATCGCCATAGGCCACCGCCGCCCGAATGCCGGCATGGGCGGGCGGATGTGCCAAGCATTCGGCGCAGCGCGCATTCACGCCGCGGTCAAAGGCAAAGGGACGATTACACCCGCTGCACCAGGGCGGGGCAAGAAAGCGCAACTGCCCCCAGCATGCCGCACAAAAGCGGTGGTCCACCGCCGTCACGGCGCCGCACCCGGGGCAGCGCGGCGGCAACGCCAGATCAGCGACAAACGCCAAGGGTGCCAGCAACCGCATGTCCAGACTTGTCGCGCAGCGATGCGGGCGGCACAAGCGCGTGCATGGACAGCCCTGACATCTTTGATCGCGCCGCGCGCCGCTTGCAGCGTGATCGGGCTGCCGTCGCTTATCGCAACGCGGATTTTCTGCGCGCGTTCATGCTGGACGGCATCGCCGATCGCCTCAACAGTGTATCCCGCAATTTTGAAAGCGTGCTCGATCTGGGTTGTTTTGATGGCGGATTTGTCGCCCCGCTGGGTGCCAGAGTCGCGCGAGTCGATGCCGGTTTCGCCTTTGCCGCTACCGCTGGCGGTGTGCAGGCAGACGAGGATCGGCTGCCCTTTGCCGATGGCGCGTTTGATCTGGTGGTCTCGGCCGGCGTGCTGGACAGCGTGGGTGACCTGCCCGGTGCGCTGACGCTGGCGCGCCGCGTGCTCCGCCCTGACGGGCTGTTCCTTGCCGCCTTTGCAGGTGCCGGTAGCCTGGGAACGTTGCGACGCGTGCTGCAAGAAGCTGAGGGCGATCGGCCAGCGGCGCGCATCCATCCGCAGGTTGATGTGAGATCAGCGGGCGATCTGCTCATGCGTGCCGGCTTCGCCCTGCCCGTCACCGATACCGAGACGCTGACCGTGCGTTATGCCAGCCTGTTTTCGCTGCTGCGTGATCTGCGCGCGATGGGGGCTGCCAATGTGATGCCCGGCCGCGTGCGAATGCGCCGCGATGTGCTCGCCCGCGCCGCCGCGCTGTTCGCGGAACGTGCCGACGCGGATGGCCGCACAAGCGAAACATTTGAAGTCATCACCATGACCGGCTGGGCCCCTGCCCCTTCGCAACCGCAACCAGCCCGGCGCGGCAGTGGCACCACCTCGCTCGCACAAGCGCTTCGGCCGTCACCGGAAAAATCCTAAACCAGCGCCTCAATCAGCCCGATCAGCGGGCGATCAGCCGGGGGCATGGGCAGGGCGTGCATCTGCACCGGGCGGACCCAAGTGAGCGCCGATGCCTCTATCGCGCGCGGCGTGCCTTCCCATTTGCGGCACACAAACAGCAGCAGCAACAAATGGCGATCGCCCAGCGGCGCGCTGGCAAAGGTGGCCGGGGCCAGACAGGCAGCGGAGACCGAAATCCCCAATTCCTCGGCCAGTTCGCGGATTAGCGCTGCCTCAGGCGTTTCGCCGGGTTCGATTTTACCGCCGGGAAACTCCCACAACCCGGCCAAATTCTTGCCCGGCGGGCGTTGCTGCAACAAAATTCGCCCGTCGGCATCCACCAGCGCCACCGCGACCACGGGCAACAACCTGTCTGAAAGCGCGGGCAGCGGAGGATTCGGCGCGTTTGTCATTCGTTAACCCTGATTGTTTATCGCTGCATGCTTAGGGAAACTCCAAGGCGATGACGACCAATGCTGAAGATGATTCAACGGCTGGCGACTGATCGCAAGGGGGGAACCGCGATAGAATATGGTCTGATCGCCGCGATCATCGTTGTTACGCTGATCGCATCGTTCATCCAGCTCGCGGATACCACCACCGGAATATGGGGTAACATCAACACCAAGATGGAACGGGCCCGGAGCGGCCAATAAGCGAATAATAAAAATGTTCCGCAGGCGTCCCGGCTTAAACCTTTGTCAACCTCACAGCTTTATCTCCGTCATTGCAGGCCGGGTTTCCGGTCAGCCGGGTACTAACGCTCACGACCATTGGAGACCGGAAAATGAAGACCATTCGCAAGTTCATCAAGAACAACAAGGGCGCGACGGCTATTGAATATGGCCTGATCGCAGCACTGATCGCCGTTGCAGCAATCGCCGCGATGCAGGGCCTGGGCAACCAGCTCAAGACCACCTTCGGTAACGTTACGTCGAACATGAAGGCTTCGTAATCGCGAACAGCGGTACGATGAATTGGGGCGGCCGGGCAATCTGCGCCGCCCCTTTTTACAGAAAGGACCCATTTATGGTAAAATTCATGTTGGGTCTTTTTCAGGATCGTAAAGCGGCAACGGCCATTGAATATGGCCTTATCGCTGCGCTGATTGCAGTTGCGGCAATTGCCGCGATGCAGGGACTGGGCAACCGCCTGAAAACGACCTTCTCGAATGTTCAAACGAACATGAAAGCTTCGTAAGCTTCTCCCAGCTGCTTACGTGACGAAGGGGCGGTGGATGAAAATCCGCCGCCCCTTTTCGTGTTCAGCGCCCAATCTCGCCCATCAAAGCCGTCCGATGTTCAGGAATTTCTGGCGGCGGTCGCTGATCAATTTGGCGCGTGGGGCTTTCGAAAGGTCCGCCAGCGCCACCTCAATCGCGGCGCCCAGCGCCGCAATCGCGCCTGCCGGATCGCGCTGCGCCCCGCCGAGCGGCTCTGGCACAATCGCGTCGATCACCCCGAGTGCCTTTAAATCCTGCGCGGTGACCTTCATCGCCTCGGCAGCATCAGCAGCGCGTTCGGATGTCCGCCACAGGATCGATGCACAGCCTTCAGGCGAGATGACCGAGTAAACGGCGTGCTCAAACATCAGCACCCGGTTGCCCGCCGCCAGCGCCACTGCGCCGCCAGAGCCGCCCTCACCAACAATTGCACTGACCATGGGCACGCCCAGCGAAAGGCAGCGCGCCGTGCTACGCGCAATAGCCTCTGCCTGACCGCGCTCTTCGGCCTGAATGCCAGGGAAAGCGCCCGATGTGTCGACCAGCGTGATGACCGGCAGGCCGAATCGATCCGCCAAGTCCATCAGCCGGATGGCCTTTCTATAGCCCTCTGGCTTGCCCATCCCGAAATTGTGGCGAAGCCGGCTGACGGTATCATCGCCCTTTTCATGCCCCATCACCACGACGCGGCGACCGCGGAAATGCGCCAGCCCACCTAAAATCGCCTGATCATCGCCAAAGGCACGGTCGCCCGCCAGCGGCATGAAACCATCGAACAGCCCGGCGACATAATGGTTGAAATGCGGGCGCTCCGCGTGGCGCGCAACCTGCGTTTTCTGCCACGGCGTCAACCGCGCATAGGTATCGCGGAGCAACTTGTCAGATTTTACCTGTAGCCGCGCGATATCGGCATCAAGGTCAACCGTGCCACCTGCCGCGGTTTCGCGCAATTCGCCGATCCGCGCCTGCAGTTCGGCGATTGGTTTTTCAAAATCAAGAAAGCTTGCCATCAGGGGGCGCGGGTTAGGCCCGCCGGCCCGGAAGGTCAACGAGCGGATGACGGGCATTGACCAGCGCGACCAGCCTGGCGCTGTCGACATGCGTATAAATTTCGGTCGTCGCTATATCGGCATGGCCCAGCATCAGCTGTAGCGCGCGCAGATCTGCACCTCCCTCCAGCAGGTGGGTTGCAAAGGCGTGGCGCAAGACGTGGGGGCTCACGCGGTCGGGCGGAATTCCTGATTCGATCGCCAGTTCCTTCAGCAACTGGTATAATCGAATGCGCGATAAATGTTTTTTGCCGCCGGGAAAAAGCCATTGCGCCTCGGGCGGCACCACGGCGCGCCACACCGCCACTGCTGCGCGTGCGCGATCGGAAATGGGCACAAGCCGCTCACGTCCGCCCTTGCCCCGCAAAATCAAAAAAGGGCGATCAGGCGACACCCCGTTGCGGGGGATCGAGACAAGCTCGCTTGCGCGCAGCCCCGATCCGTACAGCAACTCCACTATCGCCGCGAGCCGCAGATCGCGCGGATCGGGCGGGTTGCGGTCGATTCGCGCGGCAATGGAAGCGAAAAGACGATCGATATCGGCGTGGTCGAGTGTCTTGGGCAGTGCCCGCACGGCGCCGGGACGCGGCAACGCATTGCCCGGGTCATCATCGCGGTGCCCTTCTTCCGCCAGAAACGCGTAAAAACGCCGGAGCGCAGCCCCTTTTCGCGCCACAGATGATCTTGCAAGCGCGGACCAGCTATCGCCCAACCGGGCCAGATCCTCCGTCGAAGCCGATGCCAGACCGCGCCCAAGAAAATCCGAGGCAAGTCGTAAATCACTGCGATAAGCAGCAATGCTGTTTGCGGCGGCCCCGGTTTGCGCGGCCATCATTTCCAGAAAGCGGTCAATCAAGGACAGATCATCAGCTTCTGTGCTCGCCCTTTTCAAAGCCGCGTAACCGCCTCTACCGCAATCATTCGCGCCTGCCCGTCCAGGCCCACCATCCTGAGCGCTGTTACAATTTCGTACAATGCCTCAGGCGAAACACCGCCCCAGTTGGGTGTCTGCATGCCGGCCGCCGCCAGTAGCAGCACCGTGCCGGTCTGGCGCGCCTCAGCCGCCCGGCGCAGCGCCCGCGTCCAGCTGTTCGACAGGTTAAAGTTAATGGACAACGCATTGCCCAGGCTCGCGGCGTCGCTGGCGTTCATCCGTTGCAGGCCAGCCAGCCCGGCGACCAGCATTTTTACCTTGTTCCCGCTGATATCCACTGCTCGGCTGCGGTAAGTATCCACGTCGCTGCGGCTGATCTGGGCGCCGGTGTCAACCAGCGCCAGCAACCCCCAGCCATTCGTGCCTCGAATAAGATTTCCCTTCCAGCGCAACGCAGGCGCTTCCAGTCCCGCGCTTAGCATTGAGGCGATCAGTCGATCGGTATCGGGCGCATCGCGGTACGGGGCGATCATGGTCGCTGCCCGCGCGGTAAGAACCAGCCGCGCATATTGGCCCCGCGGCCGTTTCGGTTCGTCCCACAGCGCGCGGAGCGCGGTCAGCCGCACATCTCGATTGGGGTCCGAATAGGCAGCGCGCAGATCCTGCGCGACGCCAAGTTCGGCGGCACCCTGATCACCATCGCTTTCGATTTTGCTGAACAGGTCAACCAGGGCAGCGCTCGATAGAACACCCTGCGCCGCCGCCAGTTCAGCGGAGGGCGCGCGAGCACTTTCGGTCAGCCGGGGCGATTGCGCGCGCCAATACTGCACATGTGGCGCAGCGGTGGCGTACATAGCGGCGGGAATGTCGGCGCCGCTGGCCATTGCCAGCCCGTAACGCCAGATCGTCAGCCGATCGACATTTTCCCATTCAATCGTAACCGCGCCCTGCCCCTTTGAGCCCGTGCCGACGATTTTTTCGGCGAGCAACAGATCAATACCGCGCGCAGCCCCCTGCCGCCGCGCCGCCCTGATCAGCGGCCCTGCCTCATCCGGCACACCGGACATTGACGCACACATCGCCTCGGCAAGGATCCAGGCCCGTTCGCTTGAAACTTTGCGGCCCGCGTCGGCAACCGGACAAATGGTCGCTGGATCACCGCTGGCCAGGGCTGCCTGCATGGCGTCCTGAAACATCTTGGGCGTGTAACGATCGGGGTCGACCGCCTCGACCATGGCGCGCGCGACGACCGATTCGCCCATCCGCACCAGCAACCAAGCCCGCTCTGCCGCAAAATCTGCGCCGTTCAGCCCTGCAGGCGTATTAACTTTTGACGCCAGTGCCTGACGCAGGCCAATCGACATCCAGCGCGATGGCACCGGAGCATTCATTTTGCGCATCAGCGTCTGCAGGAAGCGACCATTGGCTGCACCGAAGGCGCGGGGCCCCAGTCCGCCTTCCGGCGTTCCGACCACACCCACCACCGCCGTTGAACGCCGCGCATAGCTGGGCAGGTTAAATTCCGCGAGCAGCCGCGGATCAACCGGCATGGGGGTGCCCATATCGTCTGACACGGTGGCATCACTCCCAGCGATCCCGCTCATGATGCTTGGCAAGGCTGATGCGGTGGGCGCTGATGGACGATCCCCCTGCGGCGGTGGCGATGGCGCCGCCGTTGGTGCGGCTACCGGTTCGTTGAAACCGGGCGGCAGAATCGATTCGGGGGTATCCTGGCCAAGCGCCGGAATGCCAATCGCGACCAAGCCAAGCGCAAGTGCGCCTTCACCGACTTTATTTCTGGAGAGACGCAAGCGGGACAACCTTTTCAACACGCGTCAGCGGCTTTTCGCTATTCAAACCGGCAAGCGCCGCAGCCCCGCCCAGCAAGGCGACAAGCAACACGGCAATGATGATCAACGGGCGACTCATGACGAAAACCTTATCAGCGAGAGGGGGCACCAAAAAGGGCAGCCAGTGGTGGTGACGACGCGCCTTTTGCCCGAGCGCCACGCCCGTTGTATAGCCCCAGCGATAATGTTGCAAAACCACAGTCACCCATGCGTTTGGCAGGGCCAGCCAATTGTTCTTGTCGGCCTGATGGGCGTCGGCAAATCAACAGTGGGCAGGCGATTGGCCGCGCGGCTCGCCCTGCCCTTTGTTGATGCGGACAGTGAGATTGAGGCTGCCGCGGGGATGACGATAGCTGATATCTTCGAGCGGTTTGGCGAGGAATATTTCCGCGATGGCGAGCGTCGGGTCATCGCGCGATTAATTGATGGCCAGACCAAAGTGATTGCGACCGGCGGAGGGGCGTTCATCAACCCGGAAACGCGCGCGCTGATTCTCGACCAAGCCGTGGCGGTCTGGCTGGACGCCAACCCACTGATATTGGCAGAACGCGTCAAGCGGCGAGACACACGACCATTGCTGCGAGGGCGTGACCCAGCCAAGGTGCTGACCGCGCTGGCAGAGGCGCGAAACCCCTTTTATGCGCTTGCCCCAATTCATGTTTCCAGCCAGCAGGCGCCGCATGAAACCACCGTGGCCGCTATCATCAAGGCACTGGGCCTCATGCCGCCGGGCGACCCCAAGTCTGCAGAAAGCGATTAATGTGTGATTGAGATAAACGTCCAGCTAGGTGCCCGCACCTACCCCGTCTTCATTGAAGCGGGGCTGATCAATAGCGCTGCCGCGCATCTGGCGCCATTGGCGCGGGGCCGAGCGATGGCGATCGTGACTGATTCCAACCTTCGCACCCAGTGCGCCCAGCTCGAATCGACGCTGAATGCCGCGGGCATCGCCACCGCCGTCATCGAATTGCCGCCTGGGGAAAGCACCAAGAGCTGGACTTACCTTGAGAAACTCACCGACGATCTTCTCAATTTGGGGATTGAGCGCGGCGATCATGTTGTTGCGCTCGGCGGCGGGGTGATCGGCGATCTGGTTGGTTTTGCCTGTTCTATCCTGAAGCGTGGTTGCCATTTCGTGCAGGTGCCAACCACGCTGCTCGCGCAGGTCGACAGTTCGGTGGGCGGCAAGACGGCGATTAACGCACGCGCTGGCAAAAACCTGATCGGCGCATTTCACCAGCCATCCATGGTGTTGATTGACCCTGAAACGCTAGCGACCTTGCCGTCGCGCGAGTTGCGGGCGGGCTATGCAGAGGTCGTCAAATACGGGCTAATCGACGATCCGGCTTTTTTTGATTGGTGCGAACAAAACGGCCCCGCGCTGCTGGGCGGCGATATCGATCTGCGCACGCACGCAATTGCACACAGCATCGCCGCAAAGGCGCGCATCGTTGCCGAAGACGAGCGAGAACTCACTGGCAAGCGGGCGCTACTCAATCTGGGGCACACATTTGGCCATGCTCTGGAGGCTGAGACGGGGTTTTCTGAAGCGCTGCTACACGGCGAAGGCGTGGCGGCAGGCATGGCGCTTGCCTTTGGCTATTCGGCCGATCACGGGCTGTGCACAACTGAAGACGCCGTGCGCGTGGCCGCCCATCTGCAGTCGGTCGGCCTTCCTGACGGTCTGGCTGCCGCTGGCATTGCCGCCGACGGTGCCAAGCTGGTCGATCACATGCGCCATGACAAGAAAATGTCGGCAGGCACCCTGCCCTTTCTGCTCACGCGCGGAATTGGGCAGACCTATGTCGATAACGCGGTTGATCTGGTCGATGTCGCCCGGTTCCTTGATGCCCAGCCGCGCTGATGCCGCGCAGCAATGCCAAATCTGACCTGCCGACCAAGATTTGCCTGGTCTGTCAGCGACCTTTTTCATGGCGGAAAAAATGGGCGCGCGATTGGGACAGCGTTCGCTACTGCTCCGACAAATGCCGGATGACGAAGGGCAGTGCTGGATAGTCGATGCCCCATTGAGAGAATTACGCTCGACACTCCTGCTGCTTTTTTCGTTGTCGAACGCATAGACCTGAGGCTCAATCCGGTGCACAATCACCGACGATGCAAGTCACCGGGCGTGTATTGGCCCGCGTATAAGTTCAGGGGGGGCGTTTATGCAGGTACGGTTCTGGGGAACCCGCGGGTCGATGGCAAAGCCGGGCCCGGATACGATTCGTTATGGCGGCAACACGTCATGCGTGCAGGTGACATCCGACGCGGGCACGCTGCTCGTCATCGATTGCGGCACCGGTGCGCACGGCCTTGGCCAGATGCTGATGAAAGAGGGGCCAAAGCCCACCCGCGGCCATGTGCTTATCAGCCACACGCACTGGGATCATATTCAGGGCATCCCTTTCTTCACCCCTTTTTTCATCCCCGGCAATAAATGGGATTTCTATGCCCCCAAGGGGTTTGGCGAATCGCTGCGCGAAACGCTGGCTGGTCAGATGGAATATACGTATTTCCCGATCACGCCTGAGGCATTTGGTGCTGAGCTGAACTATAACAACCTATCGGAAGGCGTGTTCCGGATTGATGATGTCGTCATCCGGACGCGCTATTTGAACCATCCCGCCCTGACGATCGCATTCCGCATTGAGGTGGACGGTGCCGTGGTCGTTTATGCCTGTGATCATGAGCCACATTCCCACGAAGCAGCCGATGGCGTTGGCGCGCTTGATGGGCAGGATCTGGCCCATGCCGAATTCCTGCGCGATGCCGATCTGGTCATCCATGACGCGCAATATCTCGCGTCCGAATATGCTGGAAAAGTGGGTTGGGGACACAGCACGGTCGAATATTCGCTGCAGGTTTGCCAAACCGTTGGCGTCAAGCAGCTGGCGATCACTCATCATGATCCCTTGCGGACCGATGACGCAATTGACGCGGTTGTCGCAAAGATGCGCGAATCGATTACGCCCGCCGGCGCAATAGAAGTTTTTGGCGCAGCCGAAGGGATGATCCTCGACTACCGCGGCACGAAAACTGCCTCCACCGAGGCAGACACGGCAACCATGGACCAAGCGGTAGGATCGCGTGAGGCGGTTGTCCTGCTGATCACCCAGAATGAGGCGCTGCGTGAGAAAATGCGTCTGGCGGTGTCCGATGAGCCCGTCACCATGAAAACCAGCGAAAGCGCCATCATCGCCGCCCTGCGTGATGATCAACCGACGACCGGGATGATCCTGATCGACGGCGCGATCGAATCAGGTGCGCTCGCGATGGCGAAATCCATCCGCGCCCGACCAGATATGGCGACCACGCCGATTCTGTTTCTGGGCGGCGCTGATGCCGGTTTTGGCAATTTTGGCGAACATTCCGAATGGCTGCGCACACCCTTTTCGGTGGAATATGCCCGTTCACGGATTCGCACCTGGACGATGCGCAGCGCATTTCGCTGGCTCAGCGCCAGTATCCCGGAAAATGAAACGGAGCGGCTGCAGGCGCTGCGCGCGCTAAACCTGGTGGAAGCGGGCGGGGACGAACGGTTTGATCGCTACACGCGCATCGCTGCTGCGCTTTTCAACGTTCCCTATGCTCTGGTATCGATTGTTGACGACGATCGGCAGTGGTTTAAATCAACCTATGGCACTGAAATCACCCAAACACCGCGCGACGTATCTTTCTGTGCGCACGCGATCCACCACGCCGACGTGATGGTCGTCAATGACGCGCTCAGGGATTCGCGTTTCGGCGACAATCCGACCGTGGTTGGACCGCCCAATGTGCGCTTCTATGCCGGCACGCCGTTGGTTCTGCCCAGCGGCTTTGCAATCGGCACGTTATGCATCCTTGATGATCGCCCGCGCGAGTTTTCTGAAACCGATCGCGCACGGCTGGCCGATTTGGGGGGACTGCTCGAACAGGAACTGGCGCGGGTCGCGGCCTGATCGCGTGATTTAATCAGTTCGACTTGGTGGTGGCCAGCGTGACGGCGAGCCACAACCAGCCGATAATCAGCATTGCGCCGCCTATCGGTGTGATCGCTCCCAGCCAGCGCGGTAGCCCCAGCGCCATCAGGTAAAGCGTGCCTGCAAAAATTGCGGCGCCAATCACGAACAGCCAACCCGGCCCGCGCGCGCCCATTTGGGCTGCCACCAACGCGGCCACAGCGTGGAGCAATTGATATTGCGCCCCGGTTTTCAGCCAGTCAGCGGGATCCCCCGACGCGCCGTGTGCGCCGAAAGCACCTGCTCCGACGGCGATTGCGCCCGATAGCGCAGCAAACACCAAAACCATGTTCATCCGGCTTCCTCCACCGGGGCCAGCCGCCCCCTGATCAAATGACTGTCGCCGGCATGCATATCACCATCGACTGCCTGTGCCCTCAACCGGTCGAGATCGCGGGTGCGATACGCAGCTTCGGTGCGGGCGATTTCCTCGCTATCGACGCCGACGTCATTCAGTGCCTGTCGCGCCATCGCCACTGCCGATTCCATCGTTTCTCGGACAGACCCTGCCATTGGCGCACCCTTTAGCTTGACGATGCTCCGCCGATCATAAACGCGCACAAACACTGACGCCGCCGGGAATGCCTTTTTCACCGCGTGAAGCAGGGGTGCGTCGACCTGGTCCTGATCAACGCAGAACAAAAGCAGCTGAACATTTGCTGCGCCAGCCTGCCGAAGAAGATCAAGCCGCGTCCCGTCGCCATAATAAACCTTTGCACCAAAGCTGCCCGCCATCGCGATCATCTCAGGATCGCGGTCGATCAGCGAAACGCTGATGCCCTGGCTGACCAGCATCTGCGTCACTGTTTGCCCGAACCGGCCATAACCAATCACCAGCGCGCTCGCGCCGTCGCTCTGCGGGGTTTCCAACCCCTCTGCGCTTACCGCTGGATCAGCGCGAAACCGCCTTGTGAACATCATCAGGAACGGCGTTGTCGCCATTGATAGCGTCACCACCGCCCCAAACAGGCTCGCCGCCTCCGGTTCAATCAGTAACGCGTCCTTGGCCTGCGCAAACAGCACAAAGCCGAATTCGCCGCCCTGGCTGAGCAACAGGCCCATTGCGAGCGCAGGCCGCCAGTTCATTTTGAACAGCATCGCGATGCCCATCATAATGCCTGTTTTGGCGATAATCAGCAGCGCGGCCATACCGATCACGAAGAGCGGGCGTTCGGCAATCGCGTTCAGATCGAGCATCATCCCGACGCTCAGGAAGAAAAGCCCCAGCAAAATCGCCCGAAACGGGTCGACATCAGCCTCCAGTTCATGCCGATACGGGCTGTCGGCCAGCATCACCCCGGCGATGAACGCACCAAGCGCCGTCGACAGCCCCAGCGCCTCCATGACCGCAGAACTGGCGATAACCGTGAACAACGCCGCGAAAACGAACATCTCGCGCTCACCCAGCACACCGATCAGCCGGAACATCGGCCGCAGCAGGAAGCGCCCGGCTGCGACCAGCCCAACAATCGCCAGTACGGTATATAGCCCCAACAGCCAGCCCGGCGGCGCATTGGGCGCGGCAGGCGCGCGGGACAAGGCGGCGACGATGGTGATCATCGGCACAATCGACAGATCTTGAAACAACAAAATCGCAAAGGTGCGTTCGCCAAACGGCGTTTTCATCCGCCCCGCCGATTGCAGCATCGGCAGTACCTGGGCGGTGGATGACAGCGCCAGCGGCAGGCCGACCGCGAGGGCAGCAGCGGGCGAAAAACCGGCGATTATCCAAACGATACCCGCCACCGCCGCGCCGCACAAAGCAACCTGCAACGCGCCCAGCGCAAAAATATCCTGCTTCATTTGCCAAAGCCGCGTGGGGTTCAACTCCAGCCCGACCAGGAACAGCAGCAGCGTGATGCCCAGTTCGGCAATCCCCATTTTCTGTTCTGCATCACCCACCAGCCCCAGCACTTGAGGCCCCACCACGGCCCCTGCCACCAGGAACCCCAATGTCGCCCCAAGGCCAAGCCGTCGAAACAGCAGCACGAATACCAGCGCAAAACCGAGCAGGATCACGCCGTCACGCAAGGTTGACCCGATCATGCTCCATCGCCTTTCCGGTTGGCCGCAAGCGACGCCGCTTCTGCTGCTGCTTCAAAAGCCAACCTTATGGAGGCGTGTCGCGCGCTGTGCGGACGCGCGGGCAGAAAAATGTCGAGTCCCGGCCAATCAGGAGCAGCGTCAGCTCCAGCTAACCAGCCGGCAAGTGCGACATGTGTTGCAGCAAAATCTGTAGCCTGCTTCCCAATCGCATGTGCAGCCATCAACGATGCCGACGCCTGCCCCAGCGCGCACGCGCGCACCTGCATGCCAATCTCTGTAACCCGGCCCTCTGCATCAACATTTACATCAACGGTTACCCGGCTGCCGCAAACGGGCGAGCGTTTTTCAACGCTGCCCATGGGCGCCACCAGCCGATTGGCGAACGGGATGGCCGCCGCCAGCCTTAGAATTTCGGTATTATAAAGCGGCGCGTTCACTTTGCGGCGTCGCCTTCATTACCGGCAGGGGCGCTGACATTGTCCGACGCTGCTGCAGCCTCCCCCTTGCGGCGCTTGTCAACAAAGTCGGCAATGCCAGCACTGGTGATCGACAGCACCGGATACGTCCGCGATTTGGTGATCCATGCAGGACGCCGATTTGGCCCGCCGCCAATCGTATCTGTGACCAGCACGATCAGCAGAAATCCCAGGCTCGCCAAAATCAGCCCCTTCAGCGCGCCAAAACCAAATCCCAAAGCACGATCAAGTGGACCAAGGATTGAGGTGCGAGTCCGCTCACCCACCATATTCGCCACCAATCGTCCGCCAAAATACACGGCACCCGCGATTACCGCAAACGCCAACACGGCAGCGCCCGCCGACGTACCGACCATATCAGTCAGCATCGTGGTGACGGGCGCGTGCAGAAATTTCAGCGCAAAGACGATGAAAACCCACACCATGAGCGACAGCACTTCAGTGACAAAGCCGCGCATCAACCCGAGCACGGCACCCCCGCCCACAAGCAGGATCACGACGATATCGAGTGCGGTCAGTCCCATCTGGCTATCCCCTGTGCCCCGAAACGGGGTTTACCAGCACAAGAAATGGTGTGCCGGTTGCCAGATCGCTAGCCACGCCCGAGCATATGGTCAACGAAACTGGCTAGGTTCTTGAAACCAGATAGTTTCAGGGGCTGCTTTTCACCCACCAAAGCGGCAGGCACCAGTGCCCGTTCAAAGCCCAGCTTGCCAGCTTCCTTCAAGCGCAGAGCCCCATGGGCCACCGGCCTGATTTCTCCCGATAGCGCAACTTCACCAAACGCCACTGAATCAATCGGCACCGGACGTTCGCTGAGCGCGGAGATAAGCGCGGCGGCAACCGCCAAATCAGCAGCCGGATCCTGCACGCGGTATCCGCCTGCGATGTTCAAATACACTTCAGAGCTTGAAAAACTAAGTCCGCACCGCGCCTCCAGCACCGCAAGGATCATCGCCAGCCGCCCCGAATCCCAGCCGACCACCGCGCGGCGCGGGGTCGCCCCGCTCGCCAGTCGCACCACCAGCGCCTGAATTTCAACGAGCACCGGCCGCGTGCCCTCCAGCGCGGGAAACACCGTCGTCCCCGTTACGCCTTCGTCGCGCTGGGTAAGGAACAGCGCAGACGGGTTCGACACCTCGGCCAGCCCCGCTTCCACCATCGCGAACACGCCAATTTCGTCCGTACCGCCAAACCGGTTCTTGATCGCGCGCAGAATGCGGTATTGGTGGCTGCGCTCGCCCTCAAAGCTCAGCACTGTATCGACCATATGTTCGAGCACGCGTGGCCCGGCGATACTGCCATCCTTCGTCACATGCCCCACCAGCACCACCGCTGTGCCACGTTCTTTGGCGAACCGGATCAGTTCCTGCGCCGACGCGCGAACCTGACTGACGGTGCCCGGTGCCCCCTCAATCAAGTCGGAATGCATCGTCTGTATCGAATCGATCACCAACATCGCCGGGGGCTTGCCCATGCCCAAAGTCGTCAGAATGTCTCGCGTGGAGGTCGCGGCCGCAAGCTGCACCGGCGCATTGCCCAATCCCAGCCGCCGTGCGCGCAACCGTACCTGATCTGCCGCTTCTTCACCTGAAACATAGGCAACACTGTGCCCTGCCAGCGCAAGCTTGGCGGCGGCTTGCAGCAACAGGGTTGACTTGCCGATACCAGGGTCGCCGCCAATTAGCGTTGCCGATCCTTCGACAAATCCGCCGCCTAGCGCGCGGTCAAGCTCGGCAATGCCGGTTGGCAAACGCTCAGGCAGCGCAATCTCGCTATCCAGGCTCACCAGTTGCATCGTCCGTCCGCCGGATTGCAGATGATGCTTGGCCGCAAACGGCGTCACCGCGGCCCCCGCCTCCTCCGCCAGCGTATTCCATTCGCTGCACTCACCACATTGCCCAGCCCAACGAGGCGAGACTGATCCGCAGGATTGGCAGACATAACGTTTCTGAGGTTTGGCCATGGGGATTTTTTGGCAGGAACACACCAAGAACGCAAGGTTGGAACGCAATTCGCTTTGGGCAAGGCTTGTCAACCACCATGGCGGGGTTCAAACACGTTGAAGAAGCGAAAAAACGGGCGGAGATGGGAGGGAATGGCGGAACAACCGCATGGTCGCACTGGGCATGGCTCTACGGCAAAAAAGGGCTTGCCGGGCATGAGGCAGTTGAACGATCGGATGTCGCGCGTCTGGCTGGGCTGGGGGTCGAAATTCCTGCCCTTTGCCGATGTGGCAACCGTTGATCTGCCGCTTAGCCGGCTATTACGGCTGTCTCTGATCCAGGTATCGGTGGGCATGTCGCTCGTGCTGCTGGTCGGCACGCTGAACCGGGTGATGATCGTTGAGCTTGGTGTCCCGGCCTCACTGGTGGGCATCATGTTATCGCTGCCGCTGCTGTTCGCCCCGTTTCGCGCATTGATCGGGTTCAAATCAGATACGCATGTGTCGGCAATTGGCTGGCGGCGGGTACCCTATCTGTTTCAAGGTACGATGCTGCAATTTGGCGGGTTGGCGATCATGCCCTTTGCATTGCTGGTGCTGGCGGGCGCGGGCCAGTCAGGCGATGCGCCGAAATGGATCGGGCAGGCTGCGGCGGCGCTTGCTTTCCTGCTTGTCGGCGCTGGCATCAACATAACCCAGACCGTTGGCCTCGCGCTGGCGACTGATCTGGCGCCGGAGGACCAACAGCCCAATGTGGTTGGGCTGATGTATGTCATGCTGTTGATCGGGTCGATCGTTAGCGCGCTGGTGTTTGGCGCGACCTTGGTGAATTTTACATCGGGGCGGCTGATCCAGGTGATCCAAGGGTCGGCGATGGTAACCGTGCTGCTCAATTTCGCCGCGCTGTGGAAGCAGGAGAGTTTTCAGCCCGGCCATTTGCGTAACCGGTCGGCGGCACCTCAGCCCAGCTTCAGCGATTCGTGGAATCGGTACATCGCCGAACCGCATGCGATGCGTCGCCTGATGGCGGTAGGATTTGGCACGCTGGCGTTCAGCATGGAGGATATTCTGCTAGAACCATATGGCGGTCAGGTGCTTTTGCTGGGCGTGGGCGCGACGACAAAGCTTACCGCAGCGTTTGCCGGGGGCAGCCTGATCGGGTTTGCGCTCGCCTCGCGTGTGCTGAGCCGGGGTGCCGATCCGTTTCGTATGGCAAGCATTGGCGCGCTGGTGGGGATACCGGCATTCCTGATGGTCATCGGGGCCGCGCCGATCCGATCAGCCGAGTTGTTCACCGTCGGCGTGACGATGATCGGCTTCGGCGCCGGCCTGTTCAGCCACGGCACGCTGACCGCGACGATGCAGTTTGCGCCCAAGGATCAGATCGGGCTGGCGCTGGGCAGTTGGGGTGCTGTGCAGGCGACTGCGGCAGGCCTTGGCGCAGCGCTGGGCGGCGTGATCCGTGATTTGGTATCGCGCGCGGCCATTACTGGGCCGTGGCAGCCGCAGGCATCTGGGTATATTGCGGTATACAGTCTTGAAGTGGCGTTGCTGGTTGCAACAATCGTGACGATGGTGCCGCTGCTGCGCAAGCGCCTGGCGGGTTAGGCTGCGTTGAGCAGCCAGATCTGCAAATGCCCTCGTTAGAGCCTGATGACTCTACTTTGGCCCGTTCGTTTCGGGCGAAGTCGAGGAACACGCCATTACCGATGCGCGGTGGGTCTCGGTTTCGGCCTTAATGTCGAGGCCGATCCAGAGCGGCTGCGTTGCCAGCCAGTCGATGGGCTAGACGCGAACGGTTTGCAAAGTGATCCAACCTAAAGTCACCCTGCTTTAGTGCGCTTGATTGGCAGGCTCCTGCTCATCCGCGCTAAGACATGCCGGTCAGGCCATCGAGAACTGCATTGCGAAAAAAGGGGCCGAACCGGATAGGCTCGACCCCCAATTAGTTTTCACACCGTTTATACCGTAGCGGCCAACCGGACGGATAATTATGGCGTGGTGTTGGTTTCCATCGCTGGTGCAGCGTTTGCTTCCATCGCTGGTGCAGCCTCCATAGCAGCTGCTGGAGCAGCGGCCGGGGCAGCTTCTGGCGCTGCCTGTGCAGCTACTGCTCCGCCCTGAAAAAACGCAGCGAACCATGTTGTGTTGTACAGGATCGACGCATGCACCAGCAGCGATGCTGCTACAAATGCGAGGAAAAAGACCGGGATTCCGATCGTTGGCTTCACGTAAAGCCAGATACGTCCTTCGTTCATAACCTAGCCCTTTCTTACGAATGCAGCCACGGCGTCAGCATGAACGCAAGCACGTGCGCGCATACAGCGATACCAGCATAAATTCGGGTGCCCCACATGAGGCCCTGCTGGATTTCGTTCGCCTGTTCCAGGGTCAACCCGGATGGGTAAACCTGAGTATCATCAGCCAAGACACTTCTCCTTTCGACACTCGCGTCCGTTACCATGCCCTCCCCTTGCCCGGAGGACATGGCACGAAAGACCCACCCCCTCGGCGGACCCTCTCGCGTTCAACACGAGTATCGAGACAACACCTTAGCCAATAACACCGGCACCGGACGCAGCCGACTCGTCTCGCATCAGTGTAACCCTAGCTTAACACATCAAAGTGTCAATTCGAGATGACAGTTCAAAGTCGATACGGGCTTTGGTCTGGGGGGCTAGCCACGCGCCGGAATGGTCAATCCGCGCTGGACGGCAGGGCGCGCCAACGCACGGTCAAGCCAGGCATTCACCTGTGTAAAGTCACCAAAGCCGACAAGCTCCGCAGCACCGTAGAAATTGGGGATTGCGTTTATCCAGCCGATCATTGCGATGTCGGCGATCGTGTACTCTGCGCCCATAAACCAGTCCCGATCTGCAAGAACACTGTCCATAACGCTCAAAATGCGTCGTACTTCGGCGACAAAACGGTCACGCGGGCGCTTGTCTTCCCATTCTTTGCCCGCAAACTTGACGAAAAACCCCATTTGCCCGGTCATCGGCCCGAGCCCGCCCATTTGGAACATCACCCATTGGATCGCCTGGTACCTTGCGACCGGATCACTCGGCAGCAAACGGCCGGTTTTTTCCGCCAAATAGATCAGGATCGCACCACTTTCGAACAGCGCGAACGGCACCCCGCCCGGCCCCTCTGGATCCATGATCGCGGGAATTTTGCCATTGGGATTTAGGCTGCGGAACGCATCCAATTGGCTGTCCCCAGCCATGATGTCGATCATATGTGCTTCATAAGGCAGGCCAAGTTCTTCCAGCATGATCGATATCTTCACACCATTGGGCGTGGGGAACGAATAGAGCTGAAGCCGGTCAGGATGCTGCGCAGGCCAGCGAGCGCTAATCGGGAAAGCGGAAAGATTGACCATCGGGTTGCTCCCAAAAAAAATTTGATCGAAGATTTGGTGATGCGCAGAGATAGTCACGACCCGGCCCGCGCGCTATGGCAGCGGTCGATGAAAGCGACCGAACTCCGCATTGCCCTGTTCAGCGGCAACTATAATTATGTGCGCGATGGGCCGACACAGGCGCTCAACCGCCTTGTCGGCTATCTTTTGGCGCAGGGCGCTGCAGTGCGCGTTTATGCGCCGACGGTGGCAAACCCAGCCTTCGCGCCGACGGGCGACCTGGTGAGCGCGCCTTCGTTTGCACTGCCTGGTCGCAGCGAATACCGGGTTGCCATGGGGCTGCCGGGTGTGTTGCGGCGCGACCTTGCAGCGTTTGCGCCCAATCTTGTGCATGTGTCGGCCCCCGATTTTCTGGGTCACCGTGCCGTTACCTGGGCGCGCAATCATGACTTACCCGTAGTCGCGTCGGTACACACCCGTTTTGAAACCTATCTGCGTTACTATGGTGGTGCCTTTCTCGAGCCGGCGGCTGTCGCAATTCTGCGGCGCTTTTATCGGCGCTGCGATGCCATCCTGCCGCCATCACAGTCGATGGTGGATTTGCTGCGTGAGCAGCGCATGAATGATGACATTGGCATCTGGTCACGTGGCGTGGATCGCACGATTTTTACGCCTGCCGCCCGCGACATGGCGTGGCGGCGCGACCTGGGCATTGGCGACACAGAATTCGTCATCGGCTTTCTGGGGCGCCTCGTTCTTGAAAAGGGTCTTGACGTGTTTGCGTCGGTCATCGCCGAGCTTGAACGGCGCGGCGTCGCCCACCGGGTGTTGGTGATCGGCGAAGGCCCCGCGCGTGGCTGGTTTGCGAGCCAGGTGCCAACGGCGGTGTTTGGCGGCTTTCAAGAGGGCAGCGATCTTGGCCGCGCTGTCGCCTCGATGGATGTTCTGTTCAACCCGAGTGTCACCGAGACGTTTGGCAATGTAACGTTGGAGGCTATGGCGTGCGCGGTTCCTGTGGTGGCAGCGATTGCGACGGGGGCGACCAGCCTGATCGACGACGGCGTCAACGGACGACTCGTCGACCCGAGTAACATCGCGGGATATGCCGATGCGCTCCAAGCCTATGCGCAAGACCGAGACCTGGCTGATGATCAAGGGCTGGCCGGTGAATCGCTCAGCTCGGCTTATGGCTGGGATGCGATCAACCAAAAGGTTGTCGACAAATATCTTGCGGTACTGGCGCGGCGGGGGCGGTAACGCACCCCGCCGCCGTGCGGGTTAATCAAGCCGCTCGATCTTCTGTGCGGTATCGTCAATCATCGCGACGATTTTATGCAGCGTTTCGGTATTCATCTCGCCGCGCGAGAAACGATGCATCAGCACTGATCGCAGATTGCCCATTGCCCGCCGAATTGAGGCGCTATCGGTTCGCTGACGTTCGGCCCCCAGATCGGTGAGCCGCGCGAACAGCGCTGTGATGTCGTCTGCCCGCTCAACAAGGTGAACTCTGCCCGCTTCCGTCGCGGCAAACTGCTTTTTTGCACCCTCGGCCTTTTGTTCCTCGATCAGCCCCATATCGTCGAGCAGGGTGAGGGTGGGATAAACGACGCCGGGGCTTGGCGCATAGGCACCACCGGTCAGCTCGTCGATCTCGCGGATCAGATCATAGCCATGGCGCGGCTGATCGGCGATCAGCTTAAGCAGAATGAGTCGCAACTCGCTGCCATCAAACATCCGGCCGCGACGACCGCGCCCGCTGCCGCCCATGTCGGCACTGTCGACCTCCCACGTGACCGCAAAAGGGCCCCAGCGCCGCGAACCACGAGGCCCGCAGTGACGATTCCCGTGCATGTGAAACATTTTCATTCCCTTTTACATTTCAAGCTATGACGAAGATATATCTTGAGTGCACTTAAACAAGGGTTGCTGCAAATTATTTTCATACGTCTATCTTGGCCTGTATGGCTGACCTTTTTCCCCCCGCCGACCAACCGCCTCCTGCGCCGGCTGCCGATGCTCCATTGGCAGATCGCCTGCGCCCAACGCGGCTAGAAGATGTGGTGGGGCAAGATCACCTGACCGGGCCTGAAGGAGCAATTGGCCGGATGGTGGCGGCAGGAAGGTTGTCGTCAATCATCCTGTGGGGACCGCCGGGTACCGGCAAAACCACCATCGCGCGGTTGCTGGCTGATGCCGTCGGGCTTCGATTTGCGGTTATCTCAGCGGTTTTCTCAGGCGTGGCCGACCTCAAGAGGATTTTCGCCGAAGCGCGCGAACATGCCCGGGTCGGCAAGCGCACGTTGCTATTTGTGGATGAAATTCACCGCTTCAATCGCGCACAGCAGGATAGTTTTTTGCCCTATGTGGAGGATGGCACGGTTATTCTGGTCGGTGCAACGACCGAAAACCCATCTTTTGAGCTGAACGCGGCGCTGTTGAGCCGGGCGCAGGTACTGGTGCTTAACCGGCTTGATCCCGACGCCCTTGGCCAGCTTCTCGATCGGGCAACGGCCATCGAAGGCCGCCCTCTCCCGCTCACACCCGATGCGCGCGCGGCATTAATTTCAGGAGCAGACGGCGATGGGCGGTTTCTGCTCAATCAGTCTGAAACGCTGTTTGGCGTCAACCTGCCCGAATTGCTCGATCCGTCGGCGCTTTCCACTTTCCTGCAACGCAGAATGGCGGTGTATGACAAGGATCGCGAGGGGCATTATAATCTCATTTCCGCCCTCCACAAATCAATGCGCGGGTCCGATGCGCAAGCAGCGTTATATTACCTCGCCAGAATGCTGACAGCGGGTGAAGAGCCGCTCTATGTTTTGCGGCGGATCACGCGTTTTGCCAGCGAGGATATTGGCCTGGCCGATCCGCAAGCGCTGGTGCAGTGCCTTGCCGCCAAAGATGCCTATGATTTTTTGGGTTCGCCGGAGGGGGAACTCGCGATTGCACAGGCTTGCCTTTATTGCGCCACCGCCCCCAAATCGAATGCAGTTTACAAAGCACAAAAGGCAGCCTGGAAATCAGCGCGCGATACCGGATCGTTAATGCCCCCGCAAAACATCTTGAATGCACCAACCAAGCTGATGAAGGATATCGGCTATGGAAAGGATTATGCCTATGATCATGATACGGATGCGGGCTTTTCAGGGGCAAATTACTGGCCAGCGGAAATGAAGCCGCAGGAATTTTATCGCCCCGGCGACCGGGGTTTTGAAAAGCGCATTGCTGAGCGCATTGCCTATTGGGAAGGGTTGAAACATGCGGCTGACGCATAGTTTTGTGTGGCTGACCTTGTGCGCCACCGCGCTGCCGGTGAGCGCACAGCAGGCGCGTCAACCAAGCGCCTACGAACTCGCGCTCGCCGCAGGATACAAAGCAACGATTACCTGCGGCGCTGTGTTTATTGCCGGAAGGACAGAAGCGCAGATCGCAGCAGATGAACTTCATGGTATTTACCCGGAATTCGACTCTTCCGTTGCAAAACTGGCAGCAACGATCAATCAGCGCGCCAAGGCAGTAACGGTGGCCTTTGCTGCCGACATGCCCCCCCGCATTGCTTTGTGGTCGGCAGCAACCGGCTGCACCACCCTGCCCGTGGGCGCATCGACGCAGCTCATTCCGGCGACGGTCGCTGGCACGACCGGCCCTGCCGGTCCGGCAAAAGGCGCATGGCCGCGCGGTGATATGGTCGCACCAAAGTCGATTCAGACGCTTGAGCCAGTCAGTCGCGCGTTCGACGCAAACAGTTATGGCAAGGGCACCAAAACCACTGGCGTGGTGGTTGTAAAAGCCAACCAGATTATCGCCGAGCAATATGCATCGGGATTTGGGCCGTTTGTTGCCAATCGAACGTGGTCGGTAGCCAAAAGCATTACCGGTACGTTGGCCGGCATGGCGGTGAAGGCCGGGGCGGTTAAGGTCGATCAACCCGCGCCGATCACCGCCTGGGCCGATCCACGTGATCCGCGCCATGCCATCACGCTCGACAATCTGCTCCGCATGGCGAGCGGTTTGCACAGCGACACAGCAGGAAACCGCACCGACGCGATTTATTTTGGCGGCAGCGGTGTCCAGGAAAATGTCGCGCAATGGCCGCTGGAGGCACGGCCTGGCACCCGGTTTCGTTATGCCAACAACGATATTCTGCTCGCCATGCTGTCGCTTCGCACCGGGCTAGGCGAGGCGCGCTACCGTCTCTTCCCGCAATCCGCGCTATTTGCGAAGCTGGGGATGCGCCACAGCGTGGCTGAGGCCGATTTGCGGGGTGATTATATCCTGTCCAGCCGGATGTGGACCACGGCGCGTGATCTGGCCCGGTTCGGGCAGTTTTGCCTTAACGATGGCGTCTGGAACGGCGAACGGTTGTTACCCACCGGTTGGGTGAAGTATGTAACGACGCCGAGCGGGCCGCAACCTCCCGGCGCCTTTGGCTATGGCGCAACATTCTGGCTGATCAACAAATCGCCAGGCGTTCCCGCCGACACCTTTTCCGCCAATGGCAGCCGTGGGCAGTATGTGGTCATGGTGCCCAGCCGCGACATCGTGATTGTCCGGCGCGGCGAAGATCCGGGCAATGCCAGCTTTGATATCGCCAAATTTACAGCAGACGTGCTTGCGGTGGTAAAGTGACGGGCGCGGTGATCAGCAATTGGGAGGACGTCGTCGCCTTCGCGCTCGGGCTGGCGGATACCCATGTCGCGCCTTTTTATGGAAAGCCAGCGGTCAAGATCGTCAGCAATGGCCGCGCCTTTCTTTCGGGCAGCGGGGAACCCGACTCGTTCGTTCTGCAGATCGACCGCGATACCAAGGAAGTGCTGATCGAAACTGATCCCGACACTTTTTGGGAAACGCCGCATTATCATGGCTGGCCTTCATTGCTGGTCCGCTATGACAGCGCCGATCCTGATCGGGTGAGGGCGATGATCGAGCGCGCACGCGATCAGGCGGCGAGCCGTCCCGCTGCCCGCCCGCGCCTGAAGAAGTGAATCAGTTCAAGCATTTCGCTGCAATCGATTGGTCAGGCGCAAAGGGCAGCCGTCACCGGGGCATTGCACTCGCTATGTGTGATACGGGCGATGACGCGCCTCGGCTGATTGATGCCCCATCGGGGATCTGGTCGCGCACGGCGATCCTCGATTGGCTGCGCGCGCACAAAAGCGATCGGTTGCTCGTTGGGTTCGATTTCAGCTTTGCGCCACCTTTTGTCCAACGCGGTGCCTATTTGCCCGGAGAACCAACTCCCCATACCGCCCGCCCGTTTTGGGCCTATGTCGATGCTGCGTGCAGCGATCCCGATTTGGGGGCAGCATCATTTTTGGAAACCCGGCGGGGCCGCCATTTTTATCTGAGCGCGGCGGATGGCCCCAAGGCAAATTTCATGCATTTTCGCCGGTGCGAAGCGCATTTCAACGCCAGCGGCGGGGGCAAGCCATCCACAGTTTATGATGCAATCGGCGCGGCGCAGGTCGCCAAGGCAAGCTTTGCGGGAATGCGCCTGCTCCACCATCTTGGCGCTGACGTGCCCGTTTGGCCAATCGATCCAGTGCCGGACACCGGCGCGCTAGTGGTTGAAATCTACACAACAATCGCCGCACGGGCCGCCGGGTTGCGCAAGGGCATCAGCAAAATGCGCGGTCCGCGCGCACTGGACGCCGCGCTTACCCACCCCGCGATTGGCAGCCGCCCGCACGTACCGCTAGACCGGTATGACGATCATGCCACCGACGCGATCCTGACCGCTGCATGGTTGCGCGCCACTGCAGGCGATGTGTCCAAATGGGCGCCAAAAGCCCTAAACCACGAAATTGCTGCAACCGAGGGCTGGACCTTCGGCGTCGTCTGACGCAAGGAGCGAAATTGGATGCCGGCTTAGCTCAGTTGGTAGAGCGCCAGTTTTGTAAACTGGATGTCGCGGGTTCGATTCCTGCAGCCGGCACCATCCCCTTCCCGCCCCTATTCCCGCCGAATCGCAATCCGCTTGCACAGGCGCGTCCGTGCCGCCGATAAGGGCTGAGATGATTACCGTTGCCAGCTATAACATTCATAAAGCAATCGGCGCTGATCGGCAGCGTAATCCCGACCGGATTTTGGGCGTGCTGGCAGAAATCGCAGCCGATATCGTCACGCTGCAAGAGGCTGACCGGCGGTTTGGCGCGCGGGCAGCAGTATTGCCGCAAGCGATGCTCCATCGCGCTGGCTGGCACCCCATCACCTTTGGCGTACGCGCCAACAGCATGGGGTGGCATGGCAACATGATTCTTATCCGCCACGGCGCATTTGTGCTGGGCGCAAGCAGCATTGACTTGCCTCGGTTGGAGCCGCGTGGCGCGGTCATGGCTGATATCCAGATGCCGGATGGACTAGCTCTGCGCATTTTCGGCATGCATCTTGATCTTTCCGGCCTTCGCAGGCGAAAACAGGCGCTGGCGATCATCGCGGAGGCGCAGGGCGCGCGACCGGCCCTTCCCACGCTGTTGATGGGCGACCTGAACGAATGGAGCGCGACCATGGGGTGCCTGCATGAATTTGCCCGACCATTCCGCATCGCCGAAACGCCAGCGAGTTTCCCCGCCCGCGCCCCCATCGCACGGCTTGACCGGATCATGATGACGCGCGACCTGCGGGTGGTAGCATGCGGCGTCAACGCTAGCCCGCTGGCACGAAGGGCATCCGATCACCTACCGGTCTGGGCGCGTATAGAGGGGGTGGCATGATCCGCGAGAAAGAGCTGAGGCTGGCGCTGGTTTGCTATGGGGGCATCAGCCTTGCGGTCTATATGCACGGTATTTCCAAGGAAATCTGGCGGCTGGCCCGGGCAAGCTGTGCATTTCTGGAGGGGCAAGTCCCGGTCAGCGGTAGCGAGGGTGTATACCGCGCGCTGTTGCAAGAGATTGAAAAAGAACACGGGCTGCGCCTGCGCGTCCTGGTGGACATTATTGCCGGTGCAAGTGCGGGCGGCATCAATGGCGTGTTTTTGGGCCAGGCCATTTCGACCGGGCAATCGCTCGAACCGCTGACTGACCTATGGCTGAACAGCGCCGATATCGAGGCGCTGATCGATCCCAAACAAGGTCCCAGACATCGGCTGGCCAAGATTTGGGCAATACCGCTAGTCTGGCTGGCGCAGCGCCGGTCCGGTGATAGCGTCGACGCGCTGGTAGAAGCCGGTGCGCGTAACGAAGTGCGGGCCAAATTGTCGCGATTTGTGCGATCCCGGTGGTTTGAACCGCCCTTTGGCGGTGAGATGTTCAGTCATTTGATGCTTGATGCATTTGACGCAATGGCGAAGGCACCGAAGGGGCCTCGGCTGCTGCCAAAGGAACAGCCGCTCGACCTGTTCGTCACCGTCACTGATTTCGCCGGCCATCCCGAATTGCTGGCGCTGAATTCACCCCCCGAAGTGATTGAAACCGAACACCGACTAATCTTTTCCTTTTCGGATCACGGTGTTGCCACCGAAACACTGGCCCACCCCGGCGAGCTCACCTTTGCAGCACGCGCCACATCAAGCTTTCCAGGCGCATTCCCCCCCTGCACCGTTGGTGAGATAGACAAGGTATTGGCCGCGCGTGACGTATCGTGGCCGGAGCGCGAGGATTTCCTCAGCCGCAATCTGCCACGCCAATATGCCGCCAATTGTGCCGATCAAGCAGTGCTGATCGACGGATCGGTGCTCGCCAATGCCCCTTTTCGGCCGGCGATTGAGGCACTGCGCGAACGCCCGGCGCGGCGACAAGTAGACCGGCGGTTTGTTTACATTGATCCATTTCCCGGCGCGAAGCTCAACCTTGGTGGCCGCAAGGGCGGCGTGCCGGGCTTTTTCCAGACGATCATCGGCGCGGTATCAGAACTTCCCCGACAACAGCCAATCCGCGACAATCTTGAGGCTATTGCCGATCGGTCTCACCGGATTGAACAGATGAGCGAAATTATCGCGGGGATTCGTCCCGAAGTTGAAAAACAGGTTGAAGCGCTATTCGGCTATACCTTGTTCCTTGACCGGCCGACCGTCGCGCGGCTGGGCACCTGGCGTCGGCGAGCACAGGTCTCGGCCGCAACCAAGGCTGGCTATGGCTATGCCGCTTACGGCCATTTGAAGCTTGCCGGGGTGATCGAACACATTTCCCAATTGCTGCACAGCGTTGGCGGAGAACCCGGGCAGGACCGGCTGGATCAGATACGTCGCCTTGTTGCCGCAACTGTAAGGGCGCAGGGCATGGACGATATGGGACCAACTTTTGCCGGAGGTGCCAATCCGGCGATGATCGCGTTTCTGCGTTCTTATGATCTGGGATTTCGCATCCGTCGGTTGCGCATGATGGCACGCCGTTTGGGTGAGGTGGAAAGCGGATTTGCGGAAGATGATCTCGCGGCGCTGCGCGGGGCAATCTACACCTCGCTCGCCACCTATATCGAGTGCAAGCGTTCCGAGCCTTACTTGGCATTGCAGCGCGATGTGCTGGCGTTGCGCAGCGATGCCGGGCCGGTGCTTGAACGATTGGCCGAAACGCTAAATCTGAAGTCACTTGATGACGAAACGGAGGTGCGCCTTTCTGCCGCGCTCGGCCTCTCGTCTCGGGAAGTTCGGCGGCCTATGCTGCTTGCTTATCTGGGCTTTCCCTATTTCGATGTCGCCACCTTGCCGCTGTTGCAAGGCGAAGGAATTGATGAATTTGACGCGATCAAAGTCGACCGGATTGCGCCCGATGACGCGAAATCAATCCGTGCAGGCGGCGCAGAGGCAACGCTGAAAGGAATTCAGTTCAACAGTTTCGGCGCATTCTTCAGCCGTGCCTATCGTGAAAATGATTATTTGTGGGGGCGGCTGCACGGGGCGGAACGCCTGATCGACATCGTCGTGTCTGCACTGCCCCCCACGATGCGAATGAAACCCGGCCGGATCGCCACGATCAAGCGTGATGCCTTTCTGGCGATTCTGGATGAGGAAGAGCCAAAGCTGACCCAGATCGCCGCGCTGATCGCATCGTTGCGCTCCGAGATTGGGTAGGGCAGTTGTTTGGCAAAACCGGGCAGGCTGGCAAAACCATGATCATCGCCCTACACCGCTGCTTGGTGGAACGGAGCATCCAATGCAGTTTTTGAAAACGCTCTTCTGGTTTTTGCTCGCGGTTTCCGTCGCGGTATTCTCGATTGGCAACTGGACGACGGTGCCGATCAAGCTGTGGGCTGGATTGATTGCCGAAGTGAACCTGCCACTTCTCCTTGTGCTGACGTTTCTGGCCGGGCTGTTCCCCGTGCTGTTGTACCATCATGCGGTGAAGTGGCGGATGAGCCAGAAACTGTCGACCGCAGAGCGCGCCGTCGCTGATCTGCGCGCCGCCGCTCAGACAGCACTCCCGCCCGCGCCAACGTCCTTGGCAACCCCGGATGGACCAATAATCCCAAGCGATCCGGCCTGATGAGGAGGGCTCTATGAGAACCAAGCTCTATGTCGCCCTTGATACGCCCGATATTGATCGCGCTCGGGCGCTGGTGGCAAAGGTCAGGCACCATGTTGGCGGTATCAAGCTAGGCCTGGAATTCTTCGTTGCCAATGGCCGCCACGGTGTGCGGGATATGGCCGAGTTTGGCCTGCCGATCTTCCTGGACTTAAAGCTGCACGACATACCGAACACCGTCGCCAAGGCAATTCAGGCACTTGCCGGGCTGGAGCCAGCGATCCTGACCGTCCATGCAGCCGGTGGGCGTGCCATGCTGGAAGATGCCAAGGCGGCAGCGCCTGCGGGGACGAAGGTTGTCGCTGTCACGACGCTCACCAGCCTTGACAGTGAGGATCTGGCGTCGATCGGCGTTGACGGCAGCCCGCATGATCAGGTGATGCGATTAACCGACCTGGCAATGGCCGCGGGGGTGGACGGAATTGTCTGTTCTGGCGCGGAAGTTGGCGCTGTGCATAAAAAATGGCCGCGAGGTTTCCTTGTCGTGCCTGGCCTGCGCCTTGCGGATGGCGTTGCAGGCGATCAGAAGCGCGTTGTTACGCCCCGCGCTGCGCTGGATGCCGGCGCGTCAATCCTTGTGATCGGTCGGCCCATCACCGCCGCTGTAGACCCTGATCTTGCCGCGCGCGCAATTGAGGCAACGCTGTAACTGGATCATGAACGGGGATCAGCCAACGAGCCACCTTACAGACCAATCGTGTTGACGCCATTTAACGACGGACGGCCGACCACATCAGTTGTGGCATACCCTGATTTTACGCTCAGAATAACCGGATCAGATGGCCTCTAAACTTCGAGCGTCATCAATATCTGGCGCGCGGCGAGTTAAGCATAATGCAACCAGCGTTGCCGTAATAACGAAACTCATTCTTCGCATTTTAGCAATGAGTTCTCCTTGTCCATGAATACAACACCCTCACCATCCGCCCTTGCCAGAGTCAGGCAAGGGATTGCAGGGCGTTCTCCTGCGCAGTTGATTCAGGCCAGCGTCAAAACGATCACCGCCATCATCAAACAGGCGATGCCGAAAGCTCGCGCGGCAGTGCGGGCGGACCAGGCCTTTGATCGGCAATGGGGTACAGATACCAGCCGCCAGATCGGCATGAATGCGCTCGATTTTCCGACATCACTCAAAAAAGGCAGCTTTCACTACCAGCCGAGCGGCGCGCACATTCTGGATGAAGCGATAGCGCTGGCCGCGATCACCCCCGCCGAGCATGTCTTCATCGATTATGGTTGCGGTAAGGGCCGTATTGTCCTGCTAGCCGCTGCCAAGCCCTTTGCCCGCGCGATCGGCGTAGAATATTCAGCGATGCTCACATCCATTGCCCAAACCAACAGCATGACCTTTACGGCGCGCGGCGGCGCAAAGGTGACGCCGGAGTTCTGGCAGGGCAATGCCGCGGACTATGTGCCCCCGGCCGGGCCGTTATTCTGTTACCTCTATAATTCCTTCGGCGAAGAGATTTTGGCCGGATGCCTCGATCAACTTGAGGCGGCAAAGGCGCGAGATCGATCCCGCCCGATTCTGCTCGCCTATGTCAACCCGCAGTTCGGCGATGCCGTTGCCGCGCGCGCTGCGTGGCATGAGCGCGCATCCGCAAACGATATCCGTCTGTTCGAATGCGTGGGGGCTTAGGGAGCCCGCTATACCGGTCGCCACATTGACCAAAAGCGCGGCCCGCCGCGCGGTACTGTCCACTCATCAGTCACCGCAAAGCCCATCGACTGGTAAAAGCCAATATTCTTCTCCAGCGGCGTTTCGAGATAAGCCGGAAAACGGCCGTCGACTGCGCGTTCCAGCCCGGCACGCACCACCGCCGCCCCGATCCCCTTACCCTGGTGGATCGGATCGCATCCGGCAATATGGAGATACCAGAAATCGCCTGCAGGCATATGCGCATCAATTGCATCGCCAACCGCCATGCCCCGGCCGATGGCCGTGCCGAAACAATTTAGCATCGGCAGCAAATGGACCAGCGTTTCGAGCAGCCCGGTCTGCGACTGCCCCGGCGCACGCCAAAAGGTTGCCGCCTCCCCCCGCTCAGTCACCAGCCGCATGCCCTTATCTGCATCCGAATCGAACAAAAGCATGAACAGCTTCGGCAGCCGTTTTGACCGTTCCAGCCGATCAGGGAAAATCCAGCTAATCGCCGGATCATCAAAAAAGGCTCGCGCCAGCATCGCCGCGATCGTCCTGCGCTGGTCGCTGCGGGCGAGATGAATGTTCATGCGTCAACCGGCTCAAAGGCGAAGGTCAAAATCGGATGGCCCTGTTTGGGGTGGATGCCGGGTCCGACAAAGGTCATGCCCGCCTTTGCATAGAAGGCGGCAGCACCAAAATTGTCGGCGTGCGTCCATAATGACGAACCATTCGGCATATCGGCGCGTGCAAGCGTCAGCAGCGCAAGGCCAATCCCCTGGCGGTGATGTTCGGGTGCCACGAATAGCTGCTCAACCACCCCGGCCGCAGGGCTGATTGCCACGAAACCGGCAATTTCACCGTCAACCACCGCAACGGTAACTTGCCAACATCCCGTCGCAATTTCGCGTTCGATGCGGGTACGAAGTATCGGAAACGTGGGCTGCTCAGCGAGCGGAATGCCGGTGGAAAGCCAACCATTGAGCCAGACCTTCGCGATGCAGTCCAGATCACCTGCCGCGACGGGCCGATAGCCGATCAGCGGGGCCAATGGTTCATCGGTTGGGAACATCATCGCCGCCTTTTAGTACCCGGCGGCGATGATCAGGCTGCGTCGCCGGTTTTTTCTTTCTGGGTGTACACGCGGATCGGCTCTTTGCGGCCCTCAATAACGTCCTTGTCGATCATCACCTCATCGACACCGTCCATGCCGGGAAGATCGAACATCGTATCGAGCAATATGCCCTCTAGAATCGACCTGAGGCCGCGGGCGCCAGTTTTGCGATCAATCGCCTTGCGGGCCACCGTCACCAGCGCGTCATCGGTGAAATCGAGCTGGACATTTTCCATGTCGAACAGTTTTTGATACTGCTTCACCAGCGCGTTTTTCGGCTCGGTCAAGATTGTCACCAGCGCCGGAACATCCAAATCCTCAAGCGTCGCGATAACGGGCAAGCGACCGACGAATTCTGGGATCAGCCCGAACTTCAACAAATCCTCGGGTTCAACCGACTTCAGCACTTCGCCCGTGCGGCGTTCTTCCGAGGCCGCGACATAGGCACCAAAGCCAATCGACTTGCCTTGCAAGCGATCACCGATGATCTTTTCAAGCCCCGAAAACGCCCCGCCGCAGATGAACAGGATGTTCGTGGTGTCGACCTGCAGGAACTCCTGCTGCGGGTGCTTGCGCCCGCCTTGGGGCGGCACGCTGGCGGTGGTGCCTTCCATCAGCTTCAACAACGCCTGCTGCACGCCTTCGCCACTCACATCGCGGGTGATGGAGGGGTTTTCGGCCTTGCGGCTAATCTTGTCGATTTCGTCGATATAGACGATGCCGCGCTGCGCCCGCTCGACATTGTAATCAGATGCCTGGAGCAGCTTCAGAATGATGTTTTCAACATCCTCGCCAACATAGCCGGCTTCGGTCAATGTTGTGGCATCAGCCATCGTGAACGGCACATCCAGGATGCGTGCCAGCGTTTGGGCTAGCAGCGTCTTGCCGCAGCCGGTGGGCCCAACGAGCAGGATGTTCGATTTCGCCAGCTCAACATCTGCACCCTTCTGGCCGTGGTTCAAACGCTTGTAATGATTATGGACCGCGACCGACAGCACACGCTTGGCGCGCTTTTGACCGATCACATAATCATCGAGCACGTCGCAGATTTCCTGCGGCGTCGGCACGCCTCCATCCTTCTTGCTGACAAGCGCGGACTTGGTCTCTTCACGGATGATGTCGTTGCACAGTTCCACGCATTCATCGCAGATGAACACCGTGGGGCCAGCGATCAGCTTCCTCACCTCGTGCTGCGATTTTCCGCAGAACGAGCAATAGAGCGTACTCTTCGAATCGCCGCCGCTAAGCTTCGTCATTCATTCCATCCTTCGCGCGATGCGCGCGCACTCGTGGGGCGATCATACTAGACCGGCCCGCTTCAATCGTACAATCACCAAAATCACGTTAGGATTTGGTGTCTCAGGCGGCAACCGTCGATGCATCCTCGGTCGGCATAGGCCGCTTTTCAATCACTTCGTCAATCAAACCAAACGCCTTTGCTTCCTCAGCACTCAGGAATTTATCGCGATCCATCGCATGTTCGATCGCATCAAGCGGCTGGCCGGTATACTTCGCATAAAGCTGGTTAAGATTATGCCGGATCCGCAGAATTTCTTTGGCCTGAATCTCGATATCGGTCGCCATGCCCTGGGCACCGCCCGATGGCTGATGGATCATGATACGCGCATTGGTAAGCGCAACCCGCATGCCGGGTTCGCCAGCCGAGAGCAGGAAGCTGCCCATTGATGCGGCCTGACCAATGCAGAACGTGCCCACGCGTGGCCGAATATATTGCATCGTATCATGGATCGCCATGCCCGCAGTAACGACGCCGCCGGGCGAGTTGATATACATGTAGATGTCCTTTTTCGGATTCTCCGATTCAAGGAACAGCAACTGGGCGGTGATCACCGATGCCATGTGATCTTCCACCTGCCCGGTTACAAAGATGATGCGCTCGCGCAACAATCGCGAATAAATGTCAAAACTGCGTTCGCCCCGATTGGATTGTTCGATGACGATGGGGACCAGGCCGCCGGTCTCTGGGTTGGTGAAGCTGCCGGTTTCGAATGGATTGTGCATGGGGTCTCGCTGGTCCTTGTCCGCTGAACTGCCTACATCGGCCTTGAGCGCAGCGAGTTCAAGACCCTTCGCGCAGCGAGTTCAAGGCCCTTTCCGCCGCGAGCTCACGGCCCTGCGTAGAGCCATCACTTGCGCGCGAGCAAACGGCCTTCAAACGCCGTTGCGCCCTGACGGGCCCGGCGCGGCAAATGCCAAATAGGCTAACCGTCGCACTTCGCGCCGCCCGCGCACCACCGTATCCAGGATCAGCCCGGTAAAGGCGCACAAAGCCGCCAAGATCATCAACCCCGTCACCAGAACCGCTGTCGGCAGGCGCGGAACGAGCCCGGTTTGAAGATAGGTGGACACCAATGGAATACTGAGCACCACACCCGCCAACGCCAGCAGCGCCCCGATGGCACCGAAGAACAACATTGGCCGTTCGATGCGGTACAAGGTGATGATCGTGCGCAAGATGCGAAAGCCGTCGCGATAGGTGCTGAGTTTTGACGTCGATCCCTCGGGCCGCGCAAAATAGGGAGTCGCGATTTCCGCGACCGGCATTTTCAGCTCAAGCGCGTGGACGCTGATCTCGGTTTCAATCTCAAAGCCGCCGCTCAGCACGGGAAAGCTCTTCACAAACCGTCGAGAAAACACCCGGTAACCTGACAATATATCAGTAAAACTTCGGCCAAAAAGCTGGGTCAACATACCCGTCAACACTGCATTGCCCAGCTGATGACCGGCGCGATATGCCGCCTCTGCCTGCGTAACGCGCGCGCCGACCACCATATCGAGCTGTTCTTCGACCATGCGCGCAACCAGTGCGGGTGCAGATGGCGCATCATAGGTCGCGTCGCCGTCCGCCATCACATAAATATCGGCATCAATGTCTGCGAACATGCGGCGCACGACATTGCCCTTGCCCTGCATCCGTTCGCTCCGCACCACCGCCCCGGCAGCGCGCGCCACCGCAATGGTGCGATCACTGCTGTTGTTATCAAACACATAGACGGTCGCACCGGGCAACGCTGCCTGGAACCCCGCTACGGTCTGCGCAATCGCTGCTTCTTCATTATAACAAGGCAGCAGAACCGCGATTACCGGTTGCTCCGTCATCGCCGCCCCCAATGCCCTGCCCGCTTCACGCAGCACCGATTCAGCTACTAGTTCGTTCATTCCCGCCCATCCCGATCATGATTGATCGACCATAGGCGGAAAAGAAGAATAAGTGGTGATCAGTCATCAGCCTTTTTTGCAGCGGCTTTTTTGGCGGCCGGCTTTTTCGCGGGCTTTGGCTCTGCTGCAGGCTCATCTTCAGCTTCAGCGGCTTTTTTTGCTTTTTTCACAGCCGGCTTAGCAGCCACTTCAGCCGCCGGTTCCGGCGCATCCGCGGCGACGGCATTTTTCGGCGCTGCCTTTTTGGTTTTGGCAGCGGGCTTGTGATCATGGTCGTGATCATGGCCACACCCTGGGCCATGAACATGGCTATCGTCGCTCTCAATAGCCGCTTCGATTTCCTCGCGCGTTACTTCACGCTCAGTTATTTCGGCCTTTTCGAACAACCAGTCGACAACCTTATCCTCATAAAGCGGCGCACGGAGCTGCGCAGCGGCCATCGGCTCCTGGCGAACATACTCGATAAAGCGCGTACGCTCTTCCGGGCTGTATTGCTGAGCGGCCTGGGCGATTAACCGGTTCATCTCCTGCTGAGTCACCTCAACGCCGTTCTTCTGGCCAATTTCGGACAGCAGCAAGCCAAGGCGAACGCGGCGTTCGGCAATGGCAAGATAATCCCCGCGTTCGGCTTCCATTTCAGCGATTGCGCTGGCCGGATCGGCTTCCTGGCTGGCTTCCTGCTGCAACTGCGCCCAGATCTGCTGGAATTCGGCTTCCACCATTGATGGCGGCACCTCGAAATCATGGCCAACCGCCAGCTGATCAAGCAGTTTGCGCTTCATGTGCGTCCGCGTCAGGCCGTTATGCTCCTGCTCGATCTGCCCCTTTAACAGGCCGCGCAGCTGCTCCAGACTTTCCAGCCCGAGCGACGTTGCGAGCTCTTCGTCAATCACTGCTTCCTTGGCAACGCGAACGTCCTTGATCAACAGATCAAAAGTTGCCGCTGCCCCCTTCAGATTCTCAGCAGCATAATCATCAGGGAAAGTGACATTGATCGTCAGCGCCGCGCCATTTTTTACGCCGATCAGCTGATCTTCAAAACCCGGAATCAAGCGACCGGTGCCAATCTCGACCGACATGTCCTCGCCCGTGCCGCCATCAAATGGCACGCCGTCTACCTTGCCGACAAAATCCATCACGACGAGATCGCCAGTTTTGGCCTTGTGCGCCTTCGGCGCATCCTCAAACCGCTTTTGTTGGTCGGCAAAGCGCTGAAGCTGAGCGTCAACCACTGCGTCATCAACCGGGATCACGAGGCGTTCAAGCGTCAGCTTGTCAATCGCGGGCGTTGGCACGTCGGGCAGCACTTCCAGCGTAACCGTAATCTCGGCATCCTTGCCGATCTCGTAACCGTCATCGAGCGCGACCGAGGGCTGCATCGCCGGGCGAAGCTGCTTCTCGCTGATCAACTGCTGAATGCCGACCTGAATCGAGGTGTTCAGCGCATCCTGTGTCAACGCCGGACCGTGCATTTTGCGGACCAGGTTAGCGGGCACTTTGCCGGGGCGGAAACCGGGCATGCGGATTTGCGGGGCGACCTTTTTGATCTCCGCATCTACTCGCGACTCGATATCCTTGGCGGTGATCTTGAGCGAATAAGCGCGCTTCAGGCCTTCGTTCAACGTCTCAACAGTCTGCATTTTGGCTCTTTTCGTCAGCTAATTCTTAGAAAGGTCAGTCCCGGTGCCAGAGCGGCGAGACTGGTGCGGGCGAAGGGACTCGAACCCCCACATCTTGCGATGGCAGGACCTAAACCTGCTGCGTCTACCAGTTCCGCCACGCCCGCCCCGATGTCTTTAGGACACTATCGGTCGGCGAGGTTCTATAGCAGCGATGCACGCCGGGGCAAGCGCGCGATCATGTCTGCGACAATGGGTATCGTCAGAGCGCCCCGTGGCACTGTTTATACTTCTTGCCGGAACCACAAGGGCACGGTGCGTTTCGGCTCACCCGGCCTTCCCATTGGGCGGGATCATTGCCGAATTCGCCGCCATCAAGGCGTGGCAGCGCCAACGGCGCTATCCGCGTGGTGACCAGCCCCAGATCATTGCCGCTGCCAAAATCATTGCTGTCGTCCAGTCCGGTGAATGGATCAAAATGCGACGTGATGAAATCGGGCAGGTCAGGCAGCCCCTGCGGCTGTTCCAACTGGAATTGCGCGTGCGAGATCGTTTTGGTTACGTCCTCGCGGATTGTGCCCAACATCCGCTCGAACAACGCAAACGCTTCCTGCTTATACTCGTTGATTGGCGTTTTCTGGGCATAAGCGCGCAGATGGACAACCTGGCGCAGCGCATCAAGCGTCGAAAGATGTTCTTTCCAGTGGTGATCCAGATTCTGGAGCAGAATTGATTTTTCGACCTGCGTCCAGGTTTCAGGATCAAGCGATGCAGCCTTGGCCGCAATATGCGCATCGGCGGCGTCGCGGACGCGCTCCTCCACCAGTTCCGGGTCAATCGCCTCTTCGGCCAGCCAGGCGTCGAACGGCGGATCAATGCCCAGCATATCCTGCACCCCTGCCCGCAGCCCATCAATATCCCATTGTTCAGGATAGCTGTTGGGCGGGCAGGCGGAGCCAACCAGCGTGTTAACGGTTTCCGATCGCATGTCTGACACAACATCACCGACCGTATCGGCGTCCATGATGTCGCTTCGCTGTTCATAGATCACCTTGCGCTGATCATTCATCACGTCATCATATTCGACGACCTGTTTGCGCTGATCATAATTGCGGGCTTCCACCTTGCGTTGCGCGGTTTCGATGGCCTTGCTGAGCCATTTCGATCCGATCGCCTCACCATCGGCGATGTTTGATCGCATCATTTTGGCAAACATCGTGTCCGGACCAAAAATGCGCAGCAGGTCATCGTCAAGCGACAGATAGAAACGGCTCAACCCTGGATCGCCCTGACGACCCGAACGGCCGCGCAACTGATTATCGATACGACGGCTTTCATGTCGTTCGGTGCCCAGCACGAAAAGCCCGCCGGCTGCCAGCACTTCGGCCTTTTCGGCGGCAACCTCTGCCTTAATCCTGGCAATAGCCGCATCCCGATCCGGCCCCTCGGCAAGCCCGGCAAGCTCGTCGTTAATGCGGAATTCCACGTTCCCGCCCAACTGAATGTCAGTGCCGCGACCGGCCATATTGGTGGCAATCGTCACCACGCTCTTGCGGCCCGCCTGCGCCACGATATGCGCCTCGCGCTCATGCTGGCGGGCGTTCAGCACTTCATGGATCACGCCTTCCTTGACCAGAAAATCGCTCAGCAATTCGGACTTTTCTATCGATACCGTACCGACCAGCACGGGTTGGCCACCTTCTGCATGATGCTTGATCTTTTTGGCGATGGCCTGAAACTTGTCCTGTGTGTTCTTGTAGAACTCATCCTCCTCATCGACGCGCTTGACGGCCACGTTGGTCGGGATGGTGACGACATTCATCTTGTAGATGTCGAAAAACTCGGCTGCCTCGGTCGATGCCGTGCCGGTCATGCCGCTCAGTACAGGATACATACGGAAATAATTCTGAAAGGTGATCGACGCCATCGTCTGGTTTTCTGGCTCAATCGGCACGCCTTCCTTGGCTTCCACTGCCTGATGAAGCCCGTCAGACCAGCGCCGCCCGTCCATCATCCGGCCAGTGAATTCATCGATGATGATCACCTTGTCGTCTTTCACGATGTAATCAGTGTCGCGCTTGAACATCTTGTTCGCCCGCAGCGACTGGTTGACGTGGTGGACAACCTGGGTGTTTTCAAAATCATACAGGTTGCTGCCTTCCAGCAGCCCGGCCTCTTCCAGCATCCGCTCGGTCCGTTCGGTGCCCGATTCGGTCAGGATGATCGATTTCTGCTTTTCATCCAGCTCATAGGTCGTTTCATCGAGCTGCTTCACAATGGCATCGACGCGCAGATAAAGGTCGGTCTTATCGTCGGTCGGGCCGGAAATGATCAGCGGGGTACGCGCTTCGTCAATCAGGATCGAATCGACTTCATCGACGATGGCGAAGTTGAACTTGCGCTGCACCATCGATTCGCGATCATATTTCATATTGTCGCGCAGGTAATCAAAGCCGAGCTCGTTGTTGGTCGCATAGGTGATGTCGGCGTTATAGGCGTCACGGCGATGCTGATCGGTGATGTTGGGCACGATCACGCCTGTCGTCATCCCCAAAAAGCGGTAAACATTGCTCATCCATTCGGCGTCGCGCGCAGCGAGATAGTCATTCACGGTCACCACATGAACGCCCGTGCCGGGAAGTGCGTTCAAATAGCTGGCGAGCGTGGCGACCAACGTCTTGCCCTCACCCGTGCGCATTTCCGCGATTTCGCCGCGGTGGAGCACAATGCCGCCGATCAGCTGCACATCATAATGGCGCTGGCCCAGCGTCCGTTTGGCCGCCTCACGCACCGTGGCAAAGGCTTCGGGCAGCAGATCGTCCAGCGTCGCGCCCTTGGCCAGGCGTTCGCGGAATACCGCCGTTTGCGCCGACAGAGCATCGTCGCTCAGCGCGGAAATTTGCGGCTCAAAAGCGTTGATCTTGGCGACGATCCCGCCAAGCGATTTGACGTAACGATCGTTTGACGATCCGAAAATGGATTTGGCGAGGCCACCGAGCATGATTCAATCCTGTATTTTGGAAATGGCGTAGCTGACCGATCCGGTCATCACGCAGAAAATTGGGTTTTACCTATGGGGCCGACACCGAAGTAGTCGGTCGACCGGGCAGCGCACTATTCGCGGCGGCGCGCCATGTAGAGCGGCGACTGTACCGGCACGTCAACGGCGGCGAGAACCGGTGCTGCAGCAACATGACGGCGCTCGATTGGTGCTGGTGCCGCGTGATGACTTTTACGGCTGGTGGTTATGCTGTCGTCGACAGATTCCAGCCACGTGCTGGCTGCTGCCTGATGCAGTCGCACCTCTGGCACCCGACCGCTCGCCACCGCGCCCGTCAGGGCACTTAGCAATGCAGAAAGGATGAGCAGAAGTTCCAAACGATACGTCCATCTTAAGAGCAGTAAGCGTAACGACATCGCACATAGGGAGTCGCATGCCCAACGTCCATCTTTGATGAAAGTCTCATCGCCGCCCCGAAACGGTGGCGGCGAAGTGCAGGCTATTCCTTGGCCGCGTCCGCATCAGCCAACTGCCAGCGCATCGCCGATTTCCAGGTGCCGCGCATTGGCTTTCCATTGATGTCGAGTGCTGGCGTGAACTGGCCGTTGAGGATCAGCTGGCTGCAGGTGGTCGAATCCAGCAGCTCGGAACCGCTCGATTCGACAATGTTGCAGCCGGTAATCCGCCCTGCTGCATCGATATCAAGCGAAAATAGCGTCCGGCCTTCCTGCGACGCTGCGCGGGCCTCGGGCGGGTAAGAATCGATCGGAAACCAATCGCCGGGGCTGCCAATCGGCTTCACGCCCGTCGCAATACCGTCCGTCGCCACAGGTGCGGGGGGTGGAGCCGTAACTGTTTTGGGTCGGCTTTTTGCCGCAGGCTGACCGGCTTGCGCCGAGCTGCCTGCAAATCCGGTGGAGAGTCCGGTCGCGAGCAGCGCCGCAAGCAGCACGGGCCGAACGATTGAAGCCTTGCCTTCGATTGTACGCACTTTAACACCCCCTGCATCAGCCAACCATTCTAGGCACAGAGTTACCCCATGTCATCCCGTTCCCCGCTGGCCCCCGATTGTTTCCCCGATTTGCCGGTGATTGCAGGCGTTACGCCGCGCGTCGCACGGGCTGGATACAAGCCGTGGGACAGGTGCGACCTGACGCTGATCACGTTGGATCCGGGGACGAGCGTTGCCGGCGTGACGACAACCAGCAAGTGCCCCTCCCCCGAAGTGGAATGGTGCCGCGCCGCGCTGACTTTGGGGTCCGCACGCGCGCTGGTGGTGAACGCCGGCAATGCGAATGCCTTTACGGGAAACCGGGGCCGCGCCGCCGTGGAGGCGATCAGCGCGCGCGTTGCCGCCGCGCTACACTGCCAGCCATCCGATGTTTTCGTCGCGTCTACAGGGGTAATTGGTGTGCCCTTGCCCATCGACAAGGCAGAGGCTGGGCTGGATGCAGCGCTCGCCGCTGCGCCATGCCATTGGGAAGACGCGGCAAACACAATCGGCACCACCGATACCTTTGCCAAGGGCGCTGTGACGACGGCAATCGTCGATGGGCGGACGGTGACGCTGGTGGGGATCATCAAAGGATCGGGGATGATTGCCCCCGATATGGCGACCATGCTGGGGTTTATTTTCACTGATGCAGCCGTGGCACCGACCTTTTTACAGACCGCGCTGAGCGATGCGAACCGGCGCAGCTTCTCGTGCATTACGGTCGACAGTGACACCTCCACCAGCGACACAGTGCTCGCTTTTGCGACCGGAAAAGCCGGAAATGCGCCGATAATTGACGTAGATTCGCCAGGATCGGACGCATTTTGCGCGGCTTTGCGCGATTTGTGCCTGCAATTGGCGCATTTGGTGGTGCGCGACGGCGAAGGCGCGACAAAGTTCATCACCATCGACGTCACCGGCGCGCAAAGCGACCAGAGCGCACACCGGATCGCGCTTTCCATCGCCAATTCCCCGCTCGTCAAAACGGCCATTGCTGGCGAGGATGCCAATTGGGGCCGGGTCGTGATGGCGGTGGGCAAGGCGGGTGAGCCAGCAGAGCGCGACCTGCTGTCGATCCGGTTTGGCACCACCCAGGTCGCGCGCGAAGGGCTGGCGGTGGAGGGGTATGACGAAGCGCCCGTGGCCGCACATCTGAAGGGGCAGAATATCGACATTGGCGTCGATATCGGGCTGGGTTCGGGCCGCGCGACGGTGTGGACCTGTGATCTGACGCACGGCTATATCTCAATCAACGCTGACTATCGGAGCTGACCGCGATGCTCACCATCTGGGGGCGGCTGAATTCGCACAATGTGAAGAAGGTGGCGTGGTTCGCCGACGAGTTGGGCATTGCATCCGTGCGCCACGATGTGGGTGGCGCGTTTGGCATGACGGCGGCCTATCGCGCGCTGAACCCCAATGCGCTGATCCCCACCATCGACGATGACGGTTTTGTCCTGTGGGAGTCCAATGCCATCCTGCGCTATCTGGCGGCGCGGCACGGCAGCGACCGTTTCTGGCCAGCAGACCCCGCCGCCAGAGCGCTGGCTGATCGCTGGATGGACTGGCAATTTGGGTATGCCGACGCGCAGCGCGGTGCTTTTGTCAATCTGGTGCGCCGATCAGCCGCGGACCGTGATCCCGTTGCGGTGGCGCAATCGGCGGAACACTGTGCCACACAAATGGCCATCCTGAATTCAGCGTTGCAACAATCCCCGTGGCTGTCGGGTGACGCTTTTGGCATCGGTGATGTCCCGATGGGGGTCTATGCCCATACATGGTTCAGCCTGGCGATTGACCGGCCGCCGCTGGCCGCAGTGGAGGACTGGTATCAACGGCTTGTCCGCCGCCCGGCATTTGCCGCCCAAGTCATGATTCCCCTTACATGAACAACAACAGGAGCCGACATGGCTGATATCATTCTGCACCATTATCCCCGCTCACCCTTTGCCGAGCTGGTCCGCCGCGCGCTGGGCATCAAGGGTGCACGCTGGCATTCGGTGATCATCCCCAACATGGCCCCAAAGCCCGAACTGACGCCGCTGACCGGCGGCTATCGCAAAACGCCGGTGGTGCAGATTGGCGCAGACATATATTGCGACACCGCCATCGCCATTGATGCGATTGAAGCGCACCAGCCAACACCAACGCTGTTCCCCGAACCGCTGGGTCGGCTGGGTGCGCTGGTGGCGATGCAGGCGGGTGGGGTGACATTCAGCAACGCCGTCGGCTCCGCGATGGCCGTGGTCGCCGACCAGATTGACGATGCGTTCTTCGAAGATCGCAAAGCCCTGTTCGGCATGGACCGCGAGCGCATGAAAAAGGCCGCGCCGCACCAGACCGCGCAGTTCAGCGGTTGGCTTGCCCGGTTGGATGATGCGCTGGCGGATGGCCGCGCGTATCTGGGCGGTGACGCGCCGGGCTATGCCGATTGCGCGGTGGGCATGAATGTGTGGTTTCAGGCCGGGTTTGGGCTGCAAACGGCACGCCTGGCACCCTTCCCCCATGTCGCCGCCTGGATCGCGCGCTGCGACGCCATCGGCCATGGTGAGCGTATCGACATGACGGCGCAGGCGGCATTGGACGTCGCCCTTGCCGCCACGCCCGTCGCCACCGCGCAGATTGATGACGGATGCGGTTTTGAAGCGGGCCAGAGCGTGGCAATCCGCACCGAAGACCCCGGCGCAGACACCGTCACCGGCACCTTGCTGCGCTGCACCGCCCGCGACATCGTGCTGCTGCGCGATGATCCACGGGTTGGCACGGTCGCGGTGCATTTCCCCAGGATCGGGCAGATTTTGCGGGCGGGTTAGCGCGGTGGAATCGAAGTTCGATTCATAAAATTGTCGTCACCCTGAACTTGTTTCAGGGTCCATCGTGCTACAAATCCAGTCGCCAGTGCGGCGAGGTGGATGCTGAAACAAGTTCAGCATGACGGATAAGAGATGTAATGAATTTCAGTTCGACCACACTAAGTCGTGAACCCATAAACGACCGCTTCCGGCACGAGGGCTAAACGGCCGAAACTGGGTGGATTTCGGCCAATCACCGCTTCATCAATTCTCGTATTTCGTATCGCATAGAAGTTGCGTATCGATTTAATAGAGACCATTGAGATCGCCGACAAAAGGGGGCGTTCGATGCGCAGATCGACAATACTCGCGGCTTCGTTTGCCTTGTTGTTGCTGGCCGGGGGGGCAACCTATCTCACCTTCGCACAAACTAATGAGGACATCCGCCGCCAGGAATTCCGCGATCTCATAGCGACATCGCGCACCGAACATCCGCAAAGAGGACTGGGACGCGATTGGTTCGACTGCCAAGTGCGTTACTCGTCGGAAGAGAACAAGGCCCCTAATCGCGTGGTCTGTAAAGCCTGGACGAAGCAAGGAGTGACCTCTACGCTCATAGCGCTGAAGTTCGGTGCCCAGTGGGTTCCGGTCGTCGAGACCAGGCTGGCAGACACGGTCGGTGGCGGGCCTGTCGTGCTCGACATTCAGGGTGGTCCGGGAGACGAGCCATTTCACGTCAATAGGGGGGTGATCGACGAACTCGATGCCCGGCTGCGTCGCTACCGCACGGATGACAGGTTGCCCGACGACATCCGACAATCACCCTACTATCAGCTTCTTGAACGTGGCTACACCGTCGCCTCGATCGGCTATTGGGGAATGAACCTCAGAACGCTGAACGCGCCTGATGAGTTCGATCTCGCCGCTCGCGATGTGAGGATGGCAGTCGACTACTATAGCGGCAGCCGGGGCGCCGATCTTTCCTTGATCACCGCCAGCCTTGGCAACCATCTTGCCCTCGCCGCGCTTGGAAAGGATCGCATCGAAAAAATGAACGTCCTTGCCTTGGTGCCTGTCATGGATGGCCTCCAGCATCATCTGAAGAGGATTATTCCAGCCATAGCAAAGAAAAAGGCGAAGTCTGATGAAGACGTTCACACGTTCGGCACATGGACCTTCTTCAATATCTACAGGCAGTCAGGCACCGGCGTGAAATTCGATCATTCCCGCATGTTGCGGATGCACGAGTTTGTCCCGACTTACATTGGCGATGCCGACTTCCCATGGAAGGAAGTCACGCCAGCCAAGCCTTGTTCGAAAATCTTGCTGGGCGACAAGGATCCACGCACGCTCGCCTATCTAAATTCGACCAATGAACTTCCCGATTTCGTGAGCGTGCTGAAAGCAGATCACAATCTCTTCGAGGACGAACCGGGCCGACCGCAGACGCTGTTTGCTGAATTCGCGGATTGCCTAGCCACGCGCCGGATGTAATCTAAGACTTTGCTTAGAGCATTAGAAGGGCTTGTTGTCCAGACCCGGAACTTATGGCGGCTTCAGGTTGCGACGGGATGTCCCCTACTGAGGCGATAGCCGACAGGTCGCATTTCATGAGTCTACCGCCTAACCGGCAGCCTCCCCCTTACGCGCCCGTCCGCGCCATCCACATCATGCCCTCGCAATAAGGTCGATTACGCCAGCGCACCCTCAAGCCAGGCCTTCAGCTTGCTCTTGGGGGCTGCACCGCTGAAGCGGGCGATTTCTGCGCCGCCCTTGAACAACACCAGGTTTGGGATCGCGCGCACGCCGAAGCGGGCTGCCATTTCTTCTGCATCGTCCAGATTGGCCTTTGCGATGGTCACCTGACCCGCCATCTCGTCTGACAGTTCTTCAAGGCTGGGGCCGATCACCTTGCACGGGCCGCACCATTCCGCCCAGAAATCAACCAGCACGGGCTGTTCGGACTGAAGCACATCGGCTTCAAAACTTGCATCGCTAACTTTGGTCGTCGCCATAATGTCTATCTCCTGATGGGGTACAGATAGGACGGGTGCGGGATTGTCTCAAGCCACCAGCCCCAAGCTTTCATACGCGGCACCAAAGCGCTGCTTGTGCGCACCCAGCAGATCGGGCGGCAGCACGAACAGCACCGGTGTCGCGGTGTAGAGCAACGCGGCCTCTATCGTCCGACCGGGGAAAATCACCGCGAGCGCCTCGACATAGGCTGCCATTTGTCGCAGATGATAGGGCGGGATATCATCCAGCGTGGCGGGTGCGCGACGGCCGGTTTTGAAATCGATGACACGTAACTTGGTATCGCTCACCAGCAATCGGTCGACCGTGCCCGACACCACGAACCCGCCAGCGACCACCGCCGCAATGGGCGCCTCGGCAAGCGCATCTGTGCTGAACAGCGCGGCGAATCGCTGATCCTCCAGCACCGCGCAAACCCGCCCGATTATTTCCGCCCGCATCCCTGCATCAGCGACGCCGCCCGCCGATTGCAGCCAACGATCCGCCGCCGACCGGCGTTTTTCAGCCGAAACGGCAGGCAAGCGCTCAAACAACGCATGGATCAGCCGTCCGCGCTCAGCGGCGGCGCGCATTGCGGCGTCTGGCGGGGGATCGGCCACCCCGTCCAACCCCATTGATGACGGCGCGAGCGGGCGCGGCGGGCGCGCCTCCACAGGGGCCGGTGCCTTGGCCCAATCGGGGAGCGCAGGTCGTTCAGCAGCCGGTTCGGCATCGCCCCTGCGCCGATCAACCGGACGCGCCGGCGCACTGCCGGCAAAGTGCCGCTCACCCTCCGCCGGGTTAACCCCCAGCACCGCCAGCGCGCGATCAGCAGCGGCATACCAGCTTGCGGCAGGCGGCACGCCCTTGGCGCGCGGGCCCAGTGCACCGGCGATCACCAGCCGCTCCTCAGCGCGTGTTGCCGCCACGTAGAACAGCCGCCAATGTTCGGCCAGTTCGCGCGCCTGAACATTGGCGACCAGTTCGGCAAGCGGCCCACCGCGCTCAGCGGCACGGGGCCGGAAAATGGGAATGGGGTCATCCATCGCTTCGGGTGCCCATTTCAGCACCGATCGCGGTGCCAGCCCCGGATCAACGGTCGCGTCGGCCAGAATGACGAGCGGTGCCTGCAATCCCTTTGCACCGTGCACCGTCATCACCCGCACCGCATCAAGCGGCGCAGACGGATCGCGCACAATTTCCACATCACCGCGATCAAACCAGTCGAGAAACCCCTGGAGCGAGGGCGTACCCAGCGTTTCAAATTCCAATGCCGCGCTCAGCAATTCCTCAATCGGGTCGCGCGCCTCCTGCCCCAGCCGGTTGATGAGCTTGCGGCGACCATCGAGCGGGCCGGACAGCATTTCTTCAAGCAACTGATAGGGCGTGGCGATATCAGCGCGGGCGAGCAGATCGAACAGCGGCTGCAGGCGATCATCCGGTTGCTGCGCGCGCAGTTGCCGCCACAGGCTGCCCGCAACGCGCGGCGCGGCGGCGGCGAGCAGGTCTGCTTGCGTCCACCCCAGCAGGGGCGAGACGAGCAGGCTCGCCAGCGACAGATCATCATCAGGCTGCAAGGCAAAGCGGATCGCGGCGAGCAAATCCTGCACCGCCAGCGGCGCGTTCAGCCGCAGCCGATCGACCCCCGCCACCGGCACCCCCTCGGCATAAAGCCGCGCGACGATGAGCGAGGCGAGCTCGCCGCGACGCTTGACCAATATCATCACATCCTCAGGCCGCAGCGCGCGCCCTTTGCTATCCAGGATCAGCGGGTTGGCGGGGTCGAGCCAGGCCTTTAACTGCCGCGCAATCTGCTTGGCGATCGCCCGGGTGGCGTCGTCAATCCATTCTTCCTCGTCGGCATCGGTGTTGCCCGCCAGCGTCGGCGGCCACAAGCTGACCAGCCCAGGCCCGGCGACTTCGCTGGCATGCGCCTCCAAATCGCCGATCTGGCCCAAATCGGGGGCGCCTGCGCCAGTGATCGCCGCGTCAACAAATTCAAGGATTGGTTTGGTCGAGCGGAAACTATGCGTGAGCGACAATTGGTTGAACGCCGTCGCCTCTGCCGATGGATCATCCAGCAGGGCATCAGCTTTGCGTCGGAAACGCCCTTCGGCCGCCGCGAATTGCAGCGGATCAGTGCCCTGGAACCCGAAAATCGCCTGTTTATAGTCGCCCACCACGAAAAGCGTGCGGGTGCGATCGCCATGCGCGCCCAGCCCCGAAAAAAACTCTTCCGCCATGGCGTCAACGATGTGCCACTGGCGCAAATTGGTGTCCTGCGCCTCGTCGACCAGAATATGCTCGGTGGTCTGGTCGAGCTTGTACCGCACCCATTCGCCAATGCCAGGCTGGCGGAGCAGATCGACAACATGGCCGATCAGATCGTCGAAATCGACCGCGCCAATCCGCCGTTTCGCGCGCGCATAGGCATCGGCATATACCCGCCCTGCGCCAAGGGCTGCGGACAGCAGATCGCCATAAGCCGCCCGCTGCACCAGCCCGAGCAGCAGCGCGCAACGCTCGCCCAGCGCGGTGGCGAGTTCGGCATAATCGAAATCGGCCTCGATCAGCTTTTTCTGATACGCGCGCGGTGCGCCCTCTTTGGTGAAAACCGTGGACTGCAGGTCAGCCAGCATCGTCGCGCGCTGCGCAGGGGTTGCCGTCAACCAACATTCGGCGACATCGGCCTGATCGCCGCCCGTTTTGGTGCCCCAGGCCCGGTTGGCAGCGGCGATGCGGCGCACGCCTTCGACATCGAATTCATCATCGTCGCACAGATCGGCGATCACATCGGCAATGTCGCCGATCGGCAAATCCAGCGCGCGGCGGATGAACGGCGCGATGCCGCTGGGCAGTGCCGCCATGGCGGCGGGGGCGCGGGCGCAGGCGTGGAGGAACTCCTCTGCCCCGCCCTCCCCCAAGCGAAGGCTTAGCGCGCCGATGGCGTCGATGATGCCAAGCTGCCCGTTCGCCTCTGCATCCACCAGCACGCCGGCGAGCGTTTCGCGGAGCAGTACCGCCTCCTCACGCGCCTCAATCGGGCGGAAACCGGGGGCGAGGCCAGCCTCAACCGGAAAGCTGGCGAGCAGGCCCTGACAAAAGCCGTGGATCGTCTGAATGCGGATGCCGCCGCCGGGTGCATCGAGCAGCTTTGCAAACAGCGTGCGGGCGCGGGCGACAATCTGCGGATCAAGATGCGCCTCACCGAGCGCGAACAAATCCTTGCGCAGCGCAGGTTCGGGCATTCGCACCCATGCGGCCAACCGCGCGCTGATCCGCCCGGCCATTTCCGCCGCCCCCGCCTTGGTAAAGGTCAGGCACAGGATCGCCGCCGGATCCGTACCGCGCAGCAAAAGGCGGAATACGCGCGCGGCCAACACCTGTGTTTTGCCGGTGCCCGCCGAAGCCGACAGCCAGACATGCGCGTCGGGCGCACTGGCGCGGGCCTGATTGCCCAGCAATTGCGGCAGATTGGCGGGGCTATCGCGCATCGCGGCCATACCATTCGTCGCGGCGCATCAGCTGATCGTAATCGGCATAGGGCGCATATTCGGGGGCGAGCTTGGCCTTGAATGGCTCATCGCCGGTCAGCCATCTCGCCACTGCGTCGTCAAAGGCAGCAGCGGCAATCGCGGTGAAATCAGCGGTGGGAATGCGATCCCGCTTGCCCTCTGGGTCGACGGGGCTGCTGATCTTGCCGAAACTGTCGCCGCTGCGCGCCATTGACCAATATTCGAATGCGCCTGCGGTGCCGGTGATCCCGGAGAACCCGCCCCGCTCCGCAATCAGACCCAGCAGCCCGAGTTGCAGGCTATACCCCGCGCGCACAGCGGCGGTGGAGGGAGGCTTGCCGGTTTTGTAATCGACGATGCCCAAGCCGCCATCCACCAGACGGTCAATCCGGTCCGCCGTACCGCGCAGTTCAACGCCCGATATGGTGATCAACCCGGTCTGTTCGGCGGTCAGCACCTTGCGGCCCTGATCGACCTGCTGGTCCATTTCGGCGACGATCCAGTTAATCGCCTCAATCAGCCGGGGTTGCCAGAATGCGCGCATCATCGGGTGCGTGCGGGCATCAGCCAGCATCGCCATCGCGCGGGCGTGGAGCTTGTCAGGCGCGCAATCATCTTCCTTTGCCCACGCCTCCAATATCGCGTGAACCGCCGTGCCGCGCCACGCCGCGCTGGGATCGGCATCGACCGGATCGAGCGGGGATAGCCCCAGCACACGCCTGGCGTAAAAGGCAAAAGGATCAGCCTTCAGACGATCAACCTCGGTCACTGAAATACGTTTGGGGCGCAGATCGGCAGGGACAATGGGCGCGGGGCGATCGGCGGGATCATAGGTCGCGGGGGTATCGAGCGCGGTTGCCCAGCCTTCCAGGTCGCGTGCGCGCGGCAAGCCGCCTGACATCGCTTCCAGCCGCAGCCAGAAGCGCGACGGGATGGCGGGCGATCGTGCGTCGCGCCGGGCGCGCGTGATCAGCACCTCTGGCGCACCCAACGCGGCGGCAAGATCATGCGCGGACAGCCCAATCCGGCGATCAAGCCCCGGCAGCCCCAATTCGGTGCGGATGCGCGGCGCAAGCCACGGGTCGGGCGCTGGCTGGCCGGGCCAGACGCCCTCGTTCAGCCCGCCCAATATCATCAGATCGGCGGTCTGCAGCCGTGCCTCGATCAGGCCGTAAATTGCCAGCCGGGGGTGGCCACCCTGGGGCGGGCGGACGGCGATGTCGTCCATCAGCGTGCGTAGCAGCGGGGCAAGGCTTTTGGGCTCCACCAACGCGGGGCCGGATGCCGCCTGCCCCTCCATATCATTCAACAGTTCCGCCGCCGCGCGCCCCGCGACCCCGCTCCACATCGCATCGCCGCACAACGCCTGCGCGCTTTCACGCAGCGCGCCGATCAACTGGTCAAGCGGCTGCGCGCCACCGGCAAACACCGCCGCCAGTGGCGCAAGCAATGCCGCGGCTTGCGGCCACCACGCAGCAGCGGCGCGGCGGATGTGCGCGGTGCGCTTGTCGCCGTCACGCAGATGCGCTGCAATCCCGTCCAACCCCGTCACCGGGCGCGGCCCGCGCAGCGCCAGATCAAGCGCGCGCACCCCCTCCAGCCACGCCAACCTGCCCTCGCCAAACGCCACCAGCGGGTGCTTGAGCAGCGCCAACAGCGCCAGCGGCGCAAAATCCTGTGCCGCTGCCTCTGCCAGCACGGTCAGCAGCGTGCCCGATGGCAGGATCGACAGGGGCCGCCCCGCGCTGTCATCAATTGCGATGCCCCAGCGCGCACAGTGCGCCGCGACCCGCCGGGCGAGCGCGCGATCTGGCGTGACGAGCGCGGCGGTTTTGCCCGGGGACTCCAGCGCCTCGCGCAGGGCCAGCGCGATTGCCTGTGCCTCTGCCGCCGGGGTCGCCAGTTCAGCGGTACGCACATCGCTCAGCCGCCGGGCTTCAGCGGGCAGTGTCGTCCATTTGCCAGTGAAATCGGCAGGCGCCAGCGCATTGGCTACGGCCCGCCCCCGCACCGCCCCCGCGTCATGCCCGCCGCCATCGCGCCAGATCGCCACTTCGGCGCGGTTCACCCCCATCCGGTCGAGCAGCAGCTTGAGTTGAAATTGCGGATGCGCCTCAATCGACCGGCGGCGCTGGCCGGTGGCGGGATCGGGCGCGTGCGGGCCCAATGATTGCCATTCAGCCTCGTCCATATCGGTCGCGAGACCTGGAAACACCACCATCCCCTGCGGCATATCGCTCACCACGCGGAGCAGCCGGGCGATGGCAGGGGCGGCGGTGGTGATGCCCGCTGCACACACAAAGCCGGCGGGCGGTGTGCTTTGCCACCGATGGCCCAGCCGTTCGAGCAGCCGCGCGCGCCGTTCCGCGAGATCAATCTGGCCGATCCGCGCAAGTTCCTGCGGCCAGCGATCAAGCGCCACGCCGAACATTTCCAGCGCGTGCTGCCAGTGATCCGACAATTCCTTTGCCATCGTCAGTTCGCGGAGCGCGCGCGGCGGCACCTCTTCAACCAGCATCTGATCAAGCGTGCGCGCAAGTTCGCCCGCCAGCCGCACCGCCTCTGCCGCGTCAACCGGTGCCCCGGCGCGGGCGCGTTCCTCACTCACCAGCCGGGCGAGGATCAACCGCCGGGCGAGCGGCTGCACCGCGGGCGGGACGGGCGCGTCATCATCAGCGGGATCGATAGCAGCGCTCGCCGCCTCGCTCCCCTCTGCATCGCCAATCGCGACCAGCCGGGGCAGCAACAATCCGCCGCCGCTGGCACGCACAAATGCGTCGGTAATCGTCCGCTTGGTGCGGTTATTGGGGAGCAGCACGATGCCGCGCGCCAGCACCATCGGATCGCGACCGGACCGCCGGATCAGCCCCGCCGCCAGCGCATCGGCAAAGGCGCGGTGCGCCGGTATGGAGAATAATTGCGGGCCGGCCCGATCAGCCATCGGCCAGGATCGCCTCCGTCTTGGCAATCGCGCCCGGCGTGCCGACATCAAACCACAGCCCCTGGTGCGTCATCCCGAAGGCGCGCCCGGCGGTGATCGCCCGATCCCAGAAGATATTGGTCGAAAACGGCCCCATCGGCCAATCAGCAATCAGCCGGGGCGACAACATCTGCACGCCGGTCCACACAAAGGGCGCAAGCCGCGCCCGGCGGCGGCGCCCGGTGATTCTGCCATGTGCATCAAGATGAAAATCACCCATCCCGCCATGGCAATGCGCCCGGGCCAGCGGCACCATCAGCAATAACGCGTCCATCCGCGCATCATCCCATGAAGCGGCCAAGGCGCGGATCGAATCAATTGGTCCGTCGACCCACAAATTGTCGCTGTTGACGGTAATGAAGGGCTGATCGCCGATCAGGTCACGCGCCTGCACCAGCCCGCCGCCGGTTTCCATCAACTGCGCGCGCTCATCAGAAATGAGTATCTCCAACTGCTGGTCGCGACGCTGCAAATGCGCCTCCACTGCATCGGCGAGATAATGGACGTTGACCACGGCCCGGCGGATGCCCGCCGCGCGCAACCGATCAAGCGCGTGATCGAGCAGCGGTTGACCGGCCACCTCCACCAACGGCTTGGGGCGCGTGTTTGTCAGCGGGCGCATGCGCGTGCCGAGCCCGGCCGCCATCACCATGGCCGTTTGAGGCACCACGCCGCCGGGATCAGGCCGGATCGCCAGCGTGCGGACATTGTTCATTGGCCCGCAACCATCATGGGATCGCCGCGATGCGATGCGGGCAACTGCGCGGCAAACCATGCAGCAACCGGCGCGAGTGCGGGGTGCGCCAAATCCTGTTCCAGATAGCGCCACACGCGCGGACACAATGTGGGATAGCGCGGCTTGCCGTCGCGCTGCCACAGCCTGGTGAAAATGCCGATGATCTTGGCGTTCCGTTGCGCGCCGAGCACATGATAGGCCGCATCAAACGCCGCATCTGCGCCGGTCGCCGCACAATAATGCGCCAGCATCGCACGCTCGATCTCAGGCTCCACATCACGCCGCGCGTCCTGCAACAGCGACACAAGATCATAGGCCGGGTGCCCTGCCAGCGCGTCCTGAAAATCGAGCAAGCCCAGCGCGCCGTCGCCCAGCAGCATCAGGTTTTCGGCATGATAATCACGCAGCACCGTGACGGGAACATCCGCCAGCGCAACGGCAAACACCGCATCCCAAGCGGCGGTATACCCGGCCTGATCGGGCGCGATGCCGACTGCCGGGCAATACCATTCGGTGAGCAGGTTCGCTTCGCGGTGCAGCACCGCGCGGTCATATGGCGGAAGGGCTGATTGCGGCTGGCGGTGCAGGCCGATCAGAATATCGACGGCGGCGCGGTATAGCGGCTCTGCATTGGCGGGGTCCGCATCAATCGCCTCACGCATGCGATCATCGCCAAAATCCTCGATCAGCACCAGCCCTTCTGCCAAATCGAGCGCGTGGATGGCGGGTGCTGCAAAGCCGCGTTGATGCAGCCAGCGCGCGATATCGATAAACGGCTTGGGGTCTTCATGCGGCGGCGGCGCATCCATCAGCACGGCGGTGCGCCCGGCATCGACGACGCGGAAATAGCGCCGAAACGACGCATCACCTGCCAGCGGCAATATCTGCGCGTCACCCCAGCCATGCATTGCCAGAAAGCCGCGCGCGGCGGGCGGAGGGATCATGTCAGCGGCCATCGTGCCTTCCATGGCAACGGCACCCCGGCTGTCAAGCGGCGCGCGCCACCTGGAGTGAATTCAAGCGTTAACGCCAGCGCATGCGGCCAATAGCATGTGCCTGCGCGTTCGGGCCATTCGACGATCAGCACCGATTCGGCGGCAGCATCATCAAGCCCCAGTTCGTCCAGTTCGACGGGGTCATCGATTCGGTACAGGTCGACATGCAGCACGGGAAGCCGGGTTTCGGGTGGGGCATAGGGTTGCACGATCGCGAAACTGGGCGATGGCGCTTCACCCTGCAGGCCCAACGCAGCCAGCAGCCCGCGCGCAATGCTCGTCTTGCCCGCCCCCAGCGGCCCCGACAAGGTGATCACATCACCCGGCTGCACCAACGCCGCCAAAGCTGCGCCAAAATGGTCGCTTGCAGCAGGATCGGCGAGGATAACCTCCATCATACCGCCTGTTGCGCAGGGCGCGGCAGATCGACCGTGATCAGCGTCCCCTGCCCGCGTTCGGATACCAGCGCGATCGTGCCGCCATGCGCTTCAACAAATTGCTTGGCGAGCGGCAGGCCAAGCCCCAGCGCGCGTTCACCACTGCGGGTAAGGCCGGGTTCGGCAAATCGATCAAAGGCGCGGGCAATTGCCTTTTCGCTCATGCCCCGGCCATTATCGGACACCACAATCCGCGCCGATTTGGCCGTGCCATCGGCATGCAGCAGCACCCGTCCGCCCTCTGGCGTGCCAGACATGGCGTGGCGCAGCAGGTTTTCGATCACCTGCGCCAGCCGCTTGGCATCGCCGGTAATGCTGCCCACCGTCGGGGCAATTTCTACCGCGAAATCGAGTTTGCGCGCCGCCGCCACCCCAGCCAGTTTGGCCGCAACCTCGCGGGACAGCGCGGCGAGATCAACCGCAGCCCGTTCAGCGGGGGCGCTGCCCGCATCATCCTGCGTCAGATCGAGCACATCATCGACCAGCCCGCCCAGCCGTTCCACCGATTCCATGATTGCCGCGACATAATCGGCAGCGGTTGCCGGCAATTCGCCCGCATAGCCGCCCTTCAGCATCTCGGCGAAGCCGCTGATCGAGGTGAGCGGGGTGCGCAATTCATAGCTCATATTCGCGACGAAATTGGTCTTCACCCGGTCGGCCGCCTCCAGCGCCTCGTTCCGGTCGCGCAGCGCCACCTCCATCTTGTGGCTGTCGGTGATGTCGAGCATCGTGAACAGCGCATTGCCATCGGGCAGCGGCACGGCAGCGAATTCGAAATGGCGGCCATCGGCAAACGCCAGATTGCCGCCGCGCTGCAATCGCTCAACGGTGGCGGATCGGACCAGTTCGCTGATCAGCACTGCCTTGCCCGCACTCGCCAGCTTTGGTGCCGCGGCCTTGGCGAGCACATCGACGCGCGGGTGCTGTGCGAGGAACTCCTCCTCAAAACCCAGCGTCAGCCGGAAGCGATTATTCCACAGCTGCAACCGGCCATCGGCGGCGAAGACTCCCAGCGCTTCGAACAGATTGTCGAATGTCGCGGTGCGCACCCGCAACAGCGTGTCGCGCGCACTGGCAAGCTGGATTTGTTCGGTGCGATCCTCAAAGATCAGCAACAACCCGCCATCGGGCAATGGCTGGGCCACGACGCGCAAGTGAACGCCACCAGGCAACAGCCAGTTTTCCTCAATCTGGCTATCAGCGGCAGAAAACCAGTCGCGCCGTTCCGCCTTCCAGCCTGGAAAATCGCGCACTTCGGGCAGTCGATTGGCCTCGCGCATGCGTTCAAGCACGCGGTCGAATTCGGGGCGATCGACCAGCCATTCATTGCGCATCGCGAACAGCCGCCGGAACGGTTGGTTGCAGAATGCCAGCGTCCGGTCTGCCGCGAACTGCACCACGCCTGCTGACAGCCGATCAAGCAGCGCGCGCTGGGCCTCCCCGAACCGCTTGATGCCCGAGCGCGCCTGTTCCAGATCCTCGATATCTATCGCGAAACCCGCCACGCCGCCGGTGGGCAGCGGCACATCCACCACGCGCAGCATGCGCCTGGTGCCCTTGATCGTGGCGGGGACGGCCTGGCTTTCGGATCGCCCGGCGTCGCGTGCGGCCACCGCGCTGGCCAGCGGGCCGCGCCCGCCAGCTTCTTCAACCAGCTCAAGCCCGCGCGCGATGACATCCTCGCCGTCGCGGCCTTCGACCGCATCAACATAGGCTGAATTCACCATCCGTAACCGCAAGTCCGGTCCGCGATACCACATGGGCAGCGGTGCCGCCTCAATCAGCCCGGTCAGCGCCTGATATGCATCGCGGAACCGCGTCGCCTCTGCGTCCAGCCGGGCAATTTCACTTTCACTGTCGCTTGCATCAAATACCCACAGCACAACGCCGCCGGGAATCATCAACTCGCGCGCCGCGCGCTGGCCCTTGATCATCAACGTGCGCGACGATCCGTGCACCCGCACCGACCGCTGAAAGGGCCTTCCCGATTTTTGTGCCGCATCAATCTCGATTGCCAACGCGGCAAAATCGCCTGGTTCAAGGCCTGAATCACCCCGCGAAATATCCGCCAGATCGCGCGGAGCGGGTGACAGGCCCAGCCAATCCGCCAATCGATCAGGCATCGACAGCCGACCATCGGGCCGTACCACCATCGACAGCGCTGGCGCGGTCGCCAGCATCGCTGACAGCCGGGCATTATCCGCCAGTGCCGCCCTCCCCTCAGCCCGCGCGCGCAGGCCAGTGAACAGCGCCCAGCCAGCCAGGCCGATCAGCAAAGCCAGCGTTGCGCCTGCCACCGTAAGGGACAGCGCCTGATTTCCGATCATTGCGCCCCTCCGGGCACTGGCGCAGGCGGCAGGTTCATCTCCACGCCCTTATAACGCAGCGCGCGCAAGGGGAAGCAGCGACGCGCGCAATATAGTGGTGCCCCCACGGCCAAAGCACACCACGCCCAAGGCCAACCCCGCGCTAACAACGCAAAAGGGCCGCGCTCATTGCTGAACGCGACCCCCTGCTGCCTGCCCGGTTGGGCATGACCTGTGATTTGCCCGGTTGGGCGGGAACCTTAGTAGCGGTAATGGTCTGGCTTGAACGGTCCTTCGACCGGCACGCCAATATACCCTGCCTGCTTTTCCGATAGCTTGGTGAGCTTCACGCCGAGCTTTTCGAGATGAAGCGCCGCGACCTTTTCGTCGAGGTGCTTCGGCAACACGTACACGTCATTTTCATACTGCCCAGGATTGGTGAACAGCTCAATCTGCGCCAGCGTCTGGTTGGTGAAGCTCGCTGACATAACAAACGACGGATGGCCCGTTGCGTTCCCAAGATTCACCAAACGACCCTTGGAAAGGATGATAATCTGCTTGCCGTCCGGAAATTCGACCAGATCGACCTGCGGCTTCACCTCGGTCCATTTATAGTTGCTCAGCGCTGCGATCTGAATTTCAGAATCGAAATGGCCGATGTTGCAGACGATCGACATTGGTTTCATCGCCCTCATGTGATCGGCAGTGATCACATCGGCATTGCCGGTTGCGGTGACGAAAATGTCCGAACGCGTAACGGCTTCTTCCATCGTGACGACTTCAAAGCCCTCCATCGCCGCCTGCAGAGCGCAGATCGGATCGATTTCGGTCACCAGCACGCGCGCGCCGCCGTTGCGCAGTGACTGGGCCGAACCCTTACCCACGTCACCAAAGCCAGCGACCGTGGCAACCTTGCCAGCCAGCATCACATCGGTGCCGCGACGGATGGCGTCGACCAGCGATTCCTTGCAGCCATAGAGATTGTCAAACTTCGACTTGGTGACGCTGTCGTTGACGTTGATCGCGGGGAAAGGCAGCTCACCCTTCTTGGCAATCGCGTAGAGACGGTGGACGCCGGTGGTGGTTTCTTCCGACACGCCCTTGATGTTCTTGACAGTCTCCGTGAGGTAGCCGGGCTTGGCAGCGATGAACGCCTTCACCGCGCGCTGCATTTCGACCTCTTCTTCATTCTCTGGTTCAGGGAAGCTGTGACCAGCTTCCAGCTTGGCGCCCCACAGCGCGAACATCGTCGCGTCGCCGCCATCGTCGAGGATCATGTTGCAGGTTTCATCGCCCCAGTTGAAGATGTCGCCGACATAGTCCCAATAATCCGCCAGACTCTCACCCTTGATCGCGAACACCGGCACGCCGGTGGCGGCAATGGCAGCGGCAGCGTGATCCTGCGTCGAATAGATGTTGCACGTCGCCCAGCGGACGGTGGCACCCAGCGCGGTAAGCGTTTCGATCAGCACTGCGGTTTGAATCGTCATGTGCAGCGATCCGGTGATGCGCGCGCCCTTCAGCGGCTGTGATGCGCCAAATTCGTCGCGCAGCGCCATCAGGCCCGGCATTTCGGTTTCGGCAATGTTGATTTCCTTGCGGCCAAAATCAGCAAGGCTGATATCGGCGACAACATAATCGTTCTTTTCGAGCACGGTAGCCACGGACAAATCTCCAGCAATAAAGTGGGTGCGCCGGAATCGCCGACGACCATCCCCGCCCCCTAACCGTTGCGCTCGCCAAGCGCAATCGAAACATAAAGATATCTTTATATGGCACCCAGCAGCGCCTGAAACGGTGCGAAGATTACGCGGTGCCCGCGCTGCTCGCCAGTAATCGGGGGTCAATTCCCGCGCTGGCAAAGCCCCGGCTCCACCTGTCCCCGGTTGCGACATCGTAAATCAGCTCTGGCGTGCCCGGCGTGTTGAACCAACCATGCCGCGTCATCTCACCATCCAGCTGGCCTGCGCCCCAACCGGCATAGCCCAGTGCCACCACCCAGCGGGATGGCCCGCGCCCTTCGGCAATTGCGCGCAAAATGTCGATTGTGCCCGATAGCGACCAGCGCCCGGCAACGTCGATCGTGTCCTGCCCGCCCCAATCGCTGCTGTGCAGCACAAACCCGCGTCCCGGCTCGACCGGCCCACCCAAATAAACGGGGGCGTTGGGCGCGACCCCGGCATCGATACCAAACTGGTCAAGAATTTCGTGCAGCCCCAGATCGTCAATCTGTTCGCCGATGCCGATCCCCATCGCGCCCTGGCTATCATGCGCACACATGGCGATGACGGCATGATCGAAGCGCGGATCGCTCATGCCCGGCATTGCGAGCAGGAATTGGCCGGTGAGGTAACGGCTGAGGTAGCCGGTGAGGTGCGGGGGCACAGACATCACCCTTATCTATCAGCCGGCGCCGGTGCGGTCCAAAACAACCTGCATCTACCGCCTGTTGATGACAGAAAACCGGGCGCAAATTTTATTCCGTCTTGGCGTCGAAATGGCTTCAAACCGGGCTTTTCCTAGCCTAGACGATGCCCCACAACAAAGACGAAGGACGCGCTGCATGACGATCAAGGTTGGCGACAAGCTTCCCCCGGCAGTTTTTTCAAAGGTGACCGAACATGGCCCGGAAGCTGTTGATACCGCGAGTTATTTTGCAGGGCGCAAGGTAGCTTTATTCTCTGTTCCAGGTGCCTTCACTCCCACTTGCTCGGCCAAGCATCTGCCCGGTTTCCTCGACAAGGCCGACGCGTTCAAGGCCAAGGGCGTTGACGAGATTGCCTGTACGGCAGTGAACGACGCGTTTGTGCTGGGCGCATGGAGCAAGGGTGCGGGCGCTGGCGGTGCCGTGACGATGCTCGCCGATGGCAATGCAGACTTTGCCAAGGCAGTCGGCCTGGTGTTCGACGGATCGAAATTTGGCATGGGCACACGCGGCCAGCGTTATTCAATGCTTGTCGAGGACGGTGTTGTCACCCAGCTGAACATAGAGGGCCCGGGCGAATTCCGCGTCAGCTCGGCTGAATATATGCTCGATTCGATGTAATTTGCTGGAATTCACTGCCGTTCGGTGGAACATTGGCTGAATAATATCGTTGTTTTGATGTCACTTTCTCAAGCCGAAGGATTCAGACGATGAGCGATGAGACCATCAAGGACGCCATCACCACCACCGGCCAGGATCTGGTCGCCGCCTTGCCCAAGGCCGATGACTTGGCGGCGGACGCCAAATCCTTTCTGGAACGCGCGCAAGCCGCGATTGAGGACGCTGTTGAATCGACAGTAGAGGCGGTGAAGGAAAACCCGCTAACCGCAGCGGCAATCGCCGCTGGCGTGGTCGTGGCGGCGGCGGGAACGGCATATGGCATCAGCACGCTGCTGGACGACGATAAGGGCACTGACGCAGCGTAACGCTACCGGGCACCCGACCTGTTCGACCTGAACTGTCGAAGACTTTCCGGAGCGCCCGCCCGTTCGGGCAACCAAAGGGCGCTGCATGTTCTTTTCTATGATTGAGAAGAATGGCAGCTCCTTCGTCTGCGCTGAGAACAGGCTTCGAGAGGCTCTGGGCTAACGGTTTTTCGGTTCGGGAAGGTTGAACATAGCGCCTGGCCTTCTGGGCCCTAACACGTGCCCCGGCCAGCCCAGCAACGCCCCTGTCTTGCCAGTGTCGCACCCGTGGATTAGCGACAGGCCATGAACATTGCTGCTGAAATCGTCGCTGAGCTTGATGCGCTCTACACCGCCTCTGTCAATCGCTTGCGGGCTGCATTGTCGGCCTATCTGCACGAAGGCACGATCCCGCCCGCGACCATGCGCACCGACGGATCATTCGCTTACCCTGAAATCCGCCTTACCTATCGCGGGGCGGATGATCGCCCTGCCCCGCTGCGTTCGTTCGGGCGGCTGGTGTCGGCTGGCGAATACCGCATCACCGTTACCAAGCCCGCGCAGTTTGCCGGTTATCTGACCGAACAGCTGGGCCTGTTGATTGAGGATTACGACGTTTCAGTCGAAGCAGGGGCCGGCCGGCAGGAAATTCCGTTCCCCTATGTGCTGGATGCCGGCGCCGCGCTGAGCCTGGATGATGTTTCCGCAACCGAATTGTCGCGCCATTTCCCGGCAACCGAGTTGGCGTTCATTGGCGATGAAACGGCCGACGGTTTGCTGGAAAGCCATGACGGCGTGCGCCCACTGGCGCTGTTTGATGCCCTGCGCACCGATTTCAGCCTGGCCCGGTTGCGCCACTATACCGGCACCCCGCCCGAACATGTGCAGCGCTATGTGCTGTTCACCAACTATCACCGCTATGTCGATGAATTCGTGCGCTGGGCGGCAGCGCAGCTTGGCCCCGATTCAGATGGCAACCCCAGCCGCTTCACTGCGCTATCCGGCGCAGGCGGCGTGTTGTTTAAACACGGCGATGATATCGAAGCCGTTCTGGCTGATACCAGCGCGTGGCGTCGGCACCAGATGCCCGCTTATCACCTGATCGCCGATGATCGCACCGGCATTACCCTGGTGAATATCGGCGTTGGCCCTTCAAATGCCAAAACGATTTGCGATCACCTGGCCGTGGTGCGGCCAGAGGCTTGGCTGATGATCGGCCATTGCGGCGGGCTGCGCCCCAGCCAGCGGATCGGTGATTATGTGCTCGCCCACGCCTATCTGCGCGACGATCATGTGCTGGATGATGTGCTGCCGCCTGAAATTCCCGTGCCCGCCATTGCCGAAGTGCAACAGGCGCTTGCGCGTGCCGCGCAGACGGTGTCGGGCCAATCGGGCGATGAACTGAAGCGCCGCCTGCGCACGGGTACGATTGTAACCACCGATGATCGCAACTGGGAACTACGCTATTCGAAATCAGCCCTGCGGTTCTCGCTCAGCCGCGCGGTGGGTATCGATATGGAATCGGCGACCATCGCCGCCCAGGGTTACCGGTTCCGCGTGCCCTATGGCACGTTGCTGTGCGTGTCGGACAAACCATTGCACGGCGAGTTGAAACTGCCTGGCCAAGCCAACCGTTTTTACGAACGTGCCATTGCCGAGCATATGAAGATCGGGATCGAAGCCTGCGAAGAGCTTCGCCGCGAGGGCGCCAAGCTCCATTCCCGCAAACTTCGCGCGTTCAATGAGCCGCCTTTCCGGTAACGATATCGGCAAGATGGGGTCCACGCGGAGGCGCGGAGACGCGGAGTGATTTTGAAAGGGGCACCGACCACCTGCGAAGCTGACTTTATCTTTATTTGCCCGAGCAGGACTGTTCCTGGCGCTTTGACGCACAAGAGTGCCTACTCCGCAACCCCTCCGCGTCTCCGCGCCTTCGCGTGAATCCGACTCTTTATGCCTTTGGCGGATCCGCAATCATCGCGGTAAAGCTGGCCTCAGCCGCAAGCGCGCCGTCAATCATTGCTTTGCCGCTGAACTTACAGACGCTCGACCGCTTTTGCACAAATTCCACATGCAGCTTCAGCAGGACACCCGGCTCGACAGGTTTGCGGAACTTCGCATTCTCGATCGCCATGAAATAGACGAGCTTGCCAGAACCCGCGAGGCCAAGCGATTCCACCGCCAGAATGCCCGCGGCCTGCGCCATCGCCTCGACAATCAGCACGCCGGGCATGATGGGGCGACCGGGGAAATGTCCCTGAAAAAAGCCCTCGTTCATGCTCACCGCTTTGATCGCGATGATCGACTGGTCGAGGATCAACTCCTCGACCCGGTCGACCAGCAACATCGGGTAACGGTGCGGCAGCGCCGCCATGACACGCCCGATATCAAGCGCGGTTGGCGTCGCTGCCGTCATGGCTTCACTCACCGGGTTGACGGGGTGGCAGCAGGCTTGGCAGGCGTGGTTGCCGGCGCTGGTGCCGCATTTGGCTGTGGCGGCGTAATCGACACGGTCGTTATGGTCGCATTTACCTGCTGCAGCGCGGTCGGCGTGATATCATTGACCGGATCAAATGCCAGCACGGAGCCGCGCGGGACAACCGTGTCGCCCTTGCGATCCTTGCGGATTTTTTCAGCAACCGGGATCAGCTTTTCCAGAATCTGATACTTAACATATTGATCAGTCTGTTGAATTTCCTGACGGAGCGCGTTGAATTCATTCTGGGCTGCGCTCAGCGTATCACGGGCCTGGTTCAGCGCAGTTTCGGTGGCTGGTGGAACGGTGCCGTCTGGCTTCACGATCTTTTTGGCAGCTTCAAGCTGGGTGTTCCAGGCATTGGCGGAGGTTTGCAGTTTTTCCTGTGACGCCTTCAACCGCGCGCCATATTTGGTTTCGAGCTGGGCATTGCCGCTCTTGCCGGCCAGGCTGTCCTT
>MSXR01000028.1 GCA_002083655.1 Proteobacteria bacterium ST_bin14 | reverse complement strand
GACTTTCGAAACGGACTCTTAGTGATCCGGGCCATGTCGCCGTCGGTATCAACATTCCCGCTGGTTTTATCGCGACGTATTACGATTGGCTGCCAGCGGAACCAGTTGCGGCTTAGGAAAATCCTGGCGGCGCTGCATTTCAAGGGCAACCGACACCAGCAGGTCGCGCAGCATGATCGGCTGCTGCGAAGTATCAGAAATAAATCGATTGATGAATTTCAGCTTGACGCTCAATTCGGAATGGTTGCGCTCGATGAAATTCATCGAACATTCCATCGACCATTTGCTGAAATCACGCCCTTCGATTTCTGAGAACCAGATGATGCGCGCGCCTTTATGCCGCTCATCGTGCCGAATACGGCTGTAAATGTGCGTCACCGCCTCGAACTCACCTTCGAGGATCTGCACAAAACGGTTATCAAAGTAGAACAGAAACCCGGTGATGCCGTGTTCTTCGTTGCGCTGCGCCGCGACGTGGCGGATTTTTTCCATTTCGCGGTCGAACTGGAAGGCATCGCCGACAAGGCAACTCGTGCTGGAGTATATCAACGTCGATATCATCAGGGCCTCCGCAGTGAGCAGCTAATCACGCTTTTGGTGAATTCTCACTCAGGCATCGGAAACGAGTAACGCTCATTTCACTTCAGCGATCTTAGCTGATTGCGCCTATAATACAAGTTAATTCAATCTTCATGTTCTGGTATCCCAGTAATCTCCATATAAATACGTATGTAATTTATGCATGGAGGCTAGCAGGCATACATAATTCATTATTATTTTTTGTCCCGCATCAAATATTTCAGTGATTTTTCTAGTGTTTTTATCGTTTTTTTTCAATAAGTTATGCTGTTAATGTCATTCCTCGCCGGCGAGGAGAGGCAAGCCTCTGCGACGGATTGTCCCGGGCGCGGATTTACACCAGAATTCTTCGCACGCGTCGTCGTCCGAGTTCATTTGCGTCCTGAAAACAGGGTTGAAGTTGGCGGATTGACTGGCTTTCACGAATCGCTCTGGAGGCGCTGAAGATGGGCATGCTGGTTGAAGGACGCTGGCACGATGTGTGGTATGAAACGGCCACAAGCCACGGCGCGTTTGTTCGTAAAGCCTCGCAATTTCGTCATTGGGTGACGCGTGACGGGGCACCGGGAGGAAGCGGCGCGGGTGGCTTTAGGGCCGAAGCGGGGCGCTATCATCTTTATGTCAGCCTGGCCTGCCCGTGGGCGCATCGGGCGCTTATCTTCCGCGAGTTGAAGCGACTGGAGGGTATGATCTCGCTGTCGGTCGTCAACTGGCTCATGCGCGAGGAAGGATGGACGTTTGCGCCAGGGCCGGGGGTGATCGCCGATGACGTCAACAAAGCATCGCGGCTTTATGACGTTTATCTGCGGGCCGACGCCAGGTATTCAGGCCGGGTGACGGTACCGGTATTGTGGGACAAGAAGACTGCAACTATCGTCAGTAATGAATCATCTGAAATCATCCGCATGTTCGGCAGCGCCTTTGATGAGGTCGGGGCGGAGGCGGGAGATTATTACCCCGGGGCCCTCCGTCCGCTCATTGATGAGGTCAACCAGCGCATCTACGACACGGTCAATAACGGCGTCTACAAGGCTGGCTTTGCGACCACGCAGTCAGCCTATGACGCGGCAATCGGCCCGCTCTTTGACACGCTCGACTGGCTGGAAATACGCCTTGGGCGCCAGCGTTATGTCATGGGAGATCAGCTGACAGAGGTGGATTGGCGCCTCTTCACCACATTGATCCGTTTTGATCCCGTCTATGTCGGGCATTTCAAATGCAATCGCCGGCGCGTGGCCGATTACCGCCATCTCTCAGCCTATCTGCGCGATCTTTATCAACATCCCGGCATCGCTGAAACCTGCGATTTTGACCACATCAAGGGTCATTATTACCAAAGCCATCTGACCATCAATCCGACAGGCATTGTGCCGGCCGGGCCGGATCTGGATCTGCTGGCACCGCATGGGCGCGGGTGAGGCGATTGGGGGGCCGCTGATGATTGCGCGCGCGGGGTGGGTGCACACGCGCGTAGCTTCTATCAGGTGTAGGCTTCTGCCTCAGACCAGCTTTCCTGACACAATCCAAATTGTCCCCAGGACAAGAACGATCGCCGCGACGAGACAGCCAAGCGCGCGCCGGCCGGCGTTGGCGGCTTGCACGTTGGCGGATGCATCGACATAGGGCAGCGCCGGCTTGGTGCCGCTCACCATTGCCTGGATCAACGGTTCGCGCTTGATGACTGTGTAAAAGAGATTGACCAGGATGTGGGTGGCTATCAGCGGCAGAAGGAGCCACTTGAACAGGCGATGATGCCAGCCGGTGAGTAGATGGACGGTGTCTGGTGACACCAGCCCATGGAGCGGACCGGCGGCAAGGCCGGTGTCATCAGACGAGAAGAGGCCGAGAAAGGCCTGTACCGCCACCGCCAACAGAAGGGCAATGACCATCCAGGCGCCGAGCGGATTATGTCCAAGATAATGAGGCGCACGACCGCGCAGCAGTTGGCTGGCATAGGTGAGCGCCTTCCCGGGCCATCTGACAAAGCTCGAAAAGCGGGCCGTGGGCGCGCCTAGCACTCCCCACAGCGCGCGGAAGGTGAGAAGGACCAGAATGGCCAAACCGTTCAGGCGATGGATCAGAAGGAAATGATCGCCAATGGCTTCAGCATAGTTGCTTGTCATATAGGCGCACAGGATGAGGGCAACCAGCGACCAGTGAAACAGGCGCGTTGGCAGGTCCCAGACGGGGACCTGCTGCTGCGGGTGCTGATCGGGCGTGTCCGATGACGCCAGCACGATTTGCTTACTGCCCGCGATACGGGCGATGGCAGCCTCCGCAATTGCCAAGAACCTTCGGCAATTCCGTCTTGAAACTCGCTTCGTCCTTGATCGCAACCTCGGCTGCCTTGGCGTCAACCGCCAGCTTGTCGAAACGGGCGAAAAAATCGGCCTGGTTATCCCAGATGGCGGGAAGCGCCTTGGTCTCTCCGCCGCTCTTGCTGTCGGCGGGGAACAGAGCTTTCAGTTTCGGTGAACCGTCCTGCAAGACCTTCAGGAAATTCTGTACTTTGGCGAGGTCGAAAGCAGCTTCTCCCTTCAACATGGCGCCGGGGTCTCTGGCGGCAGCGCCGAACCCTTTGAGGATATCTTTGCGCTCGGCGATGGCCGTGCTCTGGGCGTAGACTAACGAGGCGCCGAGAAGAAGGGCGCAGACGATCGAAATCATACGAAGCATAGTTGTCTCCCTTGTGAAGCGGCCGTGGCGTAGCGGGTCCGCTTGCGGTTGAAACTTATTAAAATCGTGTGTCGTGATAAATGTCTATTTCATAATAACCGGGCAAAGCTGCGCACCAATGTCAGCGCGAGCAGCGAGCGGTTCAACTTAACGTGTTTGGAGAGGCCCGCCGCCTGGCAGAACAGCGGTGGTTCATCATCGCAAGGGGTGTGGCAGGAATTGTGGCGTCATTTCGCCAGCCTCGATGGCAACGGGCAAGCGGTTTACCAATGGGGCGAGCGGACAGACCCAGACATCGGAATAGGCGCAAGAGGGGTTATAGGCGAAGTTGAAATCAAGAATAACCCTACCATCCTTGCTTTGCCCGAGATCAGCGCCCTTGATGGTATCAAGGAGATAGCGCCCGCCATCATAGGTGGATGAACCGCTGGTGCGATCCAGAAAGGGCAGGAAGACACCGCCGCCATAGCCGTCGATCCAGTAGAGTGTCAGTTCGCTGCCCAGCCGGCCGGCCAGGTTGTCGGTCATGGCGAACGGAATCAGCGCCACACTGCCATCCTTGCCGGCCGGCAAGTGATGTCTGGGAGCATTGGCCGGTACTGCTTTCAGCCCCGCCTCAAAGCGCAATGTTGCATCATAGGCGAAGTAGCTTGGCAAAACACCGCTTTCGCTCAGAGGGCTTTGCGGATGGTTGCGGAAGAGTTCGGCGCGCTCATGGTGCCAGTGCGACCAGGCTTCAGCTGGATGTTCGTGAGTTCGCACGTCGGCGTAAAGACCGGCAACCCGCCGGCGCCATTCCCAAAGGGTGATGAACTGGTCGCGAAGTGCGTCCTGGGCCGTCCCGGCCAGGCGCTGATGGGTGTCCAAAAGGGTCGTTTCACTCAAGGATCATACTCCCTTGTCGTCTGCCGATCAGGCAGTCTCACGCTGTGAACCAGTTCTTCTAGAAATAGGATTGCAAAGTCCCGCGCCGACGCACATCCAGCGTGGCGCAGTGAAAGGCACCACCGAAAGGACCATAGGCAAGGAAGGGGATATCAATGGGATCAAAGCCCCAATCCCTGAATGCCTTGATCAGGGTCTTTTGCGAGGCATCGACAACCACTTTCTTGTGGTCAAGCATCAGGACGTTGATGCTCGTCCACGGGCTGCACATGGAAATCTTCGACATGAAGCCCGTGACCTCGTCCGGTTTCGGGGCAATCAGCACATCCCACTTCTTGAGAATGGGAGGCAGACGATCGACATCGATATATTCGGGATTGACCAGAACCTTGCCCGGCGCCAGCGGCATGAAGCTTGAATCGATATGCATCGGCTGGCGGCAACGGCTCTCGATGATGTGGATTTTGTAGGTTTCGCCGAGATGGCGTTGAAGCCATTTGATCCCGGCCATGTTCGTGACATTGCTCGGGGTGACAAACAGGTCACGACCGCAACGCACGAAGTCGGCTGCGTCAAATACCGGTTCGTGCTCATTGACCGTATAGCGCAGCTTCTCGCCATATTCGGGGATGGTGTAGTCGTAATTATAGAGTTCATCTTTCAGCATCGGGCGGGGAGCGGAACTCCAGCGGGCGCCAGCGTCGAAATATTCCATGAACAGGCGGCGATAGGCTTCGCCCTCGAAATAGCGCGAGCGCCAGCACATCGGCGTCTCGATGATGTCATCGCCGATCACCAGAAAACCATCGCGCGGACAAGCGATGCAGAAGCCGCGCGAGGACCACCACGGCGATTTGTATTTGCGCGACCAGTCGACGATATCGGGGCGCCGGACCTTGATACCCTCCACCTCAAGCACACGAATGAAGCCATCAAGCTCCTTCTGCGCGATTTTTTTCATGAAGCCGGGAAAACGCCAGCCGGCAGCGAAGCGGAAGAAGGGTTGCGCCGCACGCGGAATATTGAATGTCACGGTGATGTGGTTCGATGGGATGGTGGCGCCTTCAAGGCGACCGACGATAACCTCTTCGAGCGGGTCCCACTCATTGAACGAACTGACTGGTCCGATCGCCGTCCCCGGCACCATCTCGTTGATGGTCGTGCTGACCGCGCGCTCGGTCATGGTTTTGTCGCTCAGTGGCATCGTATTCATTGGCACCCTCATGCTGGCTGTCTCAGTGACAAGAACGTCCCGACGACGCTGCACCCCTCACTCGGCCGAGGGCGACCGAGGAAGGGGGTTGGTAATATGTTCAAGGCTCGATCGCAATCCCAAACTGCGGCGCGCGTGTTGCGATGCTTGACGGCGCCGCCATTAACGATCACAAGGCGCGCCGGCTTCCTTGCCGCAATTTTGCGCTCCTCGGCGCTGAAATGGCGCGCAAATTCAGACACGGGCAGGGTTCATGCGACTGATTGCTGTGGCAGGCGCGCTGGGTTTGGTGCTGCTTGTCGGTATCACGCTGCATTTCGGATGGCGCGACATCATCGAGGCCGTGCGGCAGGTGGGCTATGGTGTCGGCCTCGTAGTTGTTGCGCGCATCGTTGCAATCTCCATGGTCGGATGCGCTTGGTGGTGTCTGGTGCTCGGCCCCAATCAGGTGGCGCCGCAGATCTGCATGCTGCTGCGCTGGATGCGTGAATCGATCAATACCCTGCTGCCGGTAGCACAGGTCGGCGGCGAAATCGTCGGCGCGCGGCTTTTGACGTTCTGGGGTGTCAGCGGCGGGCGGGCAGGGGCCAGTCTGGTTGTCGACATGTTCGTCCAGGTGGCGACCCAGTTGGCATTTACCATAGCAGGTCTGGCGATCCTGATTGTCATCGATGGCGATCAGGAGATCGTACGCTATGTGGCCATCGGTTTGCTGATCCTGGTCCCGGGGGTCTTCGGTTTCTTCATTGCCCAGCGCTTTGGCGCCTTCGACTGGCTGGAGCGCCAGCTGATGCGTCTGGCAGAAAAGGAAAAATGGGCGGCACTCGGTCAGGTGGCAGACCTCCACGTCAATATTCAGGACATCTACAGGCGGCGGGCGCGGCTTGCGGCGTGCGTGGGGCTGCATATGGCCACGTGGTTTTTTGGTGCCATTGAAGTGTGGATCGTCCTTTATTTCCTGGGCTACCCGGTGTCGATCGGCGAAGCGCTGGTGATCGAAAGTCTTGGTCAGGCGGTCCGCGGGGCGGCCTTTGCGGTGCCGGGCGGGCTTGGCGTGCAGGAGGGCGGTTTCATCGCTCTGTGCGCCGTTTTTGGGCTGCCTCCCCACGTCGCGATCGCCATGTCGCTGGTCAAGCGGGTGCCGGAACTGCTTCTTGGCCTGCCCGGTCTGGCCGTCTGGCATCGGCTGGAGACCCGGGAATTGGCTCGTCGCGCCAAGGCGGCACAGGATCAAACTTTTCAAACCAATTCAAATTCGTAATCGAAATCGAGGTGTAAAATTTGCCACAAATTGTGGCAGGAATTCCTTGCCGCCGCCTTCTTTAACGGTTAGAGGAACCGCAACGTCGGTGATGACGAGACAAGCGACGAGGCCTCAGGGTCGTCGTCTGGTGGAGATTACATGACTTCGCAAAATTCCCGGCGCCAGTTCCTTTCTTTTGTTGCAAGCGCTGCAGGCGGCGCCCTTATTGCCGTGCGGCCAGCGGCAGCGTCGGATGGTGTTGACGCGGTCCGCAGCTATTATCGCGAGCTGGCAGGGTTGTTGAAGCAGATCTCGTCCGCATCCGTGAAGGAGCGCTATAATCGCCTGAGCCCCGTGGTATCGCGCGCCTTTGATCTTAATGGCATGGCGCGTTCAGCGGTTGGGCCTGGCTGGGCATCTCTGGGGGGGGAACAGGGTCGTGTGCAGGCAGCGTTCGCGCGGCTGCTGATCGCTAATTTCGCACGCCGTATCGGGGATTTTGCCGGCGAAGTTTTCGATGTCGATGACAAAGCTGAAGCACGAGGCAGTGTGTTTGTCGTCAAGACGCGCATTTCTCGCACTGGTTCGTCACCGGTACGTATCGATTATCTGATGCGGAGCGGCAAGATCATTGATCTCTATTTCAATGGCACGGTGAGCGAAGTAGCGACGCGGCGCGCGGAATTTGCGCCTATTCTTGAGTCAGGCGGACCCAAGGCCTTGGTGGCCGCCCTCGAACAGCGCGGCTCGTCACTGCTTGGCGAGGCAGCCTGAGCCGCCGCTTTCATCGGCCTGATCGCATACATCATTACGTAGCGAAAACTCGCAGCATACCCGTGAATAGTCTTGGGCTGCTGGCGATAAGCGTTGTTCAGCGGCGTTCAAACGCGCCAACGCGGCAAGCCGCTGCTTTTCGCCCAGTGGAGTGGGAACAGTCAGCGCTGCCGCTTTGCCTTGCTTTTTCCACGAGGCTTTTTGGCGGCAGGTGCAGGAGCAGGCTCGGCTTCCACCAGTTCAGGAACAATTCTTATACCGGCAGCCTGCGCCAGTTCGCCGGCGCGATTTTGCAAATAAGTGCTGCGGAAACGGGCATAAGGATTAATAGATCCTTGATGGAAATCATCGAGAAGCTCGACCTGTCCCAGTCCTGCGGCAACGCTGACGCCAGTCAGCGGCGTGTTTCCTACCCATTTCGGCAAGATCCACTGGATCGGATCGCCGGCGATATCAACGATGCGGCCGATACCATCACGCACATTCGCCGGCCCGAATACCGGCATGACCCAATAAGGTCCGCTTTCAAATCCCCAGACAAACAGGGTTTGACCAAAATCGCCGCTCTGGCGCTCAAGGCCGCCTAAACTGGCAACATCGAACAAACCGCCAAGGCCAAGGGTCGAATTGACTAGGAAACGCCCGAACGTCTTGTGCGCGGCGTCAAAGCGGCCCTGCAGGAGATTATTGGCAAAAATGCGCGGTTCATCGAGATTGTTGGACCCGGTATCGATACGATCACGCAGAGGCTGCGGAACGATGGTGCGATAGGTGCGGGCGACCGGGCTGATGACGATGTCGTTGGCGAGTTTATTGCGCTCGAACTGGGCGCGATTGGCTTCTTCCCACTGATCGCGGGTGTCAAGGGCACGCACTGCCAGAGCGTTCTGACGCGTTTGGGGATCCATTAACGGTACACACGCTCCGGTTGCCATAACGCAACCTAAAAGCACAAGCCGTAAAGCGAACTTCGTGCGACCGCTTCCCGCGCGCCAATTTCCAATCAAGCCCTTCAACAACCCAGTCCTTTCCCCGATATAATGCTGCACGTTCTAAAAAATTACCTGCTGGAACATCAGCTTGCTTATTCGATGAGGCCACCGGCTCCCACCCTGGGCTGGCAGCGTTTCAAAATTAGGCTACTGAGGACGAGTCGCTTGATCGCCCGCGTAAACCATAGGGGGTTGGTAGTGTCTTGGCTGTGGCTTTTTTGCACCATTACTGCAATAACGAGTTGCGTCTACACGCTCGGAGCAGGGGTGGCGGCGCGTCGTTTTGCCAACGGGCACGACAAAAAAACACATATAAAACAAAGTGTTACAATCTTGAAACCGCTTTACGGTGATGAGCCTGAGCTGTTTGAAAATCTGGTCAGTTTCTGCCGTCAGGACTATGCCGGATCAGTGCAGATCATCTTCGGCGTGCAGCGGCCCGATGACTCGGCGATTGCGATCGTCCGCCAGCTTACATCAGTGATGCCGGATCGTGACATCGTGCTTGTCATCGACGAGCGTCAGCATGGTGCCAATCGCAAGGTTTCAAATCTCATCAACATGGCCGCCCGCGCGCGCCACGAGATCATCGTGCTGGCTGACAGCGATATGCGGGTGGGGCCCGACTATCTCGACATCGTGGTCTCGACACTGGACCGGCCTGGTGTCGGTCTTGTCACCTGTCTCTACCGCGGCCAGGCCGTTGCCGGGTTCTGGTCGCAGGTGGCGGTGCAGGCGATTGATACGCATTTCCTGCCCAATGTTCTCGTTGGCCTGTCGCTTGGGCTGGCGCATCCCTGTTTCGGCTCGACGATTGCGCTCCGCCGCCAGACGCTTGATGCCATCGGCGGATTTGCGGCGGTCGCAAACCACCTTGCCGACGATTATGCGCTGGGCGAGGCGGTACGCCGGCAGGGATTGGCGATTGCCATTCCGCCGATGGCGATTGCCCATTGCTGCGGCGAGTCGGGTTTGCGGGCTATGATCGCCCACGAAATGCGCTGGGCGCGGACAATCGCCCTCGTCGACCCGGTCGGATTTACCGGATCGGCCATTACGCATACGCTTCCCTTGTCTGTTATTGCTTTTTTTATCAGCGGGTTAAGCATGATGGGTGCGGTGATCGTTGTGCTGGCACTTGCCTGCCGGCTCATTCTTCATATAAACATCGCCCGCTCTTTCTCCCTGCCAACGCCTCGTTACTGGCTTGGCCCCTTGCGCGACACGCTGTCCTTTGGTGTGTTTGTTACCTGCTTTTTTGCGCGGGCGGTGGATTGGCGGGGCCAGCGTTATGTCGTCATGTCGGACGGCACCATGAGACAAAGCGAGAAGACAGGTTTGTGATGCGCACATTGTTTTTACAGGCACCGTCCTTCGACGGCTTCGACGGTGGTGCGGGCTCGCGCTATCAGGCCAAGCGCGAAATCGCTTCCTTCTGGTACCCGACCTGGCTTGCCCAGCCAGCGGCGCTGGTGAAGGACAGCAAGCTCATCGATGCGCCCCCGCATCGCACCTCGCTTGCAGCGGTGACGTCGCAGGCGAAGAATTTTGATCTTGTGGTCATGCACACCTCGACGCCGTCCTTCAAATCGGATGTGGCAACCGCCAAGGCCCTCAAGGACGCCAATCCGGCGCTCAAGATCGGCTTCATTGGCGCCAAGGTGGCGGTCCAGGCGCAGGAAAGCCTTGAGGGCGCGCTGCCGGTTGATTTCGCCGCCCGCAATGAATTTGATTTCACCATCAAGGATGTCGCCGACGGTATGGACTGGTCGGCGATCAAGGGGCTCAGCTACCGCAATTCCTCAGGCGTGATCGTCCATAACCCGGATCGGGCGGTCCTCGAGAATATGGATCTCCTGCCCTTCGTCACGCCGGTCTACAAGCGCGACCTTGAAATCGAGAAGTATTTTATCGGCTACCTCAAGCACCCTTATATTTCCATGTACACGGGGCGGGGCTGCAAATCGCGCTGCACCTTCTGCCTGTGGCCGCAGACGGTGGGCGGGCACCGCTATCGCACACGCTCGGTCGAGCACGTGATCGAGGAAATCGTCTGGTCGAAAGCGAATTTCCCGCAGGTGAAGGAATTCTTCTTCGACGATGATACCTTCACCGATGATCTGCCGCGCGCTGAAGCGATTGCCAAGGAGCTTGGCAAGCTCGGCATCACATGGTCGTGCAATGCGAAGGCCAATGTGCCGCGCGAAACGCTGAAGGTGCTGCGCGACAATGGGCTGCGGCTGCTGCTGGTCGGCTATGAATCAGGCAATCAGCAGATCCTGCACAACATCAAGAAGGGCATGCTGATTGATGTGGCGCGCCGCTTCACCAAGGATTGCCACGAACTCGGCATCACCATCCACGGCACGTTCATCATGGGTCTGCCGGGCGAGACGAAGCAGACGATCGAAGAGACGATCAAGTTTGCCACCGAGATCAACCCGCACACCATCCAGGTATCGCTCGCCGCGCCCTATCCCGGCACGTTCCTGTTCGATCAGGCCCGCAAGAATGGCTGGCTTGACGATGCCAATGCGGAACTGGTCGACGAGCATGGGGTGCAGATCGCGCCGCTGCATTATCCGCATCTGAGCCACACGGAAATCTTCACCTCGGTTGAGGATTTCTACAAGCGCTTCTACTTCCGTGCCGGCAAGATCGCCTCCATCGTCGGCGAGATGGTGGCCAGCCCGACGATGATGAAGCGCCGTCTGCGCGAGGGTGTCGAATTCTTCCACTTCCTGCGTGAGCGTCGCGAGGCGGTGAACTGAAACGACTGGTCGTCACGGCCGATGATTTCGGCCTGTCGGGCGAGGTCAACGCGGCCGTCGAGATTGCTCATGGCGACGGGATCCTGTCTGCCGCAAGCTTGATGGTGGCGGGGCCGGCGGCGGCGGAGGCGGTTGCGATCGCCAAGCGCATACCGACGCTCCATGTCGGGCTGCATCTCACGCTCGTGGAAGCGCTGCCCTGCCTGCCGGCCACCCGCATTCCCGACCTGGTCGACGCGACAGGCGTGCTGCGCCGCGATATGGCGCGGTTTGGTGCTGAGATTTTTTTCAAACCCAGCGTGCGCCGGCAAATGCGTGCCGAGATCGAGGCGCAGTTCCTAGCCTTCGCCGCGACCGGGCTCAGGCTCGATCACGTCAATGCCCACAAGCATTTTCATCTTCATCCGACGATCTCCGAACTCGTTTTCGACGTCGGAAAAGCCTTCGGTATGACGGCGCTGCGCGTGCCGCTGGAGCCGTTCGACATCATCAACGCAATCGAGCCGGCGGCAGCGAGCCCGTTTCGCGTCGTGATGGAGCCATGGGCGCGCCTGCTGGCGGCGCGTGCCAGGAAACGCGGCATCTTGGTGCCAGATCAGGTCTTTGGCCTTGCCTTTACGGGGGCGATGACGGCAGAGCGCCTTGCAGCACTCCTGCGGCGGCTGCCGGAGGGTTTGAGCGAGATTTACTGCCATCCGGCCACGGCCGGTGATTTTCGCTTCGCAGTGCCAGGCGCGCGCTACGAAGACGAGTTCACTGCGCTCATCGCCCCACAGGCGCGGGCGGCGTTAAGCGCCAGCGGAGCTCTGCTCACGGGTTTTTCCGGTTAGGTTGCGCCCTTCACGCAAAGCCGTTTCCCTCCCATCAACCGTTGAAAACACCGTTCGATGGCGTCGGTTCGCGTCGCATTTGACAATTTACCTATATATGGAATATATTCCTATTATTCAATAGAAGCCATGCCATGCGCTTTGATATCCATGATCAGTGTGAACTTGCGAGCCTGCGCCGCGCCAATCAGGCGTTGCGCCGGGAATGGACCGGGCTCAGACGCGACCTGCTCATTGGTAAATATAGTCCCAGTCAGCCACGCCTGCCGGCTGGACAACCGGGCGGTGGCCGATGGGTAGGCAATGATCCATCGGGCTTCGTCGATACGTCCGTCAGCGCCGGCGATATCGGCATGGGCGAGGCGACACAGGCCCTCCGCGATGCCCTGTCAGCTGGCGTGAGCAGCTTGGGCGATGGGACGCAGACGGCGTTTCTGCAAACCTTGCCAGCCGGTGTCGCGGCGATGGGCGAGGCGCTTACCATGGGGCTTGCGCTCTTCGAATACATGTCGCGGCAGAACGGCCCCGACAGCCAGGCCATCTTGTCGTTCCATGCGCGGGAATATTATCCTGCAACACAGTTGGGGCTTGGTCTTGAATTTGTTCGTCAACTCGACCGAGAAGAAACCCAAGTTTACTGCCCACGCTTGCCGCAGGTGCAGGACATGACAGATTTTTTTGCCGTGGATGTCAAACGACGCCTGCCTGATCTGTCGCCTCAGCAATATGGTAACGAGGTTCATCTTCAGCTCAGGGATTGGATAAGGGCGCAAGATGACAACAAGTTCCACGCTGAAATTTCTGTCCTCAAAGGTGTGATGGACGATAAACTCTACGGTGCGGCAGGATCGATCCGGATCGATGCAATTGAGAATGTGGACACTGAAACTGTCTGCATTTACGATATAAAAACAGGCCGAGCAGGGCTGGCGCCGGGACGCGCATTCGAGCTGGCGCGGGAAGCGTATTCGGTTTCGAAGTCAGTCCGGCGCATCATCGTTACCGAAGTAAGGCCAAAAATTTGACTACAAAAGCGGAAGTAAGAAAGCTTGTTAAACCATTACTGGAAAAAAATTCTGATATAATTCTTATTGATCGTAGTATGCACATAATACCTATTCGGCATGTTGATCGCGGAATTACAATTGGTCGACTTTCTAGAAATTATCAGTTTCGTCCTTCCTGTTTTTTTTATCCAATGTTTGCGCCGAGGCAAATAGTGCCAATAAACTATTTTCAAGAAATAAAGCCTGTGCCAGCAGGCACCTGGGATATGAGAACCGATCATATTCAGGCTCATCTAAAAGAGCGCGTCGAAAAGGTGGGATTGTCGACGGTTCGCCGTGTCGAGACGATCGATGATTTCTGTAATCTTGATCTGCCGAAAACATTTATGTTTCAAGACTGGCGCGAAGACTTCAAGCTGAAACCGTTCATTGATGCCGCTCGGGGCGATTTCGATCAGTCGGCGGATTTGTGTGTCCGAATCATAGCTCACGAAAAAAGTTGGCGCGCGGCAGGCTCTGGCGACCTTTTTGATGTCCTCGCGAAAGTACTCTATCCTCTTGTGGCCGATCGTGATGTCAAGGGGCTTGCGGCGCAATTGCACACCTGGGAAGCTTGCTCAGCGCACGACAGCGGGGTCGACCAGTACTGGCAACCCACGCCGTTTCCTTTCGAGGAAGAGCAATAGCAGGCATTAGCACCCCACGTCGGGGGGTGGTCTCATCCCTCCCGCACCTGTCTCAGATCCGTGTAGTCCTGATGGTCGGCGGAACCGAGCTCCAGCACGACGATCTCGGGTGGCACGCCAAATCGGACGGGCGCGATTGAGCAGCCAAGCCCGCCTGAGACAAGAAGGTGGCGCCCGCCTTCGACGATATGGCCGTAGGCAAAGCGGCTACCGAAACGTGATGGCGTCACCGGCGAATAGCCGAAAAGACGTACCTGTCCGCCATGGGTATGGCCGCTTAGTGTGAGCGATACGCGCGACGGCATGTCGACGAACAGATCAGGCTCGTGGGCGAGGTGAATGATTGGCGCGTCATCTGTCACCAGCGCCAATGTTTCCGCGAGTTTTGCGCGGCCTTCATAGCGACCGGGACGCCGCTTGATCGCTAGAATCGATGACGTGCCGGTCAGCCAGAAAGGGTGGCCTAAGTGTTCGAGCCGCTTCGCTCGGTTTTCGAGCATGGGTATACCGGCGGCGGTAAAGACCGTCTCGGTATAAGTCGGCCCAACTCCGGATTTCTGTGCCGCTTTATCGTCCCACCAGTCATGGTTGCCACAGATGCCGTACGTGCCCAAGGGTGCCTCAAGTGCCATGGCGGCTTTCGCAATGTCGTCTACGTTCACAGTGCCCGTGCGCCAACGGTGCCCAGCGGCGAAATCTCCAAGTAAAAGATGAAGGTCGGGCTGTGTCTCATTGGCCGTGGCGATGATGCGTTGCCAGCGCGCCAGCGGCATATGTGGTTCGACGCAATGGGGATCGGCCAGGATGCAGATTTTTAGCGATAGGTTCGACGGCCAGCGCGGCGGCCTCATCTTGTAGCGCACAACAACGAGGCGGAAGCCAGGTTCAATCGCGAAGGCATAACTTCCCAGAGTAAAGCAGCCTGCCGCAATGCCACTCAACCATCTCAAGAACGAACGGCGCGAAATCATCCCGTCGTCGTCGTGCAGTTGGTCAAGCCCTGATCAACGAATTCATTGAACATCTATACGAATCCTGTCTTTTAACCCATCGCGAAAGAGTCAGCGAAATAACACGGTGTTTTCGAGCCAATGTCGACGGGTGAGGTGACATGAAACGAAAATTCGTCATGAATTTTTTGGTGATAGCATCAGATGACAACGTGCTGCATTAACTGCTTTTTTGCATAGTGAAGATCAAGATGTCGAGATCAGATATGCCGATCTCGCCACGGGCCAGCCGTCCGACCCGACACGAGATGGACATTCGGCGTTATGTCCGAATTGCCACATTGTTCGATGGTAGTGCTGCACCGCGTCTTGAGGAGATCATCCCTCCCGCACCTGCTTGATGACGCGGGGCGGGCCCATGAGGACGGGCTGGAAGAGCACGGCTGCGGCAAGGGTGGTCACCAGCGAGAGGGCCAGGAGCTGGCCCATGCTGGACGTGCCGGGATGGTTTGACAGCCACAGACTGCCGAAGGCCACGGCTGTTGTGAGGGCGCTGTAGAAGACGGCGCGGGTCAGGCTTGACTGCAACAGGTCGGTGACGCCGGCGCGCCACGCCATGACGAAATAGATCTTGAAGGCAACACCGACGCCCAGCAGCAGCGGCAGAGCGATGATGTTGGCAAAATTGAGCGGCAGGCCGAAGACAACGCAAAGTTCGAGGGTGACGACGCCGGCAAGAATGAGCGGGATCAGCGTCAACAGCACGTCGGAGAGCCGGCGCAGCACGACCCACAGCAAGATCAAAATCGTTATCAGCGCGAAGGCGCCGGCATGAAGAAAGGCGTTGACGACCGTCTTTCCTGATTCCTGGATCGAGACGGGTACGCCGGTGGCGTTTGGTGCGATTTGCCGTACCGCATCGGCAAAGCGCCGCAGCACGGCGTTGTCATTGCCGTCACCCTTGGGTGCGACTTCGAGGCGGGCGCTGCCGTCAGCCGCGATCCAGTCGGCGACAAGGTCGGGTGGCAGATCGGCACGGGTGACAGCGCTTGCCTGCAGCGCGGCCTGCAGCTGGTCGAGCGTCACCAGAAGCGGCGGCACAAAGGCTGTCTCGGCCCTGGCGCGCACAGCAGGTGCTGCCTGAGCGAGTTTCTCCAGCGCTTCGGCCAGCCTGGCGACGGTTTGATCCTTGCCTGGACTTGCCTTTGCCAAAGCCGACAGATCGGCGGCGGTCCGCTGCAGCGAGATGATCAGTTCGCCATCGCTCGGGGCTGGCCTGGTTTCCCCCGGCGCCAGTGTCGGGCCGACAAGTGCTGCTGCATCCTCGATCAGTTCGAGCTTTTCTTTCTGCCCGGAGGGCACGAAATCGCTCAATGTCAGGACGTGATCGACTTCCGGCAGTGTCTCGAGGCGAACCGACAGAGCGTTGGCGTCGTCAAGGGTGGGCGAGAGAATATCGATGACGTTGGGGCTGGTGAGAGGATCGCGAGACAGGTCGAGGAAGGTGGAGACGGATTCCACTTTCGGGCTGCGCAGATTGAGCGGGTTGAAATCAAAGCGCAGGAAAGCCAGCAGCGGCAGGCCACCGATGCTGATGATAGCGGTGGCGATGAGGACGGCACGGCGGTGGCGGGCAAGGAAATGATCAACCGGGGCGAGAATGGCGTACCCCATCGCCTCTGTCTCGCCACGCGGGCGCAGCAGGCTGATGAGGGCCGGCAGCAGGGTGATCGAGGTAGCGAAAGCCAGCAGCATGCCGACACCGGCAATGAGACCAAGCTCCGACAAGCCACGATATTCGGTTGGCAGAAACGAAAAGAACCCCATGGCGGTCGAGACAGCGGCCAGCAGCAGCGGGCGCCCCGATTCGCCGGCGGCATCGCAAAGCGCCTCGTTGATGTTGTCGTTGCGGTGTCGCTCATCGCGGTAGCGGACCGAAAACTGGATGCCGAAATCGACACCTAATCCAACAAACAAGACGGCAAAGGCGACTGAAATGAGATTGAGGCTGCCCACCATCATGAGCCCGAGCGCGGCGGTAGCGGCAAGGCCCACCACAAGCGAGGCGAAGACAGCAAACATGATCCGTGGCGATTTCAGCGCCAGCCACAGGATGAACACGACCGCCAGCACGGTGATGGCTGCGTTGAGCGCAGCGCCATCAGCGACGGTGGCAAATTCCTCGTCAGCCAGCGGCACCGGACCGGTCAAGCGCACGCGGATACCGTTTTGTTCGTCGAGTTTCAGGCTATGTGCTGCTTCGCGGATCGCGTCCGATGCGATCTGGCCAGGTTCAAGCGCGGTGTAGTCGAGGACCGGCTGGACGAGCAGGATGCGTCGTTTGTCGCGCTCCCTGGCATCTGTTCCGGTGAAGAGTTCGCGCCAAGAGAAGGCTGGAGGCTTGCCGGCAAGAGCGGCCTCGAAGCCCCCGGCAATCGATGACAGCGGCTTGTCGAGACTGTCGATGGTGGTTTCATTCTCGCGGACGCCGCGGGCGGCCAGCGACAGCGTATCCATGACGCCGCGCAGCGAAGGGTCGGCGGCCAAGGTGCCGAGGAAAGCCTGCGCGCGGAACAATTGCTCGGTTGTCGACTTCACTTCCGCCGTACTCAGAAACAGCAAGCCGTTACGCTTGAAGAAATCCCCGCCATCGGGGCGCCGAGAGGAGCGAATCACCTGCGGCAATTGCCCAAGGCGATCATTGAGCAGGGTGGCGGCGTTTTCGGCCGCTTCGGGCGTCAATGCGTCGATCACCACGACAGTCAGGCCGGTCCGGCTGGGAAAGGTGACATCGAAGGCAATTTCGAGTTGGCGCCATGGTACGGATTCGCTGATCAGCTTGCCCGAATCGGTATTGATGGCGAAGTGGTTGATGACGTGGCGAACGCCGAGTGCCATTAAGGCGACAGAGGCGATGACGACCACCCATCGATGCCGCAAGCACAGGCGGACCACGGCAACGATGAAAGAGGTCAACAAAACCAGCGCTCCCCGCCTTTTGCCGCAAATCAGCCTGTGAGCTAACGCAGGCTGCCCTTTTGATCAATCATTGATCACTGCCAGCGGCCCGATAATGAGAGCATGGATGGCGGCTGAGAGCGAGTGTGACGTGAAGAGCACATCGTCACTGAACCGTTAAGATTCCAACTGGTCAAGCGCTTTGGACTGTGCGAAAAGCCTCTCATCGAAAACGTGAACCTGACGTCGCGTTCGCTGCCAACGGACCAACCGACCGTCCTACCGCCGATGAGATTTACGTGTTTTGCGACACGCGTCCCGAGACAAAATTCAGGAGCCTGACCATGGCCAGTGCAACCCCGCTTCTCGATACCCTCTCGACGCCCGCTGATCTGCGTCTGCTGCCTGACACCAAGCTGGCGCAGGTTGCCGACGAGTTGCGGGCGGAATTGATCGATGCCGTCTCATTGACCGGAGGCCATCTGGGCTCGGGGCTTGGTGTTGTCGAACTGACGGTGGCGTTGCATCACGTGTTCAATACGCCGCGCGACAAGGTGATCTGGGATGTCGGCCACCAGGCCTATCCGCACAAGATTCTCACCGGCCGGCGTGATCGTATTCGCACCCTGCGCAAGGGTGGCGGATTGTCAGGGTTCACCAAACGCTCCGAAAGCATTTATGACCCGTTCGGCGCAGCGCATTCCTCGACGTCGATCTCATCGGCGCTTGGTTACGCGGTGGCGCGTGATCTCAAGGGTGACGATTTCAATGTGGTTGCCGTTATCGGTGATGGCTCGATGTCGGCTGGCATGGCCTATGAGGCGATGAACAATGCGGGTGCGCTTGGCTCGCGGCTCATCGTCATCCTCAATGACAACGACATGTCGATTGCCCCGCCGGTTGGCGCCATGTCGGCCTATCTGGCGCGCATCCTGTCAGGGCGCACCTATCTGTCGCTGCGCGATATCGGCAAGCAGCTGACGAAGCATTTCGGCGCCACCATCGATAATGCGATTACGCGAGCCGTCGAGCATGCACGCACCTTCGTCACCGGCGGGACGCTGTTTGAAGAGCTAGGCTTTTATTATATCGGCCCGGTGGACGGCCATAATCTCGACCATCTCCTGCCGGTCCTGCGCAATGTGCGCGACGCCAAGGATGGGCCGATTCTCGTTCACGTGGTGACGCAGAAGGGCAAGGGTTACGCGCCGGCCGAAGCCTCGGCGGACCGCTATCACGGCGTGGTGTCGTTTGACGTTGAAACGGGCGCCCAGAAAAAAGCCAAGGCCAATGCGCCAAACTATACCAAGGTGTTTGGCGAGAGCCTGATCAGGGAAGCCGAGCGCGACGAGCGGATCGTTGCGATCACCGCCGCCATGCCGTCGGGCACCGGCGTCGATCTCTTCGGCAAGGCGTTCCCGGCGCGCACCTTTGACGTAGGCATCGCCGAACAGCATGCGGTGACGTTTGCCGCCGGTCTCGCCTGCGAGGGGATGCGCCCGTTTGCCACCATCTATTCAACCTTCCTGCAGCGCGGCTATGATCAGGTGGTCCATGACGTGGCGCTGCAAAATCTGCCGGTGCGCTTTCCCATCGATCGTGCCGGTCTTGTGGGCGCTGATGGCGCCACCCATGCCGGCTCCTTCGATACCGCCTATCTCGGCTGCCTGCCCAATATGGTGCTGATGGCGCCGGGCGATGAGGCCGAGCTTGTTCATATGGTGGCAACAGCGGTTGCCTATGATGCGGGTCCGATCGCCTTCCGCTATCCGCGCGGCGAGGGGCTGGGTGTCGACATGCCGGAGCGTGGCCAGATCCTGGAGATCGGCAAGGGCCGCGTGATGCATGAAGGGACCAGGGTTGCCATTCTCAATTACGGCACGCGGCTTGGTGAAACCATGAAGGCGGTGGAGATGCTGGCCGAACTCGGTATCAGCACGACCCTTGCCGATGCGCGCTTTGCCAAGCCGATCGATGCGGCTCTGGTTGATCGCCTGGCGAAAAACCATGAAGCGCTGATCACCATCGAAGAGGGTTCCATCGGTGGCTTCGGTTCCTTCGTGCTCCATCATCTGGCGGCCAATGGGCTGCTCGATAACGGCCTCAAAGTCCGCACCCTGACATTGCCTGATCTCTTCCAGGATCATGATTCACCTGATGCCATGTATCGCGCCGCCGGGCTTGATGCGGCCGGCATCGTGTCGTCCATCGTCAGACTGGTCGAGCCCTCGCGTGCCGAGCGTGTGCTGCGTTCGGTCGGCGCCTGAGCGCATCGCCATGGAGACCACGCAGTCCCTCAAAGTGGTGCTGGCCGAGCCGCGTGGATTTTGCGCTGGCGTGGTGCGCGCGATCGACATCGTGGAGCGGGCGCTGGCCCTGCATGGCGCGCCTGTCTATGTCCGGCACGAAATCGTCCATAACCGCCATGTCGTTGAAAGTCT
>MSXR01000010.1 GCA_002083655.1 Proteobacteria bacterium ST_bin14 | reverse complement strand
CTTGATAGATCGGATGTGGAAGCGCGGTAACGTGTGGAGCTAACCGATACTAATTGTCCTATTCGCGCTTGAGAGTCCCACCATCAATGACAGCTCTGGGTTTATCCCATGGTCGTTATCGATAGGTCGGATGATCATCGTACGCCTGATTAATTTTGTAAGCGGTTCGCCGCTTGCAGTGCACGATCTTAAGAACCGTTTTTCATTACAGCACCCGCTTCATTGCCTGGTGGCCATAGCGTCAGTGAACCACCCGATCCCATCCCGAACTCGGCCGTGAAACCTGACAGCGCCGATGGTACTACTGCCTAAGCAGTGGAAGAGTAGGTCGTCGCCAGGCATTGTAGCTGGTGCTGTACGGAAAGACGTTTCTACACGAACCCATTCACATGTTTTTGCCCGCGAGGGCGCGTGCGCCTCCGCATTGCGGAGGCGTTTGCGTCTCTGGCGGGTGAGAATTTGGACCGGTTTGGCTTCGGCCGGAGAAAGTCCAATGGTTGGCGCGGGGTGGAGCAGCCCGGTAGCTCGTCAGGCTCATAACCTGAAGGTCACAGGTTCAAATCCTGTCCCCGCAACCACCGAAATATATCCCAATCGCCTTGGCATTTGTCAGGGCGATTTTTTGTGTCTGCTGCACATGGGCATTCAGCCTGCCAAATCATGCGGTGAGCGGTCGACCAGGTGGCGTTTGACAGGCGGTTTAGGCTGGTTGACTTCGAGCAAGCCGAAACCGCCGACCCATCGGCATGATCCGATACCGGTTGATAGAGTTTGTCCCCGGAAATCGAGATGCTGGTCAGGCCGATCATCGCAAATAGCGATCACCGCCCGGGGAATCCGCTTCCTGATGGGGGGGCGGTCCGCCACTTCCACAAACCACACCCGCCACCGCGCATCGTGGCGCAACGATAGTCCAACCCGGCGGGCGCCCGACTGCCCGGCCCGCGCCCCGACCCCCACAAGGCCCGCATCATTCGGCCATTGGCCGCGCGCAACTCCCAGTATTATCTGTCGCAGCCGGGCATTGCATGATGCGCGTTCTCCCGGGCCGGAGTTGCCGGGTGGAGGTTACCGCAGGGCTTGCCGTGTCTTCATTTGTTTGCGCAAGCCACCCGGCATCCAGCGCGCTGCAAATGCCAACCGCTTCGCCGTTTTACCGACCAGCGTATGCAGCTTTTCGCCGTGGACGGCATCCCATGCCGCCTGGGCGACATCGGCGACGGGCGTAATTTCCATGCCGCCTTCGATCACTGCTTCCTTCACCGATCGGTTTGATCCGGTGATCCCGGCCTGCAATAGCGGCGTATCAATGAAGCTGGGCATCAGCGAGCGCACCTTGATGCCGTCGGCCGCCCATTCGCTGTCCAGTGACTCCGTCAACGCCCGCACCCCGAATTTGGTGACGGCATAAATGCCGATCCCCGGCCCGCCATAAATCCCGGCTGCTGATGCGGTGTTGAGCAGGCACGATCCAGGGGTCACCTTCAGATAAGCGTGCCCGATCTTTGCGCCGTTGATGACGCCCATCAGGTTGATGCCGACGACCCGGTCAATCTCGTCAAAGCTGTTGTCCGCCAGCGTGCCGCCTGCAGCGATCCCGGCATTGTTGAACAACACGTCCACCCGCCCGCCGCTGGTGGCGACAAACGCGTCGAGCGCCTCGCGCCAGGCATCGCGGTCGCGCACGTCCATGACATGCGTCGTCGCGCGTCCGGTGGGAAGGAGTGCGGCAGTCTCAGCCAGGGCGGCTGCGTTTACGTCGGCTAACCCGACATGCCAGCCCCGGCTGGCGAATAACACCGCCACCGCACGGCCAATGCCGGAACCACCACCGGTGATGAAAATTGCCTTCGTGCCGCTCATGATACCCCCCAGGTTTGACCTTCAAGGCTCCATCCCGCATCACCGGCGGCGATGCTACAAGAATCGCGCAAATCTGGCCCGTCTGTCGTCTTTGAAGGGGTGTCGAAGCACTATCCGGGCGGCGCAGCGGCGGTTGATGCCGTGTCGGTCGCGATTGCGGCGGGCAGCTTTGTTGCGCTGGTGGGTAGCTCAGGATCGGGCAAATCCACGCTGCTGAAAATGATCAACCGGCTGGTCGAACCCAGCGCCGGGCGGGTGACCGTAAACGGCGCGGCGGTGCGCGATGAAGACGCGCATCTGCTGCGTCGCCGGATCGGCTATATATTTCAAAATGTTGGCCTGTTCCCGCATCTGACGGTGGCCGAAAATATCGCGATCGGGCTGCGATTGGGTGGCAGCAAGGATAATGTGGCTCGGGTTGGCGATCTGCTCGATCTGGTCGATCTGCCCCGCGATTTCGCGACCCGCACGCCCGATGCGCTTTCCGGCGGGCAACGCCAGCGGGTGGGCGTGGCGCGCGCGCTGGCGACCGAGCCGGGGCTGCTGATCATGGATGAACCCTTTGGCGCGCTCGATCCGGTAACGCGCGATCAGCTCGGCACGTCCATCCGGGGGCTGCACGACCGGCTGGGCCTGACCACGATTATGGTGACGCACGACATGGCAGAGGCGTTGCTGCTGGCAGACCGGGTGCTGGTGATGGATGCCGGGCGGATCGTCGCGGATTGCACCCCGCACGCGCTGGTTGCGGGCGAGGGCGGGGCGCAGGCCGATGCGCTGGTGGCGGTGCCGCGCGAGCAGGCGCGGCGATTGCGCGCGCTGGAGGATGGCGCGTGAACAGCCCCTTCCTTGATGCGATGGCGCGCGTGCCTGATCTGCTGGCGGCGCATTTGTTGCTGGCGGCATCGGCGCTGGTGCTGGGGCTGGTGATCAGCCTGCCGCTGGCGATCTGGTCTGCCCGGCGGCCGCTGGTGGCGCGCGCCGCGCTTGGTTTTGCCAGCCTGGTGCAGACGATCCCCAGCCTGGCGCTGCTCGCATTATTCTATCCGTTGCTGTTGTCGCTGTCGGCGCTGGTGGGCGGCGGCATTCCGGCGCTGGGTTTCCTGCCCTCGCTCCTCGCGCTGACGCTTTATGCGCTGCTGCCGATTTTGCGCAACGGCGTGACGGGCCTGACCAGCATCGACCCCGCGGTGATTGAGGCGGCGGACGGCGTGGGGATGACCGCGTGGCAAAAGCTGCTGCTGGTGGAGGCACCGCTCGTCTCCCCCGTGCTGATGGCGGGCATCCGCACCGCCGCTGTTTGGACCATCGGTGCTGCGACCCTGTCAACAACCGTCGGCCAGCCGAGCCTGGGCGACATGATCTTTGCCGGGCTGCAAACACAGAACTGGGCGCTGGTGCTCGCCGGGTGCCTGACGGCGGCGACGCTGGCGCTGGTGGTCGATGCGCTGCTGGGCGTGGTGGAACATGGCATCGCGCACCGCAAGCGGGTGCGGGCCTTTGTTGCGCTGGGCGTCCTAGGCGTCGGCATTCTGGCGGCGCTGACGCCGATGCTGCCGACCGGGCAGAAAAGCGTCGTGGTGGGGGCCAAGGGATTTTCGGAACAATATATCCTCGCCCGGCTGATCGGCCACCGGCTGGAACGCGCAGGATACCGGGTCACGTACCGAGAGGGGCTGGGGTCTGCCGTGGTGTTCGGCGCGTTGGTGAGCGGCGATATCGATGTGTACGTCGATTATTCGGGCACGATCTGGACCAACGAAATGAAGCGCAAAGATGTGCCGCCGCGCGCCGCCATTGTGCAGGGCATCGCCGCGTGGGGCCAGAAAGCCCATGGCATCACCATGCTGGGCGCGCTGGGATTTGAGAATGCCTACGCCTTTGCGATGCGCGGTGAGCAGGCGAAGAAACTGGGCATTGCGACGCTGGACGATTTGGTCGCGCAGGCCCCCGCGCTGACCTTTGGATCGGACCTGGAGTTTCTGGAGCGGCCCGAATGGGCGGCGGTAAAGCGCGCCTATCCGCTCAGTTTCAAATCCGCGCAGGCCTATAACCCCACCTTCATGTACCGCGCGATCGACAGCGGGCGGGCAGACGTGATCTCCGCCTTTTCATCGGACGGGCGGATCGCCGCGCAGAAACTGACGGTACTGGCTGACCCCAAAGGCGCCATTCCGGGGTATGACGCGATCCTGCTGGTCGACCCCGCCCATGCAAGGGACGACCGCTTCCTTAACGCCGTCCGCCCCCTGGTCGGCCACATCCCCGTCGCGCTAATGCGGGAGGCGAACTACATGGTCGACCGCGACACCAACAAGGCCAGCCCGGAAGAGGCAGCGAAATGGCTTGAGGCGAGGATGGCGCGATAGGGGCGTTGGAGGCCGGGTTGGGGGTGACTTGGCTATGGCGGGAAGGGGGTGGATTACCGACAGGCAGCTTCCAGCGCACGGCCCAGCAAAGCGGCCACTTTCTCAGGTCAACCTAAGCGCCGTCATGACCGTATCGCCGAGCTATGCGCTCGGGACGCTGAGGGATGGCCTTGGCTGGGTCGAGTTGTACGATCTTTGCGCCGGAGCGCCGCATTGTTGCCACGACTTCTGGCCAATTCTGGTCGGACACCGCGATAAATGCCGTTAGCTTGGATAGCGATCGATCCGGCAGCTTCGACATGACCTTTTTGAGAACAGCCACAAAGTTGGCCTCCGAGAGCGATGCCAGCGCTACCTTATCCGCATAGCTTTCGGTCAGCGCGTCGTGGACCCAGGTCTCCGACACGGCATAATCATCTGCACCAGGAAGACGGAGAACGGTGGTGGAGGGCGTTTCATCGTCACCAATCAGCCGACCGACGGCCTCACGCAGATAGTCGTGCCATTCGCGTTCGGCATTTGCTTTCGGACCGAGAAGCGGAGCAAAAAACGCCGCCTTTGCGGATGTCTCATAAGCGACCTGCGCAGCAAGAACCTTGCGGCCCGTTGTCTGTGCAGCATCCCACGCGCCCGCATTTATTGGCGATACGCTCCCGTCAGCGAGATCGACCGCAATGTCGATCGTGGCAGGATCGGACACGAAGTCCTCTGGGGGGATCACGACCGGGATGATTACCTTCTGACCGTCGTACGAGAAGCGGGGTTTGCCCCGCCACTGGATAGAACTAACGGAATGGGGCAGCGCCTTGATGTAGTCGGCTGGGACGATGTCGGCCAGGGCGAGTGCACGAACCGTTTTGCCCCCGGCGCCATAGATCACCACGGCGTTAGGCCCGTAGCCGGTGCCATGCCAATCATCGAACGTGACCGCATATTCGCCATCGTTTCGAACGAGCGCCGACACCGGGGCGACGTCGTTCGCAATTTGATGTTCCCAGACCACTTGCCAGCGCCTGTCTACCAGTCGTTCCAGTCGCGCGCTCGCGACCGGCAATCCGCCTTTCTTCTGTCCGGCGGGATCAACATTTTTGACCTTGTCGTCGACATAGCCAAGCTGGCTCTTAAGGTCGCGCGGGCTGACCGTCATACGGGCGTGGCCTGCGCAGGAGGTGTAGGTAGTAGTCGTCGGCAACATCCAGCTATCGGCACAGGAGGGCGACGGCGCGACAGAGACGAGAATCGCACCTAAGGCCAGCAACCCCAGCGCTCGAAAAATCCTCATCGGCTGCTCCTCTCAGGATACAATGTATCTCAACTGAGCGATGTCATGCAATCCTTGCCTGAATCGAAGACTTTCAGCCGGGGCGTGGCCATGGCGGCTTTTGGTGGGCGTGTGCGGTGGCATCGACGTCCGCAATTGGGGCGATTTCTGCCGCGACCGATCTCTAAACAGAACCTGCCAATCCACCGCTGCGCCACGCGGCCCATATCCCCGCCCGTCAGCGTTGCTTCTTGCTCGTGCTCGCGGTGAAGTCGGGGTCTTTGTTCGCTACCCAATCAACGAATTTGCGGATGGCGGGGTTGGCGAGCAGGCCTTCGACATCCATGCCGTAGCGTTGCAGTTCTGAATTGGTGAAGTTGGCGATCAGCGTTTGCTGGCAGATCGGGTGCATGGGCACCACATCGCGCCCGCCGCGGCTTTTGGGGACGGGGTGGTGCCAGACGGTGGTTTTGCCCGTTGGTCGGCCACACAGCCAGCAGGATATAGCGGGTGCCGGCGTCTCTTCCGCGCTGGCCAGGTCTTCATATGGACCGTGTTTTGAATGTTTGCGGGCCATGCGTCTGCCTGAATTGCCTCAATTTGCGCTGCCACCCTATACCGCGTGCGCCCAACATTGCGACATCTGCATTGTTGCCGCTGCCGGGCCGCTGCGGTGCCGCTGGCAAGCCGGGGCGGCGGCCATCCGCCTACCCCGTCACCGCCACGACATTATCGTCCGAATTGCGGTCGATATATTTGTTATAGGGATCAACCCCCGCAAACGCTGGCTTCCGCTTTGAAATCACGCGGATCTGCTGCTCGCCCGACACGACCGGGCGGCGTTCGATCAGGTCGACGTCCTTTGCGCTAAACGCGCCGATGCCGGGGCGTGCGGCGAACAGGCCCACTTGAATCACGTCGTCCAGCTTGGCCTTGGTTTCTTTGCCCTTGCCGTCGGCATAGAATTTGTCGCCGGCCACCGTCAGCAGCGTTTCGAACCGGCCATCGGGCAGTTTCTTCACCGTCGCGGTCTTGGTTTTCAGGTCATAGATCGTGATTTTCTCAAACAGATCGCTGATCAGCGCGCGCTCTGCATCGTTGCGGGCGATGGATTTCAGTCCGTCGACCAGATCGAGCGAGCGGGCATAGGGCTGGCTTTTGAAACGGTATTTGTTGAGCAATTGCGCCAGCATCGCGTTCATCCGCGCCTCACCCAACCGGTCCTGCAGCAGGTACATCACGACCGCCCCTTTGCGGTAATGGATATAGCCCTGGTTCTCCACGCGTTCGAGCGGCAGTTCCTCAATCGCCTCTCCGCCGCGCGAACGCAGATAGCTGTCGAGCTCGTACTTCAGGAACCGGCGCATCTTATCTTCGCCGTACAGCTCGCGCAGCACCATCATCGCTGAATATTGCGCCATCGTCTCCACCAGCACGGTGCCGCCCTGCATTTCGGCAGAGATGATCTGGTGCGCCCAATATTGGTGGCCCAGTTCATGCGCGGTGACATAGGTAACGTAATCGATTTCGTTGGCGTCGCGCGTATCGGCGATAAAGCCGATCCGTTCCGAATAGGGGATTGTTCCGGCAAAGGCCTGCGCAAAGGTTTGGTAGCCCGGAAATTCGATAATCCGGGCGTAATCAAACTGATAAGGGCCAAAATTGGTGCGATAATAATCAAGGCTCAGCTTCATCGCCTTCAACATGCGATCGACGTTATAGGCGTGCTTGGGATCGAAATAGACCGTGGTCTTCACGCCGCCGGCATCGGCCGATTTCTCTGCATAGGCCGCAGACTGGACCGAAAAGAATGCCAGGATGGGCGCGGTGGCGACGAAATGCGCGGTGCGCCTGCCCCCTGAGGTGACATCAGACACGCGCTTGCCGGGGGCAATCGGCGTCTGCGCGGCATCAGTGGATACCGTAATGTCAGACCGGACCCAATCGGCGTTGCCGATATAGTTGCGTTCCTGTGCGGCGGTATCTTCCAGCTTGGCCATGCGCAGTTCGGCGGGCAGGCCGTATTTGCGGCGGGTTACCCGGTCTTGCAGCAACCGCGCCCGGTCCATGCCGATTTGCGGGGAGAAATCGCTGTTGTTCAGGAAGGTGCCATTGGCGATCATCTGGGTATCGTCGCCATTGGCGCGGAAACCCTGCTGCCAGCGCTGCGTCTTGAAGGTCAGACTCGCTTTTGCCCCCGGCGCGAGGGGCGTGGCAAAGCGATAGATGCGGTACCGGTTCTTCTCGTCATGCATCGCCAGCGTGGCGCCGGGCACGTTGGCAGCGAGCACCTTGATTGCCGGATCGGGAAAACGGACATGGAGATCGCTGAGCGGTGCGCCGGTATCATTCACCAACGCATAGCTGCCCGATGCCTCCATCCGCCGTTCTTGCGGGTATAGATCGACCTTCAGCACGATATCCGTGGTCGATGGCTGTTTGAGCGTTTCGTACTTCAGATATTTCTTCTCATACTCCGCGATCAGTTTTTGCCGATCATCGCGTACCAGATATTCGTTCAACACATTGGTGTTGTAGAAAATATACCCGCCGCTCGCCGCCGCCGTTACCGCGCCAGCCGCCAGGATCACGCCAGGAACACCGGCAAGGCGCGCGGGCATCCGGCGCAAGCGCGGCATCAGATTTGCCGCCGTACCGCGCCGCCACAACAGATGGGCGAGCACCGCCAGCATCACCGCTACGCCGCCCCAGTATAACCGCAGCCACCAGCCCATGGCGCCACCAATCTGGTCGCCGTTCATGTCCGAAAGCTGCGTCGTCCCCGTGCTGCCATAGGTATAAAGCGGGTGTTCGAACCCGATATTGCTGAGCGTGATCGTGGCGACGACATAGACGACCATCACCCCCCAGCCGATGAACTTATTGGGGCTTAGCGCCTGAACAAAGATCGCCAATACCGCGAGCAGGATCATGTCCACGGTCGTCGGCACCAGATACCAGGCGAAATATTGCCCCAACTGCAGATCGGTTTGCCCGCGCCCAAGCTGGATCAATACCGCAGCGACGGTGGAGATGAGCAGCGTGGCAAACAGCACCGCAGACAGAGCAATGGTTTTGGGCACCAGATACGCCCAGTTCGGCAGCGAGGTGGCGTCGATAATCTCATGCATTTTGCGATCGCGGTCGCGCCAGACGAGTTCGCCCGCATAATAGATGGCGATGATCAGCGGGATGATCGCAAAACTGCCAACCAGCAACTGGATGATCGCAAAGGTAAGCGGGCGCGCGGGCGTGCCGTAAATTTCGTTGGCAAACATCAGCGATCCGCCAGCGTTGAACAGCCCCACCAGCATCAGCACGAAGAAGGCAGGGCTTTTGAATACCTGCGCCATTTCAAAGCGAATCCGTGCTAGCATCCGCGCACCAGCGGCCGCATTTGGGCGCGTCTGGGGCAGTTTTGTCACCAATATTGGTGCGGTTTTGGCGAGTTTGGCGTCATTGCGCGCCAGTTTGTTCAGCTTTCGCTTGGAAACGCCGCGTTCGGCGAAGCTAAACCGCGAATAGGCGAATGCCAGTACCAGTGCCGATACGCCCAGCCAGATTGCCCGGTTGATGATGAGCATGCCGGTGATCGGCGGGGTGAGCGTGTTTGATTCGGTGGCGGTCCAATATCTGGTCACGGTGCCAAAAGCCGCGATGCCAAATGGCTCCACATAGCCGATCCAGGCGCGGGCATCGGGCAGGGTGCGCGCAACCGAGTTGAACACCAAATAGGCAACCAGAAACACGACCACGCCGACATAGGAATACATCATCGACCGCGTCATCGTGGCGACCGCAAAGAAGATTGCCGAGGTCAGGAACACATTGGGCAGCGCCATGACGAAATAGGCATAGGCGTAATCCGCCAGCCGGTTCGGCCCCAGCGTCTCGCTGTCTACCCAGGGCATGAACGATCCGATCCAGATCGCCAGCGGCACCGCCAGAAAGGCGACACCGGCCGCCAGGAACGCGCCGAGGAACCGGGCCATCAGATAATCAAATTTCGACACCCGCGTTGATCGCACCATGGGCCCGAAACCGCTTTCATCATCCCGCACGATGACGTTGGCAACGAAAGCCGTCGTCACGAACATGAAGAAAATCGACAGAATCAGGTGCGTCTGGGTGATCGCAAACGGGCTGTTCTTGTGAACGTTGCCGCCGCTGCCGATCTGAATCTGTTCAACCGTGGCCGCGCCAAACGTCATCAGGAAGAACAGGATGGAGACGACCCAGAATACGGGGTTGCGGAACTGATAGCGCAGCTCAAACGCGGCGATTTTGGCGAACATCGTGGCGATCCCCTTACGCGGCGGCAGCAGCAGGTGTGCGGCGCGTGCGGGCGAGGGTGGAGAAATACACATCCTCCAACCCGCCATCGACCGTGGTGAAACCATTGCCGGGATCATTATCCGACAGGATGTGAATGATTGTGCGGCCAGCGAACAACCGCGTTGAGATCACCTCATGCGCGGCGGCATAATCGGCCATCTGGTCGCGCTCCACCGTCTTGGCCCATACCGTCCCGCGCGACCGGGCGATCAGATCAAGCGGCGCACCTTCCAGCTGGATTTTGCCCGCCGCCAGCACCGCCATGCGCGGGCACAAATCGGCCACGTCATCCACGATATGGGTCGACAAGATGATGACGACATTGTCGCCAATCTCCGCCAGCAGATTGAGGAAGCGGTTGCGCTCTTCCGGATCCAGCCCGGCGGTGGGTTCATCAACGATGATCAGTTCGGGGTTGCCAATCAATGCCTGGGCAATGCCGAAACGCTGCCGCATGCCGCCCGAAAAACCGGCAATTGCTTTCTTGCGGACGGTCCACAAATTGGTCTGGTTGAGCAATGTCTCAACCGTTTCCTTGCGTTCACGCGCCGATGCGACACCCTTTAGCACCGCCATATGATCAAGCATGTCATAGGCGGAAACGCGCGGGTACACGCCAAAATCCTGCGGCAGATAGCCAAGCCGCTCGCGCAATTTTTCAGGATCAGCGATGATGTCGATATCGCCGAAACGGATGCTGCCTGAAGAGGGCGTTTGCAGCGTGGCAACGGTGCGCATCAGCGTTGATTTGCCAGCACCATTGGGGCCAAGCAGCCCATACATGCCCTTAGGGATCGTCAGCGACACATTGTCGAGCGCGCGCGTGCCATTGGCATAGACATGCGTGACATTGCTGAGTTCTAGCATCTTCAATTCCCCCCACGGGTTGGCGCAATCAGAGTTTGAATGGCTATGGTGTATTAAGACAGTAAGGCAGAATCAAGCGCGATTCCGTCAAGGCACTGAATCGAGGCATTGAACTGGCGTAGCGATGGCAAAAACGGTTTTGCCGCCTCCATTCCCCACAATGTTCCAGTCATTCCCGACGACATATTCGCCTCCAGATGATGCTGCGCTCCTGGACTCATATGTCACCCTCAAATGACAATATGTCATGGAACAATGACATATTGTCAGCGGGTCGCGCTTATGTCAAGCGACCCTGTCTTTTGACCGGTCAGGCGCCGCGCGGCTAGCTTTTGAAGCCGATCCGGCGATGGGTGCCGTCGCAAAATGGCTTGTTGGCAGAACCGCCGCAGCGGCACAGCGCGGCACCGGTGACGCGGTCAATCGTGCGCCCGGTGCCAGCGCAAATCTCCAGATTGCCGGTTACTTGCAACGGGCCGTCCTGCTGCGGATCAATCGCCAGCGGGCCGCCGCGTACCAACAGCGGCTGCGATTCGCGCGTTGCTGGCTCGCCCGAAGCGACAAAGCCGACCCCGGTGTGGCTGCCATCGCAAAAAGGCTTGTTTTTGGATGCGCCACAGCGGCACAGCGTCGCGCGGTAGCCGACATGCTCGCCGGCCAGCACCATATCCGCCCGCACACCGATTGGCCCGTTTTCGCGCAACTGCACCAGGTTAACAGGCGGCGGCGCTTCTTCCGCGCCGCCATCATGCCGACGATATTGGATCGCGCCCGACGGGCACATATGCGCCACGGTCACCAGCTCTTCCGTGCTGGTCGCATCGGGATCAATCCACGGGCCCTCAACATTGGCCTTGAACACATCGGGCTGGCCCAGCACGCAGTGCCGCGCATGGATGCAGCGATCACCGGCAAAAATCAGGTCGATCGATTTGCCGGGAATAATCTCCGTTCCGTCCGCTGCGACTTCCGGCACGGGCGCAGACGATAAGGCCGCCAACGCCAGTGGCGCATCGGGGACAGCGGGATGATCTGCCGGCGTTACGGCAATCTCAACGGGCGCGACTGCAACCGCCGTCGTCGTCGCCAGCCGATCGGCAAGGCGATCAAGATCGGCGGCGGTTTTGCTGGCAAGATCAGCAACCTCGCTTTGTTGCCCCGCCACCAAACGCGATGTTGCAGCGATATCGCGCAACCGCTCTACCAGGACGGGGATAGCGCCGGGCGTGACAGGCAGTGCCGCTGCTGAGCGCAACGTCGCAAAGCTTAGCCCGGCGGTGCAGCCCGGTTGATCAGGGTTGGCGGGCAAGGCTGTCAACCGCTCGGCAACCGGCGTCATAATGCGCATCAGATCAACAGATGCATTCACCAATGATCGCTGCGCTGCGCCATCCACCCCGGCATAGCTGAGCGCCAGACACCGCAGACTGTGATTATAAATCGCATTGCCAATATCCATCAGGCTGGCAGCGGGTTCGGCGCTGATCCACACCTTGCCTGCGGGCAGTGGCGGGCGGCGCATGACGGGGTTGTGTGCGGCCATGCGCGCCGGGCGGAAACCGGGCCGGGCCTCCAGCATCGCCTGATATTCGGCGCGGACGCCCAAGAATCGCTGAAAATGCGACCCCGCTTCATCGGGATCAGCGCCTTCGCCCTGGCGAACAATGGCGTCGATTGCCGCGCAGGCGGTTTTCACGCAGCGCACCACGGTCACGTTCGGCAGCGCCATGACGTCATGGCCAATCTGGTGCGCGGCATCGCCAACGAACAACGCGTCTTCGCCAATGTCGGCGGCCAGCTGGCGAATGCCGCCCTCAATCGCCTGATAGAGTTTGCCGACGGTTGCATAATCCATCGTCGCCGACATGAGCCGATCAGGCGCCAGCCCGCGGACATAGCTGTGTTCAGGGGCAAACCCCTCGCCATCGGCCATCTCCACGCTTTCGGGGCGTTCCAGATAGATGAAGTGATCCAGCGTTTCGACCGTGAACGGTGCAAGCTTTACCACGACACCGGCCGGGTGATAGCCGGGCGCGATCGGGAAATTCTGCCGCCCGAAATGCGCAGGCGCGCCCAGCGCGGACAGGATGTTGGAAACAATCGCCAGATGCGCCATTTCCTCAATCGCCACGTCCATAATCTCGCCGCGCCAGCGCTGGACGGCGGCCAGTTCAGCCTCAGTCAGATCTTCGTCGACCGACTGTTTCAGGCTGAACATCGCATAAAGATAACAGCACATCAGATTCTGTTCGATCTCGGCTGCTTCGAACAAAATTCCCCATAATTGTTCGCGTGATGCCGGGGTGGGCGCGCGGGATGAAGGCATATCAGACGTTGGCATTGCCAGATTTTCCTTGAGCCGAGATTTTTTGGGGGCAGTTTTTTGGGCCAGCGCGTTGGCCCTGCGAACAACACAGAATCAGGCGGCAGCGGTAATCAGCTGGAATTTAGCTGATTTGGCGGCCAGCGCCTACCAGTTCAAGGATCAACCGGCGCGCCGGGATGGGACAGGATGGGGCGGAACAGGATGGGGCTGGGCAGGGAATTGCCGACCGGCGTCATATTGGCGTTCGCGGGCTGCTTGGCTTAGGCTGGCGCATTGTTACCCCTTGCCAAGGATCAGCACCGTGCAGATCGATCGCCTTTCCCCTGTGCTTTCCACGCTGGAACCCAGCAATCACCCCTATTTGAACGGCGCCTGGACCCCGCAGCATGAGGAGGTGACGGCCACCGCGCTGGAGGTGATTGAGGGTACCATTCCGCACGACATTGACGGCGTCTATCTGCGCAATACCGAGAACCAGCTTCATCAGCCGTTGGGGCGATATCACCCGTTTGATGGCGACGGGATGATCCACCAGATCGATTTCCACAGCGGCACGGCCAGCTATCGCAACCGCTGGGTGCGCACGCGCGGATTCCAGGCGGAACAGGAAGCGGGCGGATCATTATGGGGCGGGCTGATGGACCGGGCCGGCACCTCAAAACGCCCCGGCTTTGGCGCGCATGGCAGCCTGAAGGATTCGTCGAGCACGGACATCATTGTCCATGCGGGCAAGGCAATCTCCACCTTTTACCAGTGCGGCGAAGGCTATGTGCTTGATCCCGAAACGCTGGACCCGCTGGGCCTGGCGCCCTGGGTGCCGCTTGACGGGATTTCGGCGCACCCAAAGGTTGATAACCGCACCGGCGAGCTGATGTTCTTCAACTATTCAAAGCATGCGCCGTTCATGCATTACGGCGTGGTCGACCGGGATGGCGCGCTGGCGCATTATATTCCGGTGCCGCTGCCCGGTCCGCGCCTGCCGCACGACATGATTTTCAGCGAGCATTGGTCAATCGTCAACGATCTGCCGATGTTTTGGGATCAGGAATTGCTGAAGCGCGACATCCATGCCGCGCGGATGCACGACGGGCTGCCCAGCCGTTTCGCGCTGATTCCGCGCCACGGCCAGCCCGAAGATATCCGCTGGTTTGAGGCGACCCCCACTTACATCCTGCATTTCCTGAACGCCTATGAAGAGGGGGAGGAGGTGGTGATGGATGCCTATTTTCAGGACAATCCCCAGCCAGCGCCGCTGCCGAACGAGGACGGCTATGGCCATATGATGGCGTATGTTGATGAGCATAGTTTTCAGCCCAAGCTGCACCGCTGGCGGTTTAACCTGGCGGACGGCACGACGCGCGAGGAACGGCTGGATGACCGGGTGCTCGAATTCGGGATGATCGATCAGCGCGTGGCGGGGCGCAAACACCGCTATATTTATTCCACCACGACAAAGCCTGGCTGGTTTTTGTTCAATGGCTTTGTGAAACATGATCTGGAAACCGGCGAAAGCTGGTCGCTGATGTTGGAGGAAGGCCGCTATGCCAGCGAAGCGCCGTTCGCGCCGCGCGTGGGCAGAACTGCGGAGGATGACGGCTATCTCGTCAGCTTCATCATCGATGAAAATCGCGGCACCAGCGAATGCGTGCTGATCGACGCGCGCGATATTGCGGCAGGGCCAGTTTGCCGAATCGCGCTGCCGCACAAAATTTCCAGCGGCACGCACAGCTGGTGGGCGGACCGGGCAGAGCTGCACGGCTAGGCTGAGGGGCTAGAGCATCGTGCTTGCAATATGAATCGTCATTGCGAGCGCAGCGAAACAATCCAGGGCAGCGCGGGCGACGCTGGATTGTTTCGCTGCGCTCGCAATTGTCT
>MSXR01000027.1 GCA_002083655.1 Proteobacteria bacterium ST_bin14 | reverse complement strand
ATAACCGATACTTCCTGTTCCATCCCTTTCCACAGCGATCAGTGACAGCATCGTTGCATTGGAGATTGTGACAGCGGCAGAGAAGGCGGATCAATTGGCGGAACGACGGCCCATTTTGATGGATTTTTCCTATGGGCTGTCGGGCCGCTACGGGCCCAATTTCAGCTAAAAACGCGTTATTCAGCGAACGGCAGGTTTCAGGATGTCGAAAATCTGCGCCGACCGGTCGAGAGGGCGGGCTTGCTGACTGTCGGGTTTCGGGTAACGCACTTTGGCCAGCCGCCATCCAACGCCCGAGCAGGATAGTGTCGGCGTCTGGAAAAACGAGTTGTTCGACATGCCGATTGGACACGGCAACGACGACCCACAATGTGCCATTCGCCGACGGAGCTAACCGCCACTCCTCACTTATCGCTCAAAAAACGGATAATCCGTATATCCGTCGCCACCGCCTGAATAAATTCGCTCAGCATTGAGCGGATTCATCGGCAAATTCTCGGCCAGACGCCTCGGCAGATCGGGGTTGGCGATGAACAGGCGGCCGAAGGAGGCGGCGTCGATGTCGCCTGCGGTCAGCGCGGCGCGGGCGCGGTCGCCGGTGTAGCTGCCATTGGCGATATAGTTGCCGCCAAATGCCTTGCGCACGATTTGCGGGTCGACGATCCGGTCAAACGGGTCGCCGCGCGGGTTGCTTGGCTCTACGCAATGGAGATAGGCCATGCCGCGCTTGCCGAGTTGTTCTGCGAGATAGCCGAACAGCGGCGCGGGGTTGCTGTCGCTCATCCCCTGAATGGTGAGCGAGGGCGACAGGCGGATGCCGACACGATCGCCACCCCACACACCGATTACTGCATCGGTGACTTCCAGCGTCAGCCGGGCGCGGTTTTCAACACTGCCGCCATAGGCATCGGTGCGGTGGTTGGTGCCGTCACGCAGGAATTGATCGAGCAGATAGGCGTTGGCGCTATGCACCTCCACCCCGTCGAACCCGGCAGCCTTGGCGTTGATCGCGGCACGGCGGTAATCCTCCACAATGCCGGGTATTTCGCTCAACGCCAGCGCGCGCGGCACCACGAAATCCTGCGGACCATCATAGGTAAAGGCGTGCCCCTCCAGCCCCACCGCGCTGGGCGCGACGGGCAGCTGGCCGTTTGGCTGGAGCGAGGGGTGGGATAGCCGCCCGACGTGCCACAGCTGCAACATCATCCGCCCGCCTGCGGCATGGACCGCGTTTGTCACGCCGCGCCAGGCATCGATCTGGGCCTGGCTGTAAATGCCGGGCGCGCCTGCATAGCCCTTGCCCTGCGGTGAGATGTGCGTGGCTTCGGAAATGATCAGCCCGGCGGTCGCGCGCTGGACATAGTAAGTCTGCTGCAGTTCGTGCGGGGCATCTTCTGCATTGGCGCGGGTGCGGGTCAGCGGGGCCATGACGATGCGGTTAGGGGCTTCAATCGCGCCGTAACGGATCGGCTGGAACAGGGGATCGTTGGTCATGATGATTATCCTTTGGCTGGAACAAGCGGAGGGGCGGGGGTGAAAAGCGGGCGAACCAGCCCGATGGCGGTGACCAGGCCGAGCGACGCCAGCGCGGCGCCGGTCCATTCGTAAAAACTGGGCATTGCCCCTGTAACGGTCATGCCGACGATCAGCGTGGCGGCGGGGACGATGGCGGGGAACAGCCCGGCCTTTGCCGCGCCCAGATGGCGCACCGCGACACCAAAGGCGATCACCGCGACCACGCCGGACAGGGCACCCTGAACGATGATTTGCGCCACCAGCGTGCCAAGGGGCAGCGCGGCAATCCGGCTGAAATCACCCCAGATCAGCGTGGCGGGCACAACCACGATCGCAGAGACGATCGACACAGCGGCGGTTACGGCGAGCGCGCCGAGTTCCCAGCGCTTGATGAGGATGGTGAAGCCGGTCCAGCTAAGCCCCGCGGCGACGAACAACAGATCGCCAATCCATACATGGCCGCCGCCCATCCTGCTTGCATGACCGGCGATAACGACAAGTCCGGCGATGATCATGCCAACGCCGATCAGCTTGTCGCGCGTCAGGCGTTCCTTCAGCAGGATCGCGGCTGCCATCATCGACGCAAGCGTTACCGTGGAGGGCTGAATGACCGCGCCGTGCGCGAGCGGCGCAAAAATATAGCCACCGGTGCCCAGCAGGATGAAGGGCGGCCCGGCGAGCAGCATCAAGAGGGTGGCACGCCGCCACCCAACGCCGCCAAGCGTGCGCGGGTTATTGCGGACCAGCCAGGGGAGCATGATGGCGGCGGCGGTGCCGAAGCGCAACAGCACGAAATCCTGGGGCGCAAGCCCGTGGCTCGTCCCTGATTTGGCAAAAACCAGATAAGTTGCCCAGATGATCGCCGCAGCAATACCAGCGGCAATGCCTATGGCGGCGGGGCCTTTGGTGGTGGGGCCTGTGGCTGCTGAGGACGTGAAAAAAGAAGCCCCGCCGTGCTGCGCACCCTTGGGGGAAGTGGTCGCAATCATGGCGGGGCTCCAGGATATGGCCCGGCGCGCGAAAGGGGGGGGCAGCGCGCCGGGCCGGGGGGAGGGGGTTTGTTAGGCCGCGCGCTGAACGTTCAGGGCTGGCGCGGCAGGGAAGTCCACGGGCACGCGCGTTGCCGCGTGCAGATAATTGCTCACGGTCTTGTCACCGATCGTCACGATGGCATCGACTAGGTTTTCCTTGGTCCAGCCGGCGGCGAAAAATGCATCGATCAGCGCCTGATCGGCATGGCCGCGACGAATGGCGATGGCGCGGGTCAGCTTGGCGAGTGCATCAAGCTTGGCATCAAACGGTGCGGTGCCGGTGCGGATGTCGATGATCTGGCCATCGTTAAAGCCGTTCATCTTGCCCAGCGCCGTGTGCGCGGCGAGGCAATATTCGCATTCATTGACCTGGCTGACGACCAGATTGACAACTTCGCGCGCCTTGGCGCTGAGCGAAGACTTGGCCGATTGCAGCGCCAGATAGGTGCCGAGCGCGTTTTCCGAATAGGCAAAAGTCGCATAAAGATTGGGGACAAAGCCAAGCTGACCCTGCAGCGCATCAAACATGGCCTGGTTGGCGGGGCTGACGGTGTCGCGGGTCGGAACGGTGATGGCGGTCATGAAGAACATCCTTTGTTTCAAGCGGCGGGGATGCCGTGAGAAACAAATGCGCCGATCCACGATTGATCGGCAGACGCCTTGTGGTGATAACTTCCATGCCGGGCGGGAATGAATTGGATGACCCCGCCCCTGGCGACTGCAACGCCGCCATGTGGGGTGGCCGGGATGTGCGGTGGCCGGGCTGGACGGTGGCCGGGCTGGACGGAGCGGGGATGCATTGCGCGCCCGCGCTGCTGCGCGATCAACAAAACCCTTGCGCGCGTGGGCGGGTGAACCCGCTCCTGATCAAAAACCATCCGCGTCGCGCGCGCGGACCTCGGGTGCGCCTGTTTCGTCGTCTTGCTTATACCGGCGCCACCTTCTCAGGCGTTGGAGCCTGCGACAATCCCGGTGCGGTTTAAAGGGCCGCCCTTCCTTCTGGCGAGCCCAAGGGAAAGACGAAGAACAACACCAACCCTTCCGTCACCCCGGACCTGATCCGGGGTCCCGCTTGGTTTGGGAGGTGTCGGAGGGGCGGGGTGGGCAGATTTGGGGGGATTGCACCTGTCACCGCAATCCCTCACCGCAATCCCGATCCCCATCGCAATCCTGATGAGTATGCAGCGGTCAGCGAGGCGACGAACGTCGGGCCAGTGCTGGTCGTGCCGACGTTTTGTGCGCTGGCCGATCTTGCCGGAGTCTGCGGAAAGCGTCGCACGCTATCCGCAGACTCGGGCGGAGATCAGAATATTACGCCAAACTCCAGCCGCCCGCGCACCTGCTCCCTGTTCAGGCCCGCAGGACCAAAGGCGGCGCCAGGAGTGATATCGCTGGCACGGACATAGGAAAATTCCGGCCGGATGAAGAACCGGTCCCATGTATAGGTGGGTGTGGCGGTGAAGGTGAAGGCGTTTGAGCCCGGACCGTAAAGGAAGCTTGCTGCCGAGGCGCGCGGGCGGTTGCTGTCGATATATTCGAAGCGCACCGGCAGGCTCCAGTTATCGTTGAACTTGTACTTGGCGAGCAGGCCGAAGGCGTAATTCTCCGCCTTGGTGGTGCCCGTCAGCGGCAGGTCCGGTACCCAGGCATATTGGAAATAGGGCTGCACCAGCCACTTGCTGCCGGCGTAGCTGTAGATCACGTTGAGGATGGTGCTGTTGTTCTGCACCAGTGGCGTGTTGAAGGTGGAGCGATAATTCCTGCTGAGCGCGCCGCCCAGCACCACCGAGAGGGTGTGCGGCCCGTCAACGTAGCTGACGACACCCGACAACCAGTTGAACTTGCCGGAGAAAAAGCCATCGGTGAAAGCGAGGCTGAAGCTCAGCTTACCGGCCGTCAGATTGGCCTGCACACCGCGGGTCATCACATTTTCCTGGCCCCACAGGATGCCACGTTCGATGTTCAAATTCTGGAAGGTGAAGGGCGCTTCCAGCCCGATCAGCGTGGGCAGGATACCGGCCTGCACGTTGAACGTGGACGAGGGCGCGATCTTCACCCAGGCTTGGGGCACCACGCCATAGCTGTTGGTGGTGTAGTCGGTGGACTTCACGAAGGCAGCGCCCAGCGTTTCCTGATTGTAGAGGCCGGCCTGCACGAGGAATTGGAGCACGCCTTCCGGCTTCTGCACGATGACCTGCGCGTTCGACAGATCGGCAAAGCTGCTTGCCACACCCGGCGTGGTGTTGGACTGCGTGCCGAGATAACCGCTGGCAATGGCGGTTACATAGACCTTGGAGCCCGCCAGATCGAGGCTGATCGGCTCGGGGTTATAGCTCAACGGGCCGGCAAGGGCCGGGAGCAGCGCCGGGGGAGGTGCGGCCTCCGACGAAGGTGCGGCCTCCGACGAAGGTGCGGCGTCCTCAGCGTGCGCGGCCGTGGCGGCGAACGC
>MSXR01000009.1 GCA_002083655.1 Proteobacteria bacterium ST_bin14 | reverse complement strand
ACGGGTGATCCTGAATTACGGCACGATGTTCTAAAGGGCTGACGAGCTGCCCGCAGGCTCATATTGGGTATCGCGAGGTCTGTTTTTGGTGCGGTCGTTTCGGGTCGGCAATAGTCTGCCCATCTGTTGGTAACCATTGCCCTGTTATTTCGGCGGCAGGAGCACTGACATGACGTATCAACGCCTGCTGCAAGAACATGACCGGATCGACGCGCAGCTCGTTCGGATGACCAATATTGTGGAGCACCCAGATGAGGATGCGGTGGGCGCGACGCTGGTCCTTTGCGACCTGGCGGAAGAGCTGCGGGTCCATTTGGCGCATGAGGACAGCCTGATGTACCGCCCGATCGTCGCCGCCAAAAAGCGCGAATTTGCCGATGCGGCTGACCAGTTTTGCCGGGAATTTGCGGCGTTACGCGACGATTGGAACCGCTATCTGGTCGAATGGACCACCGGGATGATCCAATCGGATTGGGCGGGCTTTCGCGAAAGCACCTTGTCGATCATCGATCGGTTGTCGGCGCGGGTTCGGGCGGAAAACGACCTGCTCTACATCGCTGCACTGCAAGCAGGGATCATCCCGCTGCGCGAGCCGGTTGCCGCGTAAGCAGGCAGGGGGATGTAACGCATCCCCCTGCACTCGCCAGCACGCCCTATGCCCTGAACCCTATGCCCTGAACCCTATGCCTTGGCCTGCGCCAGAATGGGTAACTGACGCACGCGCTTGCCGGTTGCGGCGAACAGCGCATTGGCAAGGGCCGGGGCGGCAGGCGGCAGGCCGGGTTCGCCAAGACCGCCCATGTCATGGCCGCTGTTGATGAAGTGGACATCAACCATCGGCGCATCGGCCAGTTTCAGCACCGGATAATCGCTGAAATTGCTTTGCTGCACCGCGCCCTTGTCCAGCGTGATTGCCTCACCAATCGCGGTCGACAGCCCCATCACGATGCCGCCCATCACCTGTGCTTCGGCGTTGCGGGGGTGAACAACCGTGCCGCAATCGACCACGGCGGTTACCTTGATCACCTTGGGGGTGCCATCTTCCTTCACCGTCGCTTCGATGACATGCGCGGCGATTGAGTTAAACGATTCGACCATCGCGATCCCGCGCCCGGTGCCGGCGGGCAGCGGCGTGCCCCAGCCGCTGCGCTTTGCCACTTCTTCCAATACGGCCAAGTGCCGCGATCCGGGCTTCAGGTGGCGCTTGCGGAATTCGAACGGATCCACGCCTGCCGCATGCGCCAGTTCATCCATGAAGCTTTCGGTCCAAAAACCATGCTGCGTCGCATTCACGGATCGCCACGCGCCGACCGTCTGGTTCGACACCTGCTTGAAATGGCGCCGGGAAACGGCGGGCAGATCATAGAAGAACGGCACTTCCTTCAGCCCATCTTCAGGCTGCGCAAAATCATTTTGCCAGGCAGTAATCTTGCCATCCTTGCCCAGCGCACCCCGGATTTTGGCGGAGCTTTGCGGGCGGTATGCACCCTGCGCGACTTCTTCCTCGCGTGACCAGATGAGCTTGACGGGGTAGGGCACCTGCATCGCCACGCGCGCGACTTGATCGACGATTTCGGTGTACATTGGCAGGCGGCGGCCAAAGCTGCCGCCGATCAGCATCGGGTGGAACGTCACTTTGTCTGCCGCAAGGCCCGATGCCGTTGCCGCGCCCATTTTTGAGGCGAGCGGATCCTGCATCCCGCCCCACACATCGAGCTTGCCGTCCTTGTGATGCGCGGTCAGCGCGAACGGCTCCATCATAGCATGGTGGAGGAAGGGCAGCCGATAATCTGCGTCGACCAGCTTTGCGTCCTTGGCCGTGAACACGGCGTTGACATCGCCGTCTCCCGCAGTGCTATCGGGCTTGTTGGCCACGCGCAAATTAGCCTGATCGGCAAAAATTGTGTCGGTGGAGATGGCACCGTTGCCGCCATCGCTGAATTTGGGCGACAGCGCGCGCAAGCCCTTCATCGCCTGCCAATAACCCTTGGCAACCACGACAACCGCGCCGTCGAGCTTGATGACCTTTTCAACGCCAGCAATCGCCATCGCCGGCGCAGGATCAACTGATACGAGCTTGCCGCCACGCACAGGCGCCGCCATCACGGTCGCGACGCGCATGCCCGGCAGGCTGAAATCCATGCCATATTGCGCGGTGCCATTAACCTTGGCCGGAATATCGAAACGTGGTGGCGACTTGCCGATGTAGCGGAAGTCCTTCGCCTGCTTCAGCGCGGGCGTGGAGGAAAGCGAGCGTTCGGCAGCCTCAGCGGCCAACTCGCCATAGCGGAGCGAGCGGCTCGATTTGGCATGGGTCACCTTGCTGTCGGCGGTAGTGAGTTCTGTGGCGGGCACGCCCAGCCGCTTGGCGGCGGTATCCACCAGCGCCAGCCGGGTCGCCGCGCCAACCACGCGCAGGCCGCGCTGCCCGGTAAAACGCAGTGCCGAAGAACCACCGGTGATCTGCAGGTTGAGCGACCGGGTAAGCATCGACGCCAGCGATTCGGGCAGTCCGGCGGCGATGGCGGGATAGCCACTCATTTCGCCCAGAAACCCCCGCCCGAGTGGCACATTGGCAAAAGCCGATTCAGCCGGCGCCGACACGACTTCCATCTTTGCCCAATCAGCATCCAGTTCTTCGGCGAGCATTTGCGCCAGACCGGTGTTGGACCCCTGGCCGATATCGGCATGGGGCGAATAGAGCGTGATCTTGTCGTCTTCGCCGATGCGCAGCCAGGTGGCGAAATTATGCCCGTCCTTGCCATTGGTGAGCGCCGCCGCCGCTGAGCGCGCTGAACCGTCAGCATATTTGATTGCGAAAATGCCACCGCCAATAACGGCCGCGCCACCGATCAGGAAAGTTCTGCGGATCATGCCCATCTGCTTGCTCCTCAGGCCTGGCCGGCGACGGCGTGGATCGCCGCGCGGATACGGGGATAGGTGCCGCAGCGACAGATGTTGGTCATCGCCTCATCAATCTGCGCGTCACTCGGGTTTGGGCTGGCGGCGAGCAGCGCCGCGGCGGCCATCAACTGGCCCGATTGGCAATAGCCGCATTGTGGCACCTGATGGTCAATCCATGCCGCTTGCAGCTTATGAAGCGTACCGTCGGCCCCGCCCAGGCCCTCAATCGTGGTGATCGCCTTGCCTGCAACATCGCTGACCGGCACGCTGCATGATCGCATCACTTCGCCATTGATATGGACGCTGCACGCCCCGCAGGCGGCAATGCCGCAGCCGAATTTGGTGCCGGTCATCCCCAATTCTTCGCGGATCACCCACAGCAAAGGGGTGTCAGCTTCTGCGGTGATCGTCACGGGCTTGCCGTTGACCGTTGCTGTAATTGCCATGATGCGCACCCCGCCCCGATAATATTAGATGAGTTTCTTATAGCAACGAATAACGCCGCTTGTCATTCCCCTTAGCGCGGCTTGGGGGCAGCCTTGGGAAACCACGGCAGGAAGCCGCTGGTGCGCTGGACATAGTCCGCATACCCCGGCTTTTTGCGCTTCAGCCGCCCCTCAATCGTTGGCACGCCCGACCATTTCATCAGCGTCCATGTCAGGAAAATCGGCCCCGGCAGCGCCCACAGCCCGGTGCTGCTTTCGGCGGCAATCAGGAACAGGCCCCACCAGGTGCAGGCATCGCCGAAATAATTGGGGTGGCGGGTAAATCGCCACAGGCCGGTGGTCAGCACCTGGCCCTGATTGGCGGGATTGGCGCGAAACCGCACCAGCTGCCAGTCACCGATGGTTTCAAACGCTATGCCGGTCAGCGCGACGGCTGCGCCGATCATGCCCAGCGTGCCAACCCCCGGCGTCGCATCCAGCTGGCCAAGCTGCACGGGCAGGCAAACAACGAACAACAACGGCGCCTGCGTGACATATACCAGCCGCGCCGATGCCTCTCCAAAGCCCCAGCCATTATTTTGCTCGGCCTTGGCAAACATCGTGACATAGCGGCGGTCGGGGCCATGATGGCGCCACCGCCACAGCAAATACGCCCCCAATCGCACACCCCACAGCGTGCACAACACCATCAGCAAGGCCTTGCGCCCCGGATCGCCGCTGGTTTGCAAAAATGTCGACCCGCCCAGCACGATCATGCCAATCGCCCAGACGCTGTCGACCGGCGTTACATCGCGCGTCTGAAGCGTCAGCAGCCACAACCCAAAGAACATGACGATCAGCACCACGGCATTGGTGCCCAGCAGCATGGCCACGCTCATGCGGCGATCTCCAGCCCGGCCGCTTCGACGATGAAGCTGACGGTGGTGGTGGTTGACCCACCGATGTTCAGCGTCTGCAAGCGGCGTGCGCCCTCCACCTGATAATCGCCCGCGCCATCTGTTACCTGTTTATATCCGTCGAGGAGCATTCTCACCCCGGTTGCCCCCACCGGATGCCCCAACCCGATTAATCCACCCGATGGATTAACCGGCAGCACCCCGCCCATGTCGATTGTCCCGTCCTCAATCGCCTGCCAGCTTTTGCCAGGCGGGGTGATGCCCAGATGGTCGATTTCCATATATTCGCTGGACGTGAAACAGTCATGCGTCTCGATGGCGTCGATCTGCGCGATATCGGCAACGCCAGCGCGGGCGCGCGCGTCCATCACGGCGCGGCGAACCTGCGGAAAGACATAGGCGTCGCCAGCGCTGTCGGCGATCTTGCGGGCATAGCCGATCGGGGCAGAGCGATGCCCCCAGCCGCTGATTCGGGCCAGGCTTTCCATCGGGATGCCGCGTTTTGCCGCATATGCCGCTGCGCGAGCCGGGGAGGCGAGGAACACGACCGCGCTGCCATCGGTCACTTGCCCGCAATCCATTTTGCGCATCCGCCCCTCAACCACCGGATTGGCGTCGTCATCCTCGGTGAAGCTTTCCGGGGTGAAGCGATACCCGCGCGTCTGGGCATTGGGATTACGCTTTGCATTGGCAAAGTTGATTTCGGCGATGCGGCGCAAATGCGCCGGGTTCAGCCCGTGGCGGTGATCATATTCCTCGGCAAGATCAGAAAAAGCGCGCGGCCAGACGAAATCGGCGTCGCCAAATTCATGGCCAGCCCATGCCGCACTGCCCAAATGCTGCGCAGCAATTTTGCCAGCTACGTTACGCATCTGTTCAATGCCAACGACACAGGCCAGGTCATATCGACCCGCTTCAATCTCTGCGGTCGCGGCCAATATGGCGATGCTGCCTGATGCGCAGGCGGCTTCGTGCCGGGCACTCGGCATGCCGTTAAACGCTGGATCAACCAGCCCGAAAAAGCCACCGAGCAGCCCCTGGCCCGCGAACAATTCTGCGGTAAAATTGCCGACATGGCCGGTATCAATCTCGTCAGCATCCAGCTTGGTTGCGGCTAGCCCGGCCTGCACACATTCAGTGAAGGCATCGGCGATATCCATGCCCTGCCGGTGCCAATTCGCGGCGAAATCGCTTTGCCAGCCCCCCAGGATATAGACCATGCGCGCTTCCCCTAAATCGTCCGGCGTCATGCAGGCCCCGCTGCATTGCCGTGTTCTATGCCCAGTGTTGTTGCAACGTGTTGTTGCAACTTCATGCCGCTTTGGCAATTCGGCCATTGGGCGGGGGTTCCGCGCGTTGATTGCGCTACTATGCTCAACCCAACATTTTGGCGGCCAATATCCACGCCCATACCAGCAGGGTCAGCGCGCCGCCCGCAAAGCTGGTTCGCACGGATTGGCGCAGCAAGCGGCTTTGCGTATCGATGGAATGGACAAAGGCAGCGAACAGGCGGCGTTGTAGCTTTTGGGCGCCGTCATCGTCATCAGCGTCAAACCCGTCAGCATCAAACTCCTCCCCCACCAGCAGCGCACGCAGGCACAAGGCGCTGGACAGGATCAGCGGGGCGATGCCGATCAGGCTGGCGATTGTCAGCACCGGCTGGGTGGCGGCATCAACGCTTAACGGTGCGCCGGGGCTGGCCGAAATGGGGTGCGTGCCAATCGTCACCATCAGCGCGTTGAACGCCAGCATGCCGCCGATCCGCACCGACAGATCAAGATCGCGATTTTCCAGAAATTCCAGATCGGCGATGAAGCCGGGTTCGGGGTTTGCGCCGCGCATCGCCTGAAACGCGCGCAGCCGGGTTCGAAATGAGGAGGCTCGCATTGCCGGGTGATACCGCGACCTTTCCCCAATCGCCAAGCGTCTTGCCAGCGGCTTGTGGCTTGACCTTATGTCCCCCAACGTATCTGGTCCGAAACGGTAGTCCTTCGGGGGAAAAATCGGTGATGCGCCTATCCATTCGTGCCGTCACCATGTTGGTTGTTGCGGCCTTGCTGTCGGCATGTACCGGCCATGTTCTGCCCGCCAGTGACCAGTTCATCGTTCCCAAAAATGCCGATCCGGTGGCCGCGGCGCGCGCCGCGGTGTTTGTGGACGCCAATGGCAGCTTTTATCCCAGCGGCTGGTGCGCCTATCTGTTGAAGCCCAGCCAATGCGCGCGTGATCCGATCAAGCCGCCGGGGCGGCTGCCAAAGGCAAGCCTGCTGAACCTGGCGAATAGCCGCTGGGTCACCGGTGGGGGTGCTGCATTTCGCGGCCGGATTGATGATGATGAAGCACGCCAGCTTGATGCCATCAGCGCCTTTGCCGCATCAAAGGACCGGGTGTATATTCTCGTTCACGGGTTCAACAGCACCGTTGCCGAAACCGATCCGTCATTTCAGGCAGTCGAGGACCGGCTCGCGATCGGGCCACGCGACGGGGTGATCCGTTTTTACTGGGACGGGCTGACGGGATCAGGGCTGGGTGCGCTGAAGATCTGGTTCAATGCCGCAGGGTATAGCCAGGTTGCGGGCGCGCGCGGGTTACGGCGAGTGCTTAACCGGTTGCAGGGCAAAAACATCTATCTGATCGCGCACAGCCGGGGTGCCTCTGTGATCCTGTCGGCGCTGGGCAATCCGGTTTATGATCAACAGTTCAAGGTTGATACCAACAAGGTCGCAAATGGCTGGGTAAAGCCGATTGCCGACTTGCTGGAGCAAAAGCCGCTGCTGGAAAACGGCAATGCCATCCATGTGCTGCTGCTGGCCGCCGCTATTGGTCGCGTCGATTTCTGCGATGCGACGGAGCAAGCGCGGTTTGATGTCGCGACCATCCCGCCGCGTAAGAGGTTCCTGCGCCGCACGGCGGTGAGCAAAGACGATGCCGATCGGCCCTGGGTTGGCTGCGTCAAGCTGCGCCGGTTCACTGGCCAGCTGAAATCGATCCGCTATGCCGTCAACATCAGCGATCCGGTGCTGAAAAAGGGCGTTGGCTTTCAATATCGGTTTAACCCCACCACGCTGGGTCTGGAACCAGAGGTGGGGCGGGCCATCGCGCAAGAGGGTGGCTATCCCATGACCGCCTATTTCACTGATCCGCCGCGCGCCCGGCATGATTTTGTCGATTATGTCAGCGACCCCAGTTTTTTCCGGATGCTGTGCGATGCGGGTATCCTGCGTCCCGATTTGAAGGGCGTGTCGGCGCGCTGCCAGTAAGTGCGCCACGCCATTTGCCTTGCGGATTGGTCGACAAGCTTTGATGATGGGGCGTGGGCGATAGGGGGGTGACGATGGGCGCAATGATTACAAAGCGCGTGGGCATATTTCCAGCTTTCCGGCGCGGCTTAGCCATCGCGATGATAAGTGCGGCTGCCGGCCTGCTTGCGGGGTGCGTCCCCATGCCGCGGATCGCCCGCCCCGCACCCGCGCCGCGCTTTGACGCGATTGCTTTTTTCACCGGGCACACCGAGGGGCGGGCGTCGCTGAAGGTGATTTTCGGCAAACGCCATCCTGTCGCGGTCCATGGTATGGGCGTGATGGACAGTGACGGCACGCTACTGCTCGACCAGATTGTTGAGGAGGCAGGCCAGCCACCCAAAAAGCGCCAATGGCGCATCCGGGAAACGACGCCTGATCATTATGCAGGCACTCTGTCCGACGCAACGGGTGGCGTAACCGGGGTAACGCGGGGCGACCGACTGGTGCTGCGCTTTACGATGAAGGGCGGTTTTCAGGCCAAGCAACTGCTAACGCTGCGGCCCGATGGCAAGGCGGCACATAATGTGCTCATCGTCCGCAAGTTTGGGATCACGGTGGCGGTGCTGGAAGAGACGATCACGCGGGTCGGGCCATAGTCCTGCGGTAATGCGTCGCTTTTCTGATCTGCTTGATGCGCTGATCTATACACGGTCGCGCAACGCCAAGCTGCGGCTGATTGCTGATTATCTGCGCGCCGTGCCTGATCCTGATCGCGGCTGGGCAATGGCTGCACTGACCGGTGATCTTGATATTGCCGCGGTGAAGCCCGCCATCATCCGCGCGTTGATTGAAGCACGGGTTGATCCTGTCCTGTACCGGATGAGCCGCGATTATGTGGGCGATACCGCCGAAACGGTGGCACTGCTATGGCCCACACCAGCCGCTTCGGCGACAATGTTGCCGCCGCTGACGCTGGGCGAGGTTGTCGATACGCTGGCTGCGGCGACACGCGCGCAAGGGCCGACAGTGCTGGCAGCAATGCTCGACCGGCTCGATGCGAGCGAGCGCTTTGCCCTGTTGAAGATGGCGACAGGCGCCCTGCGCATCGGCGTTTCGGCCCGGCTGGCCAAGACCGCGCTGGCACAGGCTTTTGCGCTTGATGTCGATGCAGTGGAGGAGGTGTGGCACGGCCTGTCGCCCCCCTATGCGCCGCTGTTCGCCTGGGGGGAGGGGCGCGGGGACCAACCGATTGCCACCGACGTGCCCGTGTTTCGATCATTCATGCTCGCCCACCCGCTGGAGGATGTGCAGCTGAGCCTCGACGACTATGTCGCCGAGTGGAAATGGGACGGCATTCGGGTGCAGATCGTCCATGTCGCAGGCGAGACCCGGCTTTATAGCCGGGCGGGCGACGACATTACCGCCAGCTTCCCCGATGTCGCGCGCGCCTTTGCCACCCCCGGCGTGGTGGATGGCGAGCTGATGGTGAAGGGCGAGGTGCAGGGCAGCGCGGCGGAGGGCGGGGCGGCAGCCAGCTTCAACGCGTTGCAACAGCGACTGGGGCGCAAGACGGTGTCTGCACGAATGCTAGCCGATTACCCGGCATTTGTGCGGCTGTACGATATCCTGTTCGACGGCGCAGCGGACCTGCGCATACTGCCCTGGCATGCCCGGCGGGCGCGGCTCGAAGGCTTTGTCGGTGCGCTTGATCCCGATCGGTTTGATCTCAGTCGCATCATCGACGCGCCCGACTTTGCTGCGCTGGAGGCGATTCGCGACGGCGCGCGCGATGCAGCGATTGAGGGCGTGATGCTCAAGCGGCGCGATTCGCCCTATGTGACCGGGCGGCGGACCGGACTCTGGTATAAATGGAAACGCAACCCGCTCTCGGTTGATTGCGTGATGATGTATGCGCAGCGCGGCAGCGGGCGGCGATCCTCCTTTTATTCCGATTACACTTTTGGCTGCTGGACGGGTGATCCGGCCGCAGCCGGCGTGTTGCTGCCGGTGGGCAAGGCCTATTCGGGCATCACCGATGACGAGCTGAAAATGCTCGACAAGTTCGTGCGGGATAACACCACCGGGCGATTTGGCCCGGTTCGCGAAGTGGAAAAGACGCTGGTGCTGGAAATCGCGTTCGATTCGATCCACGCGTCAAAGCGCCATAAATCGGGCGTGGCGATGCGCTTTCCCCGGATCGCCCGAATCCGCACCGACAAGCCGGCCGCAGAGGCCGATACGATCGACGCGCTGAAGCGGCTGATTACGTGAGCGCGCGCGCCAGAACGACAAAGGCCAGATCATCAGTACGGGGCGCGCCAAACCGGGCATCGCCATAGGGAAAGGGGCGTTCCTCCCCCGTCAGTTGATAGCCGCGCCGGACGTAATAGCTGATCAGCTCGCTGCGTTGGCGAATCACCGTCATCTCCATCCGCGCCGCGCCGAGCTGGTCGCGGGCGAACTGCTCTGCTGCGCTGATCAGGCGCTTGCCAAGCCCCTGTGCCTGCCCGTGCGGCGTGACCGACAACATTCCCAGATACGCAAGGCCGGGGGTTTTGTCGGTCACCTCCACACACCCCGCCGCTGTCCCGTCGGCGCGTGTGGCGATCAGCAGATACTGGTCGGGGTCTGCGAGGATATCGGCGAGGCCTTCAAGGTCGATTCGCTGGCCGCCCAGCAGGTCAGCCTCATGCGTCCAACCGGCGCGGGCAGCGTCGCCGCGATAGGCGCTTTCGATCAGCGCGTGGAGCGCCGGAATATCATCTGTCTGTGCTGCGCGAATCGCGATCTCAGCCTGTTCAGGGTTCATATGGGGGTTACCCTGATTTGCGTTGCACAGGCGGAAGCAGATGCCAAAAAAAGACCCGGTACGCCGTTAGCGCGCCGGGTCTCTTGAACACTCCTGGCAAATGCCGGGAAAATTACTGCATCGGCGCCAGATTGACGGCTGCAAACTTGCCGCGACGATCAACCTCCAGCTCGAACTCCAGCCGGTCGCCTTCGTTCAGCGTTGGCATGCCGGCACGCTCAACCGCGCTGATGTGCACGAATGCGTCGGGCTGCCCATCGTCGCGCTGAATAAAGCCGAAGCCCTTCATTGCGTTGAAGAATTTCACGGTGCCCGTTGCCTTTTCACCGGTCAGCTGGCGCTGCGGGCCACCTGCACCGCCACGGGGTGCACCCGGGCCTGCGTCACGATCGCGTGGTGGGCCGCGATCTTCAACCGCCATGGGTTCGCCGTCGATCTTCAGATCGGTCGCCGAAATGCGGCCACCGCGATCAACCAGCGTGAACCCCAAAGGCTGGCCTTCGGCCAAGCCGGTCAGCCCGGCCTGTTCGACCGCACTGATGTGCACGAACACGTCCTCGCCGCCATCATCACGGACAACAAAGCCAAAGCCCTTTTGGCCATTGAAAAACTTTACGACCCCGGTGCCTTCACCAACGACCTGTGGGGGCATGCCGCGTCCAGCACCGCCACCACCACCGGGCGCGCCGCCAAAGCCGCCGCCGCTGCGAAAACCGCCGCCGCCGCCGCCGCCGAAGCGATCGCCGCCGCCGCCGAACCGGTCGCCACCGCCGCCGAAGCGATCACCACCGCCACCAAAACGGTCACCACCACCAAAGCCGCTATCGAATCCGCCCTCGCCGAAACCATCGCGCTTGTCTTTGCCACGCCCGCCACGATCGCCGCGGCGCCCTTTATCGAAACTCATGCCCTGTTCGTCTTCCCGGTCCGCCCGTAATAGTTCAAAGATCCCGAGCGTCGGACGACAAACGCAGGTTTCCGGGCGCTCCTCTGCTCGCGCCTCGACCTGTGCATAACTCAAAAACTGGCTTGCTGCGAATAAATTCGTCGTGGCAGCGCTTCGCCTTGGCCCAATGCAGTGCCTGATCGTGAACGACCGGTATCGGCAACCCGCGCCAGCGTCCGTTGTTGGCCAAAAAAGCGCGCAAAGCATTGAGCGTTGCCGCGTTCGGGTCTAGGCGACGCTGATGACCGTTCACCTGCATGAAGAAGATCTGCCAGCCGACGTGTTTGCCGCCGGGCAATCAATCGCTGTCGACACCGAAACAATGGGGCTGATCACGCCGCGCGACCGGTTGTGCGTGGTGCAGTTATCGGATGGTGGCCCTGACGAGCATCTGGTGCGGTTTGCGGCGGGCAGCGACTACGCCGCCCCCAATTTGCGCGCGCTGCTTGCGGATCCCGACCGGCTGAAATTATTCCATTTTGCGCGGTTCGATCTGGCGGCAATCAGCCATTATCTGCACGTTACCGCAGCACCTGTATATTGCACGAAAATCGCGTCTCGGTTGATCCGAACCTATACTGATCGCCACGGGCTGAAGGAACTGGTGCGCGAATTGTTGGGCCAGGAAGTGTCCAAAGCGCAGCAATCGTCAGACTGGGGCTCCCCGGTGTTGAGCGACGCGCAAAAGGATTATGCGGCGTCCGATGTCCGTTTTCTGCACGCGATGAAGGAGGAGCTTGATCTGCGCCTGATCCGCGAAGGCCGCATGGCACTTGCGCAGGCGTGTTTCGATTTTCTGCCCGCGCGCGCTGAACTTGATCTGGCCGGATGGCCCGAAATCGATATCTTCGCGCATGCCTGAGCGTCATTGGCCTGAGCTTGATGGGCCTGAGCGTGATCGGCCTGACCGTGATCGCTGACCACGAGCCGCGCCCCCGATCGGATCGGCAGCGCTGGGCCGCCCCCGGCAGCAAGCACGACCGCGTGATCGCCACGTCAAAATTCGTGCTGCCCGTGTTGATTGGCGTGCTGGCGGCTTTCCTGGTGACGGCCCCGCTAACGATGAGCGGCGATGTCAGCTTCCTGCTCGACAAAAATCAGGTCGAAGTGGCCAAGGAACGGTTGCGGATTCAGTCTGCGCAATATCGCGGTGCAGATGAACAGGGCCGCCCCTTTTCGCTGCGCGCCGGGTCGGCCGTGCAGCAAAGCTCTGCTGAGCCGATTGTGCACCTGACCACATTGGCAGCGGATATGGCGCTTGCCGATGGGCCCGCCACACTGCGCGCGAACAGCGGGCGCTATTTTCTGGGCACCGAAAAGGTGAAGGTGGATGGCCCGATCCTTTTTACCGCTGCCAATGGCTATGATCTGAAAACCAGCAACGCGACGCTCGACCTGAAGACCCGCAAATTGCAAAGCGGCGGCGCTGTGGTGGGCCAGGTGCCGCAGGGAAAATTCAGCGCGGCGCGTATGTCTGCCGATCTCGATTCGCATATCGTGACGCTGAACGGCGATGCCCGCTTGCGGATCGTGCCGCGAAGGACGAAATAGGCGCGCATGGACATGATCCGCCTTTCCGCATTGCTGCTTGTCAGCACCCTTCTCGCCGCTTCCGCGCCGCTTTTGGCGCAGGCACGTCATGATTCGACCGCGCCGATCGATTTCGGGGCTGACAGGATCGAATTGCAGGACAAGGCGAACCGCGCCGTTCTGTCGGGCAGCGTCTCTGTCCGCCAGGCGGAGATGACGCTGAGTTCCGCGCGGATGACGGTCGCCTATACCGGCCAGGTGGTTGACGGCAGCCCGCAGGTATCACGGCTGGACGCATCAGGCGGGGTGTCGGTAACACGGCCCGATCAATCGGCGCGCAGCGAATATGCGGTGTATGATATTCAGCGGCGCGAAATCACCATGATTGGCAATGTTACCTTGGTGCAGGGCGGCAACCCGGTTAGCGGCGGGCGGCTGCGGATCGATCTTGATTCGGGCAAGGCCTATCTTGACGGCGGCGGCGCGGTGGGCGGCGCAGGCGGCACCACATCCAGCAGCGGTGGCCGGGTGACGGGCCGTTTCACGGTGCCTAAGCGCGACAAATAACGCTGTTTTCGGACACAGCATGGTGCACCGTATGAGACACTGGGCTTCCCCCCGCGTCAGCGATCGTGCACAAGCCATGCACAAAGCCTGCCAATTGCGTTTTCGGCACCCATCATTAACCATTTCCTGCAAGCATTGAGGCTGCACCATGGACGATGTCACCACCCTGTCGGCAAGACCCGCCATTGCGCCATTGCCGGTTGGCAGCGGCTTGTCGGTCGTCTCGATTGCCAAGGCGTATGACAAGCGGCCTGTGCTGTCCGACGTATCGGTTTCGGTGGGGCGCGGCGAAGTCGTCGGGCTGCTTGGCCCCAATGGTGCGGGCAAAACGACGTGCTTTTATTCGGTGATGGGGCTGGTGAAGCCCGATTCGGGCCGCATCATGCTGGACGGCGATGATATTACCGGCCTGCCAATGTATCGGCGCGCGATATTGGGGCTGGGGTATCTGCCGCAGGAAACATCGATCTTTCGGGGCCTTTCGGTTGAAAAGAACATCCTGACGGTGCTGGAGCTTGCCGAACCTGATGCGGCAAAGCGGCAGGTTCGGCTTGATGAATTGCTCGATGATTTCGGGCTGACAAAGCTGCGCGATGCGCCTGCCATGGCGTTATCGGGTGGTGAGCGGCGGCGCGCAGAAATTGCGCGCGCGCTGGCGGCTGATCCCTCGATCATGCTGCTCGATGAACCCTTTGCCGGCATCGACCCGATTTCAATCGCTGACATCCGCGATCTGGTGCGCGAGCTTAAGAAGCGCGGCATTGGCGTGCTGATCACCGATCATAATGTCCGCGAGACGCTGGAAATCGTCGATCGCGCCTATATCATCTATGATGGCCGGGTGTTGTTCACCGGATCGCCCGACGAACTGGTGGCCGACGCCAATGTCCGCCGCCTGTATCTGGGCGAGGGCTTTTCGCTTTGATGTCTGGTTCACCTTTGGTGAACAAGCGGCACCGACCCAGCACTGGCCGGTGCTGCTCTCCAATGAAATGAGCCTGGGTCCGCGCCTCGATCTGCGGCAGTCGCAATCGCTGGTGATGACGCCCCAGTTGCAACAGGCAATCCGGTTACTGGCGCTGTCGAACCTTGAGGTTGAGGGGTTCATCGCGGAGGAAATTGAGCGCAACCCGTTGCTTGATGCCAGCGCTCCCGATGATGACGGGCCCACCATTGATCGCGAAACTCCGGTTGAGTTGCCCAGTGAACCCGCCAGCGCGGACGAGCTGATCATGGGCGGCGAGAATGCGGGCGAGGCGGCGCTGGATGTCGATTTCGCGGCGGAAAGCTTTCATCACGACAGCCCGTCTGACGGCGCAGGGCTTGGCGCGGGGATGGACGGATCGCTTGGCCTGAACGGGACGAGCAGCGGCGGTATCGCCGGCGAGGACGGCCCCGATTTCGACAGTTTTGCCGCCGCTGATATCAATCTGGCCGATCATCTGCTCGCCCAGGCTGGGCCAGTGTTGAGTGGCATCGATGCGTTTATCGCAGCCCATTTGATCGATCAGATCGATGAATGCGGTTACCTGACGGTGCCGCTGCTCGAAATTGCCAACCGGCTGGGCGTGCCGCTGGCCCGGGTGGAGGGGGTGTTGGGCATCATCCACACATTTGATCCCACCGGCGTTGGCGCGCGGAACCTGGCTGAATGCCTGGCGCTTCAGGCCAAGGAAGCTGATCGTTATGATCCTGCCATGGCCCGGCTGATCGACAATTTGGACTTGCTGGCGCGCGGCGAACTGGGTCGGCTGAAGCGGCTGTGCGGCGTTGATGACGAAGATATGGCGGACATGATCCGCGAGTTGCGCGATTATGATCCCAAGCCCGGCTGCCGCTATGGCGGGGAGGCGGCGCAGGCGGTAGTGCCCGATATCTTTATCGCGCGGCGCAAAACCGGCTGGGCAATCGAAATCAACGCCGCCACGCTGCCGCGCCTGCTGGTGAACCGCAGCTATTATACCGAGTTGTCGAGCGGGGCGCAGGACAAGAACAGCAAGGCCTGGCTGTCAGACATGCTCGCCAGCGCCAACTGGCTGGTAAAGGCGCTCGACCAGCGCCAGCGCACCATCATCAAGGTCGCGACCGAGATTGTGAAGCAGCAGGAGGCGTTTTTTGTGAACGGCGTCGCCCATTTGCGGCCAATGACGCTGCGCCAGGTGGCCGATGCAATCGAGATGCACGAATCGACCGTCAGCCGGGTGACCAGCAACAAATATCTCAGCTGCGACCGGGGGCTTTATGAGCTCAAATATTTCTTCACCAGCGCAATCCAGTCGGCCGATGGCGGCGATGCGGTGTCGGCCGAAGCGGTGAAGAGCGCGATCAAATCATTGATTGCACAGGAGAATGCCAAATCAATTCTGTCGGATGACACGCTGGTTGAGCTGTTGAAAGAAAAGGGATTTGATATCGCGCGGCGCACGGTGGCCAAATATCGCGAGGCGCTCGGCATCGGGTCGAGCGTCCAGCGGCGGCGGGCCAAGGCGCTGGAGGGGGCTTGATGATCATCATTACCGGCACGGCAACCGCGCGGGCTGACAGTTTTGAGGCGTTGTTGCAGGCGAGCCTTGACCATGTGCAGCGGTCTCGTGGCGAAGATGGTTGCATCAGCCATTCGGTGCAGATCGATGCTGAAGACCCGCTGACGCTGGTGTTTTTTGAGCGATGGCGCGATATGGCGGCGGTGCAGCTTCATTTTCTGCAGCCCGGATCGGGCGAGTTCATGGACGCGATCAAGGCCTTTTCGGCCCGGCCCGGCACGCTTGATCTATATGAGGCATCACCGATCAACCGCTAAAACGCTGCCCGAAATTGCCGCAAACGGCGCGGTTTTGGTGCGATTTTTTGCAATAACGGTCCGGTTTTTTACCGAAAGGCAAGAAATTTGCGGCATTTGGGGCAAATGGAACCGTTTTTTGTCATTGATGTCGATGTGCCGCGCGATCTGGTGTTGATCCGCATGGGCGGCTTTTTCGGACCCGAGGCGATCGCCCAATTCACCAAAGCGCGAAACGAAGCGCATGCCCGCCTGCAATGTGCGCCGAACGCACATATGACGCTGACCGACGTTACCGACATGAGCATCCAGTCGCAGGAAATGGTCACGTCTTTCCAGACATTGCTTGCCAATCCCACACATCGTTCGCGCAAGCTGGCGTTCGTCCACGCATCAACGCTGGCACGCATGCAGCTGCAGCGCGCCGCAGCATCGCGCAATGTCGCCTATTTCCGGACGGCGGAAGAGGCCGAGGCCTGGCTGTTCGATGAGCAAGAACAGGTGGAGCCGCGTTCGGCCAATGGCTGATCTGCGCCAAAGCGGCGGTTAATCATCCTCATCCTCATAACCGTTCAGGGCAAGCGCGCGTGCCTTGATCTGGCGGGTCATGCACCAGTGGACCAGTGCGTCCTCGCGCCCATGCGTTACCCATACCTCCTTTGGTGCAATCTCGGTCAGCGTTTGGGTCAGTTCGTCCCAGTCGGCGTGATCAGACAGGATCAGCGGCAATTCCACCCCGCGCTGCACCGCGCGCTGGCGCACCCGCATCCAGCCGCTGGCCATCGCGGTGATCGGATCGGGCAGGCGGCGCGACCAGCGATCTTGTAGCGCGGAAGGGGGCGCAATGATGATGCGCCCCGCCATATCGCCCTTGTTCGCCACCGTCGCGGGGCGCAGATCGCCCAGGTCGACGCCGTGGGCGACATACAGGTCGCACAGTTTCTGCATCGCGCCGTGGATATAGATGGGGTCGTGATGCCCGGCATCGCGCAGTTCGCGGATGACGCGCTGTGCCTTGCCCAGGGCATAGGCCCCCACCAACACGCACCGATCAGGGTTGGCGTGGAGCGCGGCGATCAGCTTGGCGATTTCGCCCGGCGTATCGGGATGGCGGAACACGGGCAGGCCAAAAGTCGCCTCGGTAATGAAGACATCGCAGGTGACGGGTTCGAACGGCGCGCAGGTGGGGTCGGCGCGGCGTTTGTAATCGCCCGATACGATCACCGTCTCGCCGCGATGCTCCAGCACGATCTGGGCCGATCCCAGCACATGCCCGGCGGGCACAAACCGCACGCCGACATCGCCGAACTGAAGCTGCGTGCCGTACGCCACCGCCGTCCCCGATTGCGGGCCATAGCGCACCGACATGATCGCCAGCGTTTCGGGCGTCGCCCATACCGCGCCGTGCCCGCCGCGCGCATGATCGGCATGGCCGTGGGTAATCAGCGCGCGCGGCATGGCGCGTGACGGATCAATCCACGCATCGGCGGCGGGGATGTAGATGCCGTGCGGATGCGGTTCGATCCAGTCGCCAAGCTTGGTCATGGCTGGCATATGGGCATGGTGGTGGTCGCCGGAAAGTTATGAAAGTGACGACCTGTTTAAAGATTGCCGCGCTGAACATTACTCAGGCGGCGGCTGCAACCCTTATTTCGAGCACCAGCCCTGCGGCGGTGGCGAGGTTGACCAGTGCATCCAGCGAGAATTTGCCGAGCTTTCCGCGCAGCAAATCGTTGAGCCGGGGCCTGGTGATGCCAAGCCGCGCCGCCGCTGCTTCTTGTGGCAGGTTCCATGACCGGATTTGGCTATTCAACGCCGATAATAGTTCCGACCGCGCCTTCATATTCGCCGCCTCTGCGGGGGTGTCAGCCAGCGCGTCAAAGACGCTGTCAAAGGTTTCAACCTCCACTGCTTATCCTTTCCATGCGCGTAATCGGTTCGTCGCCAAATCAATATCCTTCTGCGCTGTCTCCTGGGTTTTCTTTTGGAAAGCGTGAAGGACAAGTACGTCGTCCGGCAACGTCGCCAGATAGATCACCCGGAACGCCCCGGATTTCTCCCTGATCCTGATTTCGCGCACCCCTGGACCGATACTCTTCATTGGCTTCCAGTCGTCCGGATCACGACCGTTCTGGATCTCGCTGAGTTGGTGCCCGGCCGTCGAGCGCGCGTCATCCGGAAAATCGCGAAGCCGTGAAAGGCTATCTCCCAGAAACGAAATTTGTTTCACTTATGGCTGTGTATCAAATTCGATACAAAGATGCAACGCTGGTCAATCGTTCGCCTTAGCCAATGGCGCGGATGCTCTTCCGCCCGCTGCCGCGGCGGCGATCTTGGTCGAATAGGATAAAGCGACATAGCCCCAAGGAATGGCGCCTCCCGCCAGCGCTGCGATCAATGGCAAATCGATCACGGCATAGGCGATGCCCACCGCAGCGCCCGCCTGCCAGCCCGGCAATGCCCCGCGCCGTCGTGCCGCCAGCCAGCCGCCAGCGAACAGCAGCGGCATGCCGCTGGCGATGCCGATCATCGGCGCGATTCGCATGGCATAGGCCTGATAAAAACTATCACCCCGGCCTGGATCGATCATCTCGGAATAGATTGTCACCCAGATGATGACGAGCACCACGCCGAGCGCCAGTGCGAGCAGCGCCAGGCCGATCGTGCGGATCAGAAAACGTCCGGTCATTGTCGCATGATCCCCTCGAAATCTCGCCGCCAGTGGTACGCCGCCGCGACACGCCTATACAAGCCGGATGACGCTGGCGTTGCCCCCCATTCTTGCCAACTGGTTCGCCGCCAAGGGCTGGCACCCCCGCCAGCACCAGATGGATATGCTGGCAGCGGGCCGGGCTGGCCGCCACGCGCTGCTCGTCGCGCCGACCGGGGCGGGGAAGACGCTGGCGGGGTTCCTGCCGACCCTGGTCGAGCTGATTGAAGCCCCGACCGAAGGGCTGCACACGCTGTACGTCTCGCCACTAAAGGCGCTGGCGGTGGATGTGCAGCGCAACCTGATCACGCCCATCGAGGAGATGGGTCTCGACATTCGGGTCGAAACGCGGACCGGCGATACCCCGAGCGACCGCAAGCTGCGCCAGCGGATCAAGCCGCCGCAGATCCTGCTCACCACACCCGAATCACTGTCGCTGCTGATCAGCTATCCTGACAGTTTCCTGATGTTCGCCAATCTGAAGACGATCGTGATTGATGAGGTGCACGCCTTTGCCACGCAGAAGCGCGGTGACTTGCTGAGCCTGTGCATGGCGCGGTTGCAGGCGATATCGCCGGGGATGCGGCGGGTGGCACTATCAGCCACGGTGGCGGACCCGGATGGCTATCGCGCCTGGCTGGCCCCCGATGGCGATATCGACAGGGTAACGGCGGTGCAGGGCGAGCCGGGGGCCGACCCCGAAATCTCCATCCTGTTGCCGCAGGGGCGCGTGCCCTGGTCGGGCCATTCGGGGCGCTATGCCGCCGAACAGGTAATTGCGGAGATTGAAACGCACCGGACCACGCTGGTTTTCTGCAACACGCGCGCGCTGGCCGAGCTGATCTTTCAGGATTTGTGGAAGGCGAATGATCTGCAATTGCCGATCGGCATCCACCACGGATCGCTGGCGCTGGAGGCGCGGCGCAAGGTGGAAGCCGCGATGGCCGATGGCAAATTGCGGGGGCTGGTGTGCACCGCCAGCCTGGACATGGGGATTGACTGGGGCGACGTGGATTGCGTGATCCAGATGGGCGCGCCCAAGGGCGCGTCGCGGCTGCTGCAGCGGATTGGCCGCGCCAACCACCGGCTTGATGAACCAAGCGAAGCCATCGTCGTGCCGGGCAACCGGTTTGAATATCTGGAGGCGCGCGCGGCGCTGGATGCGGTGGCGGACCGGGAGCTGGACGCCGATGATTTTCGCGCAGGCGGGCTGGATGTGCTGGCCCAGCATATCATGGCGTGCGCCTGCGCCGCGCCGTTCCGCGAGGAGGATCTGCGCGATGAGGTGCGGTCGGCGCTGCCCTATTCGGCGCTGAGCGATGATCAGTTTGCCCGTGTGCTGGGGTTTATCAGTGACGGTGGTTATGCGCTGAAAGCCTATGACAAGTTCAAGCGGCTGGTGCGGGAGGACGGGGCGCCCCCTTTGACTACTGGCGATTGTACCCCCGCGAAGGCGGGGGTCCAGACTGGGAGTGCAGGGTTGCACCTACCCCGTAGGTGCAAGGATCGTCCGGGGGACGATCCGACCCAGCACTCGCCTTCGCGGGAGCACAAGGAATTTGGGACAGGCATGTGGCGTGTCAGCCACCCTAAGTTCATCGCCCAGCACCGGCTGAATGCAGGCATCATCGTTGAGGCGACGATGCTGAAGGTGCGGTTCAAAAACGGGCGGCAATTGGGGCGCGTGGAGGAAGGGTTCGCGGCAACGCTGAGCCACGGCGACACGTTCTTCTTTGCCGGCATGAGCCTGGAAGTTGAGAAAATCGACACCGAAGACCTGATCGTGCGCGCCACCGCCCGGCCCGCGCGCATCCCCAGCTATGGCGGCGCGCGGATGCCGCTGACCACCAATCTGGCGAACCGGGTGCGTGGTTTTCTGGCCGATCCCAGCGGCTGGCACCGCTTTCCGCCCGATGTGCGCGAATGGCTGGATATTCAGGCGAAACGATCGATCATGCCGCAGCCGGGGCAATTGCTGGTCGAGACCTTCCCGCATGAGGGGCGGCATTACATGGTCGCCTATTGTTTCGAGGGGTGGAACGCGCACCAGTCGCTCGGCATGTTGCTGACGCGGCGGATGGAGACTGTCGGGCTGAAGCCGCTGGGGTTTGTGGCGAATGATTATGCGCTGGCATGCTATTCGCTCGATCCGGTGGCGGACCCGGCCGCGCTGTTTTCCGCTGACATATTGGAGGATGAATTTGTTGATTGGGTGCAGGGATCGCACCTGTTGAAGCGCGCTTTTCGCGAGGTGGCGGTGATTGGCGGGCTGGTCGAGCGCCAGCAGCCGGGCAAGCGCAAGACAGGGCGGCAGGTGACATTTTCCACCGACCTGATTTACGATGTGCTGCGCCGGTATGAACCCGAACATCTGTTGCTAAAGGCCGCCTGGGCCGATGCGCGGGCGAAGATGACCGATGTTGGGCGGCTGGCCGATCTGCTTGATCGCGCGGCGGGAACGATGCTGCATGTGCCGCTGGCGCGCGTGTCGCCATTGGCGGTGCCGGTGCTGGTGATGATCGGGCGGGAAAGCGTGCCGCAGGGGCTGGCGGATGATGCGTTGCTGATCGAGGCTGAGGCGCTGGCGACAGAAGCGATGCGGCTTGATTGATCGCTTGTCGAAACCCTGATCGGGGCATATTCCCGGCGGCATGCGCGGTGGAATTGCCCTGATGTTGATGGCCCTGATGTTGATGACGGCCGCGCTGGCTGGCCCGGCATCGGCGCAACAGGCGTCGCCAGCACCGGGGCCCGCATCGGCACCTGCACCGGGGCCACCGCCGCCGCCGACCACCGAAAGTGTGATCGCGCTGGGCAACGATATCCCCGGGCGGATGACCGTGCCGGTGTCGATCGGCGGCGCGGGTGGCACCGGATCAGGGGAGGGCGGCCCCTATCCCTTCACGATCGATACCGGGGCCGAGCGATCCGTGATCTCAAACGAACTGGCGACGTTGCTGAAGCTGGCCAAGGGTAAAGTGGTTCGCGTCACCACGATTACCGGGGCGGCGGGGGTTGCCACTGCCGTTATCCCCTCGCTGACCGTGGGCAAGGTATCCGCTGCGCGAATCGAGGCGCCGATATTTCGGGGGTATGATCTGGGTGCGCCAGGGCTGCTCGGGCTGGATTTGCTGGCCGGCCATGCGGTGCGCATTGATTTTGAAACGGAGCAGATGCAGCTGCTCCCCGCCGCCAAGCGACCCGCCGATTTTGGCGACAGCCCGGATGAAATCGTCATTCGCGCGCGCAGCCAGTTTCGCCAATTGGTGGTGACCGAAGCCTATTTTCGCGGGCGGCGCATTCGCGTGATTCTGGATACGGGCACCGCCATTTCGCTTGGCAACATGGCGATGCGCGATTTGCTGGGCACCAATCGCGAGGTGGCGGGCAAGATCACGCTTACCAGCGTGACAGGGGCCCAATTGGAGGCAGAATATGCCGTGGTGAAGGGCCTGACGGTTGGCGGTGCGGTGTTTCAAACGCTGCCCGTGGCGTTTCGCGATGCCGCGCCCTTTGCCGCATTCGGGCTGCGCAACCGCCCTGCGCTGTTGCTGGGCATGGATGCGCTGCGCCAGTTCCGCCGCGTCGATATCGATTTCGCCAATCGCGAGGTGCGCCTGTCGCTGCCCCGCCGCCCGCGCTGATCGGCTGTTGCCAATTGGCGGCAAAACCGATCTACTTCGTGTCAGGAAACCAAACAGGGTGGGTCAGGCGATGCGCGGAATGATAGTGGGAATGAAACGGGCCAAGACTGTACTGGCAGGCGGGGTCGCGATTGCCGCAATTGCTGTGCCCGCGATCGCCCAGGCGCAATCACGGCCTGATCAGCAGGCGTTTTTCGGGCTGTACAAGGAACTGGTGGAAACCAACACCACGCTATCTGTTGGCAGTTGCACCAAGGCCGCTGAACAAATTGGCGCGCGGATGAAGGCGGCGGGGTATCGTGATGCCGATATCACGATGTTCAGCGTGCCCGATCACCCCCGTGAAGGCGGCATGGTCGTCATCCTGCCGGGCAGCGACAAAAAGATGAAGCCGATGCTGCTGCTTGCCCATCTCGACGTGGTGGAGGCCAAGCATGAGGATTGGGTGCGCGATCCCTTCACGCTGATCGAAGAAGGCGGCTATTATTACGCGCGCGGCACGATGGACGACAAGGCGCAGGCGGCCGTGTGGGCAGACAGCATGATCCGCTTCAAGAAAGAAGGCTATACGCCCAAGCGCACGATCAAGTTGGCGCTGACCTGTGGGGAGGAAACCACCTTTGCGTGGAACGGCGCGCAGTGGCTGACCCAGAACAAGCCAGACCTGATCGCCGCCGAATTCGCCCTGAACGAGGGCGGCGGTGGCCGGTATGACGCCACCGGCAAGCGCCAGTTGCTGGCCATGCAGGTAGGCGAAAAGGCCGCGCAGAATTACACGTTCCTCGCCACGAATCCCGGCGGCCACAGCTCGCAGCCCGTGCCCAAAAACGCGATTTATGAGCTCGCCGATGCGATTAAGGCGGTGCAGGGCTATGAATTTCCGGTGAAGTTCACGGATACGACGCGGGCGTTTTTCACCGCCAGCGCCGCCGCGACGGGCGGGGCAATGGGGGCGGCGATCACCCGGTTGCTCGCCAATCCGTTGGATGCCGAGGCTGACGCGCTTATCAGCCGCGATAAGGCGATGCATTCAACACTGCGCACCACCTGTGTTGCGACCATCCTGAACGCGGGCCATGCCGAAAACGCCCTGCCCCAGCGTGCCTCTGCCAACGTCAATTGCCGGATTTTTCCGGGCGAGAGCGTTGAGGAAACCCGGGCAAAGCTGCAGGAACTTGCCGGGCCAACGGTGACGGTAACCGCCAACGTGCCCGTCCGTCCGACCGCCATTCCCACCAAGCTTGACCCCAAGATTATGGATCCGGCGCGCAAGCTGGCGGCAAAGCATTTCCCCGGTGTGCCGCTGTTACCGCTGATGTCGACCGGCGCGACCGACGGTATTTTTCTGCAGGCAATCGGCATTCCGGTGTACGGCGCGCCGGGCATTTTCATCGACCCCGATGGTAACGGCACGCATGGGTTGAATGAGCGGCTGAAGGTGGAATCACTCTATGCAGGCCGCGATTATCTGTACGATCTGGTGAAGGTTTATGCAGGATAAGCGATCATGGGGGGCGGGATGATCCCGACCATCACGGCCTTTGCAAGCTCGCCCGATCGCGGTCAGGGGCTGGCCCGCGACATGCGCGTCCGCTGGGCGCTTGAGGAGGTGGGCCAGCCCTATGACGTGCGGTTGGTGTCGTTCGAGGCGTTGAAGGCGTCGGCGCATCGGGCGCTGAATCCGTTTGGGCAGATTCCGACCTATCAGTCGGGCAGTCTGGCCCTGTTCGAATCAGGCGCGATCGTGCTGCATATCGCCGAGCAGCACCCCGGTTTGCTGCCCGATGATGCCGATGGCCGGGCGCGTGCGATTGCGTGGATGTTCGCCGCGCTCACCACGGTTGAGCCGCCAATCGTAGAGCGATCGATGGCGACGATGCTGGAGCGTGACAGGAGCTGGTTTCACGAACGGCTCGAAATGATCGATGCACAGCTATGCAAGCGGCTCGGCGAGCTGGCCGAGCATCTCGCGGCGCGCGACTGGCTTGATGGTGACTTCAGCGCGGCTGACCTGATAATGGTAACGGTGCTGCTGCGGGTGCGGCGCGCCGCGCCGTTCGAGGACTTTCCGACGCTTGGCGCTTATGTCGCGCGGGGCGAGGCCCGGTCGGCCTATCAGCGCGCCTTTGCCGCCCAATTAGCGGTGTTTACCGCGTCACAAGCCGCTGGCGGCGGCGCGATGGCCTAGGTGCGCATGGGTTGAACGAGCGGCTGAAGGTGGAATCACTCTATGCAGGTCGCGATTATCTGTACGATCTGGTGAAGCTGTACGCGGGGTGAGTTACTCAGTGGCCCGATGATTGTTGCTTGCGGGGCCGTTGCCGCCGGGCCATCCAGCCCAGCCGCTCTGGAATCAGGATCACGCCGGTTATCAGCAGGATCATGCTTGATCCGACGGCCAGCACGAGCAGCCAGCTGTTGAAGTTTTCGTGTTCCCTGATGTCCAGAATGTGGAGCCCCCACAGGAAATCATAGACGCGCCACAGATGCGATCGTCGCGCGGTGACCATGCCGGTATCGGCGGCGACATAGATGGACAGGCCCGTATCGCCAGCGAGCCGAACCTCCCAGGCGGGGAGTATACCGCGATATTCGGGTGAGGGCGCCGTGATCGCCACGACCCGCTCAATCGTCGCGGTGCCGCGGTAATCGCGCCGGGCGACCGCAGCGGCGGTTGCAGCGGGCAGGGGCGACAGCGGCTTGCCGGTTGCAAGATCATACAGCACCGGGCGGCCCTTTTCCCTGGTGATCAGCGCGACAGGCTGGCCGAGCAAGGTTCGAAGGTCGATCCGGTCTGCGGTGCCCACGCCCTGCGCGCCGAGGCGGACCAGCCCCTGTGCCGCAATGGTGAGCGCGATGGGCTGGGCGGGGTGATCGGCGATAAGGTTCTCGCTGCGGACCTCTTCAATCGGCGACAGGGCAAAAAACAGCCCGCTTGAAAACCAGAACAGGATTGGCAGGGTCAACAACAGCGCCAGCCATTTGTGGACGGTGCTTGCAGTTCTGGTGATCGACATGACGGACTTTCTGCGCTGCGCGATTTGACGATGCGGCGGGGCCAGCAGATGCAGGCCTGGCGTTGCCTACACTGTTACCTGCTCGCCCAGCTCCAGCACCTTGCCGGGGGGGATGCGCAGAAAATCGGTGGGGTCGCTGGCGTTACGTTGCAGGAACATGAAAATGCGATCCTGCCATAACGGCATGCCAACCTGGCCCGATGCTTTCAGCGTATTGCGGCCGATGAAATAGCTCGTCTTCATCGGGGTGATCGCCAGGTTGACGGTCAGGTCGTGCGGTACGTCTGGCGTTTCCATAAAGCCGTATTTCAGCACCACGCTGGTGAAATTATCGTCGATCCGCGCCACTGTTGCGCGCTCATCGGCATCCACGGTGGGGCGGTCTGCGGTGCGGACGCTGACGATCAGGTTGCGTTCGTGCAGCACCTTGTTGTGTTTCAGATTGTGGAGCAGCGCGCCGGGCGTGTTATCGGGGTTGGCGGTGAGGAACACCGCCGTTCCTTCAACGCGTTCGGGTGGGCGCTTGGCAAGCGCGGCGGCCAGATCGGCGAGCGGAATGCTCTGCCGCGCCTCGAATGCGCCTACGATCGCCTTGCCGCGACGCCATGTTGCGATCAGCAAGCCAATTATTGCGGCGACCACCAGCGGCACCCAGCCGCCTTCAATCACGCGCAGGATATTGGACCCGAAAAAGATAAGGTCGAGCAACAGGAACGGCGCGATCAGCGCAATCGCTGGCGCGCGGCCCCAATGCCAGTGATGGCGCACGACCAGATAGCCAAGGCAGGTCGTCACCACCATCGTGCCCGTCACCGCGATACCATAAGCTGCTGCCATCGCGGTTGAACTGCGGAACTGGGTGACCAGCACGATCACGCCGATGAGCAGCAGCCAGTTGATCGCGGGCAAATAGATTTGCCCTGAATGATCCGCTGACGTCTGGCGGATGCGCAGGCGCGGCAACAGGCCAAGCTGGATGGCCTGCTGGGTGAGCGAGAAGGCACCCGTGATCACCGCCTGGCTGGCGATGATCGTCGCCAGCGTTGCGATCAGCACCAGCGGAATGCGCAGCAGGCCGGGTGCCATCAGGAAGAACCAATCCTGGTTGGCGAAGGGCTGGCCGGCTGCCGTCGCCGCCTCCAGCGCATCCAGCGCAAATGCGCCCTGGCCCAGATAATTCAGCACCAGTGCGGGAAAAACCAGCGCGAACCAGCCAAGCTGGATCGGGAAGCGCCCGAAATGGCCCATATCCGCCGTCAGCGCTTCTGCGCCCGTCACCGTCAGGAACACCGCACCGAGCACAAACAGCCCGATAATCCCGTGCTGCAGCAGGAAGCTGATGCCATAAAGTGGGGAAAGCGCCCGCAGGATCGTCGGCTCGTCGGCAATATGGTACAGCCCAAGGCCGCCGATCGTCAGGAACCACAATACGCATACCGGGCCGAACAGCGCGGACACACTGGTGGTGCCGCGTGACTGGATCAGGAAAAGCCCGGCCAGAATCGCAATGGTCAGCCCCTGGATGATGTTTTCGCTAAACACGCCCTCGCCGCCGGGGATGGTGCGTAATCCTTCAACCGCAGACAATACCGATAGGGCGGGGGTGATGATGGCATCGCCGTAAAACAGCGCCGCGCCGGTTGCGCCCAGCACCAGCGCGACCCGGGCGGGCGCGCCCAATGATCGCCGGGCCAGCGCCGTCAGCGCCAACACGCCGCCCTCCCCCTGATTATCGGCGCGCATCAGGAACAGGACGTATTTGAACGTCACCACGATCAGCAGCGTCCACAACGCCAGCGACAACACGCCCAAAATCTCGCTCGCATCGATGCCGCCCGCCGCCGATTGGGCCAGCGCCTCGCGAAAGGCGTAAAGCGGGCTGGTGCCGATATCGCCGAACACCACGCCAATGGCACCGATCGCCAACATCAAGGTGGCGCGGTTGGTGGGGTGGTGATCGTCAGGCACGGTGTCAGCAGCGGACATATTTTTGGGTGCTCATGAACGGACGGCGCGCTTTACGCCTGTGGTTAATCCGCGCAACTGATTTGTTGCAGCAGCGAACAGGCTGCGGCGGTGAAGCATTGCTCCAAGCGGCAGGAAGCGCCATAGCAGGCAAATGGTTCCCTTTTCGTTCGCTGATCATGCGCTGTTTGCGCTGCCGCAAGGGGCGTTGTTCTGGCCAGCCCGACGCGCCTTGCTGGTCGCGGACCTGCATTTTGAAAAGGCCAGCTGGTTCGCCTCGTTCGGGCAGATGCTGCCGCCCTATGACAGTATCGCCACGCTGGCTGATCTGACGGCAATTGTGGCGGCGGTGGCGCCGCAGGAAATCTGGTGCCTTGGCGATAGCTTCCATGATTCGGCAGGGGCGGGCAGGCTGCCCCCGCAAGCACTCGCGCTGCTCCAGTCGCTGACGGCGCAGGTGCGCTGGACCTGGGTGACGGGCAATCATGACCCGGCACCTGCCGATCATCACGGCGGTGCGGTGGTTGCTGAGGCGGTGGTTGATGGGATTGTGTTGCGCCATGAAGCCGATCCGGCTGAGCTGCGGCCCGAATTATCGGGGCATTTCCATCCCAAATTGCGGGTGCGCGTGCGCGGTCGCCACGTATCACGCCGCTGTTTTGTGGCCAGTGCGACAAAGATTGTGCTGCCAGCCTTTGGCGCGTTGACCGGCGGGCTGGATGCCGCCCACCCTGAAATTGCGCGGGCGATGGGGGGCCGGGGCGAAGCGCTGGTGCCCGTTGACAACCGGCTGCTGCGCTTCGCCCTGGCGGCGTGAGGGTGGTTTACCGCGCGATGGGCGCGAAGGCGGCCTTGAACGCGGCGACCTTTGGCTTGTCGAAGCGCACGATATAGGGGTGGAAGGGATTCTGGCGGAAGAAATCCTGATGATAGGATTCAGCCGGATAGAAATTCCCGCTTTCCAGCTTGGTCACGATCGGCTGGCCGAACGCACCGGTTTTTTGCAGCTGGGCAATATAGGCGGCCGCCACGATTTTCTGCTGGGCATTTTGCGGGAAAATCGCTGAACGATAGCTGGGGCCGCTATCAGGGCCCTGGCGGTTCAGCTCGGTCGGGTTGTGCGCGACGGAGAAATAGACACGCAGCAGCGTGCCATAGCTGACGATCTGCGGATCATAAACGATCCTGATCGCCTCTGCGTGGCGGGTGGTTTCGGTGCTGACAATGTCATAGCTTGCGGTATCGGCAGTGCCGCCCGCATAGCCCGATGTGACTGATTTTACGCCCTTCACGCCTTCAAACACAGCCTCCATGCCCCAAAAACAGCCACCGGCAAGAACGGCGGTTTGGGTGCCAGACGTTTTGGGCACGTCTTTCAGCGCTGCCGGGATAATGACGGCGCGTTCTGCATTCGCGCTGCCGCCAGCAAAGGCGACAAATGCAAGGCCGGCAAAGCCAGCGGCGGCAATGATCGTTCGGGTCATGGGTTTCCTCTTGGTGGTTCGTTGAGGATTACGCACGTCAACCGGCGCTGGTTACATGCCCCAGCCATTTATCAGCCGAAAAAGGGCGCGATTGCCGATACATTGCTGGCCAGCGTGCGTGCGGCATCGGCAGACTGGAACGCCAATATACCCACTGTACCCAGCACAAAACCGCCAGAAAATTGCCATAGCAACGATGATTTCAAAATCTTTAGCATCAACCTGATCCTTTTGGGTCCGGCCCGGCGCGAGGGGAGGGGGGTGCGCCGGAACGAGCCGTTCAGATCGGGGTTGTTTTTGTTGCCGCAACCCCAAGAATGGCTTGGGGTCGATGAACAATTGCTACCCGATCCGATTAAGATACGGCGGCACAGGCGGTTTGGATACGTTCGCAGGCGGTGCGCAGTAAATTTTCTGACGTGGCATAGCTGATCCGCATTGCGGGCGAGAGGCCAAACGCGGCACCCTGCACCACCGCCACGCGGGCTTCATCCAGCAGATATCCGGCAAAAGCCTCATCTGTATCGATCACGACACCCATTGGCGTGCGCTTGCCGATCAGCGCCGAAATATCGGGATAGACGTAAAATGCGCCGTCCGGCCGGGGGCAAATGATGCCGCTGGCCTGATTGAGCATCGAGACGACAAGATCGCGGCGCGACTGGAATGCGGCGGCGCGTTCCTGCAAAAAGCGCTGGTCGCCGTTCAGCGCGGCAACCGCGGCTGCCTGCGCGATGGAGCACGGGTTTGACGTCGATTGCGACTGGAGTTTGGCCATCGCCTTGATCAGCCAGGCCGGGCCACCGGCAAAGCCGATCCGCCAGCCGGTCATCGCATAGGCTTTTGAACAGCCATTCACCGTCAGCGTGCGATCATAAAGTTCGGGGCACACTTGAGCGATCGTGGCGAATTCAAAGCCGTCATACAGGATATGTTCGTACATATCATCGGCAAACACCCAGACATGCGGGTGGCGGATCAACACCTCGCCCAGCGCCCGCAGATCATCGGCGGTATATGCAGCCCCGGTGGGGTTGGACGGCGAATTCAGGATCACCCATTTGGTGCGTGGGGTGATGGCCGCTTCAAGCTGGGCAGGGGTGATTTTATAGCCCTGGTCAGCGCCTGCCGCGACGATAACCGGCACGCCACCTGCGAACAGCACAACATCGGGATAGCTGACCCAATAGGGCGCGGGGATGATCACCTCGTCACCCGCATCCACCGTGGCCACCATCGCATTAAACAAGGTGTGCTTGCCGCCGACATTGGCGGTGACCTGGTTGCTGGCATAGTCGAGCCCATTGTCGCGCTTGAACTTGGCGACGATCGCGGCCTTCAGCTCGGGCGTGCCGTCAACCACGGTGTATTTGGTCTTGCCGTCGCGAATCGCCTTGATCGCGGCTTCCTTGACGAAATCGGGTGTGTCGAAATCGGGTTCGCCGGCCCCCAGGCCAATCACGTCAACCCCTTGGGCTTTCAGCTCGAATACCCGCGCCGTGATGGCAAGCGTGGGCGATGGGCTGATCCGGTTGAGCGCGGCTGAAGGATGCATGTTGGGTCGCCTGGCAATTGAACGCCGCCCGGCTATAGGCGCGGGCCTTGCTGCGGTGCAACCGAAACGGTGCCGGGGGCGGTGATGGGCGTGGCCAGAATGGCGGGAATCAGCCCGCGCAGCGCGTTGCCGATGAAAAATCCGGGGGACAGATCGTCAATGGTCAGATCGCCTTCAATCGCATCGCCGCGCGCCAGCAATTCGGCGCGCAGCACGCCGGGCAGCAATCCTGCACCGGTTAGCGAAGGCGTCACCAGCACAGCGCCGCGCTGCACGAAGATAGAGGTGAAGCTGCCCTCTGTCAGGCGACCATCGGGATCGACGAACACGACCTCAAACGCGCCGCCGGCGGTGCGGGCTGCGTCGTAAAAAGCCCGGTCGCTGGTTTTGTGGCGCAGCCGGAAATCAGCCGGATCAACCGGCAGCGGTGCGATTGCGACGGCCACCGGCCCTGCGGGGTTAACCGGCATCGCCGCCGATTCGATGGCGATTGCGCCGCTGGGGGCCAGCAACAGCCGCACCTGGCTGGGCGTGCCAAGCCGGAAGGTGGCGGCTTGCAGTTCGTTGCGCGCCGCGTGGCGATCAAACGCAAAGCCGAACCGTCTGGCGCTGGCCTTCATCCGCGACAAATGCCGGTCGAGCAGCGCGATGCCGGTTTGCGGGTGAAACGCCATGGTTTCGATCAGATCAAAACGCGGCGGGCCACCGGTTAGAAACCCGCCCTTGGCGCGGGCCTCATCCCATTCATCATCGGCTTGCGAATCAGCGACGATGCCGCCACCGCTGCCGAACAGGGCGTCATCATCGCCGCCGCGGATCGCCAGGGTGCGGATGGCGACGTTGAACATGGCATCGCCGCCTGCATCGAATCGCCCGATTGCGCCGGTATAGGGCCCCCGTGCACCCTGTTCGATCGCCGCGATGGCCTGCATCGCGCGGATTTTGGGCGCGCCGGTGATTGACCCGCAGGGAAACAGCGCCGCCATCACGTCTACCGCGTCCTTGCCTGGCGCCAGATCAGCGGTGACGGTGGAGACCATCTGGTGAATTGTCGGATAACGCTCAACCGCGAACAGCGTTGGCACGGCCACGCTGCCCGGCACCGCGACGCGCGACAGATCGTTGCGCATCAGATCAACGATCATCAGATTTTCGGCGCGCTGTTTAGGGTCGGCGGCCAGTGCTGCGGCAATCGCGTCGTCCTGCGCCGGGGTGTCGCCGCGGCGCGCGGTGCCCTTCATCGGCTGGCAACGCAATTTGCCGCCATCAAGCGCAAAGAATAGTTCGGGAGAGAGCGACAACAGCCGATCCGTCCCGGTATCGATAAACGCGCCATAGCCCGCGCCGGAACGGGCGCGCAGTTGCGCATAGACGGCCAGCGGATTGCCCTCAAACGCCACGGAGGACGGAAACGTCAAATTGGCCTGGTACAGATCACCCGCCGTGATCAGCGCCAGCACGTCTGCCAACCGGGCATCATAAGCCGCACGATCAACAAAGGGCGCAGGCGCACCAATCCATGCCCCTGCAGGGTCTGGCAGCAAGGCGGGTACATCCTCACTGGCAATTTCGGTAAAGCCGTCGAACAGCCCAAACCACAGCAAAGGCCCGGTCCGGCTGGCGGGTTCGCCCAACACCGGCTCAAACGCGGATGCTGCTTCATAGGCGATATAGCCGGCGGCGTGCTGGCCTGCCTGGGTAGCCGCGCGAATATCAGCGAGTGCAGGCGCAACCCTGGCGATGTCGTGCACGTCGATGACGCGCGTGGGCGCCTGGTACAAGCGCGCAGGCGCGCCGCCGGGTCTGGCGTCGTCGAGTAAGATGAAGGGCGCGGTGAGGTGGGGCATTGGCTATCCGCCAAATGCATCGCGCGGCAAGGCGGGGCAAGCCCGTGCGTGGATACAGGGTGCTTGTCTGCGTGGATCAGCCGACATATTTGCTGGTGTATGACCAACCCTGCCTCCCAACCGGCCACGCCGCCCATGCGTGCCGCTATCGTCCCCGTCACCCCGCTGCAGCAGAATTGCACATTGATGTGGTGCACCGCCACGATGCGCGGTGCCTTTGTCGATCCGGGTGGCGATTTGCCCAAGCTGCGCGCGGCAATGGCGCATCACGGCGTCACCATCGAAAAGATCATCCTGACCCACGGCCATATCGACCATTGCGGCGAAGCGGGTGTGCTGGCCAAGGAATTGGGCGTGCCGATTGAGGGGCCGCATGAGGCTGACCGGTTCTGGATCGCGCGGCTGGCTGATGATGGCCGGGCTTATGGCATCAACGGTGTGGTGTTTGAACCCGATCGCTGGCTGGTGGAGGGCGATCAGGTAAGTGTCGGTAATCTGGTGCTTGATGTGTACCACTGCCCCGGCCACACGCCTGGCCATGTGGTGTTTCACCACCCAGCCTCAAAACTGGCGCTGGTGGGTGATGTGCTGTTCCAGGGATCGATTGGCCGCACCGATTTTCCGCTGGGCAATCACCAGGATCTGCTCGACGCGATCGTCACCAAATTATGGCCGTTGGGGGACGACACATCGTTCGTCCCCGGACATGGCCCGATGAGCAACTTCGGCCATGAACGCCGCTATAACCCGTTTGTGGGGGATGCCGCGCTGGCGGCTTAGAGCATCGTGCCCTAATTCAGGATCACCCGTCATCAAC
>MSXR01000008.1 GCA_002083655.1 Proteobacteria bacterium ST_bin14 | reverse complement strand
ACTTTTCAGGGGAGCAGGTCACTGATGAACCTACTGCCTAGGCCGCGCATACCGCGATTTACTAACCGAGGTAACATTAACCAACTTGGCGCGATGCCATCAACGGTTCAAGCGCGATCGCATTTTGCGCTGAAACACTGCTTTCGTCTGTACGTCCAAGGCGCTTCAGGGCAACTGCTCGTGCATGCCAAGCTTCGGCATCATGCTCATCCAATTCGATTGTACGATCAAAACAATCGACTGCAGCATGGAACAAGCCCTGACCTGCCAGCATGTTTCCCATTTGACGCCAAATGAAAGGGCGCGGTGCCAGCAAAAGGATGGCCTGGTAAAGGGCTTCGGCGCGGGCATAGTTGCGTCGGCCTGCTGCCTCCCGAGCAAACCGCAAAATCAGTGCCGCTGTTAATCGTCCTATCAAAGTCGATTTATGCGACTTCTCATCACGAAGCTTGGACCTTATCGCAGCTGGGTGCAATTGAAACGCTTCAACTGCCGGAACTGATCCTTTCGCAAGGGTCGCGTTCGTGTCCAGTCCAGCCAACTCGGCGTCACGTTCTGCCAGTTGAAATGTTAATCGGTCGAACGAGTGGGTCAGGCGGCGAAATCTGTCGAGGTCTGCTTTGCGTTGATTATTGAGCAGTTCGAGCATCGTCTCCAGCTGCGCAACGCGCTCTACCTGAGTAGTCGATTTGCCTTTATTGCCCATATTCGAGTGGCTCTGGCGCGTCATGCGACAATTCCTTCAGATGACTGGAGGCGTTTCGGGTCCTCTGGCAGGAAGTCGAGCGCTGTTTCGACATACTCCAGTGCCACTTGTTTCCACGTACGCTGCCTCAGCCGTGAATAGGTCGACTGTTGCAGGCTAACCAACAACTCTCTGTTGGCCGAAGCATCCAGCATCATTTGCGCCAAGCCGGTAACGTCTGATGGATCAAACACAAATTGTTCAAGCTCGGGCGCTTCCAATAAAAGCTCGGTCACGTGAGGACCCTGCGCCATCAGACAAGGTGTGCCCACTGAAATAGCTTCATAATATGGAAATGTGCCCCGGCCGCCTTCGAATACTGACGGATGTATGGCCACTTCGGCGCAATGATAAAGTGCGGCATGCACATCGCGTGGTAGGTGCGGCATGGATATTGCATCGAACTGAATCATCGCTAGGGCGATGGCCTGGGGCGTTGGGCTCCAGTTTGTGCCATGGTCGATTTGTGCAGTCATGATGAGCTTGAACTGCTCGAATCTTTTCCGCACCAGATCATCTACGGCGTCCACGACAACGCGTATGTTCTTGGTCACCCTGTCTTGGGTCGATACCGCAGCATATCGAACATGCTCAAAAGGGAAGTTTACTAAATAGGTCAGGCCGTGGCGTGCCGCATGGCGGCGAAGCAAGCTTGCCGCTTCAAACTTGGATTCATCCGTTCGTTCCGCGTTGCTCACAAACGGCAGGATGCCGTCGAGCGAAGGCGGGGCATGGGGGATTACTTTGATGCGATCTGGACTAACGCCAAACAGACCTTGAAGCTGATCGCGCGCAACATGCTCAGAAAAAGTAATGAAGTGCTTTAAATGAGGTAGCATCTTGCGCACACTTTTCCGCCAGGCGACAGGAGGGCCGGCGGTTGCCCAAACTCCCTCGCTGAAATCATGATAGGCGAGTCCTATTGCGTCTGGAAAGATGGCAGAAACCGGTGCCGCCAACAGACGTGCGCCCAATTGGTTTGGGAAAAGAGATATCCAAGCCGAAACGGATACATACGCATTGGCAAATAATGCCAATTGATCAAAATCCGAGGCAACTTTATTTTTGTCTCGCGGTGAATGAAAACTATAATGTACGCCGGGTGTTGCGGCCAATTCAGCAAAATCTGCTTCGGCCTCGTCACGGATTTCGTCGGTAACGACAATCCTAAAGATATAGTTGTCGACTTGGGCTATCCCTTCGACCATGAAACCCAATAATCGGGTCATGCCTTGGTTAGACCATTGGGCACCCCGCGGTGATTCAACCCAAACGCCAATTGCCGTTCGTAGCATGTCAGTCATCCACGATCTCCAGCAGTCGATCAACGATCAGTGTCGCCTGAGTCGCTTGCACAGTGCGATCGGCGGCAGCCAGATGAGGTTCTGGTGCTGAAGCAAGATCCGCTGCAAAGCTGTGCAAAGCATCCGCTACGGCGCTAGGGCTCCCGGGGGAATACAACACGATGGCTGACCCCACACGTTGCCGCACCTCGCGAGCGATCGGATGATCGGCGGACAGGAGCGGGCGTCCGACGCGGAGCGGCCAGTCCAGATGGCTACCTTGTCCAGATAATCGCGGTGACCAAACCGCACTGGCCCGGTAGAGTAGCCGTGCCCAGTATGCAGCTGTTGTCAATTGTTCGATCGGCAACTCTTCTACTAAGTGGCGTACCTCAATAGGTAGCGCGACGACAGCCGGGATATTGGACTGAGAGCCAAAGGCCGCGGACGACATTTGGCAGGCAATCACGGGCTGAAGCTCACCTCCTTCTGACAGGTAGAGGTGTAAACCGCGCAAAGTCGCATCGGCGTCATGAAGACTGTCTGGTTCCATCCTTATCATCAGACGCTGCGGCTGGCCCGACATGGACCTGGAATCGTCGATCTCATGAAGATCGAAGGAATTGGGCAAATACAGCACGCGATCTGGAGAAACGCCAGCGTAGCTAACGATATCAGCGGCAGTAAGCCGGTCAGTCGTGACGACGAAACCAGCCTGCCGCCACATCTGGAACGCTGACAACTGCCGATCCCAGAACGGCGCCCTAAAATCGTCACAGAAAGCGTATGGTGCACGCCGCGAAGCCAGCTCTACGCAGAAAAACACGGTTGGTCGTATTGGATAGACGGCACCCAAACCAGGTTCGGCGAGAACAACCCATGCGGCACAGTCGGTGAAGTTGTTGCCCCAGTCCTGAGGCAGTAAGACATTGGAACAGCGCGCGAGCGACACAAATGGCTGGGAAGATTCGTGCATTCTCAATGCATTGTCGACTGGCACCTCCCGCCAATCGAGACGGCGAACCATGATTGCCGACGACCCGGCACGCAACCACTGAGCTTGGCGTTTCCACTCACCATCGTCAACAACCGGCAGACCAATCGTTACCTGAATGGACTCCCCGTTCATCGGGGTTGCCTCTAGGAGTGCTTCGGCCAATGCACGGGCACGAATGATGGATTCCAGCCGGGAATCCCCCAGCAAGATCGCAATCTTCATCCCCCACTCCCTCGAATGCTATTCGGCAAGCCGTGGTTGCCGGCCATGTCAATCCGTGACCATCATTTCCTCGACAATCGACCGAAGGTTGGCGGAGATCATGCGTATCTGGGAATCTTCGAGAGTAGGAAAGGATGGGAGAGATATGCCACGTGCCGCAATGTCTTCGGCGATCGGAAAATGTTCATCGCTACGGTAGACCGGCATTTGATGCGCGCAATAGAAAACAGGCCGACTGTCGATGCCCGATGACAACAAGCGGGCAATAGTTTGATCTCGATCCACGCCTGGTGGCAACAGCAACGAGACCAACCAGTTGCTTGATTGAACGCCAGGAGCGAGCTCCTGAAACACAAAGCGATTTCCACTTAGCTCTGATCTATAGATGTCGGCAATGGCTTGCTTGCGTGCGAGAATTTCTGGAAGACGTTCCATTTGGGCGGTACCTATCGCCGCACAGATATTAGTCATACGATAATTGAAACCCATTTCATCATGCCAGTAACGACGAGTGAGCGACTGACCTTGACCCTTCACTTTACGTAGTCGTTCCGCAAGGACAGGGTCCCGGGTAATTACCGCACCGCCCTCGCCCGTCGTTACCGTTTTGTTTCCGAAGAACGAGAAACTCGTTATATCGGCATCCGATCCGACATGTCGGCCATTACGGCGACTGCCGAGCGCTTCGGCTGCATCTTCAATGACACGAAGACCATGACGGCGAGCAATGACATTAATGTCAGGATCACATATTGCGCCAAACAGATGCACAGGCATCACTGCTTTGGTACGGGGAGTAATGCGGCGTTCAATATCGGCCGGGTCCATCAACCAATCCGACGCACGGCTTTCGGCAAAAACAGGTACAGCGCCAGTCTGGGCAATTGTGTTAACCGACGCGATGTAGGTGAATGTTGGAACAATGACTTCATCACCAGGACCGATATCCATGCAATGCAAGGCCAAATGCAATGCTACAGTGCCGTTGGCCAAAGCAATGGCGTGAGCGCACTCTGTTTCCGAAGCTAAAGCTTGTTCAAACCGTTCAATATACTGTCCAATACTGCTGATCCAGCCACTCCGTAATGCGTCTTCAGCGTATAGTAACTCGTTACCGGTCAGATCAGGACGGTAAACAGGTATGGTCATCGCAACCTCAGCGCCTTGGGGAATGATGCTGATAGCTTCGGCAGGGACGTAAGGCAATTGCAGTCCCGGCACAATTTTGGGTGTAGCTGGTTTCTGGATGGCGCCGCCCTTTCACCTAGCGAATTGCGACGTTGAGTATCTGGGTTTTCCTGCCTGAGCGCGGGTGAAGCACCGAGCGGGGTTTGCCTTTGATGCTTATTGAGGTCGGCGGCCCAGGTTGCGGGGCTGGCGTGATCGGATGAGGCTTGCGATCGGTCAGAGTCATTCTGGTCGGTCAATGGGGCGGGGATCGTGTCGAACTGGCTGATTGTGGGAACATGGCCTTGGTGGACTGGTCGCCGCGCATGTGATCATGGCAGGTTTAGAATTGGCCGAACCCGTCGGGTGTTAAATCCGCTTAGTGGCGATATGATTGACCATCACGCACGGCGCGGGGAACTATGGGCCAAGTTCTGCCCGGCAGCGCCACGAAGATTGCGCCAGCCCGTCAAACAATTCGGCGGAGTGAAGCGACCCTAATAGCGCTCGCCCGTCGGCACGAGATAAGCCCAACGACGAAGCAGAAGTAGCGCAGGCAAACGGGCGCGGCGGTTGCCGCGATGAGGCCGAAACCCATTCATTCCACGGTACTCTTTTCTGCTCCGCCTTCTCAGGAGTGGGCGCCCGCGACAATCCCAGAACGATGCACTTGCTTAGAGCCGCTCCTGCAGGGGACGTCCACCCAATCAGGTCACCACATTTCAATCCCGCCCAACCGAATTCCTGCTTTACTCTCCACTACGAACGAGGATACGGCGAACTCCTCTCAGAATCTTACCGCCTTCAAAAGCTTAGGCGGTTGACGTTGAGAGTTTGTATGTAGGGGAAATTCGCTTGCTCGGCAGCAAATTTCACTGAAGCGCGGGCGATAGGCTTGCATAGGAACGAAATGAACCGAACTATCAGCGATTTGAAGCGGTTGATCAACCTTCACCGTGTCCGTGGCGTTATGCAAGGCTTTATCGCCGGGTTCGGCTGTATGGCTTTGTCGGCATGCTCGTTCGTCTCTGCATCGGGGCCGAGCACACGGTCAGTGAATGGTGCTGCCGTTAAAACGGTCGCCAATGCCGATATCCGCATAATTGATGTATCGGATGCCGTTGCCCGGCGCGTCCTAGCTGGCGAGCGGACGGGCTTTTTCGCAGAAACTTTAGGTGATGGCGCACCGATCGGCTCGATTATCGGTCGTGGCGATGTGCTCGACATCGCTATCTGGGAAGCGCCGCCCGCCGCTTTGTTCGGATTGGGCGGGGGCAATAGTCTACTCGAGGGAGCCCAGTCGACCAACGCCCTTGCTCGCGGCACTACGTTGCCCGAACAGATGGTCAATAGCGAGGGACGCATCAACATTCCGTTCGCCGGAACAATCATTGCTGCAGGTCGCACTCCGCAGCAGATAGAGCGAGAAATTACCAATCGGTTGTCAGGTAAAGCACATTTGCCTCAGGTAATCGTTAGGCTAATACGCAACGCAAGTTCTAATGTAACAATTGTCGGTGACGTGACAAATAGCGCGCGCGTTCCTCTGTCTTCCCGCGGCGAGCGCTTGCTTGACATCCTCGCTGCTTCTGGTGGCGTCAAACAACCCGTAGGTAGGACGACCATCCAGATAACGCGTGGCCAAACAGTCGCCGCGATGCCACTTTCATTAGTCATCAACGATCCTCGCCAGAACATACGTCTTCAAGCAGATGATGTCGTAACTGCGTTGTTCCAACCCTTTAGCTTTACAGCTTTGGGCGCCGTTGGTCGAAATGAGGAAATTATGTTCGAAGGCACGGGCTTAACTCTGGCTCAGGCTTTGGGTCGGGTGTCGGGCCTTCAAGATCAACGTGCAGATGTTCGCGGCGCTTTCGTCTTTCGGCTTGAGAACCCCGCCGTGCTCGGTTTAGCGCCTGGTACGGAAATCCGAACTACGCCTGATGGTAAAGTTCCGGTTATCTACCGGATCAACTTAAATGATCCTTCCACATTTTTCGTGGCCCAAGGATTTCCGATTAAAGACAGGGACGTTCTGTACGTATCCAACGCGCCACTAGCAGACATTCAAAAGTTTGTTGGCGTGGTAGCATCGTCCATTTTGCCGGTTATTACCGTTGGATCGATCATCCCCTAATCCCAAAAGTCGTTTCGCACACAACAGGTGTCCAACGTCCAAAACAATCTCATGCAACACCCGCGATTGCCCGGTCGGTCACTTCAATAACGGTTTGAAAATGGTCTGACCATGTGGCTGGCGTCCAAGTCAGTCGCCGGACCCTCTGCGCTTCGCGAGCCAGAGAATGCGGATCGGTATAGCAAGTGATTGCCTTCAACCATCCTTGGCCATCTAGGGGATCGAGGTAGTCCGGTACTGCGCCGCCCGCCTCGCGAAGTGCGGGCAAATCGCTGCATACAACTGGCACGCCCATGGCTATTGCCTCTGCAACCGGGAGTCCGAAACCCTCCGCAAAGGATGGCATTAAAAGCGCTCGAGCCCCTGCAAGGGCATTTCTAACCGCTGCATCGGATAAATCTGCACATTCTATGACATGCCCCTGGAGGGACGGGCAGCGATCAAGCATGTCAATGATGTTTTCGTTTTCCCAGCCACGCCGTCCGATCACAATCAGTCGGGGGATTGCCCCTGGATCAGGCGCAGTTGCAACCAAGCGCCGCCAAATGTTAAGCAGCAAAAGATGGTTCTTGCGCGGTTCGATCGTCCCAAGACAGATGAAATAAGGTTGATCACCAAGAATAGCTTTTTCACTATCTACAAGTGGAAAGTCCACCGCTAGCGTTGCTACTTCGACGGGTATGCGCCGTCGTGCCGCGGTAAGATACGGGATGAACGATTGTTTGGTGCTGTTCGATACTGTGATCACCCCATCTGCCAACCGCGCTACCGTCTCAATGCGATGCATATGAGTCAAAGCGCCGTCTGGTCTGGCATATTCAGGAAATTCGATCGGGATAAGGTCGTGCAAAAGGCACACGAACTTGGCTTGTTCTTGCTGAATAATCCGTGCTGTTTGAGCTTGGTTATGAAGGTGGTGGGGTGATGCCTGGAGCAGGACTCGCGGCCGGGCGGCCCGATCAACCCGCTGGGGCCATGTTAGGGCGAGCATGTCCGCCGCCGCTGCATAGGTGGCCAGCTTCCCCGTTGGCCGACCACGCTGTCCCGACCAAAGTGCTTCAGTTCGATGAAGAAATTGTTCGACCGAGTGGCGCGGAATGCGCCCATAGGCACCGCTCACATTAAGCGCAGCAAAATGCAGCCGATCGGGCACTAACTGTAGCAAATGGCGCGCATAGGCCATTTCCACACGATCCACTCCGGTCGGCGTCGCATGAAGGACTCGGGAAATCAGCCTTGATATATCGAGGACGATTTCAGGTTTGGACGATCCTGACATTACACCATGTTCGCCGACTCTAAAGACACTTCAAGAGGCTCATGATCAGTTATCAGCCGCGCTACCGCAGCATCGATCATCATATCGATTCCCTCATCGCTCAAAAAAGCGCCATGGAGTAAGCAACAATCGATCAGCACTCGATAAAATGCGTTGAAAATCGCAGGATCGGGTGCCTGGGCATCACGCCAGAACTGATCGAGCCCCGACTGGTGGGTAATTCCGGCGATGTCATAGACGGCGTTGCCCATCACTGCGACAGGCTTTCCCTCGATCAAAGCCAGCGTTCCTGCGGTGCTGTTGACGGTAACCATGCCGCGAGCACGCCGAACCAGCTGCAGCAGATCGCCATGTTCGATGAAATCCACCCGATCAGCCACACCGAAGCGATGCGCTTCTTCCATGGTGATCTTGCGCCAGTCGTGCAGTCCGGCATCCAGCGGATGTTCCTTTACGGCCAGCCGCATGGACGCAGGCGCGTGGCTTGCAAAGCTTGCCAATACCTTGATGATCGCTGGCCGCATTCCACCAAAATCGGAGTGCATCCGGATTTGGTAATCGGAATCAAGCTGGAGCGGAAAAACGACATAGTCCGCCGTCGTTAGATTGTTCAGTGCGGCCTCAGTGCGCGCATATTCTTCTTTCCGCCGCCGAAACCGGCGCAGCCATTCCACGCCTTCAGCCACCGGATCACTTGGGCGATGGCTGTGGTGGAAGGGAAAACGCCAATATTGGAGCACGAATTCGGCATAATAGAAAAACGCTCCCCAGCCGCGTGCCGTTTGAAATGACTCAATAGGTGGAAAGCTGGGCACAGGCGGGAGGCTACGGGCGCGCTCGACATACCATTGCGGATCGCGGGACAGTGTCGAATTGCCGTTCACCCCTTCGCGCTCCAGCGTTACCCAGTCGGGACGGATATAGCCTTCCTCGAAAACATGGACCCGCACGCCAATGGCCTTGGCAGCCCGAATGGCCAGGGCATGCTTCGGGCGGCAGTCCCCATACAAAACAAGGTCGGTCACCTGGCGATCGCGCAGGAACCGGGCGACGTACTGGGGCCAGTGGCTTTCGCGCCCGACATAGTCGATCTGGCCGCCCCAGGTCGCACGATCCCCGCCGTTGAAGTTGATCCGAAAGACACGGTGGCCATGGGATTGAAGAGCCCGACCCAGCCTCGGAAAAAACGAGCCATGCGGGCCCTGCAGGAACAGGAAAACGCGCTCGTCCGGCGGAAAATGAGCAACCAGCACGTTCACCGAATCCACCGATTGACCTGGCCCTGAAACGCGCGGATGCGAGTCAGCAAGTTCCGGTGCTGGAAGCTTGGCTGCGCCATTCTTGAAATCAACAGTTCGGGAGTACATGGCAGGTTCGTTACCGGGTCAAGATATTGCGGGTAGACAAGCAACGTCCCCGCCACAAGCTCCATTAGCGATAGTCGGCGGGTTCGCCGCAGCAATGGAGCGGCCAGATCCTGCGTCAATCCCCATCCCGCAAAGAATGGTTGCCCATGGACAATAACCTCCCGTCGACGAAGCAAAGCCTCGAACCCTGCCAGTGAGGTCCAGACATGGACCGCCTCGACCGTATCGAGCAACGCCGCCATTGATCCGTCCCGCACGATCATATCGGCAAACCTCAGGCAGGCATCGTCATCGACCGCACCCTTGCGGTGCCCGGCTTCGACATCGGGATGCGGTTTGAACATGAGGAAGGCATCGGGTTCCGCGGCCCGGGCACGCCGGAGCAGATCAAGATTGCCGGTCACATCGCCGCCACCTAACAAAACTGAACGATCGTCTTCAACCTGGCCGGTAACAAGCACGCGGCGGCGACCGGTCGGCAAATCGGCGATCGTGTCACGGCCAGCGGCGTATTTGCTGATCCCCGTCGCGACGATCACATCGATAAGCGCGGCGGCCCGATCGAGTATCGCTGCTGAAAACGATGCTGTCTCAAGTAGTTGTTCCAGCGCGCTTGGGCGGGTGGGATCGTAATAGATGCCGATCGGATCAACGACAATGGATTGCGGCGGATGCAGACCACTGCCCAGGCCTACCGATCGGATAAAACCATCCTCGACCTGATAGACGGGCACGGCGGCAGCCTCGGCATCGGCAAACAGCGATGCGGGGACGCGTGATGGCCATATCGCGATCGCACCATCGGCGCGTGCCGCCCCATGTACAGCGTCGGCGGCGTTTCGAAAAAACATCAGCGGTCGTGTGCGTTCTGCCCATAGGAAGGAATCGATTTCGCGGCGCTTCCAACTTGCAATGCCAGCCGTCGCGGCAATCGTGCGATTGCGATCGATCAGCACCCGCCACAAGCCCAATTGCTCGATTACTGCCTCTACCGTGCATGGGGCGCCCGTAAACCAGTCCAGATAGCGCCTGCCGCCAAGAACTTTCCTTTCGATCGCTTCCAGCGGATCGGTGGGCAACATGGTGACCACTCTGCTGCCGTTCTCGGCAAAGCAGCGAACCGGAATACCGGCCAATTGTGCCACAATGGCACGTTCATCACCTGAAGATGTCCATAAACTGAAAGCGCTATCGGCGATCGACCAGGGATCGACCGGGCCATGATCCACCATGCCGTCCCGGGCTTTCAGCCAGGCAGCAATTCGTCTCCCCTCGCGTCCGGGCGGGACGATCGCGCGCCACGGCACCGACTCTTCGGCGCTCAGCATTGCATGCATGTGACACGCCTGATCAAGGTTTGCCGGGCACAGGATGTGACCGTGCAGATGCGGGCGGGAAAGCGGCGGCGCCCAGAATGCGCCACCGACGCGGTACTTACGCAACAGGGTGAGCAGATCAGCAGGGCGGGCGTCAGCGGCAGGCCGCATTAGCAGGTCACTCGCCACCGCCCGGTCGATCAGCGATACGGGTCTTGCGCCTGGAAAGGGGGGAGCGCGCAGGAACGCCGCGTCCACCGTATCGGCCCCGCCACGGGACCGTGCAGTTCGCCAGGCCGTCATCGGTTTGCCTGGTTACAACCCATCATCAGATCTGGACGTCGCGCAGCGCATTGCGATCGGCCAAGGCGAGGAATAGTCCTACCGTAAAAGGCAACATCTGCGGGATGATTGCCATGGTTAGCCCGAACAAGGAGCTGGTGCCGAAAAGCAGCACGCTGATGGAGAGTATCGCAAAGCTGAAATGCGCGGCATAGGCCTGAATGCTGCTTAAAGTACGGGTCCGCCGGTCAGCGATTTGCGCCCGTAACGTCCATGCCCCCGTCGCCACACCGTAGGCAACGCACCATCCGAGCACCGGATTGGCGGACTGATGATCGATGAAGCAGTTGAGTACCTGGAAGTTCACAAGAACAACAACGGCGGGGACGATCCCGCTGCTGAGGCCGGCGAGAATGTACCCCTGCAACCGCCGGCCCCCATCGGCTGCTCGCCGTGCGCGATCGGCCAGGAAACCATCGTCGCCGGGCAGCAGGCTGGTCATAACGAATACAAGGCTCGTCACGAAGATCCCCAGGACGACGAGATTGGCCTCCCCAACCACGACCAGATAGAACGCTGAAAGGATGGCCAAGGCTGATAGCGCGGCCATCGGAAATGTCGCTGTGCCCAAAACGGTTCCGGTGGATAGCAATGAACTGGCCGCCCCAAAGATTTCATCTTTGCTTAGCCAAAAGGAAGTGAAGGGCCAAGCACCAAGAATACGGCCGTGCCGACCATATCCTTCGCAGGTCGCGACATATTTGGCGGCACAGACGGTGTCGATGCCTAAGACGCGCCTCGGTTTCGCGATCACCCTAGACGTGAGCCTTCCCGAACCACAAATGCGGCTGATGATCAGGCGAGATTGCAGTCGCCGTTCGAGTGGATACACCCGCGGTATCGTCCGGTTGTTCGACTTGATGCGCGCCCCTGCTTTGGCTGCGCTTTCCCTCCTGGTGGGGTTGAGGCCTGCATCCGCGCTCAGCGCCCAAGCCGTGCGCACTGGCGACCGGAACGATGGCACCCCGATGATCGACCGTCTCGATGGGGGCGATTTCGCCCCGGGCCAGGTGCATCGCTTCTGGTTCCGGATCAGTGACAACGCGATCGGCCAGGCATGGTATGTGCCGGTGGTGGTAGTGAAGGGCGCAAGACCGGGCCACCAGCTGCTGCTGACCGCGGGCATCGAAGGCGATGAACTCAACGGGATCGACGTCATCCTCAAGTTGGTGCGCACGATCGATCCGGCACAGTTATCGGGCACGATCGTCACGGTACCGGGGCTGAACACGCCCGGGCTTTTGCACCATTCGCGCCCCTTCGCCCTGGGCGAAGGGGCAGACGGCGCCAATCTCAACTGGTTGATGCCCGGCGATGTCACCAGTAGTGCTCGCGCGAGCCTGTATGCTGGACGACTCTGATCGCGGCTGATCCACCCCAATGCCGCCGCAGCCTCGCTGGTGTTCCGACACGGTTGTTCTGGTTACCCCCCGTCGCGGTTGGGTTGTGGATAGGGGGGTGCGCAGTCTGGTAATCCGGCGTGGTTGCGTTAGAGGGCGTCGTCTGGCTGGTGGGCTGTCTGCGGGCAGTTCGATAATCGGGATGGTGTTGGGTTATGCGGATTACGATGATCGGCTCGGGCTATGTTGGCCTGGTTTCGGGGGCGTGTTTTTCAGATTTTGGTCATGATGTGGTGTGCGTTGACAAGGACGCGGGCAAGATTGACGCGCTGAAGGCCGGGCGGATGCCGATTTTTGAGCCCGGGCTCGATACGCTGGTGGCGGCCAATGTGAATGCGGGTCGGCTGACCTTTACGACCGATCTGAAATCGGCGGTGGCAGGGGCCGATGCGATTTTCATTGCGGTTGGCACGCCGTCGCGGCGCGGGGATGGCCATGCCGATCTGACCTATGTGTTTGATGCGACGCGGGAGATTGCGGCTGCGCTGACGGGGCCCACCGTGATCGTCACCAAATCGACCGTGCCGGTGGGCACGGGCGACAAGGTGGAGGCGATTCTGCGCGAAATGGTGCCGACAGTTGAAGTGGCGGTGGTCTCCAACCCCGAATTCCTGCGCGAAGGGGCAGCGATTGGCGATTTCAAGCGCCCCGACCGGATCGTGATTGGCACAGAGGATGCGCGCGCGATGCAGGTGATGCGCGATATTTATCGCCCGCTATACCTGAACGAAAGCCCGATCCTGTTCACCGCGCGGCGCACCGCTGAACTGATCAAATATGCCGCCAACGCGTTTCTGGCGACCAAGATCACCTTCATCAACGAAATCGCCGATCTGTGCGAGGCGGTGGGTGCCAATGTGCAGGATGTGTCGCGCGGGATTGGGCTTGATAACCGGATTGGCTCCAAATTTCTGCATGCCGGGCCCGGCTATGGCGGGTCGTGCTTTCCCAAGGATACGCTGGCGCTGTTGAAGACGGCGGAGGATTACGGCGCGCCGGTGCGGATCGTGGAAGCGGTGGTGCAGGTGAATGACAGCCGCAAGCGCGCAATGGGGCGCAAGGTGATATCGGCGCTGGGCGGCGATGCGCGGGGCAAATCGGTGGCGATATTGGGGCTAACCTTCAAGCCCAACACCGATGACATGCGCGACGCGCCCAGCCTGGCGATCATCCAGAGCCTGATCGATGCCGGCGCCCACATCCGCGCCTATGATCCCGAAGGGATGGAAGCAGCGCAGGCGATGATGCCGCAGGTAACCTATTGCCGCGACGCATATGAGGCAGCGGCCGGCGCCGATGCAATCGCCATCGTCACCGAATGGGATATCTTCCGCGCGCTCGACCTGAAACGCCTCGCCGCCGCCATGGCCGCCCCGGTCATGGTCGATCTGCGCAACATCTATCCACTCGAAGAAGCCGCAAGGGCAGGCTTTGTCTATAGCTCTGTCGGGCGGTGAGGGCGCCAACACCGCAAGGGTGTTCGCCGGGGGGTTTGGGCACCAATCCCGGATATCCGGTTCCGCGGCACCTATGCCCGTGCAATCCGGGCACCAAACATCGCCGAATTATTCACCCCGGCGCAGGGCGCAACCTTCCGCCCGTCTGATCCGTGCGATTCGGTCAGCATTGACGCGACGCCCGCACGCCGTGCCAACTGCATCGCAGCGGCAACGGCGCTTGGTATCCCCAATGCAGCGGCTTTCCTTGCGACCTACAGCGATCCGCTGACCGGGCGTTTTTCAGGAACCAGCGGTGGCAACCCCAATCTGATCCAGGAAACCGCATCAACCTTCACGGCTGGCGCGGTCGTGCAGCCGCGCTTTATCCGCGGATTAACGGTGTCTGCCGATTATTATTCGATCCGCATCGAAAACGCGATTGCGGCGGTACAGGCCCAGGATATTGTAAACACCTGTTATGATAACACCACCTTCCCGAACCCGTTCTGCAGCCTGTTCACTCGCAATGGCCCGTCCGCTGGCCCTGCCACCTTCGGCTTCAATTTCCTGACGCAAACCCAGCTCAACTTTGGCCGGATTGAAACATCGGGCATCGACGCCAGCATCAACTATGGGTTCGACATCGCCCGCGAATATAAGGTCAATATCGGGCTGAACGGCAACTGGACTGAAAAGGTTAACCGCTTCTTCGATCCGACCGACCTAACGAACGTCAACCCGGCCCTCCGCGAGCTCAGCGTGCCGGAATTCCAGGGCACGGCGAACCTGAACATCAAGCGCGGGCCGTTTTCCTTTGGCTATAACGTGCAATATATCGACAGCACGGCGGCGGCTATAGCGATCAACATCGAGCGGATTGCCCTTGAATTTGGCGATGCAGGCTTTGCACCGACCTATTTCATCCACGGCCTGTCGTTCAACGTCGATGTGTTCAAGGACAGCACCATTTATGGTGGTGTGAACAACCTGACCGACGCGCAGCCCTATCTGTCGAGCTCAGCTTTTCCCGTATCGGGTCTTGGCCGGTTGTTCTTCCTGGGCATCCGCACCAAATTGTAAGTTACCTGCCGGGCGGGTGCCCGGTGGCCGACCACCAAATCGCGGCGGGGGAGCAATCCCCCGCCGTTTTTTGTGGGGGCGCCCGTGCGATCAAACGGCCCTGCCCCCCGTCAAACCCCTCAATACACCACGACCGATCGAATGCTTTCGCCGGCGTGCATCAGGTCAAATCCCTTGTTGATCTCCTCCAGGCTCAGGACATGGGTGATCATGGGGTCGATCTCGATCTTGCCGTTCATGTACCAGTCGATAATCTTGGGCACATCGGAGCGGCCCTTGGCACCGCCGAACGCGGTGCCGCGCCAGTTACGGCCCGTGACAAGCTGGAACGGACGGGTGCTGATTTCCTTGCCGGCTTCTGCCACGCCGATGATGATGCTGGTGCCCCAGCCGCGATGGCATGCCTCCAACGCCTGGCGCATCACCGTGGTGTTGCCGGTGCAATCAAAAGTATAATCCGCCCCGCCATCGGTAAGTGCAACAAGGTGCGCGACCAGATCGCCGTCGACCGCATTGGGGTTGACGAAGTGGGTCATGCCGAAACGCTTGCCCCATTCTTCGCGCGCCGGGTTGATATCCACGCCGATGATGATGCTCGCACCGGCCATGCGCGCGCCCTGCAGCACGTTCAGGCCAATGCCGCCCAGCCCGAACACGATCACCGTATCACCCACCTGGACCTTGGCGGTGTTCACCACCGCGCCCACACCCGTGGTGACCCCGCAGCCGACATAACAGCTCGTCTTGAATGGCGCGTCGGTGCGAATTTTCGCCACGGCAATTTCAGGAAGCACGGTGAAGTTTGAAAAGGTTGAACAGCCCATATAATGGAAAACCGGCTGGCCCTTATGGCTGAACCGGCTCGTGCCATCGGGCATCAGGCCCTTGCCCTGGGTGGCGCGGATCGCCGTGCATAAATTGGTCTTGCCGCTGAGGCATGATTTACACTGGCGGCATTCGGGCGTGTAGAGCGGGATTACATGATCGCCGGGTACAACGCTGGTAACGCCCGCGCCCACCTCTCGCACCACGCCTGCGCCTTCATGGCCAAGCACGCTGGGGAACAGCCCCTCACTATCCAGTCCGTCCAGCGTATAGGCATCGGTGTGGCAAATGCCCGTCGCCATAATTTCCACCAGCACCTCACCAGCGCGAGGCCCATCCAGATCCAGCTCGACGATTTCGAGCGGCCTTTTTGCTTCGAAAGCGACAGCGGCACGGGTTTTCATGGCGATTCCTTTGGGTACTAGCGATCATCAGGCTTTGGTGGTCGTCACCGAACGACTAGTGGCGCGCAACGCTTCGCGCAAACCGGCCACGCACCGATCATAGCTCCATTGGCTGATCATCTCGCGGCTTGCCTGGCCCATCGATTTCATCGCCGCCGGATTGCCAACCAGCATTTCCAGCGCTTCGGCGATGCCGTCGATGTCGCCTGCGCGGTGGGTTGCCCCGTTCACCCCTTGCCGGACAAGATCGGTTACCGCACCGATTTCCTGCGACGCGACGATCGGCAGGCCAGCACACATCGCCTCATTGATCACCAGCCCCCATGCCTCTGCCCGAGCGGGCAGGCTGAAAATGTCGCACGCACCGAACAGGCGGGGCAGCTCGCTCTGGTTGAAAAAGCCGGGGAAATGGATGGAAAGATCCGGGTTGGCGGTTGCCAACGAGCGGAGTTTGGTTTCCATCTCGCCAGCGCCTGCCAGCACCAGATGAAAATCACGGCCCCGCGCCTGCAGCATGCGCTGCGCGTAAATCAAATGGGCGGGATTTTTGCCGGGGGTGAATTTGGACGCGAAAAGCACGATCGGGCGTTCATCATGAACGCCCAGCCGGGCGCGAAACGCCTGGCGCTCACCATCCGTCATGATCGCCGCCGACATGAAACGATCATTGTCGACGGTAAACGGAAAATCGAACAGCTTGCGATCCGGCACGCCCATCGCCCGGTAAAAGGCGCGATTCGGCGAATCGATGGCCAGAAAGCCATCCAGCATCGCATAATATGCCCGCATCACGGGTTTGCGAACGGCGTTCTTGATCGCGCTTCGCGGCAGGCCCAGATGCGTGTCGCACAGCGAAAACACCGGGATGCCGCGCCGTTTTGCCGCCATCGTCGCCACATGATTGGCCCCGACGCCGTGGCCGTGGATGACGACGGCATCAAACGCCCCGTCGCTGATCACCTGCCAGATGCCGGGTGCCAGCATATGGGTAACGCCGGTATCGAGTCTGCGGGTATCGGCACCGCGAACGAAAATCGGGTTAGTGCCCGACAGCAGATCAACGTCCCAGTTGAACGCCCTGCCAAAGCCGCGATCGACATCATCGCGCATGCCATGTTTGGTGAGATAGATCGGCACCGCCTCGATATCGTCGCTATCGTTGATGCGGCGATACATTGGCGCAAAATACTGGATCGGGTGGGTGGCGACAAAAGCAACGCGCTTGCGGCGCGGCGGATCATGGGCCATCACCATCGGCCTGCCGGGCTCTGGTTGGCGTTGTTTCGCGCCTGACCATCTTGCCTGATCATCGCGATTTCCCCTACGCTGCGTCGTAATTGACCCGTGCAAGCTTAGCGCAAAGCGCGCGGTTTTGCCAACCAGCCACCTTTGGGCTGCCAAACCGGAACGCCTAAAGAAACAGCTCGGCCGCTGCATCGATGATCGCGGCGGCGTCCAGCCGGTATTCGCGGTACAGATCGGGCAGATCGCCCGTCTGGCCAAACCGGTCCATCCCCAGCGGCGACACGCGGTTGCCGCGCACCCCGCCAATCCATGAAAGCGTGCCGGGGCTGCCATCGACGATCGTCACCAACCCGGCGCTGGGCGATAATGCGTCGAGCAGCGTGGCGATATGTGCCGCCTCACCGCCACCATTCCAGCGCGCCGCCCGCGCGGCAGACCAGCCCCGATGAAGCAGATCGGGCGAGGTAACCGCCATCAGCCCGATGCCGGGCACGTCATCGCGCAGTTGCTCCCACGCCTCCAGCGCTTCGGGCAAAATAGCGCCGGTGGCGATGATCGCCGCCTCCGCGCCGGGGGCGGGGGGCTTCAACCAATAGCCGCCCTTGATCGCGCCTGCCTCCCAGCGATCATCTGCTCGCTCGATCTGCGCAATGCTGCGTGTCGACAGCCGCAGATAAACCGCGCCACCATCATCGGCCTGCATATGGCGAAACGCATGCCCCATCAGCAGCGCCACTTCATCGGCATAAGCTGGTTCATAATAAGTGAGGCCCGGCTGGCCCATGCCGATCAGCGGTGAATTGATTGACTGGTGCGCGCCGCCTTCCGGCCCCAGCGTCAGCCCTGACGGGGTGGCGACCAGCAGGAAACGCGCGTTCATGTAACAGCCGTAGTTGAGCGCATCGAGCCCACGGGCGATGAAAGGATCATAAACGGTGCCAACCGGCATCAGCCGCGTGCCGAACAAGGGGGCCGAAATCCCCGCCGCCGCCAGCATCAGGAACAGGTTGTTTTCGGCAATACCCAGTTCGATATGCTGCCCCGCCGGGCGCGCCGCCCATTTTTGCGCGGAGGGAATGCGCGCCGCGGCGAACACATCGGCCATGTCCTTGCGCCGGAACAGCCCGCGCTGGTTCACCCAGGCCCCCAAATTGGTCGACACGGTAACATCGGGGGACGTGGTAACGATGTGATCAGCCAATGGATGGCCCGATTTGGCGAGATCGAGCAGGATTTTGCCGAACGCGGTCTGGGTTGCCTGATCGTCACCTTCGGGGACCGGCAATCGCGCCGGAACCGGCACCGCTGCAAATGCCCGGTCAGCGACCTTTGTCTTTAACGGCGACTGATCGATGAATGCGTTGAGGCTGGCCTGCGCATTATCGCCCAGCCCGGCAAACGGCACCCATTCCTCCCCCGCCGCAATACCCATCTGGTCGCGCAGGCTGGCGATCTGACCGGGGTTCATCAGCCCGGCATGATTGTCCTTATGCCCCGCAAACGGCAGGCCATATCCTTTGACGGTATAGGCGATGAAGCAGGTCGGCTTGTCATCCGCCGCCTGGGCGAAAGCGTCGAGGATCGTTTCAATGCAATGCCCGCCCAAATTGGTCATCAATCGGGCAAGGGCTGCGTCATCATAGCTGTCAATCAGCGCAGCGACATCCTGGCGTGCGCCGATGTCGCGCATCAGCCGCGCGCGCCACGCGGCACCGCCCTGATAGGTGAGCGCGGCGAAATCGGCATTGGGGCAATGTTCGATCCATTCCTCCAGGTGCAGGCCGCCAGGGCGTTTAAACGCCGCGCGTTGCAGCTTGCCGTGCTTCAGTGTCAGCACGCGCCAACCGCATGTTTCGAAGATATCATCGAACCGGTCGAACATCCGGTCCGCCGTCGTCGCGTCCAGTGACTGGCGGTTGTAATCCACGATCCACCAGCAGTTGCGCACGTCATGCTTGTACGCCTCAATCAGGCATTCATAGATGTTGCCCTCATCCAGCTCGGCATCGCCCATCAGCGCGATCATCCGTCCGGTGTCCTCAGCGGCCAACTTGCCCTGCGCGACAAGATAATCCTGCACCAGCGATGCAAAGGCCGTAACGGCAACGCCCAGCCCCACTGATCCGGTGGAAAAATCGACTGGAATCTGGTCCTTTGTGCGGCTGGGATAGCTTTGCATGCCGCCAAAACTGCGAAACGCCTGCAGCTGTTCGCGCGTCTGCGTGCCGAGCAGATAATGGATCGCATGCAGAATGGGCGCGGCATGCGGCTTCACCGCCACCCGATCATTGGGGCCAAGTGCTGCAAAATACAGCGCGGTCATGATGGTAGAGATTGATGCGCAACTCGCCTGGTGCCCGCCAACCTTCAGCCCATCGCGGCTGTCGCGCAGGTGATTGGCGTTGTGGATCGTCCACGACGACAGCCACCGCAGCCGCGCATCAATGGTGTCCAGCGTGGCGATCAGATCGCGAGGTTGAACGATCGGGGCAGCGCGCGTGGTCATCATGATCTGCTTCGTGCTTTGCCACGCGGGGTGCGCAGCTTGTGGTGCCGGTTTGGTTTTCAGGATTTGGCCGCGAATGCAAGTTTTTGGGGCCGCGCGCATCGGCAAAGCGTGGCAGGCCAGCGCGGGACAGGCGCTCCAAAAATCGCTGCCGACAAGCGCCATCAAATGCGCTAGACCGTGGGTGAACGGGCAGTAAGCAACCACAATAAGCAACCGGCCGCATGACGGGGATGGATCGCTACAGTTTCTCTTGGGGGACAAGATGAAGAGCGCGAATTTTGGGCAATCGGGCAAGCTGATTGCAGCGGCATTGCTGGCGAGCGCCGCGATGCCCGCAGTGGCGCAGGACACCCCGATCGCCAGCGATCTGGATGCCATTATCGATACTGCCAATGATCCGGCAGCAGCACTTCGGCTGGCGCGCGAACAGGCCGACACCGGCGATCTGATTGGCGCAGCGGCCACGCTGGAACGCGCTTTGATCACCCGGCCTGATTCGTCTGCAGCGCCAGTGCGGCTTTATTACGTGACCACATTGTGCCGGCTCGACGATGTCGGGCGCGCGCGGATTGAGCTCGACAAGGTCGATGGTCGGCGGATCAGCGACGCAGATTGGGCCAGCTTCGTCCAGGCGTGCGGCACAATCGAGCGTCCAGCCGCCAGAAGCGCTGCAACCAGCGGGATTTTCGGTCAGCTCGCGCTGGGCCTGGCGTATGATACCGACGCGCTGGGGGCGCTGGCGGTCAATTTCGATTTTCCCGGCATCACCGGCGTCTCTGACGATGATTTCGCGTTCATCGGCAGCGCGCGGATAGAGGGGCGGACGCCGATTGGCCAAGGCTATGGCTATGCCGGGCTTGCGGGTGAGACCAAGAATAACTTTGGCAGTTCCGGCCTTGATTACCAGATCGGCAGTGTCCGCGTCGGTTATGGCCAGCAGGGTGAGCGGATCGGCTTTGCGCTGGGCGGCGTTGCCACCCATGCCCGGCTGCAGGGCGACCCCTTTGTCACTGAATATGGCGGTCAGGCCGAATTGGGGCTGTCGACCGGGCGCACGGGGCGGATCACGCTGCGCGGCGAAGCAGTGCACCAGGTCTATAACGGGTCCTTCGCGTTTTTTTCCCGCGACGGCGAACGTTATGATCTGGCGATTGATTACCGCGCGGTGGATCAGCGGCGCGGGCAATGGGTGATTGGTGCGGCCTTTGAAGAGAAAACCGCGCAAGCCGTGCCGCTGGGGTATCGCGGCGTGCGCGCCTATAGCGGGTTTCGCCAGCCGATCGGCTGGGCGGGCAGCTATGGCCTGATATCGACCACGATCCGGTTCATCGATTTTCGCGACGCGATGTTCTTCAACGATCGGCAGGAAACACGCTATTTCACCCGCGCCGCACTGGGCACGCCCTTTTTTGGCAGCGGTTTTGATATTGAAGGCGGGGTTAGCCACACCCGGCGCGAGTATAACCAATCAAGCTTCCTGCGTGACTATGACAGCTTTGGTTTCGACCTTCAGCTGGTGTGGAACTTTGGCAAATGAGGAGTGATCCCATGATCCGCCGCCTAATCGCCATTACCGCCGGGCTGATGGCGGCAACCGCCTGCCCCCATGCCAGCGCGCAAACGGTGGGCGTCAACGCCGCTGTGCTGAACGATGTAACAATGACGACCCAGGCAAACCCTCGGCGGCACCGTGCGGTGGTGAAGGAACGCGTGTCGCTGGGCAATGCCATCAACACCGGCCGATCCAGCCGATTGCAGGTGCTGCTGCTTGATCGCACGATATTCTCGCTGGGCAGCAATTCCCAGATCACCGTCGACCGGTTCATTTATGATCCCAGCCGCCAGGCAAGCGCGGTGGGCATGTCGGTTGCGCGCGGCACCTTCCGCTTCATGTCGAGCAAGGCACTTCACGCCAATCCCGGCCAGTCGTCGCTCAGCACGCCGGTGGCGACCATCGGCGTGCGCGGCACCATTGTTGAAGGCGCAGTGGGCGCAGATGCGGTGCGGATTGCCGCGCGTGAGGCGGGGCTGGGCAACTATACCGCCGATCCGGCAACCGCATCGTTGATCCTGCTGCGGGGCCCCGGCCCGGCTGCAAAGGACGGCCAGACCCCCGGTGCAATCGACGTAATCGCAGGCGGCGTCACCGTGCCGGTTGAACGGCCCGGTTATGCCGTGTTCGTCCCCGGCCCCAACCAGCCGCCAATCGGCCCGTTCCTGCTGTCGGACAAGGGATCAACGATGCTGAGCCTATTGCTGGGCACCGGCAGCCGCCGCGGATTAATCGATGAGAATGATCTGTTGCGCCGTAATCCAGTGAACGACCAGTATTTTGAAAAGGGGCGAAACGCGTCAACCGGGCAATAAATGCCGCGGTAGGCCGGTCACCAAACCAGGATTTATTTCTCGGTCGGTTCGAAAATCGCATCCCAGTCGTCGCCGGGCGGGTGGAGTTCCAACCGCGTGATCCGATCAGCATAAACCGCATGCAACGCGGTTAGGCCGAATTGCGCTGCATAGGGCGCGGCGCTGGCGATCAGCGCGCGTGCCTCCGTCCAGTTTTGGGCGGCATAGGCGATCAACATGTCGCGGTGCATGTCCTCCAGCCGCCGGAATCCGCTGGCGAGCGCCATATCCTCGCTGCCCGCAAGCACATAGATCTGCTCGGGTGCCTCGCGGCCCACCACGCGCACCCGGTCAAGCGGCAAGGTGGCAAAATCGGGCAGATGAACCTCTAACGCCGATCCAATCACGATCGGGACGCCGTAATATTTGGTCAGTCCCTCCAGCCGGGATGCCAGGTTCACCGTGTCGCCGATCAGCGAATAGGACAGCCGCTGCGCAGACCCCATATTGCCCACGCAACACGACCCGGCATTCAGCCCGATGCCGATACGCACCTGCCCGGGCCAGGGTGTTGCGGTTTGTTCGGCCATCACGCCGTTCATCTGTTCAAGCCGCGCCACCATTTCCAGCGCGCCGCGCGCGGCATTGGCATGCTGATCAGGATCATCAAGCGGTGCGTTCCAGAATGCCAGAATGGCATCGCCGATGAACTTGTCGATTGTCGCTTTGCGCCCGAGCAAAATGTCACACATCGGCGTCAGGAACGCGATCAGGAACTGGATGATCTGCTGTGGCCCCATCGTCTCCGAAATCGCCGAAAAGCGACGGATATCGCAGAACAACACGGTCATGTCGCGCACCTCGCCGCCCAGTTCGAGCTGGCCCGGATCATCGACAATCCGCTTGACGAGCGCGGGCGACAGATACCGGTCAAACGCCCGGTGGATATAGGCGCGCTGCCGTTCTTCCCGGTAATAGGTCACCCCCGTACCGACGATATACACCAGCAACAGGCCGATCACCGGATAGGTCGGATCAAGCAGATATTGGTAGCGCAGAAATGCCCCCCAACTGCCCAGCATTATGCCGCCCACAGCCACCACGCCCAGCACCGCGCCGCGCATTGCCCCCAACCGGGGCAGCAACAGCGCCAAAATCAGCCCCAGCACAAGCAACAGGCTGCGTTCCAGCCCCAATGCCCAATCGGGGCGCACCAGATAGCGGCCAAGGATCATCTGCTCGACGGCCTGGGCATGCACCATCACCCCAGTTTCGCGGTCACGCAGCGGCGTTGACACCAGATCGCGCAACCCCGCCGCGCCAGAACCAATGAACACCACCCGGCCGCTAAACGCTGCCTGCATCTCAGTCGGGCTGAGCGCCCCGGTCAGTACCTTCCACGCCGGAATTGTCCGCGCTGGATGCGGTGGGGTAAGATACAGCCACAGCTCGCCTGCAGGCGTGGTCGGCACCTCAAACGCGCCCACCTTCAGCGATACGACCTGCGCCGCGCCGCCGCCCCATTCGCCACTTGCGCTGGATGATTTGACGATGACGGAGCCTGCTTCCTGCGCGGTGCGCAGCGCATCAAGCGACAGCGAAGGCAGCAACTGGTCCTTTTGCGCGGCAATCAACGGCACTTTGCGGATAATGCCGTCGCGGTCGCCGTTCAGGCTAACAAAGCCCGCCCCACCGGCCGCTGCGCGAAACGCGGGTAGCGGTTCGATTGCGCCGGAAAACGCCTGCACGGCATCAACGGGGGACGCCCCCGCCATAGCCAGCCCTGCCTTGGGCTCCACAGCCGCGCTTTGCCCGTCGCGCACCAGAAAATAGCCCAGGGTGACAGGGGATTGCGCGATGGCAGCGGCGAGCGTCGCGTCATTATCAGGCAATGCACGCAATGCGGACAGCGCGGGCGAATTGGCGTTAGTCCGCTGCAACCGCGCGGCTATTCGCGCAGGGGAGGTTCGATCCGGTTCGGAAAAAACAACATCATAAGCGATGGACGCGGCCCCCGCATCGCTGAGCCGGCGCGTCAGATCGGCAATGTCGGTGCGCGGCCATGGCCACTGGCCAAGCTGGCGGATCGATTCATCATCGATATCGACAATACGAACAGGCGCTTCTTCATACCGGCGCGGGGCAGCGCGTTGATAGCCGTCGAACAGCAACAACCCCAGCCGTTCAAGCTGCGGCACCCCAACCAATTGCAACAGTGCAACGATCAGCAATGCGGCAAGCGATGGCAGCAATGCACCACCCTTGCCCTTTTTCACTCGCCGCCTCGCCGTATCGGCCATGGATTACGCCCCTATCGTCGCTGTCCCCGCCATAGCAGCAATCGGCTGCCGGTGCGCCCTGCTATCATGCCGGTGCGCCGTCCCATCTATCGACACCCGGCGCGCTTATCGCGCGGGGTGATAAGCCCGCTCGATCTGGCCCTTCAAGTCGGCGCGATTGAACAGCACCAGCTTGGTTTTCATCTGCACGAACAGCGGCGCCTGATCGGCATAATGCGGCGAACGTGCATCAAGCGTTGCCGAGCCGAACTGGTGAATGCTGCGCGACGACAGCTTGCCCGCCTTGTCCCAGATCACGAACATGACGAACGTATCGCCGCCATTCGCGGTCAACGTGCCGTCATCTTCCTGCTTTGCACCGTAAACGGCACGGTAGACATCTGGTCCGCCCGCGATCGGTAGGTTCAGCTTGCCGCGTCGCAGCCGGTTAACCTGGCCCCATTCGGGGTCAAGCCGCCCGAAATGCTTCTTTAGATGCGCAATGGCGGCATCAAGCGCGGGGCGAAGCGGGGGAACGGGTTCGCGCTTTTCGAGCGCACGGCCGATGGGCTCACCCATCAGCACCGCCAACGCGGTGCCACGATTGGCGGTATCGGTGCGCCGATCCCAGTTTTTCAGAATCGCCTGCGCAGCGGCAAGGTCTGCATTGCCCTTTGGATCAAAAGCCAGCGCCTGCTTGATCAGCCCTGCGAGCACGCTTTGGTCGCTATAGCCAAGATCATATTTATACGCGTCGAACTCTTCAGGGGTGATCGATTTGTCCAGCGCATAGGTTTCGAGCACGCGGTGTGCGCGATTGGTCATGTTGGTTTGCAGGCCCAGATTATGCGCCAAGCTTTCCGGCTTGATATTATCCGCCGGGTCGCTCGCGATCAGCGGATTATTGTTTGAATTGAACACATAGCCTGATTTTGGATTCCACAATTGCGGCAGCTGGCCAAACGGCACGCGCTGCGACCATAACAGGTCAGCGCGATCCCCCGGCAGCGTACCCTTCCAATCGAACCCGTCCTTGCGCACCGGGAACTGGCCGTTCGACAGATAGCCGACATTGCCCTTTTCATCGCCATAGATGAAATTGATGCTGGGCAGCGCCTGCATGGCCATTGCCGCGCGCCATTCGTCCAGCGACCGCGCCTTGTTCATCGCCATATACTGGTTGGGCTGGCGCACTTCATGTTCGCCTGCATAGCTGAGCGCAAAGGTGCCATGATCGGTTTCGAACACCGGGCCGTGGACGGACCACAGTACATTGCGGTTCACCGTCCACAGGATTGGCCCGAAAATCTTGACGCGAAAGCTGGCGACCGATTTCTCAAATGCCCGCCATTTGCCGTCGAAAAAATATTGGCCGGGCTTGGCGGGATCGGTTTTTAGCCGATAAACATCCGACAGATCGGGGTTGTTGACCGTGCTTGCCCAGCCAAGATGCGCGTTATGGCCGTGGAGCATGAAGGGCGATCCGGGGAAGAAACCGCCCGCGACATGCCAGCCCTCGCCACTGTCGAGCACCGCTTCGTACCAGGCAACAGGGCCTTCATAGGGCTGGTGTGAATTGACGAGCAGCCGCGTTGCGCCGTCGGATGATCGTGAGGGGGCGACTGCAATGCCGTTCGATCCCTTTGGCGGCCCGGCATCACGCGCCGGGGTTTTGTCCGTGATGCCTTTTAAAACCTTGTCGAGCCCATAGAAAAACGGCCCGCGAAAAATCGTGCCGGCAGACACATCTCGCCCTGATATCGGGATAACCCCGGCGGGCACCAGACCGGGATGCTGCGCAGCATATAGGTTCACCCCGTCGGCATAGGCCTGGATGATGGCACGGTTTTGCGGCGTGATCTGGGTTTCATATCCCGCTGCCACTTTTTCCCAAACGCGGAACAGCCGGACAAGATAATCGCCGACTGCCGCATCCTTGCCCTTGGTTTCAGCGGCACGGCCCCGCGTCGTCAGTACCGCATCAACGATGGTCGCGAAATCATCCTCGCTATGAGCATAGCCGATACCAAATGCGACATCAGCGTCGCGCTTGCCCGAGATATGCGGCACGCCAAACCGGTCTCGCTCGATCAGCGGATCATAGGATTTCGCTTTGGCGATCAGCGGTGCAGGATCAAAATCGCGCGCCAGCGGCGCAATCCGCACCCCCGCGGCATATGCCGCAACACATGCCAGGATCACGACCAGCAAGCCCCAATAGATCTTCTTCACGCCGTCGCTCCCCCAATTTGGCGACCGGTGTAGCAACACTGGATCAGAATCCAACGCCCCACAATAACGCTGGTGCTGGCATCACTTTGGGCTGGCGGTGGCAGGCGGGGCCGCGCGCACCAGCCGAAACCCGACATGGTTTGCGCCCAGCCCGCGTTCCTGAAACTGGCGCGCAGACGGGCGATAGCGGGCGCAGTAATTGGCAGCGCACAGATAAGGTCCGCCCTTGATGACATGGCTGTTCGCATCGGCCCCGGCGGCGTCGCTGGTCCATTCCCAAACATTGCCAATCATGTCGTACAGCCCGAATGCATTGGGCGGGAAACACCCCACGGGCGCGCGCGACTGGAACCCGTCCAGGGCCAGGTCACGGCGCGGGAATACACCCTGATAATAGTTGGCCTGCGGCACGCCGCCTGCATCGATCGGCTCCGGCACCGCCGCTTGCCCGGCCCGCGCCGCATATTCCCACTGCGCTTCGCTGGGCAGCGATTTTCCCACCCAGCGGGCATAGGCTTGCGCGTCTTCATAGGCGATCTGCACCACGGGATCGTGGCCATGCCCGCTGATCGTCTCTGCCGGACCCGATGGATGCCGCCACTGCGCGCCGACCACCCAGCGCCACCAGCGCTCATCCTGCGCATCGGGCACAGTGAAGACCGCTGATCCGGGCTGAAGCATGTCGGGCGGCGCGCCCGGCAACGGCGGCGGGGTGCGCTCGGCCATGGTGCGATACCCCGTTGCCGAGACAAAGCGTGCAAAATCATCGTTCGTGACCTCATGCACATCGATGGCAAAGGCCCCAACCTTTACGCGGCGCGGCGGGCCTTCCTCCGGGTAGCGCGGATCAGCGCCCATCATGAATTCGCCGCCGGGCAGGCTGACCATGGCGGGGCCGGGAATCGCTGGACAGCTTTTGGTGATTTCCTGGTCAGGCTGCGCGCTACACGCGGTCAGCCCCATCACCCCACAGGTCAGCACCGCCCGCAACAGCACCAATTTGGGGAGATACGCGCCCCTGTGCGCATACTGGGCCGCGTGCGGCGGCGCTGTTGGGGTCGCGCTTTGCCGAAACACATTGTAACATTCGCGCCAGATCACACGAATAAGGAAACATATCCGCTGCTGCATCCTCGCTAACCCCGGCATTGGGCAGATCGCTCGCTCCAAACCCGCAATTTTTCCCCCGTCGCCATCCTAGCCCCACATCTAAATCAGGGCTGATCTCGTTCTTACGCGCATGACATTGCAAAGGAAGCCGTAATGACCCTTTTTCGATCCATGATGATTGCCCTGACCGGCGTTGCTCTTGTTACCGCGTCCGCCGCGCAGGCGGTGCCCAAGGCGCAGTTGATTCCCCGCTGGCAAAAAAGCGGCCCCGGGATGGCGGTTGATTATGCCGGGTGGAACGGCATTTTGAAGCGTTATGGCGGGCGCACCACGGGCGGGCGGACGGTGTTTGCCTATGCCAAGGTTTCTGCGGCTGACAAGGCTGCGCTTTCTGCGCTGATTGACCGAATGGAAGCGGTGGATGTCGATCGCCTGTCACGACCACAGCAATATGCCTATTGGGTCAACCTGTACAACGCCGCGACGATTGAGGTGGTGCTGGGTGCCTATCCCGTCACGTCGATTTTGAACATCAAGGACGGGCTGTTCCCCACTGGGCCATGGGACCGCAAGGTCGTGACGGTGAAGGGCATGAAGCTGAGCCTGAACAATATCGAACACGGCATTTTGCGCCCGATCTTCAAGGATCCGCGCACCCATTTCGCGGTAAACTGCGCATCGGTGGGCTGCCCGAACCTGGCACTGACAGCATATGAGGCGGGCAATCTCGACGCGCAGCTTGATGTGGCGGCGCGCGCCTATATCAATTCGCCGCGCGGTTTCCAGGCCAAGGGCAAGGCGCTGGGCGCATCGCGGATTTTTGATTGGTATGGCGTCGATTTTGGCGGGCCCGCAGGCGTGCTGGCCTTTGCACGCCGCTATGCCGATGCCGATACCGCCAAATTACTGGCCGGGCGCAAGACCATCGACAGTTATGATTATGATTGGTCGATCAACGAAAACCGGTAAGAACCGCTTTCAAGGAATGAAACAATGCTGAAACGATTTGGCCCCCTGGTGGTGCTGGTGCTGCTGGCGATTGCGTTTTTCGCCCTTGGCGGACAGCGCTATGTCACGTTGGATGCGCTGCGTGACAACCGGCAGGCGCTGGTCGATTTCGTGGCGGCCAGCCCGGTGATTTCTGCACTGGCACTGGTCGCAATTTATGCCGCGCTGGTGGCGATATCCTTCCCCGGTGCCAGCCTGTTGACGATTGCCGCGGGGTTATTGTTCGGCACCGTGGTTGGGGGCAGCCTGGTCGTGGTGGGGGCGACCATGGGCGCGACGATCGTGTTCCTGATCGCGCGCAACGCATCGGGTGATGATTTGCGCAACCGCATCGGCAGCTGGGGCGAAAAACTGGCCGACGGGTTTCAGAAAAATGCTTTCAGCTATTTGATGCTGCTGCGCCTGTTGCCCGTCGCGCCCTTCTGGCTGGTCAATATCGTGCCCGCACTGTTCGGCGTGAAACTGCGTGATTATGTGCTGGCAACCGGCATCGGCATCATCCCCGGTACCTTTGTCTATGCCTCAATCGGGGCGGGTGCCGGTTCGATTTTGGCGGCGGGCGGCGATTTGAACCTGCGCGGCGCCCTGCTGAAACCAGAGGTGATTGGGCCGATCATTGGCCTGGCCGCGCTGTCGCTGATCCCGATATTGTACAAGCGATTCAAGAAGGAACCCGTCGCGTGATCGAGAAATTTGATCTGTGCATCATTGGTGCAGGCTCAGGTGGGTTGTCCGTTGCTGCAGGTGCTGCGCAGCTTGGGTTGAAAGTCGCGCTGCTTGAGCCGCACGCGATGGGCGGGGATTGCCTGAACAGCGGGTGCGTGCCGTCAAAAGCGTTGCTCGCAGCGGGCAAGGCAGCGCATGCGGGCGAAAATGCCGCGCAGTTCGGCGTTCATTATACCGCACCACAGATCGATTTTGGCGCGGTGAAGGATCATGTTGCCGGCGTTATTGCCGCGATTGAGCCCAATGACAGCCAGGAACGGTTCGAACAGCTTGGCTGCACCGTCATCCGCGCGGCGGGCCGGTTTATCGATCGCCGCACCGTGGACGCAGGCGGGCGCAAAATTCGCGCGCGCCGCTTTGTCATCGCCACGGGCAGCCGGGCGGGCGTGCCCCCCATCCCCGGCCTGGCCGATGTGCCGTTCATGACGAACGAGACGATTTTCGGGCTGCGGGATCGGCCAGACCATCTGATTATCATCGGCGGCGGTGCGATTGGCTGTGAAATGGCGCAGGCGCACCGGCGGCTTGGCTGTGCGGTATCGATTGTCGATGTCGGTCCCATCCTGCCGCGCGACGATGCTGATCTGGTGGCAATCGTGCGGGCCGCGCTGGTGGGCGAAGGCATTGCGCTGCACGAACGCGCAACGATCGACCGGATCGACCAGGCAGACGGGCAGGTGCGCCTGATGCTGGGCGACGGGCAGGTGATCGCCGGATCGCATCTGCTGGTCGCGGCGGGTCGCAAACCAACGGTTGACGGGCTGGGGCTGGAAGCCGCCGGGGTAGAGTATTCGGCCAAGGGCATTGTGGTCGATCCGCGCCGCCGCACCAGCAACAAGCGCATTTTTGCCATCGGCGATTGCCGCGTTGGGCCGCAATTCACGCATACGGCCGGCTATGAAGCCGGCATCGTCATCCAGAACGCGCTGTTCCACGTTCCTGCCAAGGTGAATTACGCGGCACTCCCTTGGGTAACCTTTACCGATCCTGAGCTCGCGCAAGTGGGGCTGACCGAGGCGGCAGCGCGCGCCGAGCATGGCGACGCCGTTCGGGTGCTCCATTGGACCTTTGCCGAGAATGACCGTGCCCAGGCCGACAAGCGGACCGAGGGGATGGCCAAGGTTGTGCTGGTGAAGGGCAAGGTTGCAGGCGCATCGATTGTCGGGCCGAATGCGGGCGAGTTAATCCAGACATGGACGATCGCGATCACCGCAAAGCTTGGCCTGCGCCAGCTAACCGGGATCATCGCCCCCTATCCAACCTATGCAGAAATCAATAAGCGGCTCGCCAGTTCTGCGTTCACGGCAAGCCTGTTCAGTGACCGAACGCGTAAGATTGTCCGCCTGCTGCAGTGGTTTGGGTAACTGCTGCTGCGGGGGGATAGCATAATTTGATGAGTAACTGGGGGTTTTGATGACGGGTTTTCGGGGGATTTTGAGCGCTTCGGCGGCAATTGCGGCGGTAATGGTGGTAAGCAGCCCAGCCCATGCGCAGCAGGCCGGGTTGAAGGTGACCGTGGTTGACGAGGCAAGCGGCGCGCCCGCAGCGGATGTTGACGTGATCGTCTCCAACCCGTCAATCGGGTATGATCGCACGCTGAAAACCGATGGCCAGGGCCAGATTATCCTCAATGGCCTGTCGACCGCTGGTGACTATTCGGTTCGGCTGGCGGATGGCGATGTGACGGCGGGATCAACGCCGCTGGCGTTACGCTCAAACTTCACTCAGTCAGTCACGCTGCGGCGCGGCGAAACCCAGGCCGCGATCACCGTGGTTGGGGCCCGCGCCACCGCCGGGGTCAACACGGTGAACGCCGAAGTTTCCGGCACGCTTTCAACCAGGGAACTCAGCGACCTGCCCATCGAAGGCCGCGACGTTATTTCTGCGTTGATCCGGCTGCCCAACGTTGTGCCGTCAACAGGCTTTTTTCCCGAAGCGCCCACGGTATCGATCAACGGCGCGAACGGGCTGTTCACCAATTATCTGATCGACGGCCTGGACAATAACGAGAATTTTCTGGGCGGGCAGAAATTCCCCACCCCGCTCAGCGCCGCCGCCAGCGTCACTGTGCTGTCGAACAATTATTCGGCTGAATTCGGGCGCACCACCAACGGCATTGTCAACGTCACGTCAAAAGGCGGCGGCAATGATTTGAAGGGCGAAAGCTATGTGCTGTACCGGCCCGGCCGCCCCGTTGATTCCGCCTCGCCCTTTCCGCGCCGCGACCTGACCGGCAATCCGGTGGGCGACAGTTTCAGCCGCATCCAGGCGGGTGGCGCGATCAGCGGCCCCATCGCCAAGGACCGGACGTTTTTTTACGCCGCGCTGGAATATACCCGCGACACCAACGACAATCTGGTGGATTCGCCGCAACTGGGCATCCTGGGCAATGTGCGCGGGCGCAATAACTTCTACCTTGGCTCGCTGCGGATCGATCATAAGCTGACCGATGATTGGTCGGTCAATTTCCGTTTCAACTATGGCGACGTATCGGTCGAACGACCGGGCGGCAGCCTGGGCGGCGGCAACGTCACCTTCCCGTCGGCCGGATCGTTTGAGGAACGCAAATCAACGCTGGCAGCGTTGACCGCGGTCTATAACGGTGATCGGCTGACCTATCAGGGCAGCTTCCAATATAGCCGGTTCGATTGGGATTATGCCCGCGATCGCGCCGGTGGCCCACAGGTCGCAGCGCTTGGCCCCAATGGCCTGGCCGTTGCTGTCGTGGGCGATTCAGGCTTTGTGTTCGATGAAAAAGAAAACACCTATCAGACGCAGCACAAGTTCACGCTCGACCTGGGCGATCACCGGCTGAAAATTGGTGGCGAGGTGCTCCACAGCGATTTCTCGCTGGCAGGCGGCGGCAACCCCAATGGCAACTTCACTGTCCAGCTAACCCAAGCGCAGCTTAACACGCTGCGCCCGCGCGGGCTGGCATTGGGGGCGCAGGATATTCTGGGGCTGAACCCGGTTGTCACCAATTACGGGGTTGAGATTCGCCCGGCGACATTTGGCGTCGGCCAAACCCAGCTGAACGGCTATGTCGAGGATGAATGGCAGATCAGGCCGAACCTGACGGCCACCCTGGGCCTGCGCTATGATTATGACTCGCTGTCCGCACAGGGCGGCGCTGGCGGTGATTTCAACAACATCGCGCCGCGTTTTGCGGTCAACTACCAGCCTGATGCGAAGTCCGCGATCCGGTTTGGCGTGGGGCTGTATTACGATAAAATCCCCTATGCGATTATCTCGGACGCGCTTCAGCGCAGCACCACCAGCCCGGCCTTTATCAGCCAGCTCAACGCGCTGGTCGCGGCTGGCCGATTGCCCGCCGGATTCGATGTCGGAGCGGTAACCTTTGACGGCAATCTGACGGTCAACCCCGCCTGCGCGACGGTCGCCGCCTGCCCGGCTGCCGCCAGCGTCGCGGCTTTGCGCAATTCCACGTCAAGCGACGAAATCCGCATCCGCAACCCCAATGGCTATGACAATCCCTACAGCCTGCAGTTGACGGTCGGGTATCAGCGCGAAGTGGCGACCAACATTACCGCCAAAGTCGATCTGATCTATAACCGGTCGTATAATCTGGTGCGGCTGCGCGATCTGAACGCAGCAACACCCTTCACCCCCAATGCGGCGGCGCTGACCGCGTCGAACATCGCGCTGCTGCGGGGTGCGGCCACCAATGCGGCGCGACTGGCCCTGGCGCAGAGCCTGGGTCTGGTGCGCAGCCAGGCAGCCGCAGATGCCACCCGCCCGGTTGCCCCTGTTGCTGGCGGTGCCCGCCAGATCACCACATCGGAGACCGGCGGCACATCCGAATATCAGGCGCTGAACGTGCAGCTGATCAAGGAAAAGGGCAGCGACTGGTTCGCTGGCCGGTTGAGCTACACGCTCGCACGGCTGCGCAACGACACAGACGATATCAACTTCCGCGCATCGAACGGCAATGATTTCGCGGCGGAATATGGCCCGTCAGTGAATGATCGCCGCCATGTACTGTCCGCCACCGCCTATCTTTATCCGTTTGAAGGCTTCACCTTCACCACAACCGGGCTGTTCCAATCGGGCCAGCCGGTCAATCTGGTGCCTGATGCCAGCCTGTTCGGCACACAGGATTTGAACGGCAGCGGCTTTTCGTTCGGGCAGCAATATGTGGGCAACGCCAATCGCTTCCCCGGCGAAACGCGCAATTCGGGGCGGCTCGGCTGGTCGCGCACCGTTGATCTTGGCTTTCGATATCAGGTGCCAATCCTGAACCGCGGGCTGACCATCTCGGCAGATATCTTTAACGTGTTCAACGCCAACAACCTGTCGGGCTTTGCCAATGCGGCAAGCACGTCGAACCAGGTGCAGTTTGGCGGCGGCGTGCCGTTTGTTCAGCGCAATGCCGGCCCACCGCGCCAGTTCCAGTTCGGGGCAAGCTGGGCGTTTTGATGGAAGCTGGCCTGCTGCCCAACGTCCGCAGTCTGGTTGGCCTGTTGGTGATCATTATCGTCTGCGCGGCGCTCAGCGAGCGACGCGGGACGCTGCCCGGCTGGCGCTGGATTGCAGGCGCGATTGGCCTGCAATTTGTGCTGGCGGTGGTGCTCGTCAAGGCACCACCGGTCTGGGCGGCGCTGAGTGTCGCCAATGACGGGCTTAGCGTGCTGCAAACCGCCACCGACAAGGGCTCGCGCTATATCTTTGGGTATCTGGCGGGCGGGGACCAGCCCTTTGCGGCGAAGCCCGGCGCGCCGCAGCCGTTCATCATCGCGTTTCAAATCCTGCCGCTGGTCATCGTCACATCGGCGCTGGCCGCGTTGCTATGGCATTGGGGCGTGCTGAAGCAGGTTGCGAAGGGGCTGGGCTGGATGCTCGAACGCACCCTGGGCATTGGCGGCGCTGTCGCGCTGAACGCTGGGGGCAATGTTTTCCTCGGCGTGGTGGAAGCGCCGATGATCATCCGTGCCTATCTGATCCACATGAGCCGCGCAGAGCTGTTCGCGGTCATGGTGCTGGGCATGTCGACCGTGTCGGGCGTGGTGCTGGTGCTGTATAGCCAGACGTTGAAGCTGGTGGTCGACAACGCGTTTGGCCACATCATCACCGCATCGCTGATCTGCCTGCCCGCATCATTGCTGATCGCGCGGCTGCTGGTGCCGGGGGATGAAGCAACGCCCGCTGACCGCACCGATCAGGATTTGACCTACGACAACAGCATCGACGCCATCATTCGTGGCACGATGGACGGGATGCAGCTGTTTCTTGCCATCATCGCGGTGCTGATCGTTGTGTTTGCGCTGGTCGCGCTGACGGATAGCGTGCTGGGGCTTGCCCCCGATATCTGGGGTGCTCCCCTCACCTTGCAACGCCTGTTTGGCTGGATATTCGCGCCGTTGATGTGGCTGCTGGGCGTGCCCTGGGCCGACGCGCAGACCGCTGGATCGCTGATGGGGACCAAGGCGATCCTGAACGAATATGTCGCCTATCAGCAAATGGCCGCGCTTGGCCCCGATGCGCTGTCGCCACGCGGCAAGCTGGTGACGCTATATGCGCTGTGCGGCTTTGCCAATCTGGCGAGCATCGGGCTGGGCGTATCGACGCTGTCGACGCTGTGCCCGGCCCGGCGGGGCGAGATTGCCGCGCTTGGTTTTAAAAGCTGGTTTGCCGGCAATCTGGCAACGATGATGGTGGGCGCTGTCATCGGTGTGCTGACGATTTCGGCATAAGGGGCTAAAGCGGGCCATGTTTGATGCACGCATTCGCCCGCTGATTGATCCACCGCTGAACCGGATTGCCGCACGGCTGGCGAAAATGGGGGCAACCGCAAACGCGCTCAGCATCATTGGGGCGCTGGCGGGGGTTGCTGCCGGTGTCGCAATTGCCTTTGGCCAGTTCGCTGTTGGGTTTGGCCTGATCCTGTTCAGCCGGTTGAGCGATGGGCTGGACGGCCCGGTTGCACGGCAGACGCGCAGCACCGCGCTGGGCGGTTATCTGGATGTGATCTGCGACTATGCTTTTTACACCGCTATCCCGATCGGCTTTGCCTTTGCGCGACCCGAATGGGCACTGCCCGCCGCGTGCTTGCTCGGCGGGTTCCTGCTCGCGGCGACCAGCTTTCTGGGATTCGCTGTGCTGGCCGCCGAACGCGGGCTGAAGACGAGCGCACAGGGCAAGAAGAGCTTTTTCTACCTTGGCGGGCTGGCGGAGGGGACCGAGACGATCGTCGTGCTCGCCCTGGCGGCATTGGTGCCCGCATGGTTTCCGCTGCTCGCTTATGGCTATGCCGTTATCTGCACGCTGACCGTGTTCGGGCGGATCGCCGCTGCCATCTCGCTGTTACAAGAACCGGGATGACAATCGGCCTGATCAGGCTTGCCATTTTCGCCGCCATGCTGGCGGTGCTGGCACTGCTGGAGCACTGCTTTCCGCACCGGGCGTGGCGAACCCGTCAGCGCGAACGCTGGGCGTCACATGCCGGGCTTGGCCTGTTAAGCGCCGCCGTGCCCGCCGCGCTGGTTCGGATCACACCGGCGCTGGCCGGGGCTGGCGCAGCGGCCTGGGCGGCGAGCCATGGCTTTGGCTTGCTCAACATCGTGCCGCTGCCGGGTGTTTGGGCAATCGCGGCTGCTATCCTGCTGCTCGATCTGGCGATTTATGGTCAGCACCGGGCAATGCACCGCTGGCCGGTGCTTTGGCGGCTCCACGCCGTTCATCACCACGACCATGATCTGGATGTCACAACCGCGCTGCGTTTCCACCCCGCCGAGATTCTGGTGTCGACACTGTACAAGGCGGCGGCCGCAGCGCTGATTGGCGCGCCGGTTATCGCGGTGATCATCCACGAGACATTGCTGTCCTCAATGGCGCTGTTCAACCACGCCAATATCGCGCTGCCGCCGCGCATCGAACGCTGGGTGCAGCCCATGCTCGTCACCCCGACAATGCATGTCCGCCACCATGCAACCGTGCGGGCGCAGCATGACAGCAATTATGGCAATATGCTGAGCATCTGGGATCGCTTGCTGGGCAGTTACTACCCCGAACCATCAGTGCCCAAACCCTTTGCGATCGGCCTGGCCGATACCCAGCGCCAGCGCGTCACAGGCATGGGTTGGCTGCTCGCCCTGCCCTTTCACAAGCCCGAATAACCCACGCCACCGCGCGATTGGCAATTGAGCTTAGGCGGGATTGGTCTTAAACTTGCTGCCAATGCGTGACTGGCGATTGGGTGGAGCACCACCGGGGAGCGCATGGCAGCAGCGCCGCATCGCCTGGGCATCAACAACCACCGCTGGAGGTTTGCATGCCCGAATTATCACCGATCCATATCGCATTCCTGTTATTCCCCGATGTGACGCAGCTCGACTTGACCGGGCCTGCGCAAGTGCTGTCCCGGCTGGGCAACGCCACGATTGATCTGGTCGCCGCTAGCCTTGATCCCGTGCCGACCGACGCCGGTTTCTCGCTGTTGCCCACCGCCGACTTCGCCAGCGCCCGCCAACCCGATATCCTGTGCATCCCCGGCGGGTTCGGTACGGCGGCGGTGGTGGAGGATGAGGAGGCACTTGGCTGGGTCAGGCAGGCGGCAGCCGGGGCGCAATGGGTGACGAGCGTCTGTACCGGATCGCTGATCCTCGGCGCGGCAGGGCTGTTGACCGGATACCGCGCGACCACACACTGGGCATCGCACGATATGCTCGCGCCGTTCGGGGCAATCCCGGTGCAGGATCGCATTGTGTTTGATCGCAACCGGGTGACGGGCGGCGGCGTAACGGCGGGCATCGATTTCGCGCTGGCGCTGACCGCGGCAATCCGGGGAGAAGACCATGCCCGGCTGGTGCAGCTGAGCCTGGAATATGACCCCGCGCCGCCATTCAACGCTGGCTCACCCGCCAGTGCTGGCCCGGAAATACTGGCGCGATATCAGGCCATCACCGCAGAACGCCGGGTGGACAGCCGACAACGCATGGCCGCCGCTGCCGCTGCCCTTATCCGTCAGGGGTGATGCTTTAGGCCCTTCAGCTTGTGGCGCACATACCAGGCAACGGTGACGACAATCACCACGCCAATCACCAGATCAGCACTGTGGAACGCAGCCTTCATCCACGGGCTGTTGTTCCATTGATCGCCCAGCACCATGCCGACATAGGCAAGGCCGAAGCACCACGGCCATGAACCGATAAAGGTGTAGAGGTGGAATTGCGGCAACGGCATGCGCGCGACCCCTGCTGGAAAGGCGATGAATGACCGGATGACGGGCAATAACCGCCCGATCAGCACCGCGCTGTTGCCGTATTTGTTGAAGAACCGGTCCGCCGCGTCGATCTCGCCAGGGCCGATCAACACATATTTGCCCCAGCGCAAAAAGGCCGGGCGACCGCCACGCTTGCCGACTTCATACGCCGGGATCGAGCCAAGATTGCACCCAATCGCCCCCGCCGTCGCCGCCAAATACAGGTTAAACTCACCCGTCGACACCAGATAGCCGGCAAAGGGCATGATGATCTCAGACGGCAACGGAATGCACGCCGATTCAATCGCCATCAGCAGGACAATGCCCAGATAGCCGCCGCTGGAAATCACCCAGATGGTGAAGCCTGCCAATATGCCGAGAATATGTTCAACCATGGCCCGCCGATTGCGCGAACCAGCACCGGATGGGAAGCCTTTTTTTGGTGCGAGAGTTAACTGGGTTTAAGTTGATCGGTTTCCCCGTCGGTTCGCTTCGAGCGAAGTCGAGAAACCTGCCACAAAAGCCGAACCTGCCGCACGCCCCTCGACTGCGCTCGGGACGAACGGTTGGCGTGGCTGATCAGCCTAACGTCATCTCGCTATAGCGGCAGGGGGCGTCATCGCGCGTGACAGCGCGGGCCGCGATCATCAGCGCAGCACCAATCACGGTCGCCAGCATCAGATACAGCGCCACACCTGCCCAGGGCGACCATCCCCAGAACTGCCCTGGCAGATCGCGGAAAAAGCCATTGGCCACATCCTCGATCAAAATCGGCCGCCACAACGGGAATGGCGCGGTATCGGGGACGGTCACCTCCGCGGCAGCGATCATCAGATTCACCGCAATCGACAGGCCCAGCAACGCCAGCATCGCGGCGCGTGCGCGGCCCTTTTCCAGCGTGGCATAGAGCGGCGCAAGCCCAAGCGCGAGCAGCGGCAGGGCCGGCACCGAATGGCGCGGCCCGGTTGAAAAGCCACCATCCCAGTAAAAATAGCTCGCATTGATCAGCAGAACGATGGCCACCGCTGCCAGAACCGTGACGACCATTGGCCGTTGCCCCGGCTGCCGGTACCAGCGCATCAGTCCAATCGGCGCGAGCAGCAACACCGGCGCGACCCAGATCAACCCGCGCCGTGGCCCGAACAGCAATTCAAACAGCACCGGCAGTTTGGGATAGGTTAGCCCGAAAAACCCCTGCTGCATGCCATCAAAACCGACGACGCCGGAATAGCCGAATTTGATCGGCACGCCGAACGCGACCAGATTATACGCGATCATCGGCAGGCCGGCGGCAACGCCGCCGCCGATCAGCGCCAGCATCAGCGGCAACCGCGTGCCCACTGGCAGTGCGCGGATTCGCCATAGCACCCAAACGCCAATCGCCGCCCCCGCCAGCACTGCCTGAAATTCCACCACCACCGCCCAGCCAAGCGCCAGCCCGACCAGCGCCACCATGCCCCGGCGCGGTACAGGCTGCGTCGCGCGCCACACTGCCCAGATCGCAATCATGAACAGGGCAGCCACCGATGCATGGCCAAAAATCGTCGTGGACCAACCCCAGGCCGGCGTGCCTAACCCATAGGCAAGCGCCGCGACCAGTGCCGCGTTTGCATTGCCAGTAACATCGCGCGCCAATGACCATAAAGCGACTGCCGCCAGCCCGGTCAGCAGCGCCGAACTGAACATCGCCGCCATCCGCAGCCGCAATTTCATGAACTGGCCAAACCCGGGATCATCGATCGTCTTGGTTAGGGATGCGGATGACTCCCCGGTTACCGCATTGGCGAAGGTCACCGCCGGTAGCGCCATCAGCGTCATGCCGGGGGCTTTATCCGTATAAACATGCGCGCCAAATTGCGCCCGATCGATGGTGAGCGGCGCAAATTCATCGATGGTTGCATCCCCATGTTCCACCAGCGAAATCGCCGCGAACAGCCGTGTCGCGTTATTCGGATTAAGCTCCCACGATCCAAACCACGCGCACGACAGCCAGATGAGCGCGAACAACAGCATCGGCACCGCCCGGCGATGCGCCAGCACCGACGCCATTTTCGGCGGCACGGTCAACTGAACAGGAACTGGCCGAGCATCCGGTTGAACGGAAAGGTAAAAAAGCCCGCAATCAACAGCGCGCCGAACACCATGCCCCGCACTGATCCCCGATGCTGATCGACGCGGTGGGTGCGTGCCGTCCACCAGATGATCGGTACGTGCAGCAGCGTCCATGCCGACAGGATGTGGATAAAGCTGAAACCGCCATTATTGACCTGACGCACCGTCAGCGAAACCAGCGCGGTCGCGATCATCGCGCCAACCCAGATCGTTCCCATCACCCGGTGCGGGCGATCACCCCGACGGCGCAGCAACATCACCGGCGTTAGCGCCAGCGCGGTGATCATCGTGCCCAGATGCACCCAAAGATTGGGGGGGATGCGCCCCCAATAGGCCTGACCCTTTAACAGCGCCACGACGACGCAGACCAGCAAAATCCCCGCGCCAACCGCCAGAAATTTCTCAAAACCGTCAGGCGCGCGGGACTTTGCCGCTGGCGATTTGCCGCCCGTGATTGTCGCCATTCCCGTTCCCCCCGGAACCATTGTTCAGCAGGATGACGACCCGGTTATTTTGGCCCGTTCGCTGCCTGGGCCGCCTTACGCGCCCGGTTTTCACGGCGCGCCGCTTCAAACGCCTGGGTGGCGCAACCGGTGGCACCGCCTGCGCCTTCGGTCGAACAGCTGCCAATGCCTGAACGGCCAATTTCCGCGACCGTCTGGCTGCCGCGCAGCGCCCAGCTTTCATATTCCGGCTTCAGCGTATCGGGGCGCAACTCCTTTGGGATACGGAATTGCTCTGACGGGCTGCGGCGAACGCACACCGTAATCTCATTACCATCGGTATCCGTCGGGCATTTCTGCGTCGCGCTGTACAAATACGTAACACCGTTCACGGGCGCTTCGGGCGCGTCAGCGATTGGCTTTGGCTTTGGCTGTTCCATGATCGTAGGCGGCGGGCGCTGCGCGGTGGCGGCAGCGGGGATGAGCATCACAGCCATTGTGGCCAGGATCGCTTTTGTCAGCATGGCATCATCTCCGTCATCATCACGCCATTACGCACCAACCGGTCCGTAAGTTTCAAATCCGTTTCGCCGTCGCAATCGCCACCCGGCAGCCAAGCCTGATCGCCGCGGTCATCAGCGGATAGGCTGGGGCATTCTCGGCCCCGCTGGCAAGAGCGGTTTCGCGGTGTTCAACCTCATCGGCCTGAAAATCGGCAATCGCGGCTGACAGATCCGGGTCGCTATCGCCCAATTGCGCGAGCTGTTCGCTGTAATGATTATCAATTTCGGTCTCAACCGCGACAGTGCACGCCATCGCCGCTTCGGGCCCAATCGCTGCGGTTACCGCCCCCAGCGCAAAGCCCGCCACATCCCAGATCGGTTGCAGAACCGTGGGGCGCACACTGCGCTGCGCCATCATCTTGTCAAAGAACAGCCGGTGGCGTTCTTCCTGCACGGCCATGCCCGCAATCGCGCGCGCGACGGGGCCGCGATCCCCCATCACCGCCAATTGCCCGGCATAGATGCGGCTCGCGCCATATTCACCGGCCTGGTTCACGCGGATCATCGAATCGGTGCGGCGCTTTGCATCGCCGGGCTTCCAATCAGTCACGCGCTTTTCCTCCTGAGCAACAAAGCCAATATGGTAAGCGCGCCGCCAATCGAAAAGAGCGCATTAAACCCGGCCAGCGATATGCCCATCCACGCCCATTGCGGCATATCGCAGGCGACGACCGGCGCATGCAGCACGCGGGCGAGCATGTCGGCGGCACTGCCGCCACCCCCCGGCGTGGATGCACAGGCGGTGATGCCCGGCCACCAGTGATATTCGACACCTGCATGGAACACGCCAATCGCCCCGCTCGTCAGGATAGCGAACGCCGCCAGCGCAACCATCACACGCTGCATCCCCATCGCTGGCACCACAAACGCCAGCAGCGCCAGCGCAATCGCTGTATAGTGCGGCCAGCGCTGCCAATGGCACATCTCACAAGGGATCAACCCGCCAAATAGCTGCGAACCCAATGCGCCCGCCATCAGCGCCGCGGGCAGCAGCAGCGCCCCCCAGCGTGCGAGGCGAAATGACGCGTCCGGCATCAGCGTCAGTTCGGCTTGGGTGTCGGTGGCGTTTCGGGATCAACCGGCTGCGGGCTCGGCGTCCCCGCCTTGGCGATGGCAGCTACTTGCTGCGGGCCGCCAAGGCGCGCAATTGTTTGCAGCGCATAATAAAGCTGGAAATCATCAATCTTGCGCTTTTTCAGCTCTTCGGGCGTTGCGGTGAAGCGCGGATCGGCCTTGGTATCTTCTTCCAGCACCTTGTTATCAACCTTTGCCTCGTTGATCAGGTGGCGACGCAGATCATCCTCGCGGAACACTGGGCGCGACTTGTAATCAGCGTCGCTGATCTGCGGCACGACCAGATCGGGGTCGATCCCGCCTTCCTGTACCGAACGGCCTGACGGGGTAAAATAGCGTGCCGTTGTCAACCGCACTTCGGTGCGCGGCCCCAGCTTCAGCAGCGATTGCACCGATCCCTTGCCAAAGCTGCGCTCACCAATCACCAGCCCGCGGTGATGATCCTGCAACGCGCCCGCCACGATTTCAGAGGCGGACGCGGTGCCGGCATTAACTAGCACAACAACGGGCAGCCCGTTGGTGGCATCGCCCGGCCGCGCGAAATAGCGCTGGATATCATCCTTCTCGCGCCCACGCTGCGACACGATCTCACCGTGATCAAGGAAAGCGTCTGAAACGTTGATCGCCTCAACCAGCAACCCGCCGCCATTGTCCCGCAAATCGATGATGTAGCCGAGCGGATCATGCCCCAGTTTCTTGCGAATCTGCGCAATCGCATCGCGCGTGTAATCGCCGGTATCATCCGAAAACGTGTTGATGTTGATGATGCCAATATCACCCTTCACGTCCCATTTGACGGGCTTTTGAACGATAATTTCGCGCACCAGCGAGATATCAATGGGCTTGTCGCGGCCCCGGCGCACCAGCGTGAGCGAAATCCGCGTGCCGGGCTTGCCGCGCATTTCGCTGATCGCCTCATCCAGCGTCAGGCCGTACAGCAGCTTGCCGTTCAGGCGCGTAATGTAATCGCCAGCCTTGATTCCAGCGCGGAATGCCGGCGTGTCTTCCTGCGGGGCGATGACCTTAACCGCACCGTCTTCCTGCGTGACCGACAGGCCCAGCCCGCCATAATTGCCCTCTGTTTGAATCCGCAGATTTTCAAAATCAACGCCGTCCGCAAAGGAACTATGCGGATCAAGCGCGGCCAGCATGCCTTCAATCGCGCCCTTCACCAGCACCTTGTTATCGACCTTGTCGACATAATTGGCGCGGATCAGATTATACACATCCATGAACTGGTCGAGCTCACGATAGGTGTTGGTGTCGACCTGGGCCATCGCCCCTGTGGTGACAGGCACCAGCGCCAACGCGGCAACAATTGCGGTAGCCTGGAGCAGCGGACGGGCCATAAACGCAGCACTTTCTAATCGAATAAATAACCGGATGGCCGCACTGTAGCGGCAAACTCCCTGCGATCAAAGCCGATCAAAGCGGATCACACCTGAACCAAAGATGGACGAAATCACCCCAGCAGTCGCGTCATATCAATCGCACGGTCCTTTCGGCGCAGTTCAATCGTGATGCGCGGTTCATCGGCGGTTACGGCGCGGCCAATGGGGGTGCCCTGTGCCACCCGCTCGCCAACCGCAACCGATGCCGCGCCCAGATTGGCAATCAGCGACGTCCAGCCGCCGCCATGATCGATGATCACAACCGTGCCGTAATCCCGAAAGCGCCGCGCAAACACGACGCGGCCTGATGCGGGCGCAATCACCTGCGCGGCTGACGCGGTGGCGATTGTTAACCCGCGCGATCGCACGCCAGCATCGGATATTTCACCCAGCCCGGTCACCACCCGGCCATTGACGGGCAACCGGTACGGCGGCGCATCGCGCGACCAGGCCAGGGTATCAATCGGGGACGGCGCTTCGCCCGGTTTGGGAGGGCGCGGCAAGGGGCCCGGCAGTGCCTCCAGCGCGGCGCTAGTTTCGGCCTGATTGCCAAGCTGGTCCATCAGATCGACGATATCGCGGGCGCGCTCGCCCAGTGCGATGGCGCGATCCGATTCGAACAGCGCGTCGCGGCCCAGCACGCGCGATTTCAACCGGTGTTCCGCCTCCAGCCGGGTCAGCACCAGCCGCTCTGCTTCCAGCCGTGCGCGGCTGGTGCCCAGATTCTGCACCGCCAGCGCCGCCCCCACCTGCAACCGCCGGGTATTGGCAAGATCGGCGCGTACATCAGCGGTACGGGCTTTCACCAGCGGCAGCACGGTGCCCAGCACCGCGCGCACATGCACCAGATCATTCACCGATCCGGGCTGGACCAGGCTAATCAGCGCCGGGCGCCGGGCAAGCGACTGGAGTGCGGCCATTAACCGGACGATCGGCCCCTGTTTTTCAGCAAGCCGCCCGCGCTGCCGATCGAGCAGACGCCGGATGATGGTGATTCGCGCCTGCGCCGCTGCGATGTCAGCCTCTGCGCGCTGAATGCGCGCCGCAACGGCGGCTTCCTGCGTCCGCGCCTTGCGCGCCTCGTCCCGTTCGGCAGCGGCGGCGGCTTCCAGCCGTTCGGCGCGGGCCTGGGCGGCTGCCGATTGCGCCTTGGCGTCCACCAGACGATCCCGGTCAGCCGCAATGCCACTTGCAGTCGGTTGCGCGAAAACCGGACCGCTGATCGCGAGCGGCAGCGCCAACAGCATAGGGGCCAACAGCACCGGGGCGAACAGGATAAAACTGGGAAGGGGCGGCTTCATCAGATTGGATACAGCATTGCGACATTGCACCGCGCATAGCGCGCGCCGAATTCGGCCATGATCCCCGCATCGTGGACGAAGCCCAGTTTCTCATAGAGATGGACTGCCGCCTCGCTCTTTGCGTTGCTCAGCAAATAGAGCCGCTCCGCCCCCATTTCGCGCGCGCGGGCGATAATCGCGTGGAGCAGGAATTCCCCCGCCTTGCGCCCGCGCGCCGCCTCCAGCACGCCCATTTTGGTCAATTCGAACTGGCGCGCGCCGGTCTTTTGCAGCGCGCACGCCCCGACAATGCCAAGGCCTTCCGCCTCGACAAACAGGATGTCTCCGCCAGCATCGATGATCCGCGCTCGCGGATTTTCGAGCACGTCGCGGTCGGTCTGCTCGATCCGGTACATCGCGCCGATCCATTCGACGTTGATGTCGTGGAAGGCTTTGGCGAGATCGTCGGAGAAGGGATGGATTTTTAGGGTGGGCATGCGGCTGATACTATCTGAACTGCCTGCAAGGGCAAAGCCGCGTCGTTGAACGGTGCCTCGGCGCCGCCGGCCGTGCTCGCCGCTTGCGCGCCGCTCGATTTAGCGTCGCTAAATCTTGGGTCCGCTCGCCTTCATCTTCTCAATCAACGCCTTCACTTCCTGACTGCGCCCGCGCGGAACGCCGCATGGCGGCTATCCTTCGCGGTGATAGGGGTGATTGGCAAGGATGCTCGTCGCGCGCCACAATTGTTCGGCCAGCATCGCGCGAGCCAACAGATGCGGCCAGGTCGCGCGCCCAAATGACAGCAACAGATCCGCCTGTTCACGCGCGGCATCATCAAAACCATCGGCGGCACCGATCATGAACCGCACCTCGCGCACGCCATCATCGCGCCAGCGGCCAAGCCGATCGGCAAACGCAACCGAACCGAGCATCTCGCCCGTTTCATCCAGCATCACGGTGCGCGTCTGCGGTTCCAGCGGGGGGATGCGCCCGCCGGTATCGGGCAGCTCGGTCATCTTCACCGGCCATGCCAGCCGCTTTACATATCGCGCGACAAGATCAGCCTCAGGGCCCCGCCCGATCCGCCCGCGCGCAACGATATGGAGCAACAAGGGGCGTCAGTCGTCGTCGGTTACTTCGGGCGCCGGATCAGCGCCGGGTTCGGCCTCTGCTTCGGGCACCACCACGGGCGCGTCGCCAAATGCCCACATCCGTTCCAGATTATAAAAACTGCGCACTTCGGGCCGGAACAGATGGATGATCACGTCACCGGCATCAATCAGCACCCAATCTGCGGTCGGCAATCCCTCAATCCGCGCGCTGCGGCCAAATTCTGCCTTGATCCTTTCGGTCAGCTTATGCGCCATCGACGCCACCTGCCGGGTCGATCGCCCGCTCGCGATCACCATGTGATCGGCGATGGTGCTTTTACCGGCAAGCGGGATCGACACGGTTTCCACCGCCTGATCATCGTCCAGCGATGAAAGCACGAGTTGATGCAGGGCCTCGACACGGTCCGTGTCGGACGAACGAAAGCTTTGCGGGGATGAGGCCAAGGTAGCTCCTAGAATGACGGCGCGGAAATTGCGCCGCCGGGTGGGGTTTCATCAACAACAATTGGGGCAACAGAATCGGAAGGCAAAAATTGACGCTGCCAAGCGGGATCGGCCGTTCGAAGCCGGGTCGCCGACGTCTCATCAGGGCGAAAGCGCAACAGCACGAGTGCCGGCAATCTCCACCTCGTCCAGCTAGCTGCCTGATATGCGGGGTGGACGAAGCGCCGCAACCATCCCATCGCGGGGGCCGCGTAGGCACGCCTGTCATACCCCGGACGCGCAATAACCGCAATCGGAACCTGTCGCGCAATATCACGCCACGCCCGCCACTGGTGAAACTGCGCCAGATTATCGCCCCCCATCAGCCAGATGAACTGTTTTTTGGGGTAAAGCGCGGTCAGCTTGTGCACCGTATCCACGGTATAACGCGTGCCCAGCCGCTGCTCGATCGTGCTGACCCGAATCGGTGCATGCCGCGCCATCTTTACCGCCGATGCATAGCGGACGGCGAACGGCGCCATATCGCTCGCCTGGTCTTTCAGCGGATTGCCAGGGGAAACCAGCCACCACACCTCATCCAGATCAAGCGCCGCCAACGCCGCCAGACTGATCGAGCGATGCCCGCGATGCGCCGGATTAAACGATCCGCCGAGAATACCGATGCGGGTCATACGAAGTTTGTCCAATCGCGTGCGGCATGGACGATGCGAACGATGCGAAGCTGGCCTTCGTCCTCCCGATAAAGCAGCAAATAGGGTGTTCCTTGCACCCGCCATTTTCGAATCGAGCGGTCTTGCAACATCACGCCCGCGCCCGGATGGACAGCAAGAAACCTAGATGCAGCAATCGCCTTGCGACCGATCTGGGCGGCATAATCGGGATTTAGCGGGCGAAAATAAACGTCAATTTCAGCAAGATCTGCGCGCGCTTCACGCGACCATCGAATGGCTTTCATGCAGCATCAGCTGCCCGGTATCGCTCTTCAAACCACGCTTCCATCTGTTCCTGCGTGAAAAAGTCGCCCCGATCGATTGAATCTTCGCCCTCCTGCAAAAACGCATCGAACCGCAGCTCTTCTTCGACAAAACGCCGCACCGCCTTGCTGACGAGCCAACCACGCGTCCGCTCTCGGCGCGCGGCAAGCTGGTCAAGCATTCCCAGCAGTTCCGTGTCGATGCGGCAGGTGATGACAGCGGATGATTTCGTCATGCAGCCAATGTATACAATCGATACAAAGCGATCAACCCCGCACCTGCCCCGTGCCGCGCCCGACCCATTTATACGTCGTCAGCCCCTCCAGCGCGACCGGCCCGCGGGCGTGCAGGCGGCCAGTGGCGATGCCAATCTCCGCGCCGAGCCCGAATTCGCCGCCATCGGCATATTGGGTGGAGGCATTCCACAGCACGATGGCGCTATCGACGCCTGCCAGAAACCGCTCAGCGGTCGCCGCATCGCGCGCCACAATGGCATCGGTGTGGTTCGATCCGTGGCGCGCGATATGCGCCATCGCCCCGCCAACGCCGTCCACCACCGCGATGGCGGCAATCGCATCGACATATTCGGTATCCCAATCGGCATCGCTGGCGGGCAGCACGCCGGGGTCAATCGCCCGAACCGCCGCATCACCGCGCACCTCACAGCCCGTCGCGCGCAGGCTCGCAATCAGGTGAGCCGCGTCTGGATAGGCCCGGTCGATCAGCAATGTCTCCATCGCCCCGCATACGCCGGTGCGCCGCATCTTGGCGTCTATCGTGATCGATACCGCCATCGCCGGATCGGCCGACGCATCAACATAGACATGATTGTTCCCGTCGAGATGCGCGAGCACCGGCACGCGGGCATCGGCCTGCACGCGCGCGACCAGGCTTTTGCCCCCGCGCGGGACAATCATGTCGATCACCCCCGCTGCCGTCAGCATTGCCCCCACCAGCGCGCGATCAGTCGATTCGACCAGTTGCACGGCATCGCCAGGCAAGCCCGCTTCCACCAACCCCTCGACAAAGGCGGCGTGGATTGCGTGGTTGCTGCGCGTTGCCTCGCTGCCCCCGCGCAGAATGACGGCATTGCCCGACATTACACACAGCGCCGCTGCGTCTGCGGTTACATTGGGGCGGCCTTCATAGATGATGCCGATCACGCCAATCGGCACACGCAGCCGGGTAAGCGCGATGCCGCTCGGCGCAATCCTGTGCTCAATCACCTGGCCAACCGGATCGGGCAAACCGGCGACGCTGGCAACACCTGCAGCCATTGCCTCAATACGCGGTCCGTCCAGGTGCAGGCGATCGAGCATCGCTGGCGACAGTCCTGAAAGCGTGGCCGCCGCCATATCCTCGGCATTGGCGGCGGCGATGCGCGGTGCGGCCCGCCGCAGTGCATCGGCAGCGCAGCGCAGCCCGTTCGCTCGCGCCGCCGTGGGCAGCGTCGCCAGCAGCATCGCTGCTGCGCGCGCCCGCGCGCCCATCTGGGCAATGACTTGGGTTGGAGCGGGTTCGTCGTCGGTCATGGATGATCGCTAGCAGCAGCGGCGGCGCACGCCAATGTCGCGCCGCACAAGATTTTGTCGCAACCGCCAACCGCCTTTGATACGCTTGGCAAATTCTGGGGGGAAATGATGACAGGTGGATTCGAAGCAGCGGCAGATCTGGCAACCGGGGGATTGGTAGGCCGTGCGTTTGAACCGCATGCGGGGGAAGCCATGCACGGCGCGCACGGATCGGGGCTGTGCTTGAATTGCGGTACCGCGCTGAAGGGCGAATTTTGCCATGAATGCGGGCAGACCGGCCATATCCACCGCACGCTTGCCTCAATCGGCCATGATCTGCTCCACGGCGTCTGGCATTTTGAGGGCAAGATCTGGACGACGCTGCCGATGCTGTTCACCCGGCCCGGCCAGCTTACCCGCCGCTATATCGCCGGTGAGCGCGCCCGGTTCGTGTCGCCGCTGGCATTGTTCCTGTTCTCGGTATTCCTGATGGTGGCGACATTTGAAACGATTGGCGGCCCGATGGGTGGCGACAATGTAAACGTCAATCGCAATGGATCGAAACTTACGCCGCCTGAGCTGGTTAAGGAACTGAACGAGCAAAAATCAGTCCGGGCAAAACTGGTTGCCATGCGCGATGTGCTACGCGCCAAAAAGGCTGATACTGAAAAAGTCGATGACAAGATCAAGTCGGTTGATAAGGACATTGACGGTCTGCAAACCGCCTATGATCTGACGACGGGTAACGTTATCAATATCAAAAAGAGCGAGATCAACACGGGCATCCCCTCTCTCGACAAGCGGATTGCCTATGCGGTGAAGGAACCCAAGCTGTTCCTCTACAAACTTCAGTCCAGCGCCTATAAATATAGCTGGGCGCTGATCCCGATTTCCATCCCGTTCATATGGCTGCTTTTCCCGTTTCGCCGTGATGTAGGGCCTTATGATCACGCCATTTTTGCGATCTATTCGCTGTCGGCGATGACGATGGGGGCGGTGCTGCTGAGCGTCGGCAAGGTCATCGGACTGCCCGCCGGCATGATCGCCACAATCTTCACCTTTGGGCCACCGCTGCATATGTATAAGCAGTTGCGCGGCGCTTACGGGATCAGCCGTTTCGGGGCGGTCTGGCGCACTTTTGCCCTGCTGTTCTTTTCGGCGGCCGCCGGGATTATCTTCTTCATTGCGATATTGGGCATCATCGCCTGAACTGCAATCTTGCTATGTCGACCTCATCCGTCGCGCGTTCATGCAGAACGCACGATATCATCCCTTACAGGGGTAACGCCGCGTCATCATCGTCGCCCATGCCTGAGCAACGCTCTGCTTCTGGCGCGCGGCCGGGATAGCCTTGAATTCCTTGATGATGTCGTCGCTCGAAATCTTCACCTGCCCCACCGGTGGCGGGCAGCTTGACGGTTTCTTGCCCGCCGCGACCTGCTTGGCGAGCCCGGCGCGATAGGCTGCACCCGCTGCTTTCACTTCATCACCCAACAAGGCAATGTCGGGGGAGCCAACCGCGAAAATGCCCTTGTCCTTCAGTGCATCAGCCTTGGCGAGCCATTCGGCCACGCTCATCGCCTGCGCTGCGGCGGGAACCATCACCGCAATTGCCGCCAAACCGATGATCATCTTGCGCATATCAGGCTCCCATTGACACGCGCAGTGCCATAACAATGCCGTTCAGGGATTGGAAGCGTTAGGCTTTGCCTGGACACGAAAAAACACCGTATCCCGGCGGCGCTTCACCGGCGCTGCCCTGCGCCACCGGCAAACGATGCCGACGCCACCTCAATCGGCAGCGTCGGCATGCAGCAGTTCAGGCACCCTGCGGCGCCGGATTGCCGAGTGGCCCCTTGGGGCGGCGCGTTTTGGGGATCGAGGTGCCGCCAACCGGCAACGCGGACGTCTTCGGGCCCGAATCAGGTCGGCCCATGTCTTCGCCCGCAATCAGCCGCTTGATCTCATCGCCCGACAGCGTCTCATACTCCAACAGCGCCTCTGCCAGCACATGCAGTTGATCGATATGTTCGGTCAGCAGCGTGGTTGCCTTTTCATGGCCACCGTTCACGATCCGCTTGATCTCGGCATCGATCAACTGCGCGGTCTCGTTCGACATCCGCATCGGCCGGGCGGACGAATAGCCAAGATAGGTCTCACCCTCAGGCTCCGCATATTCCAGCGGCCCGAGCGCGTCGGACATGCCCCAGCGCGTCACCATGTCGCGGGCAAGGCCCGAGGCATAGCTGATGTCGGACGAGGCACCGGACGACACCTTGTCATACCCAAAGATCAGTTCTTCGGCGACGCGGCCGCCCATTGAGACGGACAGGTTCGCGTACATCTTGTCGCGGTGATAGCTGTATGAATCGCGTTCCGGCAGGCGCATCACCATGCCCAGCGCACGACCGCGTGGGATGATCGTTGCCTTGTGGATCGGATCGGACGCCGGTTCGTGCATCGCGACAATCGCATGGCCGGCTTCGTGATAGGCGGTCATCCGCTTTTCATCGTCAGTCATCACCATGGAACGGCGTTCGGCCCCCATCATCACCTTGTCCTTGGCCTCTTCAAACTCGGCATTGGCCACCAGGCGCTTGCCCTTGCGAGCGGCGGTGAGTGCTGCTTCGTTGACGAGGTTGGCAAGATCGGCACCCGAAAATCCCGGCGTACCGCGCGCAATTGTGCGCGGATCGACGTCAGGTGCCAACGGTACCTTTTTCATATGGACCTGCAGAATCTTGATACGCCCTTCAATGTCAGGGCGCGGCACCACGACCTGACGATCGAAGCGACCGGGGCGCAGCAGCGCAGGATCAAGCACGTCGGGCCGGTTGGTCGCGGCGATGATGATGATGCCTTCATTGGCCTCAAAACCATCCATTTCGACCAGCAGCTGGTTCAGCGTCTGCTCGCGCTCATCATTGCCGTTGCCCAGGCCTGCGCCGCGGTGGCGACCAACAGCGTCGATTTCGTCGATGAAGACGATGCACGGCGCTGATTTTTTGGCCTGTTCAAACATGTCCCGCACGCGGCTTGCGCCCACGCCCACGAACATTTCGACAAAATCGGAACCCGAAATGGTGAAGAACGGCACGCCGGCCTCGCCTGCAATCGCGCGGGCGAGCAAGGTCTTGCCAGTGCCGGGCGATCCCATCAGCAGCGCGCCCTTGGGAATTTTGCCGCCCAGCCGCGCAAACTTTGTCGGATCCTTCAAAAACTCGACGATTTCCTGCAATTCTTCGCGGGCTTCGTCGATGCCGGCAACGTCATCAAACGTCACCTTCCCTTCTTTCTGGGTCAGCATTCGCGCGCGCGACTTGCCAAAGCCCATGGCGCCCGATCCCGAATTTTTCTGCATCTGGCGCAGCACAAAAAACGCGATGCCCAAAAACAGCACGAACGGCAGCGACTGGACGAGGATATATTGCCAGATCGACGGGCCTTCTTCCGGCCCAACATTGATGATCACATTCTTGTCGGTCAGGCGCGAAATCAGCGTCGGATCGGCTGGCGCATAGGTGCGGAACTTGTCGCCGCTGGTGGTGATGCCGGTCACCACCTCGCCCATGATCTTCACTTCGCGGACGGAACCCTCGCTGACTTTCGACAAAAACGCCGAATAGGACAGCGCATTGCTGCTGGCGACGGTGCGCGATCCGTTTTCAAACATCGTGACGAACAATGCCAAGGCAACCAATATGCCCAGCCAGATCATCAGATTTTTCATCCAGGGATTGCCGTTGCCGCCCCCGTTGCCGCCATGATCCGGGCCCTGCTGTCTGTCGTTATCGTTCATCGTCGCGTGCCGCCTTTCAGAGTCTCCAAGATAGGCAGCAAAAGGTGAATGGCAATGGAACAGTTAGGCGGTATCGTCGATCAGTGTGATTGGCGCGGTGGAGCCTTCGAAAACCGCCAAATTGTGCCCTTTGGGGACACCAAAATGCCCGCCTGCGTGGCCGACTTGCCCCGTTCCAGCGCATCGAGCAGCGATTCGATATTGGTCGCGTCGGTAAAATCGGGGCGGATGATGCCGTTGACGGCGCGTACCCGTTCGATTGCGGTCCGTGCCAGGCGGCGTTTCACCTCGCGCGGCAACCCGGTGAGATCGAGCCAGGATTGCACATCAGGATCATCCACGCCGGTGGGTACGATTTTACGCTCGCCCCACAACCAATCCTCGATCGCGCGCAACGCCGCGTCAGCCTCTGCTGCATGGGCGGCTGAGCGCGCCACCTTCTGCGGATCGAGCAGCTGCGTATCGCGGAGCAGGGCGCGAAACGCAGTGCGATCAAACCGCGCATCGGCATTGCTGGGATCATCAACAAACGGGATCGCGCCAGCAACGGCGGTCGCGCGCAAATCGGCAACGCGCCAGCCCAGCAGGGGGCGGATCAGATCAAGCGTCCACGCATCAAAAACATGCATTGGCATGCCAGCGGCGGGTCTGCTGATCGACATTTTCTGGTGCGCCCGAATGCCCGCCAGCCCGGCCACGCCCGACCCCCTGGCCGCGCGCATCAGGAAGGTTTCTGCCTGATCATCGGCGTGGTGGGCGGTCGCCAGAATGCGCGCGCCATGGTCGACGGCCCAGCCCGTCAGCAGCGCATAACGTTGGGCCCTGGCCCAATCGTGCAGATTGTCGCGGGGATCGCGCAGCGCGGCGACACGCAGCGTCACATGGGGCACACCAATCTGCGCGCAATAATTGGCGACCATCGCCGCTTCATCCGCCGCTTGCGGCCGCAACCCATGATCAACCGTCGCGGCAATCACCAGCCCCGGAAAAGCCGCAGCGGCGAGCGCGAGCATCGCCATGCTGTCTGGCCCACCCGATACCGCCAGCGCAAGCCGGTCGCCCGCATCAATCGGGCGGCCCAGCGCACCCGCAACATCAGCCCGAAAGCGCGTGGTCAGCCCGGCGTCGGGCACCACGCTCACCGGCTCAATTGGCTTTGCATTTTTCCGTCGCCCGGCCACGCGCAATATCATCCTTCATCTGCGCGGTGATCCTGGTTGCGTAAACCTCGCTCAGCTCGTCATAGACTTGGCAGATATCCGCCGATGGCTTGCCCAGCTTTTTCAGCGCAACCGTCAAGAAATACAGGCTGTCGGGCGCACGCTCGCCATCCGGGAATTTCTTGTAATTCTCGTAAAAAGCCAGCGAGGCGAGCGAGGGCTTGCCTTCATCCAGATAGGATCGGCCCAGCAAATTCTGCGACCAGCTTGCGCGGCGATTGGTGGGGTATTTCGCGACGACCTGCTTCAATTGCACCTGCGCCTCGGGGTAAAATTTGGCCTGCCACAACCGATAGCCATAGACATACAGGTCATCGGCTGGGTCATCAGTTAGCGGCTTTGCCACTGCCGCCACCAGCCGCGCCCGGTTGGGATCCACCGGCACCGCGGCCACCGTTGACGTAACCTTGGGCGGGGTAACGGGCTTGGGGGTGACGACCGGCTTGGGCGTCGCTGCAGCCGGGGTGGCCGTGCTGGTTGCCGGCGGAACAGCGCTGGCAGTGCCCCCTGTCGCCGATGCGGTATCCTCCAGCGCCTTCAGCCGGGCATCGGTGGTGCGTTTATACGCGGCAAACGCCTCTTCAAACTGCTGCAGCCGGTATTGGTTCTGCTCGATTTGCCCCGTCAACACCGTCAACTGCGATTCAACCGCGTTGATCCGCCCGTTAATGTCGGCGGCGGGTGTTGATGCAGGCGATCCCGGCGCAGGGGCACCGGTGCTGGATGGCGGAGCAATATCTGGCGGAAAATATTGGCCGTTGCCGCCGGGGAACACCTTACGCTGCACCGCGCGCATCTCACGCTCCAGCCGGTCGACCCGGCCTTCGACATTGCTTTGCGCAACCGCTGCGGTTGAGCTGAGCAACAGCCCCGTCAGCAGCATGATTCCCAACGACTTGATCCGCATTTTACTTCCCACCCACCACTTGATCGACAGGGTATAGCGGACCCGCACCGGTTTTCGCCAGCCCTATGCAACCCGATTAGGGTGCCGGGCTTGTCCCGCCTGCGGGGGGCGACGTGGTTGGCGCTGGCGCAGGGGTGGTGACGGGCGGCGGCGGTGCCTGTTCAGCACTTGTCGGCGAGGCGGTACGATTGCTGACGGTCCGGGCCGGGCGACGCGGTGACCGGCGCGTCGTGGTGGATGGCGATGCCGCCGCTGTCGCCGCAGGCGTATCGGTGGCGGTTGCTGCGGGCATTATCGCCGCTGCATCGGTGCCGCGCGCCAGCAGCGCCTGGGCGCTGATCTCCACATCCTTGATTGCGCGCGCACCGTCGCCCAGCGCAGGCACATTCGATCCGTTTACCGAAACCTGCAACTTGTCTGGTCGCCCGACATTGATCATCGGCCGATTGGCGTCGGCCGGCACATCATAGCGCTCGCCGGGCTTCATCTCCGCCTCGTACAGCGATTTGCCATCGCCGTCATAAACGCGCAGCCACACCACATCCGTCGCCGTCAGCGTCACCTGGCCACTTGGCACCGAAACCGGTTCAGGCGTGGGCGCGACCGGTGCAGGCATGGTTTCTACCGCCGGGGCAACCGTGGCGGTTTCGCCATCGCCCCGGAACAAGGTGGTGCCGTACCAAAGCCCAACCGCGATCACCACCAGCACTGCTGCGATGCTCACCCCCAGCGCAAGTCCCTTGGGCGGCTGGCGCTTGATATCCTGCATTTCATAGGGCTGATATTCGGGTGGACGCTGCACGGCATCGGCCTGGGCCCGCACATCGCGGGCAATGGGCACTTCATCCATGCCGATCGCACGGGCATAGGCCTTGGCAAAGCCCACCGAATAGGTGTGCGAGGGCAGACCACCATAATTGGATTGCTCAATCGCCTCCAGATGGCGCAGCGGCACCCGCGTGCGCGCCGCCACCTCGGCCAGCGAAATCCCTTGCGATTCGCGCGATTCACGCAGCCGCTCACCCGCTGTCTTGGGGAACAGGGTTGCCTCTTCGCTCGGATCAAAATCGGGCATCGGCATCTCCGGAATGGCTAATCTTGGCGCTAAACTTGGCGGCTATGTCCCGCAGGGCATCGGGGGTGTCAACGCGCGAAAAAGCGGCTGGGCTTTGCATCAGACCAATTCGACCTGATTATCAGCCGCCCACGCCGCCAGCGCGCCGCGCATGTCGCGCGGGGGCCGCGCGAGCATTGCCGCCATATCTTCCATCAGCCTGGCACGATCAAGCGAGCGGATCATTGCTTTAACCGGCCCGACAGCGGCAGGCGTAATTGACAGCCGCTCTATCCCCAGCCCGATCAGCGCCATCGCCTCCAGCGTCCGCCCGCCCATTTCGCCGCACACCGCCAGATCGACCCCGGCCGCGCGGGTCGGCGCAACCACGCGCGACAAGAACCGCAAAATTGCCGGGCTCAGCCAGTCATAGCGTTCGGCCAGCTTGGGATTGGCGCGATCGGCGGCAAACAGAAACTGCGTCAGATCATTGGTGCCAATCGACAGAAAATCGAGCCGTGGCAATAACACATCCAGCATCTCTGCCAACGCTGGCACTTCCAGCATCGCGCCATAACGGATCAGCGTTGGCAATTTGCGCTGGCGTGATGCGATCCAGGCCCGCTGCGCCTCAAACAACGACTGGGCCTCATCAAACTCCCAAGGTTCAGAAACCATCGGAAACATCACGTTAAGCGTTCTGCCCGCCGCCGCCTCAATCAACGCGCGCGCCTGGGCCTTCATCAATCCATCGCGTTCCAGCGCCAGCCGGAGCGCGCGCCAGCCCATCGCCGGATTTTCCTCATCCGCATCGTCCTTCAGATACGGCAAGGCCTTGTCCCCGCCGATATCGACCGTGCGGAAGATGACAGGCCGGTCGCCCGCCGCCTCCAGCACGTCGCGGTACAAACGCTGCTGGCGTTCGCGCTGCGGCAATGTGGCGGAAACCAGAAACTGGAATTCGGTGCGGAACAGGCCGATGCCGTCTGCCCCGGTAAGGTCCAGCGCTGCCACATCATCGCGCAACCCGGCATTGACCATCAGCGTCAGCCGCGTGCCATCCCGCGTGACCGGTGGTTCGTCCTTCATCGCGGCAAAGGATGCCCGCCGCTTTTGGCTGAGCAGCAATTTGCCCTCAAACGATTCCTCGATCAGCGGCGTGGGGCGGGCAAATATTTCCCCCGCCGTCACATCCAGCAGCAACAGATCGCCGTCCCCGATCAGGCGACGGACATCCTTCACCCGGCCCAGCACCGGCACCCCCATGGCCCGCGCAACGATGGTAACATGCGCGGTCAGCGATCCTTCCTCCAGGATCACGCCCTTCAGCCGCCGCCGGTCATATTCCAGCAGTTCGGCCGGGCCCAGGTTACGCGCGATCAGAATGGAATCCTGCCGCAGCCCCATCTGCGCGGCCGTCCCCATCTGGCCTGATACAATGCGCAGCAGCCGGTTCGACAGATCTTCTAGATCATGCATGCGTTCGGCGAGCAACGGATCGTCAATCTGCCGCATCCGCATCCGCGTGCGTTGTTGAACGCGCTCAATTGCCGCCTCGGCGGTCAGCCCGCTGTCGATCGCTTCATTGATCCGGCGGCTCCAGCCCTCATCATAGGCGAACATCTTATAGGTCTCGAGCACCTCGTCATGCTCGCCACCCTTCCCGAATTCGGCCTGCGCCGCCATCCGTTCAATCTGTTCGCGCATCTTATCAAACGCGCCATAAACGCGGTGGCGTTCCGCATCGGCATCCTCGGCAACGGTATGCTCGATCGTGATCCGGGGCTGGTGGAAAACCGCAAAGCCGCGCGCCATGCCGTCGACCAGCTTCAGGCCCGCAATCCGCATTGCCGCCGTTGATTGCGGGCGCGTGGTGGACGCGGCACTTGCATCAATCAGATCGGCATTGGCGATCAGTTCAGACAGCACCATTGCCACCGTTTGCAGCGCTTCCACCTCAACATCGGCATAGCGATGCAGCTCGACATGCTGGACGCACAACACCCCAACCGCGCGTTCGCGCCGGATGATCGGCACACCGGCAAAGCTGTGAAACTTGTCTTCACCGGTTTCGGGCTTGAACGCGAAATCGGGATGCGAAGCCGCTTCGTCGAGGTTCAAAATCTCGACATTCTGGGCGATCGTGCCGACCAGCCCCTCCCCCATCGCCATTTTGGTGACGTGGACCGCGGCCTGATCGAGCCCTTGGGTGGCGAACAATTCAAGCACGCCTTCGCGCAACAAATAGATCGAGCAGACCTCGCTATCAGTCGCTTCACCAATGATCTTGACGACGCTGTTCAGCTTGGCCTGTGCGGTTGATCGTGCTGCCATCACATCGTGCAGCCGGACAAGCATCTCTCGGGCGGATATGGCAGCGGAAATAGTCACTTCACCGGGCTAACAGAAAGCAAAGCGCGATGACAGCGCCTGCGCGCGCGCCCTCAACGATCCAGCACCGAAAACCGGTTATGCTGCCCCACCCGCCATTCAAATTCGACCGGTTGGTCCAGAACCGGGCGGCCATCACGCATTGGCGGGCGCATCCGCAATATCGGCAGCCCGCGCAAAACGGCGGTGCGAACCCCGGGAATAGTGGGCGATTCGCTCAGGATACGGCAATCGATCCGGGTGTCCGCCGCAACGTTACACCGCAGCCGAAACCGCACGTCCATTGGCACCCGCCACAAATCCTCGGCCAACAGCGGGAAAAATTCCTCATCGGTGATTTTGCGCACCCAGCGCGCCGGCGCAAAGCCAAGCGGGGCCGCGCGACCGCCGCCCATCGTAATGTCGCCATCCGGGGCCGGGCGCGCAAGCGGCGCGGCGGGTGCAGATGGCGGTGATGGCAGAGGCACGGCACTCGGGCGCGGGGTTACGGTTACCGGTGGGGTGGGCTTGGCGGGCGTCGCCGGGGTTGCAGGCGCTGGCGTGACTGGTGGTGGCGGTGCGGCTGGCGGTGCGGCGAGCGGTTCCGGCGCCTCGCTGCTGTCGAGCGGCAACAGCCGAACGACAAACGGCGTCGCCTCCTGCGTCAGGCGGCGCACCGTTGGCGTCAACATCAGCAAAGCAATGATCGCAAAATGCAGCGCCAGAACCAGCGGGATCGTGATCAAACGCTGGCGTGGCGTAATTGCCGCGTAACCGCCCGGGTCTGGTAGAATCGACTCCATCGCCACTGCCTAACATTGCACGTCGGGTTGCCATATGGCGGATGCAGAACAACGCGCAAAAAGCCCGGTGACGGCACCGAAACGCGCTATTCCTTCTCTCTCGGCAAATCGAACCTAATCTTGAAGTAAACCCTTGAATTATCAACTTCGACGCCATTTTCTTTTCGCGGCAGAACGCGCAACTGCGGCGCAAGCGACAGCGCAGCGCGACCAAATTCCCAGCCCTTCGGCGATTCGGCAGCCACCCGGCATGCTTTGAGCCGTTGTTTCAGCGTTGCTAGGCAGCGCAGCTCGACCACACCCGATTTTTTGGCCCGTCGCGCGCCCAACGGGTGAAAGGCATAAATTTCTTCCCAGGTCGCGTCCCTGGCCCATTCGGCTTTAATCGCCGTATCGCGGCCACCGCCCCCGTCACCCCCCGTCCCCGGCCCACCATTGCCAGGGTCGCCGCCATTGGTGCCTTGTGCGCCCGTGCCGCTGTCGCCAACCGCCGCACCGCCCGCAATCACCGGCGGTGGCGCGGGACGTGCTATAGGCGTTGGCGTATAATCGATCCGCGGCATGGCCGCTTGCGCTAAGACGGGCGCGGGCGGCGGCGTATCGACGCGAACGGGCGATGATCGCGGCGTCGCGGGTGCCGGTTTGGGTGCTGCCCTGGGCTGTACCGCCGGCAGTTCCGGCTGTGGCGGTTCACGCTGCGGCAGCAGTTCAACGATGGTGGGCGTGTCGCGCTCTATTCGGATAGGCGGTCGATCGCGCAGCGCAAAGAAAAGATACGCCGCGATGATGTACAGAAACATGACCATCACAATCGTCAGCACACGTTGCCGATTGGTTGTCGGTCGATATACAGTGCGGGCGAAAGGCGCTGCCTCCATCCGCTAGTTTATAGCATTGGTCAGAATTGAAAAAAACAGCGCAGTTGCCGTCAGGTCGCCCGTTTTTCCAGCGCGTGAGCGGCTTCATCCATTAATTGTGCAATAATCTCGCCAACCGGCTCTTCCTTCGTCACCATGCCGACCGATTGCCCGGCCATCAGCGAACCATGCTCGACATCACCGTCAATCACCGCACGACGCAAAGCGCCTGCCCAGAAATGTTCGATCTGCAGTTGCGCCTCGCCCATCGCGACCGAACCAGCATCGAGCAAGGCGGCAACTTCGCGCTGCTTTGCGGTGAACAGGTCAGCGCCTGCATTCTTCAGCGCGCGTACTGGGATAACGGGCAGGCGCGGATCAATCTGGATGCTGGCGATGGCATCGCGGGCAGAAGCGCGAAAGAACGCCTTTTTGAAGTTGGGATGCGCGATGCTTTCCGTCGCGCAGGCAAAGCGCGTGCCCAGCTGCACCCCCGCCGCCCCCATTTCCAGATACGCCGCGATCACCTCTCCCCGGCCGATGCCGCCAGCCACAAACACCGGCACCTGCTCTGCCACATGCGGCAGAATTTCCTGCGCGAGCACGCTGGTCGAGACCGGGCCGATATGGCCGCCAGCCTCCATCCCCTCAACTACCAGCGCATCAACGCCCGATCGGATCAGCTTCTTGGCCAGACTGAGCGCGGGCGCAAAACAGATCACCTTCGCGCCACCTGCCTTGATGGCATCCAAAGCACCCGCCGGGGGCAAGCCACCCGCCAGCACCACATGCGTTACTTCATGGCGCGCGCAGACCGCGATCAGATCAAATAGCTGCGGGTGCATCGTGATCAGGTTCACGCCGAACGGCTTTGTGGTCAGCGCCTTGGTCGCGGCAATCTCCGCGTCGAGCAACGCGGGCGTCATCGCGCCACACGCAATCAGCCCGAACCCGCCCGCATTCGACATCGCAGAAACAAGATGGCGTTCGCTCACCCACGACATGGCCCCGCAAATGATCGCGGTCTGCGTCCCCAGAAAGGCTGTGCCGCGCGCCATCAGGGTGGCGAGTGTAGCGCTGCCCGTGGTCGCAATCGGGCCGGGGCGGGTTTGTGCTTGGATCGTCATGATCTGGCTATGCCCACCCCCGGCCCCTGCCGCAAGCGCGAGCGGAAAAACCGGCCGCATCCCCGCTGTGCCCGCACTGCCGGGGTGAATTTCACCGATAGCGCCATTCTGGTGCAGTCGCCCAAGTGGCGGCACGCGACATCGGCTGAGAGCAGTGGCGAGGCAGACGCGCCGGGCTAATCCACGATTTTAACAACAAAACCAATCAGTCAATATCGATATCGATATCGAATTGCTCCAGAGTGGATACGCAAAGGCATGTATGATTTTTGACAATTGCTAATGTTGACGTGCGGCTAACTGAAAAGTCCGTCGCATTGCTTGTTACAAATATGTCAAAAACGTCCAGATTTGTATCTCCGCACCATAGTATAATTATCTCTGAATCGCATGCCGTCGTCACAAATAAGGTGATGAACGAATGTTGACACGCGTCAGTCAGCGACGGTCAATTTTTAATCGCTATTTAATTAGGAGAATATCATGCCAACAAATTATACGATCTATTTGATCAACCAGTCATCCACTACTCAGACATTCTGGTGCTTCCTGGCTCGGCCACAAGAGGTGGCAAGTGATGCGTCGGTATTTGCAAATTCCAGCGCGTCACTGGCGATTGATTCAAATGATCCAGCAACCAATTCCTTCACAATTCCAGTCCAATATGTCGTTGCTGCCGGTGCAAGCAACAATGCCGTCGGGCTGAACGTCAAGGTTAACTCGACCATTTCGCAGAACAGCGATCTTTCGCAGGTATGGAACGCGAACTATGCAGACGCGCCCCCGAACAAGGGACCAAAGCTTGTCTTGAACACCGACAGCGTCGGGCCGAATAGCTTGAAGATCATTTCCAATCCCTTTGACCAGGAAAACAACGAATCGCTGGGCTGGTATGCCAGCCAGTCGTTCGGCATTCAAACGGAAGCGGGCTTCATGGGCATGTCCTGGTCGCCCTCGCCAAATAAAAGCCGGACGTTGACGCCAAAGCTGAGCTTTTATGTCAGCACCGGAGAATTTGGCTCATCGACTCTGGCCGACTGGACTCAGGTCAGCAACGATTCAGCCCAGGTCAACGTTCCCGGGAATTTCATTGCCGGCGCTTGCACCGTCACGCTGCTCAACAACGGCAAGTGGAAGATCACGCCGGGCAAGCCAACCAAGATGATGCTGATGAGTGATCTCGGCTTCCTAACCTCCGAAGCGCATGGTGAGTTGATGGCGCTGGCCTATCTCGAGAGCGACAAGGTGCAGAAGGATGAAGTCACATCTGTGTCCTGGCCAAAGCAAGAAGTGCTCAACGCTGCAGCAGCAGGTGACGAAACCGATACGTACCTTACCGGTACCATCACGGTTGCAAGCGCGCTGGCGGCCAGCTTTGCGTTCTTCATCATCAGCGGCGTCCAGTTCACGATTACCAGACCCGCCCGCGGCCGCACCACCGTCGAATTCTCGTATAGTGGCCAACAGTCGGTACAGCAGATCAAGGATCTGGTCGTCGCCGGGGCGAACGCCCTGTTTGGCGGTGCGTCCAAAGACTGACTGACAAGCATGCACGGCAGCGGCAAAGGCCGGGTTTGGGGCAAAGACCTTATGGCAAATTCTTTCACCCCAACCCCGGCCCAGATCCACGCTGCCAATCGTCGCTTTCCACCGGTGGCTGCACGCAATCGCGTTGCAGCCACCGGTGCAGCGCTTCAAACCGCAGCGCCCCAGACCAGCGTTACAATCGTTGCGGCGGCCGATTACAGCGTTGATCTGGTCGCAACGATTTTTCCCGGATTGCCCGCACCAGCCGGGGGCGAGCGGCTGGTGGCTGGATTGCAAACGGTAAACCGCGCCGTCTACATCCCGTTCAACCGCGATTTGCCGCTGTGGTGGTTTGCGGCTGTACAAAAAAAGGGCGAAATCGCCGCCAACACGAATGCGTTCGCCTATTCCAGCGATGCAGACAGTTTCACGATGCAGATGAACCCGGCGATCACGCTAACGCATGATGCCAAGGGCTGGCATATCCCCAGCTATGATTCCACGCTCTACGCCGTCACGGTCGGGTTCGGGCTCGGCACAGATCTGATATTCTGCGCCTATGCGGCCCCCGCAGCACCGCTGGCATCGCTGCCAATTCCCCTCGGCGGCTATCAACTGGCCCGGTCGAGCGGCGGGCAAGGCATTGGCGACGTTGTCACCGCGGATCAGACAGCGTGGTCAATGCCGCTGGGCGCTGCGTATATACTGACGTTTGACGCATCGGGCGTCGGGCATCTGACGACACGTTGATTGAACGCGCCGCGCCCGGTGATTACCCCCGCGATTACGCCGCGTCCTCCGCATCCAGCCCATAAGCGGTATGCAGCACGCGCACCGCGAGTTCGGTATAATCCTCTTCGATCAGCACGCTCACCTTGATCTCGCTGGTGGAGATCGCCTGGATGTTGATGCCGCGGTCCGCCAGCGCCTTGAACATGGTCGACGCCACACCGGCATGGCTGCGCATGCCCACGCCCACCACGGATATCTTGGCGACCTTGGTATCATGGATTTGGCCGGCATAGCCGATATCGGCCTTTGCCTTGTCCAGCGCATCCAGCGCGCGCGCCAGTTCGGCCTGGGGCACGGTAAAGGTAACGTCGGTTGATCCGCCATTATGCGCGATGTTCTGGATGATCATGTCGACGTTGATGTTGATATCGGCCAGCGGCCCAAAAATGCGCGCGACCGCGCCGGGCTTGTCGGGCACTTCGGTCAGGGTGATCTTGGCTTCGTTCTTGTCATGCGCGATGCCGGTGATGAGCTGGCGTTCCATATCGTCTCCTATCTCGTCATCGCCGACGATCATGGTGCCGGGCAGCGTATCTGCCGTGGCTGAGTTATTGGGATCATCAAAGCTGGAGAGCACCTGAATGCGCACCCCTTCCTTCATTGCCAGCCCCACTGACCGCGTCTGGAGCACCTTGGCCCCCACGCTGGCGAGCTCCAGCATTTCTTCATAAGTGACGCGGGTTAGCTTGCGAGCGCGCGGCACGATGCGCGGATCGGTGGTATAAACCCCGTCAACATCGGTATAGATATCGCAGCGATCCGCCTTCACCGCCGCTGCCACCGCCACCGCCGATGTATCCGATCCACCACGGCCCAGCGTGGCGACCCGGCCCGCCGCTGTCATGCCCTGAAAGCCGGGGATCACCGCCACTTCGCCTGCTTCCATCGCCGCGACCAACGCGTCGGTATCGATTCCGTCAATCCGGGCGGCAGCATGGGCGGTGGAGGCGTGGATGGGCAATTGCCAGCCGAGCCAGCTTCGCGCCGGCACCCCCGCCGCCTGCAGCGCAATCGCCAGCAGCCCGCTGGTCACCTGTTCGCCGCTGGCAACCACCACATCATATTCGGCCGGGTCGTATAGCGGCGATGCCTCGCGACAGAAATTGACGAGCCGGTCTGTCTCGCCCGCCATCGCGGAAACGACGACGGCCACCTGATGACCCGCCGCCACTTCGCGCTTTACGCGTGCGGCCACGTTTCTGATCCGCTCGATGCCGGCCATCGATGTGCCGCCGAACTTCATCACGATACGCGCCATGGCGAACAGAATTCCTTGGGTTGGAAAGGGGCGGCTGATAAGTGGGGGGCATGACAATGGCAAGCGACTCCACAACGATCCCCACCACCATCAACCCAAATGAAGCCGCGCATTTCGGCAAATTGGCGGCGCAGTGGTGGGATCCCAAGGGATCATCGGCGATGCTCCACCGCCTCAACCCCGCCCGACTTGGCTTTATCCGCGCCGCGGCTGACGCGCATTGGCGCGCAGACGGGCGCAGCTTTACCCCGCTGGCGGGCAAGACCGCGCTGGATGTCGGCTGCGGCGCGGGGCTGTTATGTGAGCCGCTCGCCCGGTTGGGCGCAAAGGTGACGGGGCTGGACGCTGCCCCTGAAAACATCGCCGCCGCCCGCGCGCATGCCGCCCAATCGGGGCTGGAGATTGATTACCGGGCGGGCAGCGTTGAAAATCTGGGCAGCGAGCGCTTCGACCTCGTCACCTCAATGGAAGTCATCGAGCACGTCACCGATCCCGCCGCCTTCATCGCCGGGCTGGCAGGCGCGCTGGCGGACGGGGGCCTGCTTATCCTCTCCACCCCCAACCGCACGCCCCTGTCGCGGCTGGGGCTGATCACCGTCGCCGAAGGCCTGGGCCAAATCCCGCGCGGCACGCACGACTGGTCAAAATTCATCACCCCCGATGAGCTGACAGCGTTGGTGGAAAGCGCAGGCCTGCGCGTCACCGACACACGCGGGCTGAGCTTTTCCCCCGCCAAGGGGTTCGTAGTGGGGGACGATATGAAGCTGAACTATCTGATGACGGCGGTGCGGGGGTAAGGGGGGGATTGGTGGGCGCGGCTGGCGGCAGGTTTGCGCCCCAGTTTCGGTCATTTAACGCTCCGACTGGCGCTCCCACTAGCTGCCGTTCTTGACACGCCGCCATGGAGGCCTGCGCCTGGGCATCATCGACGGCGGCTGTAGTCGCCGAATGGCCCGTCTCGCTCATCGACAGCGGCCCGCCACCCGATGACATCCGCACGTTCGACGAAGTCCACGCCTTCACGCGTATGGCGGGCGACGCCGTCGAAGAGGCAACCCAGCATTCGCGATGTGGCAGGATCGAAGCTGCGATGCGCAACATCGTTGAGCACCAGCTTGTGCATCTGAAGTTGATTGAGCGGCAGCATCGCGATGCGGTGGGCGAGTGTCGTCGCAGAGTCCAATAGCTGGGCATCGGGCACACGCTGCCAGACAAGCCCAAGGCGCTCTGCCTCCGCCGCGTCAATCTCATCGCCGGTGAAGAGATAGCGTCGCGCCGCTTGCAGCCCGATGCGTGCGACCCATAGCCACGGTTGCTCAGGCACGCCCCAGATACGTGCCGGAGGATAGCCGAACTTCGCACTTTCTCCGCATACGATGATGTCGCAGTTGAGCGCCAGGTCGGTTCCTCCGGCGACGCACCACCCCTGGACCGCCGCGATTGTGGGCTTCGAACAGCTGTGGAGTTTGGAAAAAGCCGCTGCGTAGGAGCCGATCGCTCGCAGATCGCGCATCGAATCCCATCCGCCTTCGGCGGCCTCTCTCGCTTGATTGAAAGTAGACCAATCAAGCCCGAACCCTGCGCAGAAAGCGTTACCCTCCGCGCGCAGCAACAACACCTTAACCGCATGATCGTCATCCGCCGCATCGATCGCTGTGGACAGCGCATCGCGCAATGCAATGTTGATGGTATTGTAGGCGGCGGGCCGGCACAGGATCAGATGGCGAACCGCGCCATCATCCTCAATGCGGATCGGCGCTTCGGGGTTCATGCCATGCGTCGCGGTGCTAGCGGGCTATGCCGGGCATTGTTGTTGGGTCCGACCGACCACAGGACGCGGTCCGCGCGGACTTCCTCGACGAAGCGGTCGAGAAAGCCGTGCGCCAAAAACCATTCGAGCCGATGGGTGCCCCAATTGACGCGCTTGGTGTCGAGCGACTGGTTCGCGCGGTCCGCCCACCAAGCGCGGACATGGCCGAGATCGATCTGGCCTTCGGGCGTCTCACGGATTCGTTTCAGCCACGCGATCACCTTGTCGTGGCGTTCCGGGGTCGCGCCAATGTTCAGCGCCCGCGCGGCCAGCAAATGCGGATAGAGCGCAAAGTCGCCAACCCCAAGCTCGCCCGCGACGAACATCCTGTCGGTAAGGATTGCCTGCAAATCATCATAAATGGCATCGAGATCGCCCTTCGCGGCTTCGATCAGTCCGCTCGGGGCCGGGGGTATTTCCGCCCAACTGTAAATCGCGACATCGGTGATGATCGCATCGACCAGCGTGTCGGCGGTGCGCTCCCACTCGCGCGTCTGCGCATAGGCAACGGGATCGGTCGGGTAGATCTGCAGTTCCGGGTGCAAGCGATCGAGATAGCCAAGGATGTCGGCGGAGTTGGACACCGTCAGATCTCCATCGACGAGCACCGGAATCTCGGCCCGTGGATTGTAAAGCGGCGTCGTTTCGACCGCGCAGCCGTCGAAGAGATCGTAAGCCACATTCTTCCAGTCCATGACCATCCGTACTTTGCGGCAGAATGGACTGAGTGCGGAGTAGCAAAGGCGAGGCATGAGATTTCTCCAGTTCATGGAATGATGACGACACCCATCGTGACTCGGCCGAACTGACCTGCGGCGTCATACAGTGCGCTGGTGCCCACCCCGAGGCCATTTGCCCTGGACCAGCGCCCGACCGGCCGCATGCCGATCCAGTCGCCGACGATGTCCCGATCGACATGAACAGAGAGATCGGTGTTGGGCCAGCCCGTGACGGGCGGCCGACCGGGAAGCCCGGGACGGGCCAGACCATGGGCGAAATCCACTGGCCCGAGCATGCGTGCAAATGCCGTGCATCGGTCATCGGGCATAAGCGGTGCCATCCAGCGGAACCAGTGGCTGCCGTCCGACGCGGTGCGACCGTCGAGCACATCCATCAACCACGGGCCACCGTGCGGCGCGCGCGACATAGCCGGGCGCGTGGCGGCCAGGTCCGGCATGGGCGGCGCGGTTTCGGTCGCATAATCCTTTTCGAGTGCGGTCAGTGCCACGGTCGCGGCGAGCGTGAACGTGGATCTCGCCGTCATCTTGCCGTCGGCTATGATCCGGGCGTCAAATACGGAAATGCGTCGGCCTGCCTGAACGCTCTCGACGTGAACCTTAAGGGGCGAGCCTAGCGGGGTCGGCCGGAGGAACTCTGCGCGAAGCGAAAGGGGTTTGTGCTCTGGCGGGGCATGGTTCGTGATAACGCTCGCCATCAAGCCCGCAACCGCTCCGCCTTGTACGCCTGCAAAGGGCCCCGCAGCGCGAGGAAGCGCGACAAAGGTCGTATCGTCGACGACGTCAAAGATCGCGGGTCGAACTGCTTTGGTCACCGGACATCTGCAAGCGTGACAACGTGTATCATACCGTCAGCATGGCACGCCGGGGCGCGGGCCTAAAATGAATAGCGCGGCCGTATGATGATCTGTATTCATCATTCATGGCTCGTAACCTACCCCCTCTCGAACGATTGAATGCCTTCGAGGCCGCCGCACGATTGGGGAGCTTTCGCGCTGCTGCGCTTGAATTGAACCTCACGCCTTCTGCGATCAGCCATCGCATCCGCGCCTTGGAAGCGGCCCTGGGGCATCGGCTGTTTGCGCGTTTCGGCCCTACCGTCTCTCTGACCGCCGAGGGCAACCGGTTATCGGCGGTGATGCGACAAGCTATGGATGCGATGGCGCTGGTATGGGGTGAGCTTCAAACAGACGTATCGGCAAGAGGCTTGCGCGTCTCGTGCGCTCCGCTGTTTGCGGTCGAGTTCATTCTTAAGCATCTTGCGGGCTTCGAGGCGGCCTACCCGGACATCGCGTTGGAGATCGAATCGTCCCATGCACCCTCGCGCCTCAACGCGGGGGAGTGCGACGTTGCCATCCGACTTGCAGAGCAGCCCGATCCTGCTTTTGATTGCATGCCGCTTGTCACCGTCGATGCTATTGTAGTGGCCGCCCCGTACCGGATCTCTGGTGGCCGGGACGTTGATGACCTGATGCGCGGCCCATTACTGGCGATTACCTATATGCCGACAGCTTGGCCAACCGCTTTGGCTGCTTGGAGGATGGGTGTGCCGAAGGGCACTCCCGTTTTGTGGTTCGATTCATTGGAAACAATAGTCCGCCGCGCCGAGGAAGGCGCGGGGTTCGGCCTCGTGCCGCGACAATTGGTCCATGATCAGCTTGCGAACGGATCGCTCGCGTCGTTCCCCTCACTTGCAGCGGTTCCGGGGCCAACCTATTGGCTCATGACACGGCGCGGGGAGACAAGAGAGCGCAAGATCAGGGCCTTCACGACTTGGCTCGAAAGGCTTGTGCGTCGATAGAGGGGCTAGATCGTTGATCGGCTACCCATCGACGCAATTGTCTACAGCCAAGCGGGGTCGTCGCCTCACTTCGGTTCCGACCGCGTTTGGGTTGGCAACTGCAATAGCGATTCTGCCCCGTCGAACGTCCTCTAAGCCAACGTCGTCTCCTGAAACCCGTCAGTCCGCAAACGGCCCAATCCCAGCCATCGCTCCAAAAAATAGGACTAAGCCAAGACCTTGCGCCCAGCGGCCTTGTTCTCCCGCCGCAAGGTAAGGCGCAGGGCTTCGGCTCAATCGCCTGCCAACCCGCCCCGCGTGCCGTCCGCAATCCTAACCGCTCACCCCATCACATTGCGCCCGCGCATCACCGTGGCGCTGTGGCCCACGCTGGCGGCGGTGGATTTGGCTTTGATCGTGTCGACGAAAATCCAGTCGTTCGTCACCCGCGACGGCGTGATCGTCATCGCCATATAGCCGCGGCGGCTGGTGTCGCACCATTTCAGTTCGGGGTTCGCCTCCACCAGCGCCTTGGCGACCGTTTTTGGATCAATCTTGATGGCGCTTTCAAAGCCGGGTGAGGTGACGCCCTGGCCAGCAAATTCAACGCCCGCAGGCTTGCCATTCTGCCCCAGATCATATGCCCAGGCATTGTGGCTGTCGCCGGAGATGACGATCAGGTTCGCGCCCAGCCCCTGCGCCGATTTCAGGAAGCGCGCCCGCGCCGCCGGGTAACCGCCCCAGCTATCGAAATTGAACGGCAGCCCCGCCTTGGTCGCCATCATGCCCGCCGCCAGATACGCCTTGGCGCGCGGATCGGCATCGGGGGACACCCAGCTTGCGGCACTCAGCGGCGTTTCGGTGTTGCCCATGATCGTGCCAAAGCCGACCACCTGCCACTTGGTGCCGCCCTTTACCGATGCGCGCATGGCATGGGCCAGCCAATCCTCCTGCTGCGATCCCATCATGGTCGCGGCGGCATCCTGCCAGCTGCCATCGCGGAATTCGGCGAGTGCCTTAGCGGGATCGGGCTTGAACAGGAAGGGGGCAAGTTCGGCCGGTTTGGTGCGCCCCAGCACGCGGGTTTCGGTGCGGAACAATGTGGCGAGCGTGCCGATTTCATATGCCTTCCACGGCTCATCGGAAATCGGCATCCATTCGCGATACGCCTGCATCGCGGCGGCGCGGCGGGCATGCCATTCGCCTTCGTTCTTCTGGTGGTTCTGTGCGCCGCCCTCCCAACTGTCATTCGTTATTTCGTGATCGTCCCACTGGACGATCATCGGCACCAGGCTGTGCAGCTTTTGCAGATCGGGGTCGCTGCGATAGCTGGCATAACGCAGTCGGTAATCGGCGAGCTGGATGATTTCAGTCGCGGGCAGCGGCTGGCGACCGGCCATGGCATCCTTCAGCGCGGGGTAATCCCCCGTCTGATATTCATAGAGATAATCGCCGAGGTGGATGGCCAGATCAATATCATCGCGCAGCGCCGCATGGGCATAAGCGTTGAAATAGCCAAAGGGCAGGTTGGAGCAGGAGAATATCGCCGCCCGGAATGAGGGGGCGAGGCCAACCGGCAGCGTCTTGGTGCGGCCAACCGGCGAAAAGCTGCCATCGGGCGCGACGAAGCGGAAATAGTAACGCTTGCCGGGCTTCAACCCCCCGACAGTGATCTTGCTGGTGAAATCGCGCCAGCCGCCCGTAATCTGCGCGCCGCCTGCAATTACCCGCGAAAAATCGGCCGTTTCTGACAATTCGGCGGTCAATCGCGCCGAATCGCCCGAAATCGGTACAAAACGCGTCCATAACAGTACCGAATCCGCCATAGGCTCGCCACTTGCAACCGAATGGGTGAAGCCGCGCGCGTCCGTGACATTGGCGGTCTGCGCAAAGCCGGGGATCGCAAAAGCACCAAGCCCGATTGACCCGGTGACCATGAACGAACGGCGATCGATACGAATGGTCATGCTGTTTCTCCCCTAATCTGCGCGCGCCCTAATCTGCGCGAGCCCGGCCTGTTATGCGGCCATTGCACGGCGACATGGACGATATGTGACAGGATTAGGCAAGAGCGACTTTGGACAGCAGCCCGCGCACAAGGCATGGGGGCCATGATGAACATCACTGCGCCGCTTTCCAAACCTTTGCATCGGGATTCGCGTCCAGCGATCGCGATGGCGCTGGTGGTGCTGACGCTCATGCTGCTCGCGGTGGCGCGGCCGATCGACCATGACGAAAGCCAATATGTCGCCGCCGCCGTCCTCGCGTGGGGAAAGCTGCCCTACCGCGATTTCGCCTATTTGCAGACGCCGCTCCAGCCGCTGCTTTTCGCCCCGATTGCGGCGCTGGCAGGCACATTCGCCTATCCCACCCTCCGCCTGACCAACGCACTGCTGGGCGCAATAACCATCGCCATGGTGGCCGCAGCGGCCAGAGAGGGCGGTGCCCCGGCGCGCGTCGCTTATGCCTGCGCTGGCTTATTTGCGGCGTGCGATATCTTCCTGTTCAGCGTCTGTGTTGCGCGCAATGATGCCCTGCCCGCCGCGATGCTGGCCGGGGCCTGCTGGCTGGTGCTGGGCACCGCCAATGGCAAAGGCAGTCGAAGGGTCGCCATGGCGACCGGCATGCTACTGGCAGGCGCCGCTGCGGCAAAAATATCCTATGCGGTGCCCGCGGCGGCTTATGGCCTTTATGCGTTGTTTGATCGCAATCATCGCCCGGTGGCGTTGACGCTCGGGGCGGCACCTTTGGTGGCGTTGGTCGGCTGGCTATGGTTGATTGCGCCCGGCGCTTTTTGGTTTGAGGTGATCGGATTTCCTGTGCGCGCACCGATTGATTGGTATGCGGGCGGCCCCAAAGCTGCCAAGCTGTCAATGCTGAGCAAGCTGTTTGATATGCTGAAATTTCTGGCGCTCGGCCCGGCATTGCTGGCGCTGTGGGCAGTCGCGCGCCAGGGATTACCGCGCCCGCGCACTCGCGCCGTCGATCTGCTGATTGTCGCAGGGCTGGTGGCGGCGTTGCTGCCCATGCCGACCTGGCGGCAATATCTTTTGCCATTACTTCCTCCGCTGTTCATCCGTCTGGGCATCGCCTGGCATGCCCGCCCGCCGAGCAGCACGCAGCGCGTGGTGGCGATCATTCTGGCCTGTGGCGGGATCGCAGCGTCGCTCGAATCACTGGCGCTGGCAGCGCGGGATGGCCTGCCCATGACGCAGGCCGCGCGGGACAGTGCTGCCATCGCCGCCGCGCTGGACAGCGCCCGAATCACGGGGCCCATCGCCACGCTGTCGCCGCAATTCGTGCCCGCCACCGCTCGGCCAATCGATCCGCGCTTTGCGACGGGCCCGTTTTTTTATCGAAGCCGGGCGCTACTCGATTCGAGGCAAGCCCGGCGCTGGCAGATGATCGGCAGCGACGCTGCGTTACCGATCATGCCGCCGCCAGCCGCGCTGTTAATCGGCGGCGAAGATCGCTGGACGAGCGGCAATGGCACCATCGACGCCGCGCTGCGCCGCCATCCGCCATTTGATCGCTGGCGACCATTGCCCGTCGCCAGCAGCCGCTTCCGGCTCTACGCGCCACCACCCGCTCAGCGAATGGCGCTCACTCGCCTGCCTTGAGCGGCGCAAGACCGCTTAAGCCCCGCAAATACTGCGCCTTTATTGTGGTCAGGGTAACACCGGCGCCGACCATAATCGTGGCCGTGGCGAGCTTGGGCCGGCCTGCACCAATGCGGACGTTGCTGGGCACGCCGCCGCCATCGCGCCAGAAGTTGAACTTGTTCTTGCCGTCGCGGTCATGCGTAAAAAACAGCGCATATTCGCCGGGCTTTGGCACCTTGATGCAGATCGCCACGGGCCCCGATTGCGGGGGCGTTGCCCAGATGCGGTGGAAAGTCTTCCCCTCTGCAATCAACTTATTGTCATCTTTCAGAAAATCTTCCTGGGTTGCGGGGTAAAGCTCCAGCTTCAGGCGACCTGTGCGATCCTTCAAGCCAGTGATCGTCGCCTGAATCGCCGGGCCGTCGCCATCGGTACAGGCGGGGGCATCTTGCCCGCCAATACGCGCACCAGCCGCCAGTACCGGAGAAAATGCGACGCCGATCAGTGCCAGGGTCAACAACGGGTATTTCATACGCGATTCCTAAATGACGAAAGCAGGCCAAACACAGCGATTAGGGCAGCGTGAATCAACAATGTGAGCGCCGCCGTAACCGCAAGCAACGCGGACAGGCCGTCCCCATTACCCAACAAGGTGATCCCAAAATTGGCGAAAAGAAGGTCTTTGTTCGGCACCAGTGGCAATCGCGACACCAGCATCCGCGCGGCAGACAGCATCAGCCACACCGCAATGGCGACCTGCGGCATCGCAAAATGCCATGCCAGGGCCAACAGCACACCGCCAAAGATCAGGCGGGCGGCGTGCACTGCCAGGATCCACCACAGCTGGCGCCTGGGCAGCGTGAACACCCGCCGCGCAAAAATCAAAAACGGCAACGAAACCGCTACCAGAATCGCGACCGACCATGCCAACAGCCGGAAATCGGCGGGCCGCAGTACGCTTTGCGCAAATGGCAACGCCCCCAGCACCAGCGCCAGCGTAATCGCATTCCCGGCCATTGCAGAAAGGATGCTGACATCTTTGACCGCGCCAAAGGGCGCAGCCACCATCCGCGCCCGGGCGACTGCCCAGGCATAAAAATAGGCCTCCCCCGAATAGCCAATGACGATTTCGTTCGCGATGCGCTTTTTAAAAAGCGCCGCCAGGCCCTCGACCGGAATCTGCCATAATCGCCGAAAGATGACATAATCACTCACTGGCAAAGCGACATAAACCAGCGCAAAGCTGAGGTAGAAAAGCGGATTGGCCGGCAGCGCCTGCCACAGCCCGTCCAGCCCGGAACCGGCAATGCCGCGGGCCAGTCCGGCGACCATGGCAACCGTCAACACGGCACCGACAATAGCCGGCCAGCGGTTTTCGGGAATCAGGCTTTGGGGCACGGCTGGTGCATCGCGGGCCATCATGCGGGGGAATTCATGGCTTGGTCGAGCACCCTGGAGTGAATAGAGGCAGAATTGCCGCATGGTGGAATCATCATTTAAGGGGAATTCGTGGTCGCATGGAGAAGTTCCCTACCCCAAACACTAAACTGCCGCCGATTGATGTCATGATTTCTGACGTTAGGGCCACTTTTACCGCCCGGTATCTGCGACAACCGAGCATCTGGGATCAGGCAGCGTTTATTACAAGATGACGATTGCCCCTGCCCCACCCGCTGCGCATATCCTCTCGCTTGCCCAAACGTTGCGTGGCGGCGGGGTAGAGCGGAGCTTGTTGCGATTGGCCCGGGATTGGTTGGCGGCGGATCGACAGGTAACGCTGCTGCTGGGGCAGCGCGATGGGCCGTTAGTGGCAGAACTGCCGGCGGGCATCCGGATCATTGAACGCGGATCAGCGGCGTTCCGCGACCTTGGCATATTGCCCGCCATTGCCCGCGACATTCAGCCCGATGTCATCTTTTGCCCCGGTAATCACTACACCAGCATTGCGGGACTTACAAAGCTGCGGCTGGGCAGCGGCGCGCCGCCCATTATCGCAAAGATATCAAATGCGCTGGCCCGCCCCGACCATGTTTTTCCCCTGGCACCCGCCTATCGGTGGTGGTTGCGGCGACACCCCGGATTCATCGACCATTTCGTGGCAATGAGCCCGGCGATGCGGGACGAGGCGATTGCGGCAATGCACGCAGATCCCAACCGGGTCAGCGTAATCGCCAACCCCCCTCCCGTCCGCACGAATAGCGCACCGCCGGCTGATCTGCCCAAGGGGCCGCTGCTGGTGGGGGTCGGCCGGCTCGAACCGCAGAAGCGCTGGGACCGGCTGATTGATGCCATCAAGCTGATTGATCAGCAGCAAGCGGTGTTGGTGATCATTGGCGAAGGCAGCGCGCGGCCGGCGCTGACGGCACAAATCGCCCGGCTGGGGCTCTGCAATCGCGTGACATTGATGGGGTATGTAAGCGACCCCAGCCCCTATCTGGCTGCCGCCAACGCTGCTGTATTGACGTCTGATTTTGAAGGGGTACCGGGCGTCCTGCGCGAAGCGCTCGCGCTGGGCACGCCCGTGGTGGCGACCGAATCGAGCGTGGCCGTTCGAGAAATCGTCGCCCATCCGGGGCTGGGCAGCATCGTGCCGAGGGGAGATCAGGTCGCGCTGGTTGACGCGCTTAACCGCTGGCTGTCTCCAGCTGCGATACGGCCTGCCCCTGTCGCGCAGCCGAGTGCTGATTCCGCTACGACCTATCTGGTGCTGTTCGACAGGCTCGTTGCTGATCGCCGCGCTGGCTTCAGGGGGTGAAGCGATCCGGGTGCGCATCGGCAAAAGCCGCCAACGCTGACGCTGCAGCATCAGCCTTTACCAGCCGGGGATAAGCCTCCAGCGGCAAATCAAACCGTCGCGCATTATATAATTGGGGCACCAGGCAAATGTCGGCCAAATTGGGCCCATCGCCGCCCAAAAAAGGCCCGTCATGCCCCGCCTGCACTGCCAATGCTTCAAGCGCAGAAAGCCCCAGCTCCATGCTCTGCTGCCGCCACAAGGTTTTTGCCGCTTCGTCCGCGCCAAACTGATCCGTCAACTGGCGGATGAAGCGCATATTGCCAATCGGGTGCGTGTCCGCGACGATAACCAGCGCCTGCGCCATCACCTGCGCGCGTGCCGCCGGATCACGCGGGATCAGCGGCGGATCAGGCCGCGTGGCATCAAGATAATCGATGATCGCCAGGCTCTGGATCAGGCGAAGTCCGTCAATCTCCAGCATGGGCACCTGGCCTTGCGGGTTGCGCGCACGGTGCGCATCGGACAATTGCTCGCTGGCCAGCAGGTTTATCGGCACGCTGGCCCAGGCAATTCCTTTTAGATTCAGCGCAATCCGCACCCGGTAACTGGCCGAGGAACGGTGGTAATCAAACAGCGTAACGCCCGGGCCAGTGCCAGGGATCGTGCCCGGAAAAGTGCTTGTGGACAGGTTCACCGGGCCCGGGCGCCGCTGCCCGATTGTCCAGCAACAGCAGGCGCGGTTCCCACCGGCGCTTGCGCTGCCTGAAGCGACGTGCCTGCCCGCCCGCTGCGGAACGCGGTGAACCAGCTGATCGGGTTCCAAGTGCTGCTGCCATCGACCGAGAAGGTGATAAACTCTGCACGTCCACCCAGATATTCCCAAGACACCGGCCCGCCAAGGCCCTTGTCAGGCTCACCCAGCGCAAAACGGCTATCGGCGCTGCGATCCCGGTTGTCGCCCATTAGAAAGACATGATTGGCAGGGATTTTGACGGCCGGATAATCATCGCCGGGGCTATAGCCAAGCTCCACCGTGTCATAGGTGCGGCCATTGGGCAGCGTTTCGGTGACAATCGGCAAATGGCATTCGAACACGCCGTCCCGTCCAGCGCGCAGCGCTCCCGAATAATCGGTGCAGGTGGCATTGGCATCGACCGCGATCAGCTTGTCATGAATTGGCCCGCGCTTCACAGGCACCCCGTTCAACAACACCACGCCGCGCTTTACCTCCAACGTATCGCCGGGCAGCCCAATCACGCGCTTGATATAATCTTCAGTCGTGCCCGGCGGGGTGGCGATCACCACATCGCCGCGCACCGGCAGTCGACCGAAAACACGGCCTTTGATAAACGGCAACAGGTGAAAGGTCGGCGAAACGAACGAAAAACCATAAGGATATTTGGTGACGACCAGCCGGTCACCGATCAGCAGGCCGGGCAGCATTGATTCAGACGGGATGTAAAAGGGTTTGGCGACAAAGCTGTGGAACCCCAACACCGCCAGGATCAGCCAGAAAATGCCGCGGAGCTCACCCAGCCAATCCGTGCCGGGCTTTACCTGATCTGCCGTATCGCCGCCCGCACCGTTCATGGTCAATTCTTCACCCGACATCATTATCGTCCCTTGCGAGCACTTCCAGGCTGACGGCCTCAATAATCACAAAGGCCTGGGCCCAAGGATGATCATCCGTCAGCGTCAAATGTATTTTGGCGCGGTGGCCGCTGGGCACCATTGCGTCAAGCCTTGCCTTTGCGCCACCGGTCAGCGCCAATGTGGGCGCCCCGCTGGGCGCATTGACCACGCCGATATCCTTCATGAACACGCCGCGTTTAAATCCCGTTCCCACCGCCTTGGAAAATGCCTCTTTGGCGGCAAATCGTTTCGCATATGTGCCCGCGCGGGTGAACGGGCGCTGACTAGCCTTGGCGCGCTCAACGTCTGTAAACACGCGCGTCTCAAACCGGGTGCCAAACCGGTCAAGCGCCGCTTGGATCCGCTCGATATTGCACAGGTCTGATCCCAGCCCGATGATCATTGCCCGATGATCATCGAAAGCCCCAGGCCGCAAAAAACAATGCCGCTACGACCGGGCAAAAAAACAGCAACACGCACACAGGCGCAATCGGCCCAAATCTTGCCCAGCTTAGCAACCCGACGCCAATCAGGCCGACACTCACGATTAGCCCCAGGGCAGCACGCTCGACAGCAATGTCGATGAGCGCAGCACCGGTGAGATCGGGCTTCACCGCGATGGCTACGATCAGCGGGCTGAGCGCGATCAGGGCGCAGACGATAATGTCGATCAGCACCAGCAAGCGCACCGGCAAGCCCATTGTTATCGCCGCGCGGTGGCCCAGCGTGTTCACCGCGCCGCGTCCATCGCCGCGCGCATCGCCTGCACGGCATCGCCAAGCCCCATGAAAATCGCGTCGGCGATCAGCGCATGGCCGATATTCAGTTCGCGCAGCTGGGGGATGGCCACGATTGGAGCGACATTGTCGAGCGTCAGGCCGTGCCCGGCATGCACCTCAATCCCGTTCTTTGCGGCAAGCGCGGCGGCATCGGACAACCGGCGCAGTTCTTCCGCCTGCGCATCGCCTTCGAGTTCGGCATAGCGCCCGACATGCAGCTCGAGCACCGGCGCGCCGAGCCTCAGCGTCGCGTCGATCTGGCGCGGGTCGGGCTCGACGAACAGGCTGACCCGGCACCCTGCCTCGCCGAGCAGATCGACCAACCGCTTCAGCCGATTATGCTGTCCGGCGGCATCAAGCCCGCCCTCAGTCGTGCGTTCCTCCCGCTTTTCGGGGACAATGCACACGGCATGCGGGCGGTGCCGCAGCGCAATCTCCAGCATCTCGTCAGTCGCTGCCATCTCGAGATTGAGCGGGATGGTAAGCGCGTCCATCAGCCGGGCGATATCGTCATCAGTAATGTGCCGCCGATCCTCGCGCAGATGCGCGGTAATGCCGTCGGCCCCCGCCGCTGCGGCGATCAGTGCCGCACGCACGGGATCAGGATAGCCCACCCCACGCGCATTGCGCACCGTGGCGACGTGATCAATGTTGACGCCAAGGCGCAGCTTGTCGGTCATAATGGTTCCTTGGGCGTGCAAGCCGCAGCGCTTAACAGATCGTAGCTGAAGCCCCTGGCCTGCCAGACCTCGCCGAAATCAAAGCCCGCTTTGCTAACGAAGACGATTGCGACGACATCGGCATCGGGCAAAATGAAGTTGCGCACCTCGATCCCGCCGATCGCGCCGCGACGCTCAACGATTCGCACAGGCTTGGCGCAGCCCTCGAGTGGAGCAGAAAATGCCCATTGGCCGAGCGCGATCGACCCGAGCTTGGGCTGCCCGTCCCACAGCTGTGCCCGCGCCGAGTCGGGCAGCAATGTGCCGGTCATCAGAGCGCGGTCGAATTTCCAAAGATCCTCGACGCTGCCGTAGAGCCCCGCCGAAGCGCCGAATGCGCTCAGGTCGTATCCCGTCTCGGGCTTGCCGTCGATCATGCCCGGCACGGTGGGCTTCTTTGTCGGAAAGGCACCGACCGTCTTCAGTCCAAGCGGCTTGGCGATCCGATCCTGCACCAGCGCCTGCCACGTTTTGCCCGTCACCGCTTCGAGCAGCGCGCCGGCTACGATATAGTCGCAGTTGTTATAATCCCAGTTGCCCCCCGGCGCGCCCTTCACCGGGCCGGCGCAATAGCCCTTCAGCGGATCGCGGCTGCCCTTATAACCCGGCGCTTCATAGGCGGGCACGGAATCGGGGGTGGCGGCGGTGTCGTCGGGATTGGGCAGGCCGGACTGGTGGCGCAGCAACTGGCGTACCGTCACCGATCCGGCATTGGCGCTTTTGAAACCCGGCAGATAGCGCGCGACCGGCTGGTCGAGATCAATCCGGCCCGCCGCTACTTGCTGCAACACCAGCGTGGCGATCACCTGCTTCGTGACTGACGCCCAGCGCCAGAGATTGACCTTTTCAATCGGCCAGTGATTATGCGTCGCCGTAAAGAAGACTTTGTCCCCTCTGCTCGTGATAACGTCGCCCATCGGCTCGATACCGCTCGCGCTAACAATATCTTCCACAGCCTTAGCGTCAGCGCGGGGTTCGTTCGCAACCGCGGCTGCGTTAAGGCCGAGCGACAATGCAGCGGCAAGGATAATCTTCACGCCGCCAACCCCCGGCTGCCGGGCTTTACCGCCGGAATTGCCGCGAGTTCGGGCGGCAGGGCGTCGGCAGGATAGGCGGGGATGTCGAGCGTACACAATGACACCATCGGCACGCCGATATCGGCGCGGCCATTCGATCGATCGATCAGGCAAGCGGCACCCAGCAGGTCGCCCGGGTGCTGGCGGATCGCCGCGATACATTCGCGTGACGAAAGCCCGGTCGTCACCAGGTCCTCGACCATCACGATGCGCGCACCGGGGGGAATCTCGAAATTGCGGCGCAACTGAAATTCGCCGCCCTCGCGTTCAACGAACACCGCAATGCATCCCAGCGCGCGGGCCGTTTCGTAACCAGGGATGATTCCGCCCATTGCTGGTGAGACGATCATGTCGACCTGCCCAAATTGGGCGGTGATCCGTTCAGCCAGCGCCGCGCAAAGTCGCGCCGTGCGGACCGGATCTTGAAACACCCGCATTTTTTGCAGGAACACCGGCGACCGCAGTCCCGACGAGAGGATGAAATGCCCCTCAAGCAGCGCATCGGCATCGCGAAACTCAGCCAGCACCTCATCTTGGGTCATAATCGTTGAGCGTCCTTCGCCATTTGTCTTTGGGTATTTCGGGCCGCGTGATACGAATGGCAATGACGGTGCGCAACGCCAGTGCCAAAAAAGCTACGCAAAAGCTTGAGGCCGGGGGGGCTGGTGCGTATAGGCCCCGCCTAAAGGGCGTATCCCCGCATCGAAGCAGGGCTGATAAGCGCCCGTAATGATGGGTAACGAATCGAGATGACAATGACCGGGCGCATGACGGGGCTAAAGACAATAGCGATCGCAGCGGGGCTGATGCTGGGCAGCGTTGCCTATGCGGCAGCACCGCCCACTGTCGAACAAACCCCAGCAAAGGCGACGGGCGTCACCGTAGCGACGGCGCAGGCGCCAACAGCGGCGACCCCAGCTACGGCGACCCCAGCAGCGCCGGCAGCAGTAGACCCCTTGCTGATCGATAATGGCGGCCCGGTGGTTGCACCAGTGGCCGGTATCGGCCAGCCAACCGACAAACATGTTGGCGTTCAGGCACAGGTAACCCCTACCGGTCGTCGTGCGGCTTGGATGCACGATGTGATCCTGATGCCCGTGATCACCGCCATTTCAGTGTTCGTGTTATTGTTGTTGATGTACGCCATGTGGCGTTATCGCCGCGCGGCCAACCCGGTTGCATCAAAAACGTCGCACAACACCACCATCGAGGTGATCTGGACGCTTGCGCCAGTCGTCATTCTGGTTCTGATCGCGGTGCCATCGATCGGCCTGCTGCAAGCACAGTTCAAACCAGCGCCCGCGAATGCCATCACGCTGAAAGCGATCGGCAACCAATGGTATTGGTCATATCAATATCCTGACAATGGCGGGTTCGAGATTACGTCGAACATGCTGAAGGAAAAGGGTGAGACCACGGGCACGGAGCGCGCGCGGACCGATGCTGATGGCCCCGCGTTGCTGGCCACTGACAACCGCATTGTGCTGCCCGTGGGCGTGCCAATTCGCCTGCTGACAACGTCAAATGATGTGATTCACGCCTGGGCGATGCCGGCATTCTGGATCAAGCTCGACGCGATCCCCGGGCGGATCAACGAGACGAGCTTCACCATTGAAAAGCCCGGCGTGTATTTTGGCCAATGTTCGGAACTATGCGGCGCACGCCATGGCTATATGCCGATTACCGTTGCGGCGGTTGACAAGGCAACGTTTGACAAATGGGTTGTCGCCAAGGGCGGCACCGTGAAGGGCGCAGCGCCTGCCGTGGTGCCAGCAGCGGCAGTAACAGCAACACCAGCGGTCGCTACAGACGCCGCACCGACGACAACTGACGCTGCGGCTCCTGCCATCAGCGCTCCAAAGGCGGACAAGTAAGCCATGACCGATATCGCCCTCACCCCATCCGCGTTTCAAGCGCACGGTGATGATGCGCATCATCACGATGCCGATCACAAGCCGGGTTTCTTTGCACGTTGGTTCATGTCGACCAACCACAAGGATATCGGCACGCTCTACCTGATCTTTGCCATCGTCGCCGGGATCATCGGTGGTGCAATTTCGGGCATGATGCGCGCAGAGCTTGCCCATCCCGGCATCCAGTATCTTGGTTATTGGGCTACCTTCCTGCCGGGTGGCGAGCAGGGCCTCGATCATTCACTGCACCTGTGGAACGTGCTGATCACCGCACACGGCCTGATCATGGTGTTCTTCATGGTCATGCCCGCGATGATCGGCGGTTTTGGTAACTGGTTCGTCCCGATCATGATCGGCGCGCCCGACATGGCGTTTCCGCGCATGAACAACATCTCGTTCTGGTTGCTGATCCCCAGCTTTACGCTGCTGCTGGCTTCGCCGTTCTTCGGCGGCGCTGGCACCGGTTGGACGGTCTATGCACCGCTGTCCACCTATGGTGAGCCGGGACCAGCCGTCGACATGGCGATCCTGTCGCTCCATCTGGCGGGCGCCAGCTCGATCCTAGGGGCGATCAACTTCATCACCACCATTTTCAACATGCGTGCGCCGGGCATGACGCTGCACAAGATGCCGCTGTTCGTGTGGTCGGTGCTGGTCACCGCGTTCCTGTTGCTGCTGGCGCTGCCCGTCCTCGCCGCTGCGATTACGATGCTGCTGACCGATCGCAACTTTGGCACCACTTTCTTCGATCCCGCCGGTGGCGGCGATCCAGTGCTGTACCAGCATCTGTTCTGGTTTTTCGGCCACCCCGAAGTGTACATCATGATTTTGCCAGGCTTCGGCATGGTCAGCCAGATCATTTCAACCTTTTCGAAAAAGCCGATTTTTGGCTATCTCGGCATGGCCTATGCCATGGTCGCGATTGGCGTCGTCGGCTTTGTCGTTTGGGCGCACCACATGTTCACCACCGGCCTTAGCGTGAACGTGAAAATGTACTTCACCGCCGCCACGATGATCATCGCAGTGCCAACCGGCATCAAGATTTTCAGCTGGATCGCCACGATGTGGGGTGGCTCAATGAGCTTCAAGACCCCAATGATGTGGTCAATCGGCTTCATCTTCATGTTCACCGTTGGCGGCGTAACCGGCGTCGTGCTCGCCAATGGCGGCATCGATGATTATATGCAGGACACCTATTACGTCGTCGCCCACTTCCACTATGTGCTGTCGTTGGGTGCGGTGTTCAGCCTGTTCGCTGGCTTCACCTATTGGTTCCCGAAAATGTCTGGCAAGATGCTGAACGAAGCGCTGGGCCAGGTGCATTTCTGGATGTTCTTTATCGGCGTGAACGTGCTGTTCTTCCCAATGCATTTCCTCGGCTTGCAGGGCATGCCGCGCCGCATTCCGGATTATACCGGCGAATATGCGACGTATAACTATGTCGCGACCGTGGGCTATATGATCATGGCCGTGAGCATGATCGTGTTTTTTGCCAACCTCTTCATGTCGTTGCGGTCCGGCAAGCCCGCGGGCGACAATCCATGGGGCGAAGGCGCCACGACACTGGAGTGGACGCTGTCCAGCCCACCGCCGTTCCATCAGTTTGAAACGCTGCCGGTTATCGACGACGCACACGGCCACTGAGTTTGCCAACCCCCTCCCCCGCAGGCGGGAGGGGAAACGGGATGGACATAGCAGCCATCCCCGCATCACCCTTACCCCTTCCGCCTGCGGAAGGGGGGAAGCTTTGATATGACAACGACCACGCTCACTGCTCCCATGACCGCCGATTGGCGGGATTTCCTCGCGCTCACCAAGCCGCGGGTGATGCGTTCGGTTGTCTTTACCGGGCTTTGCGGCATGCTCGTCGCACCCGTCAGCCTGCCACCGGTAATTGCGTTCACCGCGATTCTGGCGATTGCGCTCGCGGCCGGTGCGGCAGGCACGCTCAACCAATGGTATGAAGCCGATATTGATGCGCTGATGAAGCGCACCGCCAAGCGCCCGCTAGCCGCCGGGCGGATGGACCGCGAAAGCGCGCTACATTTCGGCATCGGCGTGGGCGTGTTCAGCGTGGTGCTGATGGGGCTAGTGGTCAATGTGATTGCAGCCGCGTTTTTGCTGGCATCCATTTTGTTCTACGTCATCATCTACACGGTCGGATTGAAGCGCTATACGCCGCAGAACATCGTCATCGGCGGGGCGGCAGGTGCCTTTCCCCCCCTGATCGGCTGGGTCGCGGCAACGGGAGAGGTTTCGCTGCTTCCGATCCTGATGTTCGCGCTGATATTTTTGTGGACGCCGCCGCATAGCTGGGCGCTCGCCCTGTTGATCCGCGATGATTATGCCAAGGGCGGCGTGCCGATGATGCCCGTTGTTTCCGGCGCACGCACCACGCGCTGGCAGATGCTATTTTATGCCGTCGCGATGGCGGTGGTGGCGGTGGCGCCCTGGCCATTGGGGCTGGCGGGCGCTTTGTACGGCATTGTTGCGGCAATCGCGTCTGGGGTGTTTGTCGCCTTGACCGCCTGGGTTGTAGTGGTTGCTGCACCGACACCGAAGCTGATGAAGCCCGAACGCATGTTGTTCGTCTATTCAATTGGCTATATTTTGGCGATGTTTGCGGCCCTTGTTGTTGATCATTGGATTATAGGCGAAGCGATCGCATGACGCCTGACGAAGAAAAGCTGATTCGCGCGCGGCAAAAGTCCCGCTCAATGGTGATGGCGCTGATCCTTGGCGGGCTTGCGGTGCTGTTTTTCGCGGTGACAATCGCCAAGATTCAGGCAGGCCACGCATGACCCCTAATCTGCGCACTGCGATGCTGGCCGCGATCGGCGTTGGCTGCATGACCGGCCTGGGGTTCGCTAGCGTGCCGTTGTACAAGCTGTTTTGCGAATCCACCGGTCTGAATGGCACCACCCAGCGCGGGCGAACTGCACCCGGCGCGGTGAATGCGCAGGTCCGCATCGATTTCGACAGCAATGTGAACCCAAAGCTGCCCTGGATTTTTAAGCCCGAGCAAAAATCCGAAACGGTGGTCGTCGGCGCACGTGACATGGCGTTTTTCACCGCCACCAACACGTCGGACAAGACCATCACCGGGATGGCGACATTCAACGTCACGCCGTCCATGGCGGGAAAATACTTCAGCAAAATCCAGTGCTTTTGCTTCAACCAGCAAACGTTGAAGCCGGGCGAGACGGTACGCATGCCGGTGATCTTCTTTGTCGATCCCAAGATGCTCACTGACCCCGACGCCAAGGATATCCGCACAATTACGCTCAGCTATACTTTTTATCCCGTTCCAGACGGGGTGGATTCCGCTGCGGCTGCAAGCTAGAGCGCACTACAACAGCTTCTAACGGGAAATGACGATGGCCGGCGCCAAGAACCACGATTACCACATCCTTCCGCCCAGCATCTGGCCCTTTATGGGTGCAATGTCGTCGCTGGCGCTGGCCGCTGGCGGTATCATGTGGATGCACAAGGCGCCCAATGGCGGCTTGGTCTTCTATCTCGGTCTGGCGGGTGTGCTCGCGACAGCGTTTCTGTGGTGGCGCGATGTGATCAAGGAAGCGCATTCGGGTGATCATACTCCCGTTGTGCAGCTTCACCTGCGCTATGGCATGATCCTGTTCATCGCATCCGAAGTGATGTTTTTCGTCGGCTGGTTTTGGGCGTTTTTCGATTTCTCGCTGTTCCCCGCCCCGATTGAGGTGATGGACGGCGAAGTCACCCGAATCGCCGAAACGGTGAAGAATATTGCCGGCCAATGGCCAGCCAAGGGCATTGAAGTCATCAGTCCCTGGGGTTTCCCGTTACTCAACACGGTGATCCTGCTCCTGTCGGGCACCACCGTCACCTGGGCGCACCATGCGCTGATCCATGGTGATCGCCAGGGCCTGAAGAATGGCCTGTGGATCACGATCGCGCTGGGCCTGTTGTTCAGCACCATCCAGGGCTATGAATATGCCGAAGCGCCGTTCTCGTTCGCGGGCACCAATTTTGGTGCTTCTTTCTTCATGGCGACCGGCTTCCACGGGTTCCACGTGCTGATCGGCACGATCTTCCTGATCGTCTGCCAAGCGCGCGTTTATGCGGGCCACTTCACCCCGCGCCAGCATTTCGGTTTTGAAGCCGCCGCCTGGTACTGGCATTTTGTCGACGTCGTGTGGCTGTTCCTGTTCGTGTCGATCTATGTGTGGGGCGGTGCGGGGGCACCCGTCCACGGCGGTTGATCGGGTGACGGGCGAAGCACCGGCTGCACCGCCTGTCCCTACCCCGCTGCAGGTTGCGCTGAATGGCGTCTGCCCGCGATGCGGCGCAAAAACGCTGTTCGACGGCATGACCAAATTTGCTGATCGCTGCCCTGTCTGCGCGCTCGATATCAGCGCATTCAACGTCGGCGACGGCCCGGCGGCGTTCCTTACCCTGATTATCGGCACGATCGTGATGATCGGTGCGGTCACGCTGACGCTGACGATCGCGCCGCCAATCTGGGTGCATCTGCTGATCTGGACGCCGTTGACAGCAATCGGCATCATCGGCGCGCTGCGGGTGTCGAAGGGGGCGCTGATCAGCCTGGAATATCGCAACGCCGCGCGCGAGGGTCAGATCAAAAAGCCGTTGCCATGAAACACATCCCGATCATCCCCTCGATCATCGTCGCGCTTGCAGTGGCGTTGATGATTGCGCTTGGCTGCTGGCAATTATTTGATCGCTTGCCCAAGAAAGAGGCGTTTTTGGCCCAGCTGGCGACCAACCCCGCCCGGCCACTGGTTGCCTTCCCGTCGATCCCAACCGACAAGTCTCTGCTCTATCGCCGCACCAGCGCTTTTTGCCTTGAGCCGACGAGCTGGAAGACAGAGGGCGCAGGTCGGTTTGGCTGGCGCTATATTGCGCAGTGCCGCACCGGCGCCGAGGGCCCCGGCTTTGCCGTGGAAATGGGCATTTCGCGCGACCCCAACGCCAAGCCGATATGGCGCGGCGGAGAGGTCGTTGGCACGATTGCGCTCGCACCCGCCAAGCGCAGCCTGATCGGCAATTTGTTCACGACCGCGCCTGACATGCTGATGATCGTGGCGGATTCGCCGCCGCCTGGCTTTACCCGCGCGCGCCGGCCATCGCTGGATTCGATCCCCAACAACCACTTGGCATATGGCGTGCAGTGGTTTGTGTTCGCTGCAATTGCGCTGGGCATTTATGCGCTGGCGCTGCGCCGTCGCTGGCGGGATACCCCTAACGCGGTCTGAGCGCTGCCTGCTCAATGCTTGTGCAACGCTTGTGTGGGGCGGCACGCCCCGTTAACGCGGCGGTGATGCGCTATATCAGTACTCGTGGGGCAGCCCCCATCCTTAATTTCGAACAAGTCACGCTGGCCGGGCTTGCCAGCGATGGCGGGTTATATGTGCCTGAACACTGGCCATCGCTCAGCGCCGAGCAGATCGCCGCCCTGCGTGGGCTATCCTATGCCGATACCGCCGTCGCTGTAATGGCACCGTTCATCGGCGATACGATGACGCGGGATGATCTACGCGCGTTGTGCGCCCAAGCCTATGGTCGCTTCGCGCATGCCGCTGTCACCCCGCTTGTCCAGCTCGACCAGCGACACTGGCTGCTTGAGCTGTTCCACGGCCCTACGCTAGCGTTCAAAGATGTCGCGCTCCAGCTCGTCGGGCTGTTGTTTGAACGCTTTCTGACGGGGTCGACGCGGCAATTGACCGTTATTGGCGCCACCAGCGGTGATACCGGGTCTGCCGCCATTGATGCGCTGGCCGGGCGCGCCGGGGTCGATGTGTTCATGCTGCATCCCAAGGGTCGCGTGTCCGACGTGCAGCGCCGCCAGATGACGACGGTGCTTGCCCCCAACGTCCACAACATCGCGCTGGAGGGCGCGAGTTTTGATGACGCTCAGGCGCTGGTAAAGGCGATGTTCAACGATCCTGATTTTTCCGGCCGGTTCACGCTTTCGGCGGTCAATTCGATCAACTGGGCCCGGCTGATGGCGCAGATCGTCTATTATTTCTATGCCGCCGTCCGGCTTGGCGCGCCGGAACGATCTGTTGCCTTCTCTGTCCCCACCGGCAATTTCGGCGATGTTTTTGCCGGCTATGTCGCTGCCAAAATGGGACTGCCGGTCGCCAAGCTGATCGTCGCGACCAATGTTAACGACATCCTGCACCGCGCGATTAGTGCCGGGGATTATTCGCAAGGCAAGGTGGTGCCCACGCCAAGCCCGTCGATGGATATTCAGGTCAGCAGCAATTTCGAACGGTTGCTGTTCGATCTGGGCGGGCGCGATGGCACCGCCAGCGCTGAGCAGATGCGCGGGTTTGAGGTCAGCAAGGCAATGCAGCTGACCAACACCCAGCGTGCGGACGCGGGTGCGTTGTTTACCAGCGACCGGATTGACGGTGATGATATGGCGCTGGCGATGCGATGGGCACATGCCGAGGCTGGGCACATCATCGATCCGCACACAGCGATTGGTCTGGCAGCGGCGCGCCATCTTGATCTGGGTGACACGCCCGTGGTGACGCTCGCCACGGCGCACCCGGCCAAGTTCAGCGACGCGGTGGAGCGTGCCACGGGCATGCGCCCGGCGCTTCCCGCCAGGATCGGCGACCTGTTCGACCGCACGGAACGCTATGACAGCCTGCCTGCGACCTTTGCCGCAGTGACTGAGTACATCGCCGCCCGCGCGACCCCGCGCCCGTGACACTGATTACCCTGATTGGCGAGCCCTGGGCGGATTACGGCCTGGTGGATAGCGGCCATGGCCGCAAACTTGAACGCTATGGCCGGTTCAGCTTCATCCGCCCCGAACCCCAGGCGATGTGGGCACCCGCCAGCGACCATTGGGTATCGGATGGTGATTTCATCGGCGCGTCGGATGAGGATGGCGGCGGGCGCTGGCACCTTTCCAAGGATGTGCCGCGCGGTGGGTGGCACATTCGCTGGGAAGAGCTGCTATTCCTCGCCCAGAATACCCCGTTCCGGCATTTGGCGTTCTTCCCGGATATGGCCCCGCAATGGGTGTGGATGCGCGACCGGGTGGCGGATGCCGACGAGGTGATGAACCTGTTCGGCTATACCGGCATCGGCACATTGGCGCTGGCGGCAAAGGGCGCGCGGATGACGCATGTTGATGCCAGCAAGAAATCGGTTGAGGCGGGCAAGGCGAACGCATTCCTCTCCGATTTGGCCGATCGCCCGATCCGCTGGATGGTCGATGATGCGGCGAAGTTTACAGCGCGCGAAGTGCGGCGCAGCAAGCGTTATGACGGCATCTTTCTCGATCCGCCTAAATTTGGACGCGGACCAACCGGCGAGCTGTGGCGGCTGGAGGAACATCTGCCCGCACTGATCGCCGATTGCCGCGCGCTGCTGGACGGCGACAGCAAATTCCTGGTGCTCACCGTCTATGCGGTGCGCATGTCCGCGCTGGCAATTGGCGAGCTGCTGCGCCAGGCAATGGCCGATCTGGGCGGTACGGTGGAGGTGGGCGAAATGGCGGTGCGCGAGGAAGCGCGGGGGCTGCTGCTGCCAACAGCGATTTTTGCCCGGTGGAGCCGTTAGAAATCAAGGCTTGGCGAAAGGGTAACGACCTCTTGCGAAGGCTTTGGCAAGTGCTGGCCAGCTGACCATAAAGCGGCATAGCTTTGGATTGACTCAACTACCCAACCCGTTCGTGTCGAGCCCTTCGAATGGCTGACAAGCCAGCCACTAAGGACGAGCTTCGGCGGAATTTATCCCGTGCAACCACTGACAGCTTTGTTGTGCTCCCGCGAAGGCGGGAGCCCAGTCTGGCCCCCCGCCTTCGCGGGGGAACAAGCGGCTCGGAATTCGGTCGGAATTGATGCGCCGCCCTGGCGGAAGGGGATAACTACCGCTTCGGCCCTAGGGCCGAAGTCGAGGTACCCCGCGCAGCGCTGGTGGCATGTTTCTCGACGTCGCTCGAAACGAACCGGTCAAAAAAGAAGTCATCGCGCCCTAACGAACAACGGCATTGTCTGAACCACCGGTCCTACGTGGTGAAAATCTGAATTAAGGTCGTCGTGCCATCCGCTCCAGCGCGGCGTCGATCGTGCCATCGGCCTTGGCAAAGCATAGCCGCACCACATTGGTCACCGCATCTTGCGCGTAGAATGCGGACACTGGAATCGCCGCCACCCCGGCTTCATCGACCAGCCACTCGCAAAAAGCCACATCGCCCATCTTGATGCCGCTGGCTGCAAGATCGATCGACAGGAAATAGGTCGCGGCGCTGGGCAGCACGTTATAGCCGAGCGCTGTCAGCCCCGCTGCCAGCCGGTCGCGCGAGCGCTGGAACCCGGCGCGCATACCGGTGAAATAGGCCATGTCCTTGCCCAAACCAAACGCCGCCGCGGCCTGCAGATTGGGCGGAGTGGTGAAAGTGAGGAACTGGTGCGCCTTGGCAATCCCCTGTGACAGCGCGGGCGCGGCACACAGCCAGCCGACCTTCCAACCGGTGAGCGAGAAAATCTTGCCCGCAGAGCCAATCTTCACGGTGCGATTGCGCATCCCCGGCAGCGTCATCAGCGACACATGGGTGCGACCGTCAAACACGACATGCTCCCAAACCTCGTCGCAGATCGCGATCACATCGTTCGAGACGCAGAAATCGGCGATCAGCGCCAGTTCCTCCGGCGTCGCCATCGTCGCGCTGGGGTTGAGCGGGGTATTGAGAATGATGAGCTTCGTGCGCGAACTCGCCACCTTGGCGAGCGCCTCTTTTGTGATCCGCCATCCGGGCGGCTCGAGCCGCACCAACCGCGCTACACCGCCTGCCCGCTGCACCAGGGGCAGATAGGCGTCATAGAGCGGCTGGAACATCACCACCTCGTCCCCAGGTGACACCAGCGCCAATATGCTCGCGGCCAGCGCCTCGGTAGCGCCTGAGGTGACGATGACTTCGCTCGCGTCAAGATCAAGCCCCTGATGCGCGGCATAATGATCCGCCACCGCGTGGCGCAGCACGGGAAGCCCGGCCATCGGCGGATATTGGTTCGATTCGCCCAGCAGCGCGCGTGCTGCCTCCGCCAGCACATCCTCCGGCCCGCGCCCGTCGGGAAAGCCCTGCCCCAAATTGATCGCGCCATTGGCCCGCGCCCGCGCCGACATCGCCTCGAAAATCGTGGTGCCCAGATTGGCGTAAAGCGGGTTCATAGGCGATCCTTGGAATAAAGCAGCGCGGCGATCAACCTAGCGAACACGCAACCCAATCCAGAACAGGCGCGGCGTACCCAGATCGATTGATCCGCCAACATTACGGGTCACCACGTCAGCGTCGAACAGATTTTCAGCGCGGGCGATAATGGCGAGGCGTTTGCCGATGGGAAGCTGGGCGGTGGCGTCGATTGTGGCTACGCCGGGCAGGCTGTCGGTCTGCAAATCATCCTCGGACTGCGCCGATGTGTATCGCGCCGTGGTGGACAGGCGCACGCCTTTGGCGGGGACCCAGCCGAGCGTGGTACTGGCCGCATGGCGCGGGGTTTGGGCGGGGCGCAAGCCGTTCAGCGGCGCGGACACGCCTGACGCCGCAACACGCGAATCGCTGAACGCATAGGAGGCGCTGAGCGACCACGCACCACGCTGCGCCTCCCCCGTCACCTCCAGCCCTGCCGCCACAATTGCGTCGACATTCTGTCGCTGGCGCAGATTGAGCGCGGTGGTGACATTGGCAATCGCCCCGCCCAGCCGATTGTAAAAGCCGGTGACGCCAATCGAAACGCCGCGCGCAGGCGACAAATCAACCCCGCCCTCAACCCCGCGCAACCGCTCCAGCCCCAATGAAGCGTTCGCCTGGGTGGTTACCGGAAAAACGACGAACGGGCGGTATAACTCGTTTAACGTCGGGACGCGAAAGCCGGTATAGCCCGCCCCGCGCACGGCAAGCCTTTCCCCCAAACGCAACACAGCGCCCGCACGCCCGGTAACCTCACCGCCACTTCGGTCGGCAAAACGCCGGTCGATTGTGCGCACGCCTGTCGCCGAAACTTCGGTGAAGTGGCCACCCGTGATCGTCCAGCGATCCACCCGCAGCCCGCCTGTCAGCACCAGCCGCCCGAGCGTCCAATCATCCTCAACAAAAGCGCCCAGGGTTTGCGTCGCGCCGCCTGCATTGCGCCGGGCGGTGACCAGCCGGGTCACGCCGCTATAGCTATCCTCAAACAGCGCCCCTTCGGCAATGCGCAGATCGACGCCAACGCGCAGCAGATGGTTGCCGCCGACCGGCGGACGCAGCTCGATCTTACCGCCCAGCCCCGTCGCGGGCGTGGCGCGCTGATCAAGCGTCAGGCGAAAACTGGTCGCGCTGATCACCTTGTTGGTAAAGTTACGCGCCTGCAGATAGGCAATCGCATCGACTGCCCAGGCCCCGCGATGCACCAGCCGGATGCTCGCATCCTGCCCCTCCGCGCTGCTATCCGCCCCGCTGAAGCGCAGCGTGCGGTTATCGCCGAACACCAACCCCCGCACCTGAAGCTCGGTGGATGCATCCAGCGGCGCGACGACACGCAGGCCAATCGACCCATCGCGATACCGCGCCCTGGCGCTCGCCGGCACACGCTGGCTGTCAGGCGCCGTGAAGAAACCGTCGCCACGCTCAAATCGTGCAGACAGCGTTGCAAAACCACTGCCGAGATCGGGCGAAAAGCTGGCCGACACCTGCTGAGCATTGTTGCTGCCATACAGCGCTGTACCGTCCGCCAACGGCAGATCGCGTCGCGTCGCGCTGACCAGCTCGATTGTGCCCGCTACCGCCCCAGCACCAAATGCACCTGCCCCGCCGCCGCGCGTTACGCGCACCGCCGAAAGCCGGTCGCCGACGATCGCACTAAACGGAATATGGCCGAAAAACGGATCAGCCACTGGCACCCCGTCTAGCAGCACCAGTGCCCGGCTCGATGCATTGCCGCCCAGCGCCCGCAACGTAACGCCTTGCGCGGATGGATTGGCTGAGCGGCTATCCGACCGGCGAAATTGCTGAAACCCCGCCACATCGCGCAGAACATTCTCCACCCGGCCAGACGCATCACTGGTCAACCGTTCCCGACCGATTGTTACCGATCCATAGGCCGGCGTGCCGGGCGGCCGCGGCAATTCGCCACCGATAACAACAATATCCTCTGGCATTGTTGCCGCCGCAGATTGCGCGGCGACTTCGGGGTTCGCAGCCACGGTGCAGAACAGGGCAAGCGCAACGCGGATCAGGCGATCAGCAACAATGGCGGCGCACTCCAGGGCGTGGTCAGTTCTGCAAAATGCCAATCGCCTGGCTGGCAAAACGCAGTCGTTCGCCCATCACCGTAATGACATAGGTCAACAGCGCCTGCGTCAATGCCGGGTAATCGGCCATCAGCGCGGCATAGGAAATTCCGAACAACACGGAAAGCATGTCACAGCGTGATCTGGCAAAGATATCGTTCAACCAGCCGAAAATGGCCTTGCCAGTCAGCTTATTCAGCGCGCCGCCCCTCGGCTCACCGGAATCGTTGGCGATACCAATCGCTTCGCCCATGCGTCGAACGCCCCCCGCTGGTCGCTATCTGGACGACCATCGCCACCCCTCCAGAGCAGCCGCCATGCACGATACCAAACGCCGATTATAATGACAGTTTTGTGAAACCCAAATGGCAATACGCCGTCGCTGTCCTGCATTGAGCGCAAAGCACCAAAAAGGTTTGGAATCGGCGGTTTCGCGCCAGGGAAATTGGTGGACAGGGTAGGGTTCGAACCTACGTAGGAGAAACTCCGGCAGATTTACAGTCTGCTGCCTTTAACCACTCGGCCACCTGTCCACAGAGGCGCTAGATAAAGCGAGGCGTGCCCATGCCTTTCGCGGACGACGCTGTCAACGCCCACAACGCGCAATGACTTGCGCAGGGCGCGCGCGCCGCATACCCGTGCACCATTGTTATCGCTTCTTGATCCGGGGGTTCCATGCGCCGTTCGTTCCTGCTTGCCGCTGCCACGATTTTCCTGCCCGTTTGCACGACAACCCCCGCCGCCGCACAAAGCGTAGACCGCAGCGTTGTTGCCAAAATCATTGATGAGGGCACCAACCACAGCCAGGTGATGGTAACTGCTGAACATCTGTCGGACGTTATCGGTGCGCGGCTGACCAATTCGCCAGCGATGCGCAAGGCAGAGGATTGGACCCAGGCCAAGTTCAAGGAATGGGGCCTGACCAATGTGCACAAGGAAGGCTTTGATTTCGGGCGCGGTTGGTCAATCGAACGGTCCAGCGTGCGCATGGTCACGCCCCGACCAATCCAGCTCACCGCGATTCCGATCGCTTGGACGCCCTCTACCCCCGGCGCGGTAACTGCTGGGCTGATCGTTGCCCCGATTACCAAGGAGCGCGAGTTCGACAAGTGGCGCGGTAAGTTGAAGGGCAAGATCGTGATGCTCACGCGCCCCAACACCGGTTCTGAACCCAGCACATCGCCATTCCGCCGCTATACGGGCGAGGATCTGGCCAAGCTCGATACGTTTCAGCAGCCCGTTTATGATCCGGAAACCGCCGATCGCCGCCTGAAGCGGCTCGACTTCGCCAAAAAACTTGATGCGTTTCTCAAGGCCGAAGGCGCGGTCGCCTATGCCAATCAGGCACGGCTTGATGGCAAGCTAGTGCATGGCGAGGGGTATTTGTTCGGCGTTGGCGAAACCCCGCAGGTGCCCGGCGTTGAGATTGCCGCTGAAGATTATCGCCGTCTCGCGCGCTTGCTGAAAGCGGGCCAGAATCCGACGCTCGAAATCGACACCAAGGTCGCCTATGACGACAGCGACACCAAGGCGTATAACATTATCGCCGAAATCCCCGGATCAGACCCTAAGGCGGGCTATGTGATGGCCGGCGCGCATCTCGACAGCTGGGTCGCAGCAGATGGCGCAGCAGATAATGGCGCGGGCGTGGCGATGATCATGGAGGCTGCGCGCATCCTGCAGACGACCGGCATGAAGCCGAAACGCGCGATCCGCTTTGCGCTGTGGGTTGGTGAGGAACAGGGCATTTTGGGCAGCCTGGCCTATGTCGAACAGCATCTGGCGACGCGTGGCAGCCCCAATGATCCGCCGCAGACCGGGCTTGCCCGTTTCTATGGCTGGGCAAACCGCTGGCCGATCACGCCCAAGCCCGGCTATGGCGAGCTGGCCGCCTATTTCAATCTCGATAACGGGTCGGGCAAGGTGCGCGGCATCTACGCCGAGAATAACCCCGCTGTGGTCCCCATTTTCCGCGATTGGCTCGCGCCGTTTTCGGCAATGGGGGCAACCAGCGTGGTGTTCCAGAAAACCGGCGGCACCGATCACGTCTTTTTACAGGCGGTGGGGTTGCAGGGGTTCCAGTTCATTCAGGATCCGCTCGATTATTTCCCGCGCACCCACCACACCAGCCTCGACACCTTTGATCATTTGAAGGCAGACGACATGCGCCAGGCATCGACGATCCTTGCATCGTTCCTGCTGAACGCGGCCAATGCGGACAAGGCATTGCCCAAGCCACCCCTGCCGACCAAACCGGTCGTGACAGACCCCTATGCTTATGCAGCGGATGATGACGAGTAATGGCAAAACGTGGACACCGCCCTTCGCAGGCTCCAGTCGGCCGCCCGCGCTTTTGGGGGCGGCATGCGGTTACCGCCGCGCTAGCAAACCCGGAACGCGTGGTGCGCAAATTATGGGCAACGCGCGAGGCGCTGGCGAGCCTGGATATCCCGCCCGTCATCCCGATCACCTTTGCCGAGGTGACCGATCTGGCGCGGCTGGTGCCAAGCGACGCGCCGCACCAGGGGCTGGTAGCAGAGGTTGATCCGCTGGAGGATATCTGGCTGGGCGATTTGCTGGAACAGGGCGCCGATGATCAACGCCCGTTGCTGGTGCTCGATCAGGTGACCGACCCGCATAATGTAGGCGCAATCCTACGTTCTGCAGCGGCGTTCGACGCACTGGGCATCATCACGCAAGATCGCCACGCCCCGCCCGAATCGGGGACAGTAGCGCGCGCCGCATCGGGCGCGCTGGAACTGGTGCCATGGGTGCGCGTCGTCAATCTGTCGCGCGCGTTGGATGAAATTGCCGAGGCGCAATATTGGCGAATCGGGCTGACCGGCGAAGCACCAATTCCCTTGAATGAGGCAATTACCGGCAGCGCGCGCACGTGCCTGGTGCTGGGGGCCGAGGGCGAAGGCATGCGCCGCAACACCGAAGAGCATTGCGACGTGCTGGCCCGGTTGCCCATATCCCCCAATATCGAAAGCTTGAACGTGTCGAACGCGGCCGCAATTGCGCTTTATGCAGTGGCGACGCGATGAAATGGCCGTTCGGCCGCAAACAGTTGGCCGTTCCCGTGACGCCGGTGACGACCATCATCATCCCGCAAAGCAGCTTCGATAACGCCGACACCCACAGCGTGCCGATGGCGGTGGTCGATTTCGTCAATTTCGTGATGCGCGAGGCGATGTATCTTCGCGACGAAATTCCGAACGAAGCGCTTCTCAGCTACCATGTCGATTACTACCTCGCGCAGGTGAACAATGGCGGGCACGGGCAATTCGCGGGCAACAGCGGCTGGCAAGAAGCGACCATTGTCGACATCCAATATGGCCTGCTGGCCATGGGCCTTGATGAGGCCCTAGAGGTGTTCGAGGGATTGATGTTGTTTGCGCACGAGGATCCGGATCGGTTCGTTGCTGCCGCCGAAGCCGGAGGGTTCGGCGATATCGATCCGATCATCAAAGATTTGGATGACCGATTCTTTGCAGGCCCGTCCATGCAAATCCTGGCTGGCAATGATCACTGGCTTCGAACTGAAGCACCGCTGGAGATCGTGCCCGATACCGAACATCGCGCGCGCATGACGGCGCTGGCGGATGCCAATCCGATGCGCGGCCAACGCTCGAAATCTTAAGGCGCGGCGATTGCGCTTTATGCGGTGGCGACACGGGGCTAGGTTTTGCCCCTGATGTTGGGGGATTGCAGATGGTCTTCGCTCGCCTTGCCGCCTTGCTTCTGTTGCCGGTCGCGCTCGCCAGTTGCGTGCTGGCTCCGGGCAAATTCACCTCGACGCTGACGGTCAATGCCGATCGCAGCTTTGCGTTCAGTTACATTGGCGAAGTGATCAATGCCGAGCCCGATGGCGATGCGATGAGCGACCAGGGCAGCAGCGATGACAACCCGGCGGACGGCGCGAAACGCAAGGCGACGAAAAAGGCAGAAGCGGATGCCAAGAACCGCGCCATCGCCGCGAAGCTGAGCAAGGAAGCGGGGTATCGCAAGGTCGCCTATCTCGGCGACGGGGTGTTCATGATCGACTATGCCGTGTCAGGCCGGCTCGATCACGCGTTCGTCTGGCCGTTCAACATCGATGCCGAGGTCATCCTGCCCTTCATCGCGATCGAATTGCGGCAGGACGGCGTGGTGCGTGTAAAAGCCCCGGCCTTCGCCAATGAGGGGAAGAGTGCGTCGCCGGCCATATCCGGCATGCCGGGTGCCGAATCGCTGCAGGGACTGAGCAGGTTGGACGGCGTTTTCACGCTCGATACCGATGCGGACATCATCAGCCAGAGCAGTGAAGACGACGTGAAGTTGGCGGGCCGACGCAAAACCATGGTGTGGCAGGCAACGCCGACACTCAAAAGCGCGCCGACCGCAGTGCTGCGGTTGGGGCAATAGCGCCTTTTTGCCCGGCGCTATTCGCGCAAACCAGGTGGTTACTCTCGCCCGACCCGAATCGCCGCTGCGGCGACCACCGGCGCGCCCACCACCAGCAGCAATGTCACCGCGCCCAGCAGCTTCAGCGCGCCTGATCCGCCATCGATTGATCCAGCGCCAAAGATCAGCAGCGGCACCGCGAGCGGCAGCATCACCAGGCCCGCCACCGAGCTTGCCCCCCGCAACCCCGCGACCAGTGCCGATGTTGCCACCGCCAGTGCGGCAAGGCCGGGCGTGCCGATCAACAACCCTAACTCGATCGCCCCAAGCGTCGGCGCATCAATCCCCAGCAGCGCGCTGGCAATCACCGCAGCCAGCATCAACGGTGGACCAAAGCTGATCCAGTGCGCAGCAATCTTGGCGGCTGCCACCTCCACCATGCTGCCGCCGCGCACCGCAATCTGATCAAGAACGCCGGCATCGGCATCGGGCGACACCAGCCGCTCAACCGGCAACAACGCCGCCAGCAACGCCGCCGCCCAGATGACGCCGCCGCCAATCCGCGCGAGCAAAACCCGGTCCGGGCCGATGCCGAACGGAAACAGGATGCAGGCCAGCAAAAAGAACGCGACCGGAAACACCGCGCCGCCGCCCGTCCATGCCCGACGAACATCGCGGATGATGAGGGCGACGATCACGTCAAATACCCCGTTGATGTCGCGCGAAATCGAGACAAGCTTTCCACGTCCAGCGCCTTTCCCGCTTTCCGTGACTGTGCTCGACACAAAAAAAGGCTGGAGATATTCACGCTGCAACCTCCGCCGCCGCCCCAACCAGCGTTATTTCCCGCGCATCCGGCACGGCAATCGGCTGGTGCGTTGCGATCAGCACTGCGCCGCCGCGCGCGCGGTGGCCGGCGATAATCTCGCCCAGCCGCGCCACCGATGCCACATCGAGTCCGCTGGCCGGCTCATCGAGCAACCATACCGACGCGCCCCCGGCGATCAGCGGGGCCAGCGCCGCCCGCCGCCGCTGCCCGGTCGACAATAGTCGCACTGGCACAGCGGCAATGTGCGCCAGACCAATCTCGTCAAGCGCAGCCGCAACTTGCGGTCGCCCCGCGCCGTCAATCCGTGCCCAGAACAACAGCGCGTCGGCCAGGGTCTGCTCAGGGTCCAGCGCATGCGCCTCGGCCAGATAAGCGCGCGCCGCACTGCCCGTTACTGCGCCAGAAGAGGGAGGGAGCAGCCCAGCCGCGATGCGGATCAAACTCGATTTACCGACGCCGTTCGGTCCGCTGACGATCAGTGCATCTCCGCCGCCCAGCGCAAATGACACATGCGCAAACAACAGCCGCCCCCCGCGCGTGCAGGCCACGCCGTCAAACGCCAGTTCGGTCAAGCCTGATGTTCCAGCGCGTGCATATCCTTATCGGACAGGCCGAAATGGTGGCCCACTTCATGGACCACGACATGGGTGATCAGCGCCTTCAGCGTGTCGCCGGTGTCACACCATTCGTCCAGAATCGGTCGACGGTATAAATGAATGCGATCGGGCATCGCGCCTGATTGCGTGCTACCTCTCTCTCCCACTGGCTGCCCGTGATACAGCCCGGTCAGGCCGAAAGGGTCCTCAATCTCCAGTTCGGCAAGCGTTTCCTCATCAGCGAATTCCTCGACGACGAGCACGATATTTGCCAGATGCGCGGCGAATGGCGCAGGCATGCGCTGCAGCACCTCGCGTGCCAGCGCTTCAATTTCTGCGGCGGTCGGTGCTTGCTCTCTCATCACGAGGCACATAGGCCTAGCCAGCAAGCCACGGCAAGAGGACGAACATGGTAGAGCAGTTAAGCGAAGCGGAACGCGCCGAGGCGCTGGACGGCCTGCCCGATTGGGATTGGGATGAGGCGCGCGCGGCGATCACCCGCAGCTTTGCCTTCGCCGATTTTGTCGAGGCGTTCGGGTTCATGAGCCGCGTCGCGTTGCTCGCCGAAAAGGCAGATCACCATCCAGAATGGTCAAATGTGTGGAACCGCGTGGAAATTCTGCTCACGACCCATGATGCCGGTGGGCTAAGCCACCGCGATATCGATCTGGCCGCATTGATTGACGCGTTGGTGGAATAAAGCGCGCGGCGCTGGTTTCTGACCCCGGCAGGGGGCGGTTGGGGGTCTTTAGCGACGATCCGGACCAACAACCGAAGAAGATTATGTGCCCGGCGAGCAAAAAGGTCGAAATGCTCGCCGCTTTGTGCACAGCCTAAGCCATGCGCAAAGCGGCGCCGCAATCAGCGCTTTGTCTTCAGAAACGCAATAACGTCTGCACGATCCTGTGGCTTTTTCAGACCGCCAAAGGCCATTTTGGTGCCGGGCATAAACTTCATCGGCGCTTCAAGATATTTGTACAGCGTCGCTTCGTTCCACGTAACGCCGCTCTTCAAATTGGCGGCAGAATATTTGAAACCGGGAACGATGCCCGACTTGCGGCCAACGATGCCAAACAGCGACGGCCCCACCCGATTGACGCCCTTATCGGTGACATGGCAAATCTTGCACTGATTAAAAACCTTCTCACCCGCTGCAGCAACGCCCTTTGGCATGGGGGGCGCCGTCTGGGCGCTGACCGGCACCGCGATAACGGTGGCAGCGGCGGCAGCAAGGAGCAACGACTTGATCATCTGGTTTTTCCGTTCCTGATATTCTCGACGGGCAGCAATTTAGCGCACGGCGCGGCGCAATCAAGAACGGAATAATGCGCTGACGGCCTGATTGCCCCCAAGCGGCGACACCGCCTGTTGAAAAACCTATTTTTCCCGATCCGCCGCAACCCGATGATTAACCACAGCCGCCGCGTCCTGCGCCAGTGGCGCGGCCGATGCATTGTCAGCCAAGCCCCGCGCGCGGGCTTTCCGCTTTTTCAGGTTCTCGCGCAATTGGGCCGCCAGCCGTTCGGCACGGTCGTCGTTTTCAGTCATGGCGCATCTATCCCCCGCAATCCGCGCCTTGACAAGCGCTGCGCCTTCAGACCATAGGCGCGCTCCCGCCTCAACATGCCGGGTTTGCTGCCGTAGCTCAGTGGTAGAGCGCATCCTTGGTAAGGCTGAGGTCGTGAGTTCAATCCTCACCGGCAGCACCATTTTTTCTCCATAAAAACATCGATTTATGAACCCCTTCGGGGCGCCGTTGATACTGGCGATGCCATTGCCCACCGCAGTACCGCCGATGTGCTGGCACCTGTAACGCCGGAAACCGTTTGCGCGGATTTGCGTGATGAACGCCCACACCGTTCTTGCCGCCCGCGCATCGCTGAACGACTGGTTATGCAAATGGCTGTCGCGCCAAGGATGTGCAGGGGCGACGCAGGTTGCGCATGGCCGCGCGCGAAGGGGCAATCTGCCTGGAATGCTATTTCATCACCCAAGGCTGGGCACTGGCGCTCACTTCAAGGAATATTGCGTCAGGATTGGGGTAAAGCCTGTGGTCAATCAGCGATCACGGCTTACCGCTGCCACATTATTTCTTTCGCTTGAAATCCACCGAAACAACGTTCGATCCGTCTTCAACCGGGGTTACCACCACATCATTTTCGGCTTCGTCATGCGGATCGGAGCCTTCTGGGCCTTCCGCTGCCTGGAATCGAAGTTCGAAATTTACCGCGGGATCATGGAAGCCCGTGATCGCCGAATAGGGGATGACCAGTTTCGACGGCACCTGATTAAAGCTGAGCCCGATCGAAAACCGCTCATCATCGACCAGCAAATCCCAATATCGGTTCTGCATCACGATCGTCATTTCATCAGGAAAACGCTCAATCAGCCGCTGCGGAATATCGACGCCGGGAGCCTGGGTTTTGAAGGTGATATAAAAATGATGCTCGCCCGGCAGCCCGCCATTGGTAGCGACTGACCCAAGCACGCGCCCCACAACCGCGCGCAGCGCCTCCTGCACGATTTCGTCATAGGGAATCAGGCTATCGGGCAGACCATCGCTCATTCGCCTTGGACTAGCGGTCTTTGGGGCGTGGTCAAGATTGACGATCAAGATTTGCGGCCATGATTGCGCCCACAAATTCAAACGCTATGGGGGTGCCATGCGTATCGCCACCATCTCTCGCGCCACCAAGGAAACCTCGATCGACGTTACCGTCAACCTTGACGGAACCGGGGTGTACACGATCAGCACCGGGATTGGCTTTCTTGATCACATGCTCGAGCAGTTGTCGCGCCATTCGTTGATCGACATGGACGTGAAGGCAGTGGGCGATCTGCATATCGACCAACATCACACCACCGAGGATACCGGCATCGCAATCGGCGAGGCGATTGCCAAGGCGCTCGGCGATAAATCAGGCATCCGCCGGTACGGTGACGCGCTGTCGCCGATGGATGAAACGCTAACGCGCGTGGCGCTCGACATTTCGGGGCGGCCTTATCTCGTCTGGAACAGCAGCTTTTCCCAAACTCGGCTGGGCGAGATGGACACCGAATTATTCAGCCACTGGTTCCACAGCTTTGCCGGCAGCGCGGGCATCACGCTGCATGTTGAGACGCTGTATGGGCATAATAACCACCACATCATCGAAAGCGCATTCAAGGGCGTCGCCCGTGCGTTGCGCACCGCCGTTGAAATCGACCCGCGCAAATCGGGGAGCATCCCGAGCACCAAGGGCGTGCTGTAGGGTGACGCGGTGTGGCTAATCGAATCGCGCTGATCGATTACGGCGCGGGCAACCTCCATTCAGTCGCCAACGCGCTGAAGGCGGCGGGCGCGACATCGGTAGAGATTACCGCCAGTGCCGCCGTCGTCGCCTGTGCCGACCGAATCGTGCTGCCCGGCGTTGGCGCGTTCGGTGCCTGCGCCAGCGCATTGCGCGCCGTACCGGGGATGACCGAGGCGCTGAACGTTCGGGTGATTGGTGGCGGGGTGCCATTTCTGGGCATCTGTGTCGGCATGCAGTTGATGGCGGAGGCGGGCGAAGAATTTGGCACACATCCGGGGCTTGGCTGGCTGCGCGGCACAGTGCGTCCACTCGCGCCCGCCGACCCGGCGGCCAAGGTGCCGCACATGGGCTGGAACGACGTGATCCCCGCCGTTTCGCACGCGCTGATCGAACCGGGCGAGGCCTATTTTCTGCACAGCTTCGGCTATCAGGGAGATGGCGTGATCGCATCGACCGAACATGGCGGTGCGGTGACGGCAGCGATTGGCCGCGACAATATGCTGGGGGTGCAATTCCATCCTGAAAAGAGCCAGCGTTACGGTCTGGCATTGCTTGAAAGGTTTTTGGCATGGCGACCCTAAGCAATCCTCCCCGGCACGGGGAGGGGGACCGCGCGCTCCTTCAGCGCGTTGTGGAGGGGGTTCTCCTCCCGCGCAGCATTTGCGGCGCGCCCCCTCCACCGCCTGCGTCGGTCCCCCTCCCCGTGCCGGGGAGTATTTTATGACGCTGATCGTCTTCCCCGCAATCGACCTGAAAGCAGGCCAGGTCGTGCGCCTGGCCGAGGGCGATATGGAACGCGCCACAGTCTATGGCGATGATCCTGCCGCGCAGGCGATGATCTTTGCCGGGCAAGGTGCAGAATTTCTCCACGTCGTCGATCTCGACGGCGCGTTCGCAGGCGCATCGGTGAATGGCGATGCGGTGAGGGCCATCGTGACGCAATTCCCCGGCCATGTGCAGCTGGGCGGCGGAATCCGCGACCGGGCTGGGATTGAGCGCTGGTTCGATCTGGGCGTATCCCGCGTTGTGATTGGCACAGCAGCGCTGGAAAACCCTGATCTGGTGCGCGCGGCGGCACGTGATTTTCCTGGCGGCATCGTTGTCGCCGTCGATGCAAAGGACGGCATGGTCGCGACGAAGGGCTGGGCCGATGTGTCGACGGTGCAAGTGGTCGACATGGCCCGCCGGTTTGAAGATGCAGGCGTCGCGGCATTGCTGTTCACCGATGTGGGGCGCGACGGCATGCTGAAGGGCGCCAATATCGAGGCAACGGTCGATCTTGCCCGCGCGGTGCGTATTCCGGTGATCGCCAGCGGCGGGGTGAAGGGCATTGCCGATATCCACATCCTCGCGCTCCACGCCCGCGACGGCGTGGAAGGCGTGATTACTGGCCGCGCGCTGTATGACGGGCGGCTCGATTTGGCCGCAGCGCTGGCCGTGGCGGCGGCGGCGTGAGATGACTGTCCGGGCGCGCGTGATCCCCTGTCTCGACGTCGCCAATGGCCGGGTCGTCAAAGGCGTCAACTTTGTCGATTTGCGCGACGCGGGTGATCCGGTGGAGCAGGCGCGCGCTTATGATGCAGCAGGCGCGGACGAGCTGTGTTTTCTTGATATTACCGCCAGCCATGAAGCCCGCGGCACAATCCTGGATGTGGTGCGCCGCACGGCAGAGGTGTGCTTTATGCCGCTGACCGTGGGGGGCGGCGTGCGCACGGCAGAGGATGCGCGGGCACTGTTGCTGGCGGGGGCAGACAAGGTTGCGGTCAACAGCGCCGCTGTGTCCCGTCCCGAAGTCGTCGCTGAAATCGCCGACCGGTTTGGCAGCCAGTGCTGTGTCGCCTCCGTCGATGCGCGACAAGTGGCGCCGGGCCGCTGGGAGGTTTTCACGCATGGCGGGCGCAATGCAACGGGCATCGACGCGGTTGAGCACGCGCTAAGACTGGCCGAACTTGGCGCGGGCGAGCTGCTGGTGACCTCAATGGACCGCGACGGGACCAAATCGGGTTATGATCTGGCGCTGATCCGCACGATTGCCGATCAGGTCCGCGTGCCGGTGGTGGCATCAGGCGGCGTGGGCGGCCTGAGCGATCTGGTCGCCGGGATCATCGATGGCCATGCCAGCGCCGTGCTCGCCGCGTCCATTTTCCATTTCGGCGAAGCGAGCATCGCCGATGCTCATGCCGCGCTGGCGGTAGCGGGCGTCCCCGTGCGGCATCCGCTTGGGTAATCCGGCGAGAAATAACACAAGAACAGCGTTTGTGTTCTCCCGCGAAGGCGGGAGTCGAGTCTGGGCCCCCGCCGTCGCGGGGGAACCGCAAGGCTTAAGGGCAAGAGTCCAAAACAAAGGTCAGCATGACGAGAGTTTTAACCGAAGGCGCGGTATGAAAGGCAATGCGTTTCGCCCTTGCCCTCCTGATCGCCACTCCCGCTTTCGCCGCGCCGCATTCCGGCATCGCGCGACCACGCACCGCGCCCGAGCTTTCCGATGTCGCGCTGGCGGCGATGGCGGCGGGCGGCATTTTCCTAGTGCGCCGGGCAATGCGCGCGCGTTTCAGCAAAATGCGGCGGGAATCGCCAAAGGATTGACGCAACAGCCGCGCTGCGCCAGCCAGCGCAGATGGCCGAAGATTTCATCACTACCCTCGAATCAGTCATCCGCAGCCGCAAGGGCGCAGACCCGAAAACGAGCTACACAGCCAAGCTGTTCGCCGCCGGGCGCGCCAAGATTGCGCAAAAGGTTGGCGAGGAAGCCGTCGAAACCGTCATCGCAGCGCTGGGCGACGACAAGGCGGCGCTGGTGGGGGAAGCAACCGATTTGATGTTCCACCTGCTCGTCCTACTCGCCGATGCCGATCTGAGCCTGAACGACATCCGCGCCGAAATGATGCGCCGCGAAGGCGTATCAGGCATTGATGAAAAGGCCGCGCGGCGCGAAGAACCCTTAGGGAACAACTGATCATGCCAATCGACGCCACCCAGCCCTATGACGATCAGAACATCTTCGCCAAAATCCTGCGCGGCGAGATTCCGTCGAAGCGGGTGTATGAGGATGATTTCGCTATCGCTTTTCATGACATCAACCCGCAAGCGCCAACGCATCTGCTGGTGATCCCGCGCGGGGCCTATGTCTCGTGGGATGATTTCAGCGCGCGGGCCAGCGATGTCGAAATTGCCGGTTTCGTCCGCGCGGTTGGCACGGTGGCGCGGGCTGCGGGGCTGGTCGCGCCGGGCTACCGCCTGCTGGCGAATACCGGGCTGGACGCGCACCAGGAAGTGCCGCATCTTCACGTTCATATCCTTGCCGGACGCCCGTTGGGGCCGATGCTGGCACACACCATTTGAGTCTTTAGGGGATTGCAAGGGTGGATTTACCCTCTAGGTTCTGTCCCATAACCAGCAGGATCAATTATGGTCCGCCATCCCCCGGGGGGTTCCGACACACATGAAATTCGCTAGAACCAAATCGATCGACGCCATTCTTGCCACGGCTGAGAAAAAGGCCCTGCATCGCACGCTTGGAGCGTTTCAATTGACGCTGTTCGGTATCGGCTGCGTTATCGGTACGGGCATCTTTGTGCTGACCGCCGCCGGCGCGCAAAAGGCCGGGCCTGGGCTGATGCTGGCGTTTGCGATTGCCGGTGCGATCTGCATCGTCGCCGCGCTCTGCTACGCTGAAATTGCTTCGATGCTGCCAGTCGCAGGGTCTGCCTATACCTACACCTATACAGTTATGGGCGAGCTGCTGGCCTGGACGGTCGGCTGGGCATTGATCCTGGAATATGCGGTTGCAGCAAGTGCTGTTTCCGTCGGTTGGTCCGGCTATTTCACGGGCACCATTCTGAATCAGTTTTTCGGGATAGAGTTGCCCGCCTATCTGGCCTCTGCGCCACTGGCGCTGGGCGGCACACCGGGCGGGTTTATCAACCTGCCCGCCGTTGTCATCGCCCTGCTTGCAACCTGGCTGCTGATGATCGGCACCACCGAATCGGCACGGGTTAATGCGGTGCTCGTTCTTATCAAGGTCACTGCGCTAACGGCGTTCATCTTTCTCACTTTGCCGAGCGACCAGTTCTCGACTGCCAACTTTAATCCCTTTTTGCCTGCCGGTATCTTTGGCGGCTTTGGCAGCGGCGTTGGCGCAGTGGGTGCAGCCGCGACGATCTTTTTCGCTTATGTAGGTTTCGACGCCGTTTCGACAGCGGCAGAGGAAACCAAGAACCCCCAGCGCAACGTACCGATCGGGCTGATCGGCAGCCTGTTGTTCTGCACCGTGTTCTACATTCTGGTCGCCGCCGGTGCCGTCGGCACAATTGGTGGTCAGCCGATCATGGGCCCAGGCGGGATTCCCTTCCCCGCCGGATCAGAAGAACTCGCGCGTCAATGCGCGCTGCCGCAATATACCCAGGCGCTGGTCTGCTCAAACGAAGCGCTGGCGCATGTGCTGCGTCAGATCGGTTTCGGCACAATCGGCAACTTGCTGGGCATCGCGGCGTTTATCGCGCTGCCATCAGTGATCCTGATCCTGCTGTTCGGCCAGACGCGCATTTTCTTCGTGATGTCACGTGATGGCCTGCTGCCTGAAGGTCTGTCGAAAATCCATCCAAAGTGGAAGACGCCCTATGTCGTTACCGCGCTTACCGGTGCTGCAGTCGCCTTTGCGGCGGCTTTCCTGCCGGTCGGCAAGCTCGCCGATATCGCCAATGCAGGCACGCTTTATGCGTTCATGATGGTGGCGATTGCGGTAATGATGCTGCGGAATTCTGAGCCAAACCGCCAGCGCAGTTTCAAGACACCCGCCTTGTGGCTGGTAGGACCGGCAACGATTGCTGGCTGCCTTTTCCTGTTCTTCAACCTGCCGTATGAAGCCATGCTGGTGTTGCCGGCCTGGGGTGCGCTGGGGCTGTTGATCTATTTCGCCTATGGTTACCGCGCGAGCCATGTGGGGCGGGGTATCGTTGAAGCCCCGGCTGATCTGCCGTTGGCCTGAACTGCCGCAACAATCCCAACAAAAAGGGGCCGGGGATCATCTCCCCGGCCCCTTTTTCGTGGCGGCGATAATGGCCGGGCTCAGCCCAGCTTTTCGGCCACCAGCGCGTTCAGGTCGATCATCGGGCGCGCGCCGACATGGCTGATGATTTCAGCCGCGCAAATTGCACCCAATTTCAGGCTCTGTTGCGGCGAAAGGCCGCGGATCTGGCCAACCAGATAGCCCGCCGCGAACAAATCGCCTGCGCCCGTGGTGTCCACCACCTTGTCAATCGGCTCAGCGGGCACATCCACGCGCTCACCGTGATTAAAGGCACTCGCGCCATCCGCCCCGTGCGTCACGACCAGCGTGGGCACGCGCCCCGCCAGCGCAACCGACGCAGCCTCGGCATCGTCCATTTCGAGCAGGCAGGCGGCCTCTTCGCCATTGCAGAACAGGATGTCGATCAGGCCGTCATCGATCAACTTCAGGAAATCGGCGCGGTATTGCATGATGAAAAACGTCACTGACAATGTCAGCGCAATCTTGCGCCCCGCAGCGCGGGCTGCCTTGATCGCCAGCAGGATCGCCTGGCGCGGTTCGGGCGGATCCCACATATAGCCTTCGAGATACAGATAGCGGGCATCGGCAATCAATTCGGGCTTGGCGGCTTCGCGCGGCAGGTAATGCGCGGCACCCAGCGATGTGTTCATCGTGCGGTGCCCATCGGGTGATACCAGAATCAGGCAACGGCCCGTGGGCGGTTCCTCACTGCGCGCCGGCACATCAAAATCAATGCCCATCGCGCGGATATCATGCGCGAACACCGCGCCAAGCTGATCATCACGAATCTGGCCGATAAAGGCGCAAGCATGGCCAAGCGCGGCAATCCCGGCGAGCGTGTTGGCAGCCGATCCGCCTGATACTTCAAGCCCCGGCCCCATCGCGCTGTACAGTTTTTCGGCGACGCTGGGCTCCATCAGCTGCATCGCGCCCTTTTCAAGGCCGTGGGTGGCCAGGAAGGCGTCGTCAGCATGGGCAAGAACGTCGACGATTGCGTTGCCAATGGCGACGACGTCATAACGGGGATTGGTCACACAGCTCTCCGAACGATTGAATATCGGCGCTCGGTAGAAGCCAGCGCGGCGATGCGCAACTACTGCGCGCCAGGCGGAGCGCGCGGGGCTTGCCGTCGGCACCTGATCATGGTTCGGCAGGATGACGTCAAATCAAGGGGCTGGGGTGATGATGGCAGGTAATGCGCGGACAAAGATGGCGTCGATGCTCGTCCTGGCGTCGGCGATGCTGGCGGGTTGCACGACCAGCGGCAGCGCCATTTCGGCGCGGCCAGATACCACCCCGGTGCCCAGCGCCACCACCCGATCGCTGACCGGGCTGGACCGGGTGATGGGGCGGGAGGCGAATGCGCTCGTCGCCCTGTTCGGCCAGCCCGATGCTGACATTCGGGAGGGCACGGCCCGCAAGCTGCAATTCACCAGTGCGGCGTGCGTGCTCGATGCCTATCTGTATCCGCGCGGCACGGCCGCCCCCGTCGTGACGCATATCGATTCGCGCCAACCCGATGGCAGTCCCATTGACAGGGCATCATGCATCGCCGCCCTCACCCGCCGCGACGGCGGGAAATAGCCATTCAGCGCTGACCAGCGGGTCGGCTTCGCGTGGCTGGCGGGCGGCCCGTTCGACATGCCAGCGCGCCGGATCAAGCTGCGCCAGCGCCCAGATCGCCGCCCCGCGCACGATTGTCGCTTCGTCGTCCAGCAAGCCGATCACCAGCGGCAGCAAGACAGGCGAGCTGCTGTTCCCCGCCGCAATCAGGCAGTTGCGGATCATCCGGTTGCGCCCGATCCGCTTGATTGGCGATCCGGCGAAGACGGTACGAAACCCGGCATCATCCAGCGTTAACAAATCGGCCAGCGCAGGCGCGGCAAGCTCTGCGCGCGGCGCAAAGGCCAGATTGGCGCGCGCGGCCTGGGCAAACTTGTTCCACGGGCAAACTGCCAGACAATCATCGCAGCCATAGATTCGGTTGCCAATCCCGGTGCGGAATTCCACCGGAATTGGCCCGGCATGCTCGATCGTCAGATAAGAAATACACCGCCGGGCATCGAGCCTGTAAGGCGCAGCAAACGCATCGGTCGGGCAGGCGCGCTGGCAAGCGTCACAACTGCCGCAAAGGTCGCGACCCGGTGCATCGGGCGGCAGATTAAGCGTGGTGTAGATCGCCCCGAGAAACAGCCAACTGCCATCGCTGCGACTGACCAGATTGGTGTGCTTGCCCTGCCAGCCGAGCCCTGCCGCCTCCGCCAGCGGCTTTTCCATCACCGGTGCGGTGTCAACGAACACCTTCAAATCGCCGCCGCCTGTCTGGACGATCCAGCGCGCCAGCGCCTTTAGGGCGCGCTTTACAACGTCATGATAATCGCCGCCCTGCGCATAAACCGATATCCGCGCACGCTCCCCCACCGTCGCCAGCGCCAGGGGATCAATGGCCGGGGCGTAACTCATCCCCAGGGCAATCACGCTGTTAACCTGCGGCCATAATCCGCGTGGCGAAGCGCGCTGATCGGCGCGGCCTTCCATCCAGATCATGTCGCCATGCGCGCCGTCCGCCAACCATGCGCGCAGCCGCTCGCCTGCTGCGGGCGCAACATCGGCAGACGCGATTCCGCAGGCTGCAAAGCCAAGTTCCGCTGCCTTATCGCGGATTTGTTCGGCGAAAGACTTGTTTTCGTTCATCCTTGCCCGCTACGGTTTTGCCGAAGATGTTCCAAGCTGCGTCGTCCTTGATACTGTCCATCGATAGGGGATTTCCTTGAAAAGCGAACTGGCGATCAGCGCCACCGGCCTGGTCAAGCGTTTTGGCGACCGGCGCGTGGTCGATGGGGTTGATATTGCGGTGCCGATGGGAGCGATTTACGGCGTGCTTGGCCCCAATGGTGCGGGCAAGACGACCACCCTGCGGATGTTGCTGGGCATTATTGAGCCTGATGAGGGCAAACGCAGCCTGCTGGGCCATGCCCGCCCGCGCGAGGCGAGTGACCAGATCGGCTATCTGCCTGAAGAACGGGGGCTTTATCCAGCAATGAAGGCGCGCGACGCGATCGCGTTCATGGGCGCGCTGCGCGGGCTGGATTGGCGCGAAGGGCGCAAACGTGCCGCAACAATGATGGAAGCCGCTGGCCTGGGCCATGCGGTCGACGATAAAATTCGCAAACTTTCCAAGGGGATGGCGCAGCTGGTCCAGTTGCTGGGATCCGTGGTGCATCAGCCGGATCTGCTGGTGCTGGACGAGCCGTTTTCGGGGCTGGACCCGGTGAATCAGGAACGGCTGGAGGCGCTGATCATCGCTGAGCGGGACCGCGGGGCGACCATCTTGTTCTCAACACACATCATGAGCCATGCCGAGCGGCTGTGCGATGGCTTGGCAATTATTGCCGGCGGAAAGCGCCGTTTTGAGGGCACAGTGGCGCAAGCGCGCGGCATGTTGCCACAAACGGTCCATTATGTGCCGAAAAATGACGCATTTGGCGTGGAATCGTTGCTGCCTGGCGACGCTTTGCGCGAAAATGAGGGCTGGAAGTTCATCATGCCGCCAACCGGAATCGAAACCCTGCTGAGCACGCTGATCGGCGCCGGCCACGGCATATCCGGGCTGTCGATCGAACGGCCGGGACTGCACGATGCATTCGTCAAAATTGTCGGCCCCGATGCGTTGGAGGGTGCACGATGAAGCGCCAAACATCTAACCGCGCCCGTCTGCTCCGCCAGACCTTGACGATCGCAAGGCGTGATTTCACTGCGACGGTATTCACCCCGTTGTTCCTGTTATTCCTGCTGTCGCCGCTGTTCATGATTGCGTTTGCCGCCGTCGGCGCGCTGGGCGGATCAAGCCTGGCGCGCGGCCCTGCCGACAAGGTGCGCATCATCGCCTATGTGCCCGCCGAGGATGGCAAGGCGCTGGCTGCCGCTGATGAACGGTTGCGGCGGGTGTTCCGATCGGCCGATGCGCCGCCGCCCTTCCAGGCCGATCCCGCCGGCCCCAACCCGGCCCGGCAGGCGCGCGCCGCCTTTGAGAGCAGCAAGGTGGACGCCACGGCGGTGCTGTATGGACCGCTCGACAAACCCCAGATCATCTATGCGCCGCGCGGATCGCGGGCGGCGGATTATCTGGCGCAACTTGCCGAAACCGCGCTGCGCGACCGGGCGAGCGGCGGTGCCGCCGCGTTGAGCACGGCGACCAAGACGCTGTCGACGCCCGGCAAGAATTCTACCGCGAGTAACAATGCCGCATCGCTGGTTGGCGTGACGGGCATCTTTTTCCTCACTCTGTTCCTGTCCGGCCAAGCCGTCGGCACGATGGCCGAGGAGCGCAGCAACAAGGTGATCGAGATTCTGGCCGCCGCCGTGCCGCTTGAATCCGTGTTTCTGGGCAAGCTGATCGGCATGTTTGGCGTGGCGGTGCTGTTCGTTACCTTTTGGGGCACGCTGATCAGCCAGATCGGGGCCTTGCTGCCCCCCGGAGCGGCGGGCGCGCTTTCTGCCTTCTCACCAGCCGTGGGGATGCCCGCTTTCATCCTGTTGTTCTGCGCCTATTTCACCATGGCCTATATGTTGTTGGGGGCGGTGTTCCTGGGGGTGGGGGCACAGGCATCCACGATGCGCGAAATCCAGATGCTGTCGCTGCCGATTACGATTGTGCAGATGGTGATGTTTGGCTTGGCCTCCACCGCCGCGTCGCAGCCGGGCACGCCACTGGCATTGCTGGCGGAGGTTTTCCCGCTCAGTTCACCCTATGCGATGGCCGCGCATGCCGGCAATTCGCCCGAGTTGTGGCCACACGCCGCCGCACTCGCCTGGCAGCTTTTGTGGGTAACCATCACCATCTGGGTAGGCGCAGGTGCGTTTCGGCGCGGTGTGCTCAAATCGGGTAGCGGACGAAAGCCATTTGCCGCCCTGATGCGGCGGACCACGCTGGCGACGCGCCCGGACACTATTGACACGAGTGTAAGTTAGTAGTCTGCTCCTGCCAAAGCAGGAGAGCAGATATGGCAAGTTTGGCAGCAGACCCGGCGATCACGCGCGCTGTGGACCCGTTCGACGTCAGCCGGGCGGAATTGTACCGCGACGATGTGTGGCAGGCCCCGTTCCGCCAGCTGCGGGCGCAATCGCCGGTGCATTATGTGCCGCACAGCGATTTTGGCCCCTATTGGTCGGTCTCCACCTACAAGCCCATTATCGAGGTTGAATCGCTGCCCGATATGTATTCGTCGGAAGTCGGCGGGATCACGCTGGCTGATTTTGACGAAAATATGCCCGGCGCTGTCAAAATGCCGATGTTCATCGCGATGGACCGGCCCAAGCACACCGGCCAGCGCCGCACCGTCGCGCCTGCCTTCACCCCCAGTGAAATGGTGCGGATGAGCGACAATATCCGCGCGCGCACTGCCGAATTGCTCGATGCGCTGCCCTGGGGCGAGGAATTCGACTGGGTTGATACCGTATCGATTGAACTGACCACGCAGATGCTGGCGATATTGTTCGATTTTCCGTGGGAGGATCGCCGCAAGCTGACATTATGGTCGGATTGGGCGGGCGATATCGAGCTGTTCAAGGATCAGGATCAGCGGATGATCCGCCTGCAGCATTTGCACGACTGCGCCACCTATTTCACCGGCCTGTGGAACCAAAAGCTCGGCAAGGAAAAAACCCCCGACCTGATTTCCATGATGATCCATTCAGACGCAATGGCCGAAATGGACCAGATGGAATTTCTGGGCAACCTGATCCTGCTGATCGTTGGCGGCAATGATACAACGCGCAATTCGATGACGGCAGCGGCATATGGCCTGAGCCTGTTTCCGGATGAACGCGCCAAGCTGGAGGCTGACCCGACGCTGATTGGGAACACGACGCAGGAAATCATCCGCTGGCAAACCCCGCTTGCCCATATGCGGCGCACCGCGACGCAGGATACGGTGCTGGAGGGCCAGCAGATCAAGGCCGGTGACAAGCTGATCCTGTGGTATCTTTCCGCCAATCGCGACGAAAGCGTGTTTGGTGACGATGCCGACAAGATCGTCGTCGACCGCGCCAATGCCCGCCGCCACTTGGCATTCGGCCACGGCATCCATCGCTGCGTGGGCGCGCGGCTGGCCGAAATGCAGATCAGCATCCTGTTGGAAGAAATGGCCAAGCGGCGCATGCGCGTGAACGTGGTCGGCGAACCAGAACGCGTCGCGGCCTGCTTCGTTCACGGCTATCGCAAACTGCCGGTGACGATCAGCAAATATTGATGGGCAGCGGTGCCGCGTAACCTTGGCCAATGCTGGTGCGAATAATGTTGTACCGGACGCTCAAGGGAGTTTGACTAGCATGACCGATCGCCGCCAATTCCTGTCAATTGCCGCTGTGGGATCAGCCGCCGCCGCGCTGTTCGGCTGGCGCACCACGCCTGCAACCGCTGCCGAAAAGTTTGAACTGACGCTGAGCGACGCGCAGTGGAAAGCCAAGCTGTCCCCCGCCGCCTATCGCACGTTGCGGCATGAGGCGACCGAATATCCCGGCACCAGCCCGCTGAACCACGAAAAGCGCGCGGGCAGTTTCTGGTGCGCCGGTTGCGCATTGCCGCTGTTTTCATCAACCACCAAGTTCGACAGCGGCACCGGCTGGCCAAGCTTTTGGCAGCCCCTGCCCAATGCCGTGCGCACCCGGGTTGATGGCAGCCTGTTGTTCGAGCGCACCGAAGTCCATTGCCGCCGCTGCGGCGGGCATCTGGGCCATGTGTTCGATGACGGCCCTGCGCCAACCGGCAAGCGGTACTGCATGAACGGCGTCGCGATGACATTCCATCCCGGCAAGATTGGGTGATCCACCGTCCCTGCCATTGGCCTTGGGTATTTTCGCGCCGGTTGTGAACGAACCGATCCAAAAAAAATCCCGTCATCCCGGGTCAAGCCCGGGGTGACGGATGGGTTGGTGTGATTGCGATCCGGCCTAGAGGGCGTGCGCAACGCCTGGGCTTGGGGTGGGGCCTATCAACAAGCACCGCGCCTGGGGCGAGCCCTCCCGGATACGAGGGGGTAGGACCTGCTGTCGTTGCCCTTAAAACCCGGCGTCTTGCACCAACGTCAGGATGCCGCGCTCACCGGTTACATTGTGCGCGATCTGCGGCGTGGTTGGCACGGCCAGCGCATCTTGCGGTGCGCCATTGCCATAGATGAAACCCTTGGTGGGATAGACAGTCAGCCCAAGCCCGCCGATCGGGCCAAACCACACCCGAACCGCGCTCCAGTCACCGGCTGCCGAAACATCGATCGCGCGCACGTCGCGCTCAATACCGCCTGGGCGTGACCAGTTGGCGTGGGTGAGCAGCACTTCACGGTCGCTGACGATCTGGCTGACCATGGCGACATGGCCGTAGCGCATTTTGGCGGTGGCGGAAAAAGCAAGCACGGCGCCAACCTGCGGTGCCTGGCCACGGGCATAACGCCCTGCTGCCTGGCCCCACCAGGTTAACGCATTGCCCTGAATTTCGATACCGGACACTTCACGGGCGAATGGAACGCACTGGAGCGTCCGGGCGAATGCCGGGGTGGTTGCCATCAGGGCGCACGATAGCACCAGCGCAAAACGCGCTGCCAAAGCCTTGATTGTCATGGACCCCCCAAAGGTGTCTTGTCGGTATTTGAACGGTGTCTAGCCGCTCGTTGAGCCTTCAAAAGCAGACCGTACCGAATTGGGAAACCCTTGCGCGGCGATGAACGGAACCTTTTCCGACGAACCGTGTTTAGGGGGCGGTGACCCGTCTTTCTTGCCGACCGATTGCAGCCCGACCGCGGCGATCAGCGCGTTCACTCTCGCCAAATCAGGCTTCGCTGGCTATAGCCGCCCCATGCTGAAGCGTGCCGCCATTCTGTTGTTTATCGTCTCGCTGGCGGTGAATAGCCGCTGGGTGCTGGGGCCAATCGACTGGACGGTGCTGCCGGCGCTGCTGATCGGCTGGTTCCTGGCGGATCTGGCATCGGGCGTGATCCATATGGCGCTGGATTATCTGCCCTGCCCGCCGGGAATCGGGCTTGGCACGATGTTTCATTATCCGGGCTCACGCGAATCGGATGCGTATCTGGCGCTGCGACGGCAAACGCTGGCCAAGATCGGCCCGTTTCAGCGGCTGGTGTTCGATTTTAAAAATCACCACCCGCGCCCTGATGCGCTGGGCCGCCGTTCGTTCCTGACCCTGGTCGGATCGACAATATTCGCGGTTGGCTTGCCGGTATCGCTGTTGCTGAACGCCGTGTCGTTTGTGTGGCCAGTGCCGGGCTGGTTCATGGCAGGCGCCACGAGCCTGTTGGTGGGCGGCGTGCTGGCGCAATATTTCCACGGCACGCTGCACCGCGATGATATTCCCGCCATCGTCCGCGTGATGCGCCATATGGGCCTGTTGATGACGCCCGCGGCGCACCAGATTCACCACGACAGCCTGCAACGCGATTTCGCAACCAATTGCGGCTGGTCAAACCCGTTCATCAATCCGGTGTTCCGCTTTTTGCACCGGCGCGGGGTGTTGACTGATCAGGGGCTTGAGCCGATCTGATTACGGCCGGTGGGCGAACGGGCGTTGGGTAAATTACCCCCCCAATCACATCGCTGTCTGGGCCCCCATCCGCTCCAGCCGCGCCAGATGCTCTGCGCGCCCGAACGGGAAGCGCGAATAGATGATCGCCGCCATCCCGTAAAACACGAACAACAGCACGACAAAAATCAGCGTCAGCCGGTCAACCGTCGCAATCGGCACCTGGCCCGGCTTTGCAGCGGCCGGGAATTGCGCGATGGACAGGATGGCACCGGCCATGAAAATCCCCAGCCCACCGACCATTTTCTGGACGAAAAAACTGCCGGAGAAGAACACCCCTTCTGATCGCCTGCCCGTGCGCATTTCGGATTCCTCCACCACATCCGACAGCATTGATGCGCCGATGATGAAGGCGCTGACCCCGCAGGCGGTGTTGAGCGCAAAGATCGTCAGCAAAATCGGCAGCATCGCGGGCGAACCGGGCAGCGGAAACGCACCCATCAACCGCAAGATATAGGGGCTGATCAGCAGCAGCACGTTAAGGATCGACAGGATTGTGCCCATCCGCGCCTTGTCGCCCCCCCGGGTCAATCGTGGGGCCATGATGAAGGCCGCAATCGCGCCTGCCAGTAGCGAAAGTGACAGCCATTGGTAATCGCCGCCGCTGAACAGCCAAACATATTGGTACATGTAGTTGGACAGCGCGAAAGAAATGCCCTGCGCAGTAAAGGCGCACAGCCCGGCCAGCATCAGGATGACAAACGCCTTGTTCGATACCGTCTGGCGAAACGCGCGGAAGTGATCCGCCAGCGTCTCGGTGCTTTCCGCCAGTTTCGGCAGATATTTGATCTCGCCGTGCAACCCCCAGGACGATACCAGAATCGCCACTGCCATCACGATTGCCGCCATCGTTGCCATGCTCGAATAGCCGGGGCCGTTCTGCAGCCCCACCGCATGCGTGGCATCGGGCACCAGAAACACACCATATGCCAGCGACAACATGCCAAGCCCGCCAATCCAGCCAAACAGATAGCGGTAGGAAAAAAGCTTGGTCCGCTCATCATAATCAGAGCTGAGTTCAGGCGCGAGCGCAGAGGCGGGGATTTCGAATGCCGACAGCGCAACCCGCACCAGCAGCGCGCTGCCGAACAGGTAGAACAGCAGCCCCATCTCGCTCCACCCGGTCGGCGGGTTCCACAACAACAGCCAGCCAATCGCAACCGGGATGGCAGAGGCGTACATCCATGGGTGCCGCCGCCCCCATTTGCTGCGGGTATGATCCGACAGGAAACCGACAGCGGGGTCGACAAACGCCTCAACCATCATCGCCATCATGATCGCGATGCCCACGCTGGCCGCGGACAGGCCGACGACCTGATTGTAAAACAGCAGCAGGAAAGTGGCGAATCCATTGTCCTTCACGCCGTACGCAATTGACCCCATCCCGAAGAACAGGCGGCTGCGCATCGGCAGGATTCGGGCAGCAGGCACCGCCACGGCGATGCTCACTTAAACGCTTCCAGCATGGCGAACAGCGACGGCGTGTTCGGATCCCAGCTATGGCGTGGGCCAATCGTCATCCCGCCATCGACCACGATGTGGGTGCCGGTAACAAAACTGGCATCGTCGCTGGCCAGATAAGCGACAGCAGCGGCAATATCCGCCGCAACCCCGGCACGCTGCAATGGCTGCGCCCCGCCAGCAAGCGTCCCGATCACGGCATTGGCACGATCGCGGTTTTCGCCTGCAATCTCCATCGCGCTGGTGAAGATGTTGGTGGTGATGAACCCCGGGCACACCGCATTCACGCGAATATGGTGCTGCGCCAGATCAGCAGCGGCCATTTTGGTCAGGTGCAGCACACCGGCCTTGGCGACGGAATAGGCGGTGGGCGCAGCGCCGGTTTGCAGCGCGGCGATGGAGGCGGTGTTGACGATGGCCCCGCCCCCGCGTGCCGCCATCAATGGGGCAGCAAAGCGAATGCCCAGCGCGACGGAGCGCAGCAGCAGGTTCTGGGTGTAATCCCATTCATCGGGCGTGATCGCATCAATCTTTGCGCGCGCGCCGCCTGCGCCTGCATTGTTAAACAGCACATCAATGCCGCCCGCTGCCTCTGCCGCCAGGATCAGCGCCTCAATATCTTCGGCTTTCGTAACATCGGTACGCTGGAAATGGATGCGGCCATTGGACGTCTGCGCAAGATCAAGCCCAGCGGCTTCATCGATATCGCCTGCCCAAACTTCGGCCCCCTCATCCACCAAACGCAGCACCGTAGCGCGGCCAATGCCCGATGAAGCGCCGGTGACGACGGCCCGCTTGCCCGAAAAACGCATTGCCAACGATCCTCTCATACTTGTTTTGCCGATCATCCTAGCGGCGGCAGATCGCCCCGTCACTCGCTTTTGGAATTTCGGGTTTGCACAACTTGCAGCAATGCGCTGACTGGGATAGCGCAAGCCAACACTATCAAGAGGATGGTTCCCGTGGCGCTCGACCCAGAAACTTTTGACGCGCTGATCGATATGGTGCGCCGCTTTGTCAGCGAGCGACTGCGCCCGTTGGAAAGCCAGGTTGAGGCCGACGACGCAATTCCCGCAGCGGTGATCGCTGAGATGCGCGAGATGGGCCTATACGGCCTATCGATCGCGGAGGAATATGGTGGCCTTGGCCTGACAATGAGCGAGGAATGTCGCGTCGCGATTGAGCTTGGCCGCACCACGCCTGCATTCCGATCCACATTCGGCACCAATGTGGGCATCGGCAGCCAGGGGCTGGTGATGGCGGGCACCGCAGAACAAAAATCGCTCTGGCTGCCGCGCATCGCCAGCGGTGAAATCGTCACCAGCTTTGCGTTGACCGAGCCTGATGTCGGCAGCGATTCGGGTGCGGTGAAAACCCGGGCTGTCAAAGACGGCAATGTCTATCGGTTGAGCGGCACCAAACGCTACATCACCAATGCCGACAAGGCCGATCTGTTCACGGTGATGGCGCGCACCGGCGATGAACCCGGCGCGCGCGGCGTTTCTGCCTTTCTGGTGCCGCGCAATTTGCCCGGCGTTTCCATTGGCGAGCCGGAAAAGAAAATGGGGCAAAAGGGCGCCAAGGTCGCCGATGTGATCATGGATGATGTCGCCGTGCCCGTCGAAAACCGGTTGGGGGCAGAAGGCGAAGGCTTTAAAATCGCGATGCGCGTGCTGGATCGGGGGCGGCTGCATATCTCGGCTGTCTGCATCGGCGTGGCAGAGCGGTTGATCGCCGATTGCGTCGCCTATGCAACAGAGCGCAAGCAGTTCGGCAAGGCGATTGCCGAACACCAGCTGATTCAGGCGATGATCGCCGATTCAAAGACCGAGGCGCTTGCCGCCCGCGCATTGATGCTGGAAACCGCAGCGGCGAAAGATGCGGGCAAGGACGTCGTAATGGAATCAGCCGCATCGAAATATTATGCCAGCGAAATGGTTGGCCGCGTGGCTGACCGCGCTGTGCAGATTTTCGGCGGCGCCGGGTACATCGCCGATTACGGGATCGAGCGGCTGTACCGCGACGTCCGGCTGTTCCGCATTTATGAGGGCACCAGCCAAATCCAGCAGATCATCATCGCACGCGAAACCATCAAGCGCGGGGGATAAACCGGTCTAAACAACAATAACCCCGTTCGTTTCGAGCGCAGTCGAGAAACAGGCCAAAAGCGCTGCCCAACGTTTCTCGACTTCGCTCGAAACGAACGGATGATAGGAGAACACAGATGGACACCAGCAAGTTATTCCGCCTCGATGGCCGCACCGCCCTGATCACTGGCGGCTCACGCGGCATTGGCAAGATGATCGCGGCGGGCTTTATCGCCCAGGGTGCGACCGTCTATATCTCCGCCCGCAAGGCCGATGCCTGTTTCGAAACTGCCAAGGAACTGGGCGATCGCTGCATCGCGCTGCCGCAGGACGTATCCACCGTCGCCGGGTGTAAGGCGCTGGCAGCCCAGCTCGCCGAACATACTGACAAGCTTGATATCCTGGTGAATAATGCGGGTGCCGCCTGGGGTGAATCGTTCGAAACCTTCCCCGAAAAAGGCTGGGACAAGGTGATGGACCTGAACGTCAAGTCGCCGTTTTTCCTGACACAAGCATTGTTTGAACCACTGAAAGCCGCTGCCAGCCCGGGCCAGCCCGCCAAGGTGATCAATATCACCTCTATCGATGGCCTGCGGCTGAATCCTTGGGAAACATACAGCTATCATGCGTCTAAATCGGCGCTGATTTACCTGACGAAGCGGATGGCCGCGCGGATGGTGCGCGATAACATCAACGTCACCTCCATCGCACCGGGCGCCTTTGCCAGCGAAATGAACAAGGCCGCCCGCGACCATGGCGAAGCGATTGCCAAGGGCATTCCATCAAAGCGAATCGGCGTCGACGAAGACATGGCCGGCACCGCGATATATCTCGCCAGCCGCGCAGGCGATTATGTGGTGGGTGAAACCATCGCGGTCGATGGCGGGCTGGTATACGGCGCACTGGGCACCAGCATCGACGCATAGGACTGATTTCTGGGAAGCGCAGGCCGGTTGTTGAAATCGGCCTGCGCACCCAAGCGGCTTATGCCGCCGCGATGATCTTTTCGACATCGGCGGTCGAATGCCCGGTCAAATCCTTGGCGATTTCACCGACCAGAATCGCTTCAAGCGCCTTGTGGTAATGTTTGCGCAATTCGCCGAGCGTGCGCGGTGCAGCGACGATGATCAGCTGCTCGACCTTGTGATCGAGAACGCGTTTGTTGAGGATTTCTGCAACCCCGGCGGCAAAGCTGTCTTCCTTCTGCTGGCTGTCGGCGGGGTTGGCCGAGCTGCTGTTATGACGCCCGCCCGAACCCTTGTTTTCCATCGACACGGCGACATCGGGCACCGCGGTGAGCGATGGTGCGGCCTCATCGCCCGTGTTGCGGAACAGGTTCAAAATCTCGCCATCGACAATGGCGACAAGCGCGCCCTGTGGGATTTTCATAAAAGCACCTTTGCGTTGAGGGAATGGCGCACAAACGCACGAACCGGCGCATCGGACCCGATTGGGTAACAGCTTGCGTCAGTCGGCGACCCGAAGTTGCGGGGGTGAAGTTGCGGGTCTGGCGCAATTTCGCCGAAACCGGGGCGGTGGCCTGCAACTATTACGCAATTCGACGATGTCAAAGAGCGGGATAGAACGTATCACCGACGCGTAACTGTAGGAAAATGGTTTGGCGGCGTCGGAGGTGATTCGCCCATTTGCCCGTGGTGCCGCTTGCTTGGTTGACCTCAATCTCAACTGAGGCCGAGTTTGGAAAAAAACGCTTCGTTCCGCAGGCGAGCGTCATGGAGAAGCTTGTTGTAAGGAAGGACTTCGACGACAGCATTGTGAATCGGCGAGAAGCCGAAATATCCCTCGCCGTCTGCACTTCTACTCTGGGCAATTGATAGCGACACCATTTCGATCAATTTTGGCGTGAAATCAGCGATCACGAAGCAAATGAACCGGGTCGAAAGAGGAATCGGTTTGCGAATGCGACCAGTCCGATCCTTGAAGGCTCCGCCGTTCCTCATGATGTTCACGTATTCTAGCACCTGCGTAATCGGATTGTCGTCGTGGCTATATGCGGTCCGGCCAGGTCGTTTGAATTCGACGATTATTATTGGCTCGTCCGTTCCTTCGCGATCAAAGGCCAATGACCGATCAAACACAACGGCAATGTCGGGCTCGCGACCGCTGTCACTATCGGCGAGAAAAGTTCTGAACGGCTTATCGGACTTGAGATAGGAATAAAAAGCGAGCCTGTCATCTAGGATCCAGAGATTGTGATCCTCATATTCAAGTGCTTCACCATCAGACCGGATCGGAATGATCAGGTCATGGACGATTTCTTCTCGCAGATAATTGCGTGCCTCTGGATCGGCGTAAGCAAGCGAGCTATCAAGAAGGTCAAGAATCTCTTTCCGCTTCACGACATAATCCGCAAGAGACGCCTTCTTGTCGATGTTGATTGCGCCCGCAACCTTCTGCACCCGTTCCGCTATATTCTCGCCGGTCGTCGTAACCAGTGCTTTGATCTCACGCCGTGTTTCTCGCTGTTTGCGGCGACGTTGCCGCGCCAGCTCGAGAAAGATATCTTCTTCAGACTTGGCATTGAGGGAGAGGTTTTCCTCGACGAACGCTGGAACATCACTCGCCACCGCGAGAAATTGGGGGTTTTCACGGATAATGCGTAGGGTCGTCTCGGCCTGCTTTATCCTGACCAGCTCGATATACGGTGCCAGTCGCTGCTTCGCGGCCGCGACGGCGGCGGCGTGCAATGTACGATAGGCCTCTTCGGAGAAAGTGAAATTCGTCCGCTCCTGATTGACATGCCCGTTCAAGAAATCACCCGAGACAAGGCCAATATACACGCTGTCTGCGTTCTCCCCGATGTAGCCCAATCCAAGCTGGTTATCGATCTTTTCGTCCCGCACGACCCGCCCGTCACCGACATAGAGGTTCCAGTGTTTGGAACCCTCGTGGAGGCGCAGACCCTTGTTGAGCAGGATATGATAGATATCGGCCGAGATTGGCTCAGCGCCTGGCTCTAGCGATATATGGACTGTCTCCAGCACCTCGGATTCCACGTTATCGCTGTAGAAATCGAGTAGGCTAATCCGCTCGACGCCATCGACCAGAACAAATGCTGGCACTTCATAGCTGGCAAAATTACGAAGGAAGTGGCCGATGATCTGAGCGGCGATAGTTTCGGTCTTACGCGGGCAGTGCGCGCTGTATGCTGGTGCATAGGGTTCCAGATGAATCCTGGTTCCGACCTTCGCCGCCGCACCGCCGACAGATAACTCATGGCCTCGAACCGGGTTTCCATCGCTGTCGCCAATCGCGAAGGAGAACGTCCGATAGAGAATTTGGCCGTCGTCCTCGAAGCCGCTCGACACCCTCGTATTTTCAAAAACCTTTAGCCAAGAAAGCCTCCCGACGCCCTTGCCGCCGCGGCTGATCTTACTGGCCGTGTCCGCCGTTCGAAACGCCTTCCAGTTTTCGGGAGTCAGGCCAACTCCATTATCCTCGACGGTGAAGCCGATAACCGGCGGACTTTCGTCCTCGCTTTCGCTTCGCAAGACGGTCACGGTGATGCTGCCGCGCTTAGTAGCGTCCCGGTCCCAACGCGCTTCAATCGCATGAAAGGCGTTCGCCACCGCTTCGAAAAGCGGGAACAAAGCATTTAGCGGAGATGGCGCAAACCCAAGATTGCGCACTCTTCCAGCTAGGCTGAACTCAAAATCGTCAGAATCATCATCGCGCACACAAAGGCTCCCCTAGCCTTGGGTACTTCAGTCGCCAGCGTCCTGCAAAGAAAACTCATTTTCTGCTTCAACGGCTGCCTGAGGATCTGCAACGGTATCGTTGTACGGCTAAGATTGAAGCGCCAAGCCGACAAACTAGCCCGCCTCGAGAGGGTCTGCTTCTACCGCTGGCATGCTCTAAAACCGACCGTCTTAAAGCCGCCGTTCAGCCCCTACCCCGCAATCCCCCCCGCCGCCAGCACCGCCAGCGTCACCAGCTCACTCGCGGTGCTGGTCATCGGGGCGATCTGGACGGATTTTTCCATGCCGACCAGCATCGGGCCGATCACCGCATCGCCGCCCAGTTCCCGCAGCAATTTGGCGGAGATGTTGGCGCTTTGAAGCCCCGGCATGATCAGCACATTGGCCGGACCAGACAGGCGGGCGAACGGGTAATTCGCCAGCTGGCGCGGGTTCAGCGCCACGTCAGGTGCCATTTCGCCTTCATATTCGAAGCTGACGGATCGCTGATCGAGCACGCAAACGGCATTGCGGATATTGTCCAGCCAGCGCCCCTCAGGATTGCCGAAGTTCGAATAGCTGAGGAACGCCACGCGGGGTTCATGCCCCATGCGCTTGGCGACCAAAGCGGTCTGTTCCGCGATGTCGGCGAGTTCTTCGGCCGTCGGGCGTTCGTTGATCGTGGTATCGGCCATGAACACAGTGTGCTTGGCGCCCACCATCACATGCACGCCAAACGCGGTCCGCCCCTTAACCGGATCAATCACGCGGCGCACTTCACGCATTGTTTGCGCATAGGGGCGGGTGACGCCAGTGATCATCACATCGGCCTCACCCAGTTGCAGCATCACCGCGCCAAAGATGTTGCGATCCTGGTTGATCATGCGTTCGCAGTCGCGCAGCAGATAGCCGCGTCGCTTCAACCGGTTGTACAAAAACTCCACCATGCGGGGCACGAGCGGCGATTTGCGGCTGTTGTGCAGTTCATAGCTTTCAGGGTCGGTCACCCCCAGCGCGCGCAGCCGATCATACACATCATCGCGGCCAACCAGCACCGGCGTGCCGTAACCGCCCGCCTTGAACTCAATGGCGGCCCGCAGCACCACTTCTTCTTCGCCTTCGGCAAACAACACCCGCTTGGGATCGGCCCGCGCATTTTCATACGCCAGCGTGAGCACCGATGTGGTCGGGTTCAGCCGGGCGCGCAGTTGCTGGCGATATGCTTCCATGTCGATGATCGGCTTGGTCGCGACGCCTGAATCCATGGCGGCCTGCGCAACCGCGACGGGCACAATCTCCATCAGGCGCGGATCGAATGGCGCCGGGATGATGTAATCAACGCCAAAGCTGTGGCGAACGCCGTAAGCCAGCGCGACTTCTTCCGGCACCTGCTGGCGGGCAAGCGCGGCAAGGGCGCGGGCGGCGGCGACCTTCATCTCGTCATTGATCGCGGTTGCCCGCACATCCAGCGCACCGCGAAAGATGAACGGGAAACCAAGCACATTATTGACCTGATTGGGATAATCAGACCGGCCGGTAGCGATGATGACGTCCGGACGGACGCGCTTTGCATCGGGCGGGGTGATTTCAGGATCGGGATTGGCCATCGCGAACACAATTGGCTGCGGTGCCATTTTCATCAGATATTCAGCCGGCAGCGCGCCCTTGGCGGACAGCCCCATGAACACATCGGCCCCGTCGAGCGCTTCCGCAAGCGTGCGCTTGTCGGTTTTGGCGGCGTGGGCGGATTTCCACTGGTTCATGTCGCCATGTTCGCGGCCCTGATAGATGACCCCGCTTTTGTCGCACATGATCAGTTGGTCGTGCGGCAGGCCGATTGCCTTGATCAACTCGGCACAGGCGATGGCGGCGGCACCTGCGCCGTTCATCACAACCTTGGTATCCTTAATGTCCCGCCCGGTCAGGAACAGCGCATTGATGAGGCCCGCAGCGGCGATGATCGCGGTGCCGTGCTGGTCATCATGCATCACCGGAATGTTCATGCGCTCTTTCAGCGCCTGTTCGATGATGAAGCATTCGGGGGCTTTAATGTCTTCAAGGTTGATGCCGCCAAAGCTTGGCTCCATCAGCGCAACGGCGTTGATAAAGGCCTCCGGGTCTTCGGTGGCGAGCTCGATATCGATCGAATCGACATCGGCAAAGCGCTTGAACAGCACCGCCTTGCCCTCCATCACCGGCTTTGAGGCAAGCGCGCCGAGATTGCCCATGCCCAAAATCGCGGTGCCGTTTGAAATCACCGCGACCAGATTGCCCTTGGCGGTATATTCATAGGCGGCGGCAGGATTTTCATGAATGGCGCGCACCGGCACAGCAACGCCGGGCGAATAGGCCAGTGCCAGATCGCGCTGGGTTGCCATCGGCTTTGATGCGATAATCTCAATCTTGCCCGGCCGTCCTTCCGAATGGAACAACAACGCCTCGCGCTCGGAAAACTGTATCGTCGATTCATCGGTCATGGGAGCCCCCGGTCAGCATTGTCCTTCCCTAGCCATGACAGAGCGGAACGGCTATACCCGAATCGATGGAAGATATTCCTAGCGACCTCGGACACCCCCAATGAAACGCCGATGCCGTCTGAATGGCTCGAATAATCTGGACGCGTGAGGGGCTGATCTGCATTCGAGATATTCGCCGTTTTATCAGTCAGTTCGGTCGGATGCAGCAGAGGGCATCTCGTCAGGCGCTATATCATCTTATACGAAGTACCTGAGGTTGCGGTTTGCATCCTCGATATTCGGCACAGGGCACGTGCCCCCGATCCTTGGTTGAGCATATGACACCCCCCACCCCAATGATGGCGCAATATCTGGCGCTGAAGGCAGAGGCGCAGGATTGCCTTTTATTCTACCGCATGGGCGATTTTTTCGAGATGTTTTTCGATGATGCCCGCATCGCTGCCGCAGCGCTGGATATCGCACTCACCGCGCGGGGTGAGCATGACGGGGTGCCGATTCCGATGTGCGGCGTGCCCGTGCATGCAGCCGAAGGCTATCTCGCCCGGCTGATCAAGGCAGGGCACCGCGTGGCGATTGCCGAGCAAACCGAAAGCCCGGCAGAGGCCAAGAAACGCAGCGGAAAAACGCTGGTTGGCCGGGCGATTGTGCGGGTGGTGACGGCGGGTACGCTGACGGAAGAAGCGCTGCTTGATGCGCGCACCGCCAATTGGTGCGCGGCGATTGGCGAGGCGGCGGGCGGGGTTGCGATTGCGGTCGCCGATATCTCCACCGGCCGGTTTGAGCTGATTGAAACCGACGCTGCATCCATCACGGCCGATCTGGCACGGTTAAACCCGGCGGAGACGATTGCGTCGGATGCCACTGAATTCGAAGAACTCGCAACTGGCCGTCGCCCCCGATCCGAATTTGAAAGCGCCAATGACGAGCAACGGCTGAAAGCGCTGTTCGGCGTCGCCACGCTGGACGGGTTTGGCAGCTTTTCGCGCGCAGCATTGGCGGCGGCGGGCGGGCTGGTGCGCTATCTGGACCATAATGCAAAGGGCGCGCTGCCCTTTTTGCGACCGCCCCGGCTGACGCGCAGTGCAGAGACGATGGCGATCGATGCTGCGACCCGCGAAAGTCTGGAACTCACCCAAACCACCAGCGGCGCGCGCAAGGGCAGCCTGCTTGATGCGGTTGACCGGACAGTGACGGGGGCAGGCGCACGGCTGCTCGCCGCCGATATTGGCGCGCCGCTGATGAACCGGGGACACATCGACGCCAGGCTCGATTTGGTGCAGCATTTCCATGACGACCCCGCCATGCGCGATGGGCTGCGCGCCACGCTGCGATCGCTGCCCGATATTGGCCGTGCGCTGGGGCGGCTGGCGGCGGGGCGCGGCAGCCCGCGTGATCTGGGGCAGCTGCGCGATGGCCTTGATGCCGCATGGCGGCTGGGCGAGCAGCTCGACCGGATTACGCCTAAGCCCGCTTTGCTTGGCCAACTTGCGCCGGAACTGCGCGGGCATGGTGCGCTGATTGATCTGTTGACGCGCGCGCTGGTCCCCATGCCGCCCATCGATGCCGCCTCGGGTGGCTATATCGCGCCGGGCTTTGATGCAGCCCTTGATGATCTGCGCGATAGCGGCGCGGGCGGCAGGCGCGCGATTGCCGCATTGGAGGCCGATTACCGCGCCCGCACCGGCATTACCGCGCTGAAAATAAAGCATAATGGCGTGCTAGGTTATCATATCGAAGTGCCCGCACGGGTGGCCGATCCGCTAATGCAGCCCAGCAGCGGCTTTACCCACCGCCAGACCATGGCAGGCGCGGTCCGCTTCAATGCGCCTGACCTGCATGAGGTGGCGTTGAAAGTGACGCAGGCGGGCGCCCATGCGCTGGCCGCAGAGGCGGCGCATCTGGAGGAGCTGACCGATACAGCGCTTGGCAACCGGGAGGCGATAGCGGCCACGGCAGACGCGCTTGCAAGGCTGGATGTTGCCACCGCGCTGGCCGAACGCGCCAGCGAAGGCGGCTGGGCGCGCCCGCATATCGTCGACCATGCCTGTTTTGAGATTGCAGGCGGGCGGCACCCGGTGGTCGAGGCAGCGGTCGCCAAGATGGGGGGGCGCTTTGTCGCCAATGATTGCCGCCTGTCCGAAGACTCGCGATTATGGCTGGTGACGGGGCCGAATATGGGCGGCAAATCAACCTTTCTGCGCCAGAATGCCTTGATCGCGGTGCTGGCGCAGGCCGGCAGCTATGTGCCTGCCGCCACCGCGACGCTGGGGCTGGTCGACCGGTTGTTCAGCCGCGTTGGCGCGTCTGACAATCTGGCGCGGGGGCGCTCCACCTTCATGGTTGAGATGGTGGAGACGGCGGCGATTTTGGCGCAGGCCACCCCGCAAAGCTTCGTGATCTTGGATGAGGTGGGGCGCGGCACGAGCACCTATGACGGGCTGGCAATTGCGTGGGCGGTGGTTGAGGCCATCCATGAGGATAATCGCTGCCGCTGCCTGTTCGCCACGCATTATCATGAGCTGACCCGGCTGGCCGAGCGGTGCGACGCGTTGACGCTGCATCATGTGCGGGCGCGCGAGTGGAAGGGTGATCTGGTGCTGCTGCACGAAGTGTCCGAAGGTCCGGCGGACCGCAGTTATGGCCTGGCGGTGGCGCGGCTGGCGGGCCTGCCCCCGGTTACCATCGCGCGCGCAAAATCGGTGCTGGCCAAGCTGGAGGCCGGGCGCGCCAAGACCGGAGGGCTTGCCGCCGGGCTGGATGATCTGCCGCTGTTCGCTGCTGTGGCTGAACAGATGGACGATGCCCGCGATCCACTGCGCAGCGAGATTGAGCAGATCGATGTCGATGCGCTGACCCCGCGAGAGGCGCTGGAACTGGTCTACCGGCTAAAGGCGATTGCGCGGGAGGGGTGAGCCGCGCTCCCGCTCAGGCAGCAGCGGCCTGCTGCCCGCCATCGCTTGCCGATCGCGCATGATCGATAATCAGACCGGTAACCTGATCAAGTTTTGACGGTGGCAGATCATGCGCCATCTGCGGGATGATGACGATGCGTGCGCCGGGAATGCGCCGGGCGATATCTTCGCTGCAGGCCATGGGCACCAGCGGATCGGCGGCACCGTGGATGACCAATGTTGGTGCGGTGATCCGGGGCAGCGCCACCGCGCGGGTGCGATCAGCCAGAATGGCGAGCATCTGCCGCCGTACACCCGGCGGGTTATACCCCCGGTCAAATGCCTCTGCGGCCAGCGCGCGATAGGCACCGGGATCACGGGCGGGATCGGGGTGACCGATCATTTCCAGCAAGCTCGCGCCGGCAGTAACCGCCCATTCGCGGTCAGGATTGGCGGGCCGTTTGGCGATCAACCTCTTGCGCAATTCAGGTGAGGGGCCGGGCAGCCCGTGCGCGCCGCTTGATGACATGATCGAGGTGAGGCTGAGGACACGGTCAGGTGCGGCAATCGCCACGCGTTGCGCGATCATGCCGCCCATCGATACGCCCACAATATGCGCAGCGGGGATATTCAGCGCATCGAGCAGCCCGGTCGCGTCCGCCGCCATATCGGCCAGCGAATAAGCGAGCGGAAACCGCAGCCCGAGCCGCGCGGCGATGATCGCCACCACTGGGCTGACGGCAGTTGCCCCGTGCAAATAGGTCGATTCACCAATGTCGCGGTTATCATAGCGGATCACCCGAAACCCGGCATCAACCAGCGCCGCCACAAATGGTTCAGGCCAGGCGATATGCTGCGTGCCCAGCCCCATGATCAGCAGCAAGGCGGGCCCTGCAGGATCACCGGATTCTTCATAGTATAAATCGACGCCATTTACGTGGAGCTTGGGCATGGTTGGTTCCCGGAGAAAACGTGACGTTAACGTCAAGCCGGCGTGTTGCGCAACAATATCGCATCGAAAATCATCGGTCGGGTGAGCGGATGGCCGGTTCAGCGCGCCTCGTCGACCAGCGCCGTGGCGGTATCGCCCGCCCAGTTGACGCCGCCCAGCATCCGCCAAACTTCGCGCCCCTGCGAATCGAACAGGATCGTGGTCGGCAGATTGGCCTGATAGGCGATGCTGAGCGCGGCTTGCGGATCTCGGTACGGCTGCAACCGCTTGAACTGCGCGTTCCTGAAGAACGGATCGACCTTGGCCGCTCCTTCGAGATCCTGGCTGACGGCGAGCACGGTCAGCTTGCCGTCCAGTCGCTCTGCCAGCCCATCAAGCGTTGGCATTTCGGCAACGCAGGGCGCGCACCATGTCGCCCACAGATTTAACAGCACCGGCTTGCCGGCAAACGCCGCGATCGTCACCGGTTTGCCGGCAGGATCGATGAATTGCAGATCGGACGCCGCCTCCCCCTTATGGCTGCGGTCAATCACGCCCATTGCCTCTGGTCCGGCAGGGATGCGGGCAGCGTCGGTTGGCACGCCATCCGGTAACGGGGCGGATGTGGCGGCGTTTGCTTGCTCCGGGGCGTTCGATTGCCTATCGCAACCGCCGGTTAGCAGCGGCATCATCAGGAGAATCACGATCAGCGGGCGCGGTACCATGTCGGGGGAAAGCTCCAATGCGATGTGGGGCGGGCGCTTCGCCGAAGGGCCTGCATCAGTGATGCGCGAGATAAACGCGTCGATCCCCTTCGACAAGCGGCTGTGGCAGCAAGATGTGGCAGCATCAAAGGCGCATGTCGCGATGCTGGGCGCGACCGGCATTGTTTCTGCGGCTGACGCGGCAACGATCAGCGCGGGGCTGGATGCGGTTGCCGCCGATTATGCCGCCAACGGCGTGGCAGAGGATTACGCGCTAGAAGATATTCACATGCAAACAGAGGCCCGGCTGGCCGACAAGATCGGGCCGGTCGCGGGGCGATTGCACACCGCGCGTAGCCGCAATGATCAGGTCGCGACCGATTTTCGGCTGTGGGTGCGCGCAGCGATTGACCAGGTTGATGCAGCGCTTGGCGCGTTTCAGGATGCGCTAATCGCGCGCGCAGCGCAGCACGCCGACGCCGTCATGCCAGGCTTCACTCACTTGCAAAGTGCGCAGCCGGTAACGCTTGGCCACCACCTGATGGCCTATTACGAGATGATCGCGCGTGATCGCAGCCGTTTTGCCGATGCGCGGGTGCGCGGCAACCAATGCCCGCTGGGCAGCGCAGCGCTGGCGGGAACGGGCTTTCCGATCAACCGGGCGATGACCGCCACCGCGCTGGGATTTGATGCGCCGACACAAAATTCGCTGGACGGCGTGTCAGACCGCGATTTCGCGCTCGATTATCTGATGGCGGCAACGCAGTGCTCCTTGCACCTGTCGCGCTTGGCAGAAGAATTCATCCTATGGGCGTCGCAGCCCTTTGGCTTTGTCTCACTGAGCGACCAATGGTCGACCGGCAGCTCGATCATGCCGCAAAAGCGCAACCCTGATGCAGCCGAACTGGTGCGCGGCCATTCCGGGCGGATCGCCGGGTGCATGACCGCGCTGGTGATGACGATGAAGGGCCTGCCGCTGGCCTATTCAAAGGACATGCAGGACGATAAACCGCCGGTGTTTGAGGCGCATGATCTGCTCGCGCTCTCCATTGCGGCGATGACTGGCATGGTCGACAGCGCAACATTTCGAACCGATCGGATGCGGGCGGCGGCAGAAGCGGGCTTTTCCACCGCAACCGACCTGGCCGACTGGCTGGTGCGCGAAGCCGGGCTGCCGTTTCGCGAGGCACATCACGTGACCGGGCGGGCGGTGAAGCTGGCCGAAGAACGCGGGCTTCCGCTCGATCAGGTGCCGATTGCTGATCTACAGGCAATCGATTCGCGGATAGACGTAGCGGTGTATAAGGTGTTGAGCGTCGATGCATCGGTGGCAAGCCGCACCAGCCTGGGTGGCACTGCCCCGGCAAGGGTGCGCGCAGCAATTGCTGACGCGCGGCTACGGCGTGAAGGAGAAAAGGCATGAAGAGGTCAATCGTCCTGTTGGCGCTGGTGCTCGCCGGCTGCGGTTCGGCCAATGGGCTGCAACCCGGGCCGGGCGTCGCCCTGCCGCCCAAGCCTTATGGCGCCACCGCAACGCCGAGCCCGACGCAGTTGACGCAGCCGAACAATCAGGCCCGCCCGGAACGGAGCGACGAATTGCTGCGCTCTTCTGATCAGCGGCGCGGCGATGATTTCGATTTGCCCCCTTCACGCTGAAGATGACACGCTGACCATATGGACCATTTCGCCCTGAAGGATGGCGCGCTTCATTGTGAAGGCGTGTCGCTGGAAACAATCGCGGCTGCTGTCGGCACCCCCGTTTATGTCTATTCAACCGCCACATTTGAACGCCATGCGCAGGTGTTTCGCGACGGGCTGAAGGATGCGGGCCGGGTTCACCTGGCCTATGCGATCAAGGCCAATCCCAACCGGGCGGTGCTGCGCGTGCTCGCCAATCAGGGCTATGGTGCCGATGTGGTATCGGGCGGCGAGTTGGCGCGGGCATTGTCGGCGGGCATCCCGGCGCACGACATTGTATTTTCAGGCGTTGGCAAAACCCGCGACGAGCTGGCGCAGGCACTGTCGGTCGGGCTCGGCCAGTTTAATCTGGAGTTGGAAGAAGAGGGGCAGGTGCTCGCCCAGATCGCGCATGCACAAGGGCTGACGGCGCAGGCGACACTGCGCGTGAACCCTGACGTTGATGCGGGCACCCACGCCAAAATCTCAACCGGCAAGGCGGAAAACAAGTTCGGTGTGCCGATTGATCAGGCCCCGGCAATCTTTGCCCGGCTGGCGGCGCTGCCGGGAATCAAGATGCGCGGCATCGCCATCCATATTGGCAGCCAGCTGAGCACGCTTGATCCCCTGGAGGCGGCCTTTACGCGCATTGGGCGGCTGGTGACGGAGCTGCGCGCTGCGGGCCATGCAATTGACCGGGTTGATCTGGGTGGCGGGCTGGGCGTGCCCTATCGCCCCGGTGACGTAATGCCGAGCCCGGCCGAATTCGGTGCCATGGTGGCGCGCGTCACCCATGGCTGGGACGTTGAGCTGATGTTTGAGCCGGGCCGCGTCATCGCGGGCAATGCCGGCGTCCTGCTGACCAAGGTGATCTGGGTAAAGCCCGGCGTCACCCACCCCTATGTGATCGTCGATGCCGCGATGAACGATCTGGCCCGTCCGGCGCTATATGATGCCTATCACGACTTTGTCGCCGTGCGGCCAACCGGCGAACGGATGATCGCCAACATCGCCGGGCCGGTGTGCGAAAGTGGCGATACATTTGCGATGGGCCGCGACATCGACAAGGTCGCATCGGGCGATCTGGCGATTTTCCGCACCGCCGGCGCTTATGGCGCGACGATGGCCAGCACCTATAACAGCCGCGCGCTGGTGCCCGAAGTGCTGGTGAACGGCGATAAATTCGCCGTGGTGGCAGACCGGATTGCAGCAGAGACCATCCTGGCAGCCGAACGCCTGCCCGACTGGCTGACCCCCATTGGCTGAAGGCGCAACGCTGCACAGCCTGCCGCTGTTCGTTCGGCTGGCGGGTCGCAGGGTAATTCTGCTTGGTACAGGCGATGCAGCCGACGCCAAACGCCGCCTGCTGGAACGTGCCGGGGCAGTGATTGTGGGCGAGGATGCAGATGCTGCGCTGGCGATTGTCGCGGTCGAGGATGCTGCCGAGGCAGAGGCAGCGGTTGCCCGGCTGCGCGCGCGCGGGCTGCTGGTGAACGCGGTTGACCGGCCCGCCCTGTGCGATTTCACCGTGCCCGCCATTGTTGAGCGGGCGCCTGTATTGATTGCGATTGGCACCGGCGGCGCGTCTGCCGGGCTGGCAGCCGCATTGCGCCAGCGGATAGAGGCGATGCTGCCTGCAACGCTGGGGGCGCTGGCGACCGCGTTGTATGCCAGTCGCGATATGCTGCGTGCGCAGTTTCCCGATGGTGGCGCGCGGCGGCGGGCGATTGGCGCGGCACTGGCCCCGGGCGGTACGCTTGACCCGCTGGTGGATCACACCGGTGCCGATATCGCCCAGTCGCTTGCCACGCCGCCCGGCGCGCAAATCGTTGCCTTCAGCATTCGCAGCATCGATCCTGAAGATCTAACGCTGCGCGAGGCGCGGCTGCTCGCGCTGGCGGACCGGATTTATCACGCCGCCAATGTGCCCAGCGCCATTCTTGATCGCGCGCGCGCCGATGCTGAGCGGGTGGTTGGCCGCCTCCCCGCTACTGTTTTGCCGGGGTTATCGATCCAGCTGGAAATGCGCGCATGAGTGATTTTGCCTACCGCGTCGGGGCTGATCATGCCGCCCGGATTGAACCGGCTGACGCGATTGCCGAGGGCAGCGACTTTATCTGGGTGCATCTGGGCAGCAAGGATGACGAAACCAAGGCGTGGTTGGCCGGCCCTGCGGGGCTGCCCGATTACATCGTCGAATCGCTGACCGCGACGGAAACGCGCCCGCGCTGCGACCAGATCGCTGGAGGCGCATATCTGAACCTGCGTGGTCGCTCACCGGCGGCGATGACAATGTCTGATCCGCTGGCATCGGTGCGAATCTGGGCGGTGGCGGGGCGGGTTATTTCTGTTGCGCGCTATCCGCTCACCGCAATCGACCTGGTTGTCGCCAGCGTTGAAACCGGGCTGATCCGCGACCCCGGTGATCTGATCGCTGAATTTGCCGCCGCAATCACCGAAGACCTTGACCCCGAAGTCGCCGATCTGGGCGATACGCTGGACGATTGCGAAGCTGATCTGGATGCCAACCGCATCTTTCAACTGCGCCGCGAAGTCACCAAGGTGCGCGTGCAATCAATTGGGTATCGCCGGTTCCTGTCGCCGCAGCGCGCCGCGATTGAGAAACTGGCAGCACTGCCAATTGCCTGGCTGGAGGAGGATGATCGGCTGCATCTAAGCGCCGCTGCCGATCGCGCGGCACGCATGGCCGAGGAGCTGGAATCGATCCGCGAGCGATCTGCGCTGATGCATGAGGCACTAACCGATCTGCGCGCCGAACAGCTCGATCAGCGATCGCTGGTCATCTCGATCGTGGCGATGATCTTTTTGCCGCTGACGTTTCTAACTGGCCTGTTGGGGATGAACGTGAAGGGCATTCCCTATGCCGAACAGCCATGGGCATTCGACGGCGTGGTTTGGGTGTGTATCGTCATCGCAATGGCCATTTCGACCTATTTCATCCGGCAACGCTGGTTCCGCTGAGCCGTTCGAACCGGTCGTTGAGCTGCTGAAGCGAGGCGATCAGCCGCAATCGATCGGCGCGGGTTTCGGCCAGCTCAACACGGGCTTCGCCCAGTTCCATCGCGCGGGCGGCAATCCGCGCATCAAGCGTCGCGTTTGATCGTTTCAGATCGGCAATCCGGCGCGCCCGATCAATCACCCGATCAATCCGGGCGGACAGCACATCAAAATCAAACGGCTTGGCGACATGATCATCAGCCCCTGCCGCCAGCGCATCAACGGCGGCGGTGGCATCACTGCGCCCCGTTAACATGATGACCGGCAAATCGGCGGTTTCGCGGCTGCCGCGAATCTCGTTCAGCACATCAAGGCCCGACATCACCGGCATGACAAGATCAAGAAGCACCAGATCAAATCCGCGTGCCGTAATCAGATCAAGCGCCTCAACGCCGTTATCGGACAGCACGACCATATAGCCCAGATGGCCCAATCGGCGGCCAAGGATGTTCAGATTGGTGCGGCTGTCATCCACCGCCAAAATGGTGCGCCTTGGCCCCCGGCGCACCCGCCCCGGCAAAGCATCATCGCGAGAGAATAATTCCATGGCCCTGCACCCCTGTCGAGCCGAGACCCTAAACCCGGCATGGTAGGGAAATGGTTAACGCAGCGGCAAGACGGGCGGGGTGCGGGGTCTGAATGGCAGATACACCTAAGTAACCCGCAACACCGCTAACCCCGGCGCACTTCAGCCCAGGCTTGCGCGATTTGCGCCATGTTGGTCGCCACGGCGATGAATGGGCGCGGATCATCGCCCAGGCTGGCGTCAATCACCTTGGCCCGTGCGCCCCGGTACAGCCCGGCCAGCGTTTTTGACAGATCACCACCGCGCTCAAAATCAAGCCCCGACTCCAGCGCAAACAGGATTGAGATCGCCCGTGTCGCCTTTTCGCTGCGCACCGCGCGGTTGCCACTGTCAATCGCGGCGGCGACCGCGCGCAGCGCACGGCCAAGCTCATCATACAACAAGGCCACCAGCTCATGCGGATCAGCGCCGCCGGTGCGGCCGGCAATGTCGATCTGGCGATAGGTTGCCTCAGGATTACGGCCCAGGGTGGTCGCGTAATGCGCCATTAGTTATTCGACCTTGGTGCGAATTGCTGGGTCAGGAATGACTGGGTCGACTTATATGCAGAGACGCGAGCATCTGCGCCCGCGAATTGGCGCGTGAGCCGGGTGCGCACAACTTCCTTGTCCGCATTGGCCTTTTCCAACGCCTGATCGAGCCGCGTCTGGCGGCTGGCATAGCGTGTTTCGCTGGCACCAAGCCCAATGGTTTTATCGGTCGCCTGATCGGCAATCGCCTGAAATGCAGCGGCGATGCCGCCGCCGGTGGCACCCGTGCCGTTGAAGAACAGCGCCTCCACCGCAGCGGGAAAGTTGGTTAGCGCAGCGGTCAACTGATCAGCATTAACGCTCAGCGTGCCATCGCGGTTGGTCGACACGCCAATTTCAGCCAGCGAGCGCGGTGCGCCCGTGGTTGTCGGCGTCGCCAGTTCGGTGAGCGAAAAGCGGCGAAGCGACTGCTGGAGCTGCCGCGTCGCCGAATCGTTGAACAGCGATCCGGTGGTGGCATCGGTCTGCGCCTTCACCGTGCGTTGCAGGTCGTTGAACGCGGCGACCAAATCATTGACGGACGACCGCAACTGATCCGTCGGCACATTAGTGCCCAGCGATACGCTGGTGCCGGGGGCTGCCGACACCAGATCAAGCTTCACACCATCCACCAGATCGCTGATCACGTTGCTGCTGCGGCTAAGCGGAATGCCGTCCACCGCCACAATCGCGTCTTGCGCCACCGTGCCGAACAAGGCGCCGCTCGACGATTGGGTGATGTTGAGCGCGGCCAGGCCAGGCGCGCCGACATCCTCTGTTGCGGTTAGCGTAAATGCCTGGTCAGCGCCGGTTTTGCTTTTCAGCGCCAGGCGCGCGCCGGACGCATCGGTAATGATGCTGGCGGTGACCCCGGCATTGGCGGCGTTGATAGATGCGGCAATCGAATCGAGGCTCGATGCGCCATCGACAACCGGGATGTCCGCTGGCGTCGCGCTGCCCGCAACGAAGCTGCCGTCCGGTACGGAGCCGCTGCCAAACGTCAGCCTAAGGCTACCCGTCCCGATTGGGGCTGTCCGGCTGGTGACCGCCGCTGTGGCGACCGACTGCGCCTGGGCGAGCTGGCGCACTTCAACCGCCGCCGACAATCCGGTTAGCTTGGCCCCGGTCAACGCCGTTGCCTTGACGATGGCGGTGTTGCTGCTGGTCGGCGTGGTCGACAGCAAGCCGCCCGTCGCCAGCGTTTTCAGCCCCGCGGCAAAATCGGTGACGCTGCTTTTCACAATTGAAAGGCCTGAAATCTGCGCCGATAGCGTCTGGTTCTCACGGTTAATCGACCGGGTTTTGGCCGAAAACTGTGAATCGACCAGCTGGTTGACCAGCGAGGTAAGGTCGATCCCCGATCCTGCCCCCAGCGTATTGACGATCGAATCGACCATGGCGATTTCCTGTTAGGCCCTTTCCCAAAGAACGGCCGAAGTGCTGCGAAGTTTAGGTTTTTGTAGTCATTTTCACGCCGTTTTCGTCGAAGCGCGCGCTTTCTGGCACGGCGATCGGCGGCGGCGTGCCACCGGCCTGGGCGTTGATGCCAAATACAAACGCCAGCACCGTGGCGATGGCCATGTACAGATCGTCGCGCACTTCCTGCCCTTCGCGGCTGGTGTAGTAGATGGCGCGGGCAAGCATGGGGTATTCAAGCACCGAAACGCGCGATTCAGCAGCCAATTCGCGGATCGCCTGCGCGGTAACGCCGCGCCCCTTGGCAACCACCACCGGCACCTGATCGCGACCACGATCATAGCGCAGCGCAACCGCGAAATGGGTCGGGTTGGTGAGCACGACATGCGCCTCGCTGACAGCTTTGCGCATGTCGCGTTTGGCCAGATCATGGCGGCGCTGGCGCTGGGCAGCCTTGTTTTCGGGATTGCCCTCGCTTTCCTTATGCTCGTCCTTGATTTCCTGTTTGCTCATCCGCAGTTTCTGCAACAGCTGGATGATCTGGATCGGCAAATCGATGCCGGCAATCACCACCAGCCCCGCTGCCATCGCAAACAGCGTGCCGGTGAGCATCGATCCCAGCGCGCCCACGCTGCGTTCAATGTCCGACGATGCCAGCCCGATCGACTGGGTGGAAACATGCCACAGCATGTAATAGCCGATCGTGCCGAGCAGGATCACCTTGAGCAGCGATTTGCCCAGTTCAACCCAGCCTTGCGGACCAAAAATGCGCTTCAGCCCCGACGCCGGATTGATCCGGCTTGCCTTGGGGGCCATCAGCTTGCCGTTGAAGGTCAGCGCGCCAAGCCCCGCCTGGCTGAAAATCGCCGCAAGCGTTGCGATAGCGAACATCGCGATCATCGGCGGGGCGATTTGCCACCCCGCAATCGCCAGCGACCGCATCGGCTGAAAATCATCGACATCGCCGGAGCCGAACGAGAAGCTGGTAATCATCAGCCCCTTGCACGCCGCCATCAGCGCCGGGCCGAATATCGCCAGCCACCCGCACCCGGCAAGCACCACCAGCGCCGTTGCAAATTCGCGTGATCGCAGGACCTGGCCATCATCAAACGCTTTTTGCTTGCGCTTGGCTGTTGGTGCTTCTGTCTTTTCGCCAAACTCTTCTGCCATCAGCCAAGCACCAGATGTTCAGCAGCGGCCAGACCTTCCTGGATGATAACGATCATGTAATCGCCCATCGCCGGGAACGCGATGGCAAGCGCAATCACGCCCACCGCCAGGCTCATCGGCAAGCCGACCGCAAACAAATTAAGCGCAGGGGCAGAGCGCGACAGCATGCCAACCACCAAGTTGAGGCACAGCAGCAGAAAGCCGACCGGCAGTGCGAGCAGAAACCCGGCGGAAAAAGCATAGCCGCCGAACACGGCAATATCGCGCAACCGCTCCACCGCGATCCACGGCGCGCCGGGCGGCAGCACCGCGTAACTGCGCACGACCAGATCAACGAGCATCAGGTGCCCGTTGACGGACAGGAACAGCAAGGTGAGCAGGGTCATCATGAACTGGCCAAGCGCGGTGCTCGACTTGCCGTTTTGCGGATCGATTGCCGCCGCAAAGCCGATGCCCATCGATGTGCCGATCAATTCACCCGCCACCAGCGGCGCAGCAAAGGCAATCTGCAGCACAAAACCAATCGCCAGCCCAACCAGGGCTTCAGCGGCAATCGCCAGAAAGGTGGTGGCGGCAAATATCTGGGCGGGGGCCGCCACCGGATGCGCGGCGAGCACCAGAAAACCAATCGCGCCGGACAGCGCAATGCGCACCTGCAACGGCACGCTGACCGCACCGAAAATCGGTGCGGCGATAAACGTCGCGCTGACACGGATCATGACGAACAGCAGCGCCCAAAGCTGCGGCTCAATCGATAGGCCAAAGCCCAGCATCGCGCTATTTCACCAGATCGGGAATGCGCTCGAAAATCGATACGGTGAAATCGCTAAGCAGCCCCAATATCAGACCGCCAAAGATCACCAGCGACACCGCGACGACCACCAGTTTGGGGACAAATGTCAGCGTCTGTTCGTTGATCGAGGTCGCTGCCTGCACCATGCCCAGGATCAAGCCAGAGAGCAGAGCGGGGATCAGGATCGGTGCCGAAGCAAGCGCGAGCACCCACAGCGCCTCATTCGCGATCGTCAGGAAATACTGCGTGTCCATCGCCGCGCTACCTCATGAAACTATTGGCAAGCGACCCCATTGTCAGCGCCCAGCCATCGACCAGCACGAACAATAACAGCTTGAAGGGTAACGATATAATTGTTGGCGACACCATCATCATGCCCAGCGACATCAGCACCGACGCGACGATCAGGTCGATCACGATAAATGGCAGGAAAATCAGAAAGCCGATCTGGAACGCGGTTTTTAGCTCGCTGGTCACATAGGATGGCAGCAGCACCGAATAGGGCACATCGGCCGGTTTGGCATATGGCCCTGATCTGGCGATTTTGGAGAACATCGAAATGTCCTTCATCCGCGTTTGGCGGAGCATGAAGGCGTGCAGCGGCTTGCCCGCCGTTTCGATCATCTGGGTCGCGCCGATCTTGCCGGCGGCATAGGGCTGAATGGCGTTGACGTTCATCTCGTTCAGCACCGGCGCCATGACAAAAAAGCTGAGGAACAGCGACAGCCCGACCAGCACTTGGTTGGGCGGCGTCTGCTGCAAACCAAGCGCCTGGCGCAGAATGGAAAGGACGATGATGATCCGCGTGAAGCTGGTCATCATCAGCAGGATGCCGGGCAGGATCGACAACAGGCCCATGATGATGAGCACCTGGAGCGACAGCGATAGTGGCGCATTGCCACCGCCCAGATCGCCCAGCGCACGATCAATCGCGTCGCCGGTGCCTGGTGCCGCGGGCGGCGCAGGCGGGATCGGTGCGGACTGGGCAGCAGACTGGGCAAATGCCGGCACCGCGATCATCAGGCAGAAAATCACCGCGAGCGCGATGAGCACAACCCGGCCCACCCAGCGGCTCGGCTTGCGCGCGTCACCGCCAGCAGCGGTGGTGCGGAACAGGCTGGGGCCAGTTGCCACAATGCGGCGGACGACCGGGCTGGTCATTTGTCGCCCCGGTCAATCAGCGACACTCCGCCGCGACCGACGGAGACGAGCAGCTTGCGCCCTTCAAATTCCAGCACAGCCAACTTCAGGCCCGGCGACAGCATCATCGTTTCCTTCACCGTCAGCATGCGTTCGCCCTGCGTCGCCTGCAGCCGCGTTTCCAGCCGACGCCACAGATAAAGGCAGCCGATCATCAGCCCGCAAACCAGCGGCAGCAGCACCGCCACCTTCAGGATATATTCCCACATCATCAGCGTGCTGCCCGCTTGTCTGGCGTTACAAGCTCGGTCATCCGCACGCCGAACCGGTCACCCACGGTCACCACTTCGCCGCGCCCGATAAGCGTGCCGTTGACGAACACATCGAGCAGTTCATTGGCCGCGCGATCAAGCTCGATCACGCTGGCTTCACCCAGCGCCAGCAATTCGCGCAGGGTGAGCGAGGTTGACCCGATTTCGACGGTCAGCTTGACGTCAACGTCCTGCAACAGCCGGAAATTGGCCGCCACTGCCCCGTCGACGGGGAAACCCCCTGTCATGTCGTTCATCGGTAATCCTCTTCATCTTTGCGTTCGATCGTGGTCAGGCGAATCGCGGCCTTGCCGTTCGACGTGCCAACCGTTCCAGTGCCAAGCCGGTCACCGCCCACCATCACCGGCACATCTGCACCGAAGCTGATCGGGATGACGTCCCCGGCCTTGAGTTCCATCAGTTTGACGAGCGAGATCATCGGTTCGGCGAGCACCGAACGCACCGGGAATTGCACGCCCATCACCGCGCGGGTCAGCCCGTTGCGCCATGCAGGATCGGGCGCAGCAGCGCGCGCATGCACCTTGCCCGTCAGCGATGGGGCATGCGGTTTCAGTGCCGTCACCGGATAAACGATATCGATGAAGGTCGGTTTGGCGGTGCCGGTTGCGATCCCGAAGCGGGTGACAACCACCGCGTCCTCTGCATCGACATCACCCAACAGTGCCGGGCTGGTTTCCATATGACCGGGACGAAAATCAATCCGCGCCAGCGGCTCCCACGCGCTTTTCAGCGGGGCAGCCAGCATCATCCCAAGCCGTTCAACCATCGATTCGGCAGCGGGTGAAAATTCGGGTGGCATCGGGTGCGGGGCAGCGCCGGTGCCGCCAAAAAACTGATCGAGCAGTTCAAGGACAAACTTGCCGTCAAACAGGATCAGCGCGGTGCCCGGTGACGGGGCCATTGCCATCGGCAGCCAGGCAGTAAGGATTTCAGGGCGCTCAGCGCGGTAATCGGCAAAGCGCTGAACCACCAGCGGCTCAGCCCAGATCCGTGCCTCGCAGCGCAGCAGCGGTTCAAACACGCCCCGCAATGACCGGGCCAGCAGCGCCGACAAATGCTGCAACGTGTGAAGATCGCCAAAAGGATTAAGGTTGGCTACCCCCAGCGCAGCAGCATGCTCGGCGGGGGGGCGCGATCGTCCCCGATCGCGCCGCTCGCTTGCTGCCGTTGGTGATGCCTCGTTAACCATGCCTCACTGAACAACAAAATTGGTAAAGTAGACGTTACCAATGCCGCCGAATCCCTCTTTTTGTTTCAAAACAGCGTTAATCGCTTTCACCAGATGTGCCTGGAGCTGGCGCTTGCCCTCCACCGCGAACACCTGTTCCTCGGTCGCATCACCCAGCGCGAGCAGCACCGCAGAACGCACCGCAATTTCGTGCGTTTTGATGTTTTCAACAACGCGCTCGTCATAGGGCGTCGAAATGGCGATGCCGACCTGCACGAAATGCACGCTGTCACGCAGGTTCGAGGTAAATTCTTTTTCCATGGCGTAGTAATTGGACGCGTATTTATCGCCGCCCTTTCCCATCGGCGCATGATTGCCGCTGCTGGCACCGCCGCCGCCATGGCCGTCTTCGTCGCCGCCGCCGCCGCGCACTTCCTCGCTTTTGGGGACAAGCCGGGGCAATTCGATATGCACCGATTCACCGTGCCCGCCGCCGCCAAAATAACCGGCTTGCATGGCGTATAAACCGCCGCCCACGCCGCCGCCGATGACGATCAGCAACACGACGATGATCATCACCCATTTCATTGCGCCGCCCTTTTTCTTTGGGGCGGTTTCGGTGTCTTTATCGTCGGATTTCGCCATGATCTTTCCCCTTCATCTCATGCAATACGGTGATCGGAATCCGCCCGATCACGGGCGGGATTGGTTGTGATTGAACGATTATGGTTAACAGGTTGTGCAAACGGTGCCGGGCGGCGCTGATCCGCAGCCTGGCCAAAGCCGCCGCCGCTGGCATTCCCAGCCCGCGCACCGTCGCTGCCTGCTGATACAGACGCGTCGCCAAGCCTTAGCCCGCGCGCTTCGGCGAGTTCGGCAAGGCGCGGCTGGGCATCGGCGAGCAGCGCCCGGGTGGCCGGGGCATCGGCAGCGAACTGGACGTGAACAGTGTCGCCGTCTTGACGCAGCGCAACCTCAATCTTGCCGAGCGCGTCTGGCACCAGCGTGATTCGCGTGTCCCGCGCATTGGCGACATCATGCACCGCGCCAATCCGGTCGATCAGCGCGCGGGTCCAATCTTCCCGGCGCATATCGATGGGCGGCAGGGCGCGGGGTGCAGGATCAAGCCGTTGCGCCGCGCTGTCAGCGCTGCTGGTGGGCGCAAGCGGGGCGGCAAGCGGCTCCTCATCGCGCAACAGACGCGGCGGGCGCGCAGTGGTGGCGGCGATTCCGGCAGCAAAGGCGCGCAACGCCGGCACCGCTACACCAATGACTGGCGCTGTCGGCGGGGTTGGTATTGGCGTTGGTATTGGCGGGGAAGCCTGAATCGGCGCATCAACCGCGGCAACCCGTTCAGGCGATGACGGTTGCGCACTGGCGCTGACCGGCCGAACGAAGATAATCGGATTGGCCGCAGGGCGATCAGCCGCCGGGCCAGTCGTTTCCATGGACAGGCGAGCGGTTTGCGGCACGGCAGCGGGGACGATGCCTGAACTCTGCTGCGACGACGCCGGTTCATCAGCCCGGTTTTGGATGGAAGCAGGCGAGCCGCTGGCGATCGGCGGCGGCGGTGACACGGCTCGGGTCGCGCCCCCCAAATCGACCAGGCGCGACGGGGGATTATCACTGGCAGGCCGAACGAAGATTTCAGGGCTGGCGGGAGGGCGATCTGCCGACGGGGTGGTGCCTTCAGTTGGCTGGCGACCGTTTTGCGGCGCCGCTTTATCCGTCAGGTTCGGGATGGAACCACCAAAGCGGCTGGCGGTCGGCTGAACCGTCGACACTGGCACCGCAGTGGCGACCAATTCTGGTGGAGGCAGCACAGCCGCTGCGGCCCCCACGATCGGCAGCGCAATCAGCAGCGTCGGCTGGGCCGGCTCGATTGGATCGGCAGCGTCGTCGCGCTCCACCGGGGTCGGGTCGCCGTCACCGGGCGGTGCATGGCGGCTAACCGCCAGGAAGGGGATCGCCAGCGGCGCGGCCTCACCGTGCGGCTGCCCCGTGGGCACGCCAACGGGTGTGGCGTTTGGTAAGGCGGTGGGCAACGCCGTCGACGCCGGGATGGCCAGATCGCCAGAAGCGGCAAGAAATTGCCGAACCGGCGGCAATGGATCGCCAGCCGCCACGGGCTTTGCCGGATCCAGATCTGCCGTTGCGCCATTCCCTGCCGCAACCCCAGCCGGTGCCCCCGTCTCCGCTAATGCCAGCGCCTGCGCAAAATCCCCCGTTCCGGCAGCGGAAACTGCCAAAACCGGCGCATTGACAGGCACAAGAGCGGGTACAGGCACAAGAACGGGAGAAAGCGAAAGCTGGAGCATGCATAAATCCTGCGGGCACAGTTACCCGTCAGGCATTCAGCAAGGATCGTGCCGATTCCTGCGCGTCGGTGGCGCTTCTTCCAGGGCGCGCATTGCCTTGACGACAGCGGCTTGATCCTGCCGCGCAATCAGCTTTTCGATGGCAGATTGATCGCGCCTCGCCTCACGCGTGGCGTCGCTCGCGCGGGTCAGATTGTCGGTTGCCGTGCGCAGTCGCGCATCGGCGGCGGCGGCGGACTGGTTCAGCCGGTCGCGAAAATGCGCAGCGGCAATGAACGAAAACGCCTCAGCCGATTCTTCCTCTGGCGCAACATTGGCGACGAGTTGAGCGATCCGGCTGCGCAGCGCATCCTCGCTCGCCACCTTTTCATGCGCCTGCATTTCGGCAGCCTGCACCAGCCCGAGCTGAAGCGTGCGCACCCGCAAAATCCGGTCGAGCGAAATGCCGCGTTTAGCCATCCCCAAAAACGCCAGTCAGTTCGGCAACGGCATCGTCCAGCGTGACAATTTCGTCTGCGCCCTGGCGAATATATTCGATAATCGCACCGTGATTGGCGATGGCCTGGTCAATCGCATGATCAGCGCCAGACCGGTATGCCCCCATCAACACCAGATCGCGATTTTCTTCATAGGTTGCCAAATGCCCGCGCAGGATGCGCGCGGCGCGCTGGTGCGGTTTGGCTGTAATATCGGTCATCACCCGGCTGACCGAGGGACCGATGTCGATCGCCGGATAAATGCCGCGCTCGGCCAATTGGCGGGACAGCACGATATGCCCGTCAAGGATTGATCGGGCGCTGTCGACCACCGGATCATTGCCGTCATCACCGTCTGCCAGCACGGTATAGATAGCGGTGATCGATCCGCCCGAATTGATATCGGTGCCCGCCCGTTCGATCAGGTTGGGTAGCATCGCAATCGCGGACGGCGGATAGCCGCGCGCGCTGGCCGGCTCGCCCAGCGCCAGGCCGATTTCGCGCCCGGCATGCGCCACACGGGTCAGCGAATCCATGATCAGCAGCACATTCTTGCCCTCGGCCCGAAACGCCTCGGCAATCGCGGTTGCCCGCAGCGCGCCGCGAATGCGCAGCACGGGTGAATGATTGGCAGGCACGGCGACCACAACCGCGCGCTGGCGCGCTTCGCCTGCCACCTTGGTTTCCAGAAAATCGGCGACTTCGCGGCTGCGTTCACCGATCAGGCCAATCACGATCACATCCGCCTCGGCCGCGCGCACGATCATCCCCAACAGCACTGATTTGCCGACGCCCGATCCCGCCATGATGCCGATCCGCTGGCCCTGCCCAATCGTCAGCAGGCCGTTGATCGCCCGGACGCCGACATCCATCGGTTTTAACACCCGCCCGCGATCAAGCGGGTTTTGCAGCTTGCCTGCAATCGGCCAATGCCCCGCGCCGCGAATAGGCCCAAGCCCGTCAATCGGCTTGCCCGCGCCATCAACGACGCGACCAAGCAGTGCTGCCCCCACCTCTGCCTCACCCGGCGCCCCCAGCGGGCGAACGGGCGCTTGCGGCAGCAACGGTGCCGGACCGCCCAAATTCATCATCAGCGTGCGTCCGCCGCGAAAGCCGATCACTTCAGCCTCTACACGCGCCTTGCCCGATCCAATCGAGCAGATTGTGCCCACCGGCAGCGACAGGCCCGTCGCCTCCATCAGCAGCCCGTCAAACGAGGCGAGCCGCCCGGAAACGCGCGCACGCGGGGCAAAATCAGCGCCAGCCACGCCTTCCAGATAATCAGCCGTAAAACGGTTCAGCATGACGGCACAGCCACCCGGTCAATCGCGTGCGCCAGTTGTTCAAGCCACAGTTCCGGCCCCTCCTCGACAATCGTCGAGGCTGATTCGAGAACGAAACTACCGCGATCAATGCTTGCATCGCCAACGGGCAGGATCGTGGCGGGCAACTTATCGGCCAACAGGGCGACATCATCGGGATGAACGCGCAACATCGCTGCTTCGGCACTGTCCGCCAGCAGATCAGCCGCTGCTACAATCCTGCCGGCGAGCAAATCTCCCGACACCCCGACATCCCCGACCAGCTTCCTCACCAGCGACATCACCGCCTCGCGCAATTGCCGGGCGAGCTGTTCACGGTCGATCCGGTCGCTCGTCTTCAGCGCATGGGTAAGCGACTGCATCAGCGCCAGATCGCGTTCATGCGCCTCGCGTTCAAGCAACCGCCCTTGCGCCACGCCTTCTGCAAAGCCTGCGCCGCGCGCGGTTTCGATGGGATCGTTGAAGCCGGAATCTTCCACCTGCGGGTTCAGCGGATCCCAGCCATGCGTCGGATCATGATCCGGATCGGCAGGGCTGAAGCTTTTGGGTGACGATTCTTGCGGCGAGAAGGATTTGGGACGCCCCTTCCCCGCCGCCCGCGCCTTTAGATCGGCAGGCGCAAAGCCATTGCCGGGCTCGTCAAACGCCTGGTGCAGCGCACGGGCAGCGGCATTGTGACGCGCCGAAAAACCGGCGGCAAAACTAGACATAATCGTCGTCGCCCCCACCCATCTGAATCGTACCGTCCTTCGACAGGCTGCGCGCGATCTGGATGATCGCCTTTTGCGCTTCGAGCACTTCGGACAGGCGCATCGGCCCGCGCGATTCGAGCTCGTCGCGGATACCGTCTGCTGCCCGGCTCGACATGCAACCCAGGAACCGGCCGCGCATCGATTCGTCGACACCCTTCAGTGCGCGGATCAAGATGTCGCCATCGACATTGCGGATCAGTGTGCCCAAATTCTTGTCGTCCAGCTCCAGCAGATTATCAAAGACGAACATTGCTTCTTCGATGGCCTTGGCGGTTTCGCGGTCGATCTTGAACAATTTGGGCATCACCCGCGCCTCAGTCGTCTTGCGCGCGCTTGACATGATTTTCGCCGCCTCGCGCGTACCGCCCAGCGTGACGCCAGTTGATTGCTGGCTGGCACCGATCCGGCCCGACAGCATCGACTTCAGTGTTTCCACCGCTTCCGGGGTGATGGGGCCCAGCCGCGCGATGCGGTGGAGCACATCGGGCTGCACCGAATCAGGCAGGAGTTCCAGCACCTGCGCCCCGATGCCGGGATCCAGATTGGCGATCAGCACCGCTGCAATTTGCGGATGTTCCTTTTCGATCAGCCCGGCGATCTCGCTTGCATCCAGCCAATCGAGTAAATCAATCTGGCAGGCATCGGCAGGCGGGGTGATGCGCGCCAGCACGCTATCAGCCTTTTCCTGGCCAAGCGCGCGGTTCATCATCGATTCAATGCGCGGGCGGGGATCAAAACCCACGCCGGTGCGCGCCCGTGCCTTGCCGACAAAATCGTCGAGCACGGTTGCCACTTCAATCTCGCTGACATCGGCGACAGCAAACATCGCCTTGCCAAGCTGGCGCACTTCTTCCGGGTCAAGCTTTTGCAGGATGGCGGCGGCTTCGTCGTCGCCCACCAGCATCATCAGCACAGCTGCGCGTTCAACGCCTGTATAGCTTTTGGTTGGCTGTTCCATCAGCTCGCATCCGCCTTGATCATGTCACGCACCGCAAGCGCCGCCCGTGACGGGTTGTCGCGGGTAAAGCCGCGCACCATGCCAATCCGGTCGTCAAAATTCCGGGCATTATCGATCATCTCAATGCTCACCGGGATCGGCACGCCGTCCCGCGTCTGTGGCGCGCCACCGCCCGATGGCTGACCGACAGAGGAAAAGGCGGTGCCTGCCGCAAGGCGCGGCGCGGGCGCTTCATCGCGCTTTTTCAGGACAGCCTTTGATAGCGGGCGGATACCCAGCATCAGCACCATGATCGCAATCAATATGGCCGTCACGTTGCGCGCAACGATCGGCAGCCAGCCGGCATCATACCATGGTGTAGTGTCTTCAAGCACGGCGGCAGGGGCAAATTTGCGCGCGATGACCGTCACCTGATCATTGCGTGCGGCATCATAGCCAACCGCGGCGCGCACCAGATCGGTGATCTGCTGGATTTCTACCGGGCTGCGCGGCTTGCCCTTTTCAGGATCGCGCAGCAGCACCGCAACAGAAAGCCGCTTCACTGTGCCTGGCATGGCCCGCGTGACGGAGATTTCCTTGCCCAGATCATAGGCGCGCGAATAGTTTTCAGCGGCCTTGGGCGGCGTCGCCGCGGCAGCAGCGGCACCAGGCGCAGGCGTGGCACCAGGTGCAGGGGTGGCCCCGGCCGCAGGTGTCTGGCTTTGCGCGGTTACCGTGCTCGGAGGGGGCGCAGTGTTTGACAATGCACCGGGAATACCGCCGGGCGCCGACGGCCCAGCCGCTGCCCCCGTGCCGGTCCAATTGCCCTGTTCAGCACGCAGTGCGCCCTGCTTGTCATAGCTTTCGCGCGTTGCCTGGGTTTCATCCAGATCGACATCGGCCTGGATTTCAGCCGAGAAATTCCCCGGCCCCACCAATGGCGTCAGCAACTGCGTTAATTGCGCACGGTATTTATCTTCAATCCGGCGCTGAAAATCGATCCGGGCGTCGCCAGCAAGCGTTGTCGAATCCTGGCCCTGCACATGGGTGAGCAATGCCCCCATCTGATCGACCACGGTGACGGCATCGGTCTTTAACCCCGGCACCGACGAGGCGACGAGATTGATGATCGAGCTCACTTGCGCTTCGGCCAGGCTGCGGCCCGGTTGTAGCTTCAGGATGACGGACGCAGAGGGTGCTGCATTGTCGCGCACGAACACGCTGGTTTCGGGCATGGCCAAGTGGACGCGCGCTTCGGCGACCGCGTCAATTTCCTGAATCGACCGCGCCAATTCGGTCTCTCGCGCCTGGCGCAACCGCTCACCTTCCACCGCGCGGGAAACCCCCATCGGCAAATTGTCGAGAATCTGGTAACCGCCCGGCGCTGCCTTGGGCAGGCCCTGCCCGGCCAGCAAAATGCGGGCGCGCGAATAATCATCCTCGTTGACGGTCAGCGCGCCGCTGCCCTCATCGATTTTCGAGCTTATGTTGGCCGCTTGCAATGCCGCCTGCACCGCGCCTTTGTCAGCGTCAGGCAAGCCCGAAAACAGCGTTTTCTGCTGCGGCGATGCCAGCGTCATCCAGGCAATTGCCGCCGCCGCGATCAAGCTGACGAGCAGGATCATCGGCAGGCTGCGGCGCACCGCAGGCTGTTGCAGCATTGATCCGATCTGGCGGACCGGGTTGGCGAAACGCTCCGGCAAAACGGGCGTGGTGGGGGTGAGTTGGTTGCTCATCGATTATACCGGCATGCTCATGATGTCCTTGTAAGCGGACAAAAGTTTATTTCTGACTTGCAGCGTCGCTTCGAAACCGATTGACGCTGCCTGGCGCGCCAGCATCACCTTGGCGATGTCGACATTCTCACCGCGCTCATAGGCGGCGCTGATGTCACCCGCCTTGGCCTGCGCGGCGTTTACGCCGTTCAGCACTTCCTGCATCGTCGAGGCAAAGCTGCCCTTATCGTTCGAAACCCCGTTCGAAACGTTGGCGGGCGCAGCGCCAGCACTGGCCCCGGCGCGCTGCAGCGCCTGGTTCTTTTCCAGAATTTGCGCGCGAAGTGCGAGCACGCGGTCGACCCCCATCGGGCCGCCGACTCCACCAATGCCACTCATGCTGAAGCCACCTTGCTAAAGTTGCTGGAATAGGCCGGGGCGATTTGCTCGCCCTGCTCGCGCGCCTTGGCGAGCCGATAGCGCAGCGTGCGCTCTGAAATGCCCAGCCGCCGCGCGGTTTCAATCCGGCTGCCACCGCAAGCGGCCAACGTTTCGCGGATCGCCTGGAATTCTGACATCTGGACAATATTACCCAGCGTTGCAGGGACGCTGTCCTGGGCGGCACCAACCACCGGCGCGGTCGGGGTCGCCGCCGGGCGATCAAACAGAATATGCGACGCATTGATTGTGTCGCCCGCCGCGAACAGCAGTGCGCGCTGCACCACATTTTCCAGCTCGCGAACATTGCCGGGCCAGTCATGCTGCACCAGCACGTCCATGGCAGATGCATCAGGAAAGGGGATCGTCGCGCGGCCAACCGCATGGCGCAGCACCATCGTCGCCGTCAGCGCCGGAATATCCTGACGGCGTTCGGCGAGTGGCTTGGTCGACAGCGGAAAAACGCTGAGCCGGTAGTAAAGATCGGCCCGGAACCGACCTTGTGCCACTTCCGTCTGCAAATCGCGGTTGGCGCAGGCGATGACGCGCACGTCAATCGGCTCTGGCACTGATGCGCCCAGCGGCACGACTTCACGTTCCTGCAAGGCGCGCAGCAGCTTGGCCTGCAACTGCATCGGCATTTCGGCAATTTCGTCGAGCAGCAGCGTGCCGCCATTGGCCGCGCGGAAAAACCCCTCACCGCCGGACGATGCGCCGGTGAATGATCCCTTTTGATGGCCGAACAACAGTGCTTCGAGCATCGTTTCAGGCAGGGCCGCGCAATTAATCGCGATGAAGGGGCCGTCCTTGCGGGTTGATCCCATATGGATGGCGCGCGCCAGCACTTCCTTGCCGGTGCCGGTGGGGCCGTTGATCAGAACGGTGATGTCTGCAGCGGCAACGCGTTCGGCCAGCGCATAGAGCGCCAGGCTTTCAGGATCGGCGGCAGTAGGCGTATCAGCGCCCGCGAGCATGGCGCGGGCAAAGCCGTCGCCGATTGCAGCATCATCACCTGTATAGGCAAGCCGTGCCGGGCTGCCGTCCCGCCCCGGTATAACATAACGGCCTTCGTCACCAATAATCACGGTGCGCGCCGGGGACTGGGGCACTTCGCCCTCCGCGATCAAAAACATGTCGCCCGGCTGGGGTTTGCCCCCATCAACCGAACCAATCGCAAACCCTTGCGCCCGCAAAGACGAAAGCAGCGCATAGCGTTGGCGGAGAACGGCAGCAGACGGATAGATGGACCGCATTGGTTTTTCCCTTTGTGTAGGGATGACATGCGGCAAATAGGGTAAATCAACCGTTAACCATGGCCGGGCTGCGGCAATTATTTTCCGGTTTGCCGGGCAGGCGCCACACCACGCTAAGCGGCAGATTGCCGTGCCGCCCGGCAAAATCCCGCCCCGGCAGTTACCGGACAACTACCGGGCAACAGCGCGATTTCCGTTGCCCTGCAGAGATGGTTTGCGATTCTGCTTAATGTCTGTTCGCAGCGGTCGTTTACCCATTTGACGGCTCGGCTCTTCCGATGGGGGGCGACAAAGAGCGTCAGGCAAATGGAGATACGACCATGACTGTTATTGGAACCAACGTCGCCGCGCTGAAAGCCAGCAACGCAAACAACCGCGCCAGCACGGCGCTGACCAACAGCATTGAACGCCTGTCGACCGGCAAGCGCATCAATTCCGCAAAGGACGACGCCGCCGGCCTCGCCATTGCATCCTCGTTCACGTCGCAGATCCGCGGTACGAACCAGGCAATCCGCAACGCAAACGACGGTATCGCCCTGTCGCAGACCGCTGACGGCGCGCTGGGCGAAGTGACCAACATTCTGCAGCGTCTGCGCGAAGTTGCCGTTCAGTCGGCTTCGGGCACCTATTCGGACGACGATCGCACGAACCTGCAGGCCGAAGTCACGCAGCTGACGGCGCAGTTGACCGACATTCAGGCAAACACCAACTTCAACGGCGTTGCGTTGGTTGGTACCACGGCAGCAACGGTCAACATTCAGACCGGCTCGCTGAACGGCGACACCGTGACGCTCGACGTTGGTGGTCTCGATCTGACCGACGCAATTGCATCGGACATTTCGACCGCGACCGGCGCCAACACCGCGCTGACCGACCTGGACGCCGCGCTGATCGCGGTTAACACCACGCGGGCAACGCTGGGTGCCGGCCAGAGCCGTCTGAGCTCGGTCGTCAACAACCTGACCAACAGCGTTGCTAACCTGACGGACGCACGCAGCCGCATCGAAGACGTCGACTTCTCGACCGAAACGACCGAACTGGCCCGTGCACAGATCCTCAGCCAGGCGTCGACCGCGCTGATCAGCCAGGCGAACCAGTCGCAGCAGGGCGTGCTCCAGCTGCTCCGCTAAGCAAAGGATCGGCTCCGGCACCGCCCCCCTTCAAGGGTGTCGGAGCCGCCCGGCCCTCCTTGCTTCCAAAGGAGTGCGGACAAGGAACCCCGGTGGCCCCGTGCCACCGGGGTTTCTTGATTATTGGCCAGACCTCAGTCGCTGGCGTGCCAATCGAGCAAGCCGTCTGCTGCGCGCGTGCCGGTGCCAGCGCTGCCGATCGGATCAAGCCGATCGCCCGACAGCAATGCGATGCCCGCCATATCCACCGCGGGCACGCGCGCCAGAAACCGGCTGCCTGCGGGGTTACGCGCCACGACAACGCCCGCGCTGGGTGCGCCAGTACGATCATAAAAAACGGTGTAGCTTTCGATTACGCCCGGCCCGGCATAATCCGCATCAACCAGCGGCCTTGGCCCGCGCAAAGCATCCGCCGCCGCCTGGCAATCAATGTCATGCGGGAAGGCCACGCCCGGTATCGGCGCGCGCGACAGGATGATGCTGTGATTATAGGTCGCAAAGCCACCATTGCCGAACAACAGTCCGTTTTGCCCGTCGCCAGCGCGCAGCCGATCGACCATCGCGGCAACCGCATGGCTCATATAATTGCCAATCGGCCCGCCGCCAAAAGTCAGCCCGCCGACCACGCTTGCAGGCTTGTCCACCGGCCAGCCAATAATCCGCCGCGCCATTTTGGGGACGCAGGGAAAGCACGAATACAGCTCAACCAGATCAATCTGGTCGATACGCAGCGCGTTGGCGGCCAATGTCTGTTCGAGCGACACCCGCATGCCCGCAGAGGCTGAATAACTGTCACGCGCCAGCACATCCTCGTCTTCATGCGCCGCGGCACCGTGGCCAATATAGATAATCCGATCCGCTGGCACGCCCCGCGCGCGCGCCTGTGCCAGGCTGGTGACGATGAAACCCGCACCCTGATTGACCGCGCTGTTGGCGACCATCAGCTTGGGATAGGGAAAGGCGATGCGTCGATTGGCGGGAGACGGCGTGACGATTTCCGCAACGCTTTTCGGGCTGCGCAGCCATGCGTTCGGGTTATCTGCGGCCACGTGCGAAAACTGCGACCACAGCAGACCACTTTCCGCCTGTGCTTCATCCAGCGTCTGCCCCCACGCGCACCGTGTGGCATTTTCGTATAGCGGATACACATCCACCGGCGCGGTCAGCCCATAAAGCTGGCGATAAATCGGCGCAGCACCCCGGTGGCGAATCCGCATCGCGTTATGATCGACATCGCCGCCGGTTGCCGCCGCGCGCCGGGCGGCGGTCCGCAACGCCTCCGCGCCGATCACGGCGGCAACCATCGATTCACCCGCGCCGATCCGGTTTGCCGCTTCGTTCAGCAATCTTACCGGGCTGTCGCCCATCGGCTTGGCGGTTTGAAACAGATGGGCAGGCGTGATGCCCAGCCCGGCGGCAACCGCACCCGCCACCGGGTTCAGATCGCGGAATGAAATCTGGTCGACAATGCTGAGTGAATCAATCGCCGCTAACCAGCCGCCGCCGCCGTCACGGTCTGCCGCGTGGAGTGCAGCGATCATCAGCGCAATTGGGTCCATCGCGGCAAAGGGGTCGTCGGTGCGATCATTGATCTGGCCGACACCGATAATGACGGGGATGCGCGCGGGGTCCATGCCGTCGTTCCTCAACCAGCGATCTGGATAACGCCGGCGGTCGCCATCGCGGCCACCTCGTCATCGGTAAAACCGATTTCGGCGAGAATCGCCGCTGTATGCTCCCCCGCTTGCGGCGCGCGCTGCATCGGGTCGCGCGGGGCCTCGCTCAACGCGATTGGCGCACCGACGATTGGCGCGGGCGCGGAAGTGCCCGGATAGCGGACATGCTCGACATAGCCGGATGCCTGCACCTGGGGGTGCGCCATCACCTGTGACGGATCAAGCACCGGCCCGGCCGGAATCCGCGCCGCACCCAGTGTTTCGATCGCATCCGCCGTCGTTCGGTCAGCACACCACGCCGCCATGCGCTTGCTCAGCGCCACGCCATTGTCACCCCGCGCCATATCATCGGCATAACGCGGATCATCGATCAGTTCGGGCGCGCCGACCAGCTGCGCCCAGCGCGCGAAAATGGGGTTGCTCACCACCTGGGTGATAATCCAGCCGTCACTGGTCGCAAATACATCGGTGGGCCCAGAACCAAAGCTGCGATTGCCCATCGGCACCCGTTCCACCCCGTTCAGCGCGTGATCAATGCTGAGCGCATTCGCCATCGCCGTGGCCGTGCCGAGCAGCGATCCCGAAACGTGCTGGCCCTGCCCCGTCCGGTCGCGTTCGCGCAGCGCGACCATCGCCCCAAACGCCCCGTGCAGCGCGGTGCCAAAATCGACATAATTCACTTGCGCGCGATAGGGCTGGTCCGGCGTTCCCGTCAGCCGCACCACGCCGGACATGGCCTGACCGACGGCGTCGAACCCGACGCGGCCCGCCATCGGCCCCTCCTCACCAAAGGCAGATGCTGTCACCAAAATGATATCGGGTTTGATCGCGCGCAGCGACGCCAGATCCAGCCCGGCCTTGGCGAGCGCGTCTGCGGGCATATTGGCGACCACAATGTCAGCCGTGGCGACCAGCCGTTTGACGATCGCCTGCCCCTGCGCACTGCCCAGCGACAGCGCCAGTGATCGCTTATTACGGTTCATCTGCAAAAAGCCCGCCCCCGCGCCATCCTCAGCGACGGGCACGGGAAATCGGTCTTCATTACCGCCAACGCGTTCAACGCGGATCACATCTGCGCCGTAATCGGCCAGCAAGGCCGCGCAATAAGGGCCGGCGATATAGCGCCCGAAATCAAGCACGCGAATGCCGCTTAATGGTTTCATGCAGCGCTATTCCCTCACCCATGCCCGTCGCCGCGCGGAACGGCGGCGATCAGGATTGCAGTGACCCTAGCGCGGTTCAGCCAGCGCGGCGACCCGATTTTGGGTTTTCGAAAGGGCGTGCGCGGATCGCATGGTCGGCGGCAGCACCGCGAAATGCTGGTGCCGGGGAATTTTGGGCGAGGAGCGCCGATGGCAAACAACGCTTAGCCCCTCTCCTTCAGGGGAGGGGCTTAATCACGATTGGAACCACCGCCATCACATCACCCGGGCAAGCGCCTTTTTCAGCCGGTCGTGCGCTGATTTCTTGATCTGGCAGATGCGCGCCGGGCCAACGCCCAGCACTAGCCCGATCTCCTCCAGGTTCAATTCCTCGACATAATAGAGCTGGATCACCTGCGCCTCGCGCTCCGGCAGGTCGCCGATGGCCGCGACCAGTGCGTCGCGTGCGCCCGCTTCGGCCAGTTGATCGAACGCATTGGGCTCATCGCTGGCAAACCAGGGAAGGTCGTCTGAATAGACATCCTCGATCGTCTCAAACCGTACCGGTTCGGCAGCGGCATATTCAATCCGCAATTTTTCCAGCGTCACCCCCAGCCGTTCGGCCACCGCCGCTTCATCGGGGCGCTTGCCGGTTTCGTTGGTCAGCGCGGTTACCGCATCCTGGTAGGCACGCCGCCGCCGCATGGCGCCGCGCGTCAACGTGGCCTGGCGGCGCAGTTCATCAATCATCGCGCCGCGCACCCGGGTGAGCAGATATTGCTCAAACGTCACTTGCCCCCGATCCTCAAACGCAGCGGACGCCTCCAGCAGGGCAACCATGCCGATCTGGATCAGATCCTCAACCTCCACCGCGCTGCTCATGCTGCCATGAATATGCCAGGCGACACGGCGGACGAGCGGCAAATGTTTGCGCGCCAGCGCGGTCGCATCAGGCTTGGCCCGGCCATAAACCAGCGGCGCGGCTGCCGCAGCGGCAGCAAAGCTGGCGGGGTTGGGCTGGGCGCTCATGCGGGCAGCGCCCCGGGTGCACCGATGACGGCCACGACTTCAACCGATTTATCCTCGGGCACTTCAAAGAAGCTCATCACAGGCGTGTCGGGCATACAGGTCTTCACCAGTTTGCGGATCGCAAGGCGGATCGCGGGTTGAACAACAAGAGCGAAAGGTTTGGCCTCCGCGACAAGCGGCTGGGCGGCGCGTTGCAGCGCCTCAACAATGCGGCGGCCAAGATCGGGCTCGATCGTGTGGCGGCGTGACGGATCGGCGCGCGCGGCCTGGCCGAGCAACCCTTCAAGCTGCCCCTCCAGCGTCATCACGCGCAGCGGCTCGCGCACGCCGCATAGTTTCTGGATGATCAGCGGGCCCAGATCAGGGCGGATCAGTTCAATGATTTCCTCAGCATCCAGCGTTTTCTGCGCGGCGACCGCAATGGCAGCGGCGATCCGGCGGAATTCCTTCAGCGCAATCCCTTCGGCCAGCAGCCCACGCAGCACCTGCGTCAACGTCGTTAGCGGCACCGGCGTCGGGCTGAGTGCGGCGACCAGATTGGCGGCGCGTTCCTTCAGCTGATCGAGCAGGCTCTGCACTTCATCGGGGCCGAGTAATTCCGCCGCGTTAGTGCCAAGCAGATGGTTCAGATGGGTGGCAACCACGGTGCCGGGATCAACCACCAGGAATCCAGCGCCGGTCGCTGCATCCGCATCGCCTGTCGCAATCCAGGTCGCGTCCAACCCGAAGGTCGGATCCTTCACGGGCTTGCCAAGCAAATTGCCGACCGCCTGGCCGGTATCCAGCGCGAGCATCTCATCAGGCGAAACAGTATCTTCGCCAATCACCACCCCGCCCACGACGATGCGGTACGTATAGGGCGAAAGGTTGATATCATCGCGCACACGGACCTGCGGTACGATGAAGCCAAGTTCCTTCGACAATTGCCGACGCACGCCGGTGATCCGGCCCATCAGCGGGCTGCCGCGACGTTCATCGACCAATGGCACCAGGCCGTAGCCGATATCCAGATTGATCTGGATTGAATCCGCCACTTCTTCCCAGCTGATCCGCGAGGGATCGACCGGCTCGGCGACAACTTCTGCGGCCACCACGGGTCGCTGCGCGATCTGGCGCAGTTTCCAGGCGGCAAAAGCGGCAATGGCGGCGGCAGGCAGGATGATGAAGTGCGGCATGCCCGGCAACACACCGAGCAAAGCCAGAATGGCGGCAACCGGCGTCCAGGTTTTGGCCGACCCAAACTGGCTGCCGATCTGCCCGGCCAGATCCTGGCTGGACGTGACGCGGGTAACGATCGTTGCCGCTGCAATCGACAGCATCAGCGACGGGATTTGCGCGACCAGCGCATCACCAATCGCCAGCAGCACATAGGTATGTGCGGCATCGCCAATCGTCATCCCGTGGCTGATCGGCCCCAGGATCAAGCCGCCGATAATGTTGGCGGCAAGAATGAGCAGCCCGGCAATCGCATCGCCCTTCACGAATTTGGACGAACCATCCATCGAGCCGTAAAAATCGGCCTCAGTCGCCACTTCGATGCGACGCGCCTTGGCTTCTTCCGGGGTGAGCAAACCGGCATTCAAATCGGCATCGATTGCCATTTGTTTGCCGGGCAGGGCATCCAGCGTAAAGCGCGCTGACACTTCAGACACGCGGCCCGCGCCCTTGGTGACGACGATCATGTTGATGATCACCAGAATCGCGAACACGAACAGCCCGACGACATAGTCGCCGCCAATCAGGAAGGTCCCGAACGCCTCGATCACATGGCCAGCGGCCGATTCACCCTCATGCCCATGCACCAGCACCACGCGGGTGGAGGCGACGTTCAGCGACAGGCGAAACAAGGTGGCGAACAGCAGAACGCTGGGGAAAGCCGAGAAGTCGAGCGGCTTTTGCGCGTTGAGCGCCACCATCAGCACAGCAAGGCTGATCGTGATGTTCATGATGAAAAAGATGTCGAGCAGGGCCGCCGGGATCGGCACGACCATCAGCAGCACCAGCAGCAGGATCGCGACGGGCAGCGCACCGCCGCGCGCAATTGCGCCGATGTTGCGACCGGAAAGGGAGCCCGAATTGGGTGCAGATGCCATGGGTTAGCCGCCCAGCCGTGCGAGCATCAGATAGGCGAGGCGTGCGGTATCTGGCGTTGGCCGCAACAGCGATGCGGCACGATCGGTGGTGCCCTGCAGCTGGTTGATCGTTGCCTTGGCCCAGCGTGCAGCGCCACTTTGGCTTTCACCATTGCCGGGGATGACTTCCATCCCGTCAGCCGCAGGCGTCAGGCTGCGCGAGGCAAGCCCGACGGCACCAACTGAAGCAGCGCCGCGATCCAGCTTGGCGGAAAAGCGATCATAGATTTCGGCCAGGGTACGCGGCTGGCCCCCGGCACCGTAAAAGATGTTCTGGTTCGCCCGCGCCGCAGCCGGAAACAGCGCCGCACCGATTTTGCCGGGATTGGCTTCCATGTTCTTCAGGAAATTGCGTGCGCCGCCCAGCCCCAGAAAATGCGCCATGTATAAATCGGTGCCCGTCGCGGTGCGGCCCAGGCTGTTTTCGATAGAGGTTTTGTTGTCGGCGGCATGTTCAGCGGCCATTAGCGATGCGGTGGCGGGATCGTTGCGTAGCGCCAGGATCGCCCGGCGCGTGCTGGGATCGCTCACCGTCAACCGGCCATTGGCGCCCTGCTCGATATTTTCGGCGGCCCAGCCAAGCCCGTGTTCGGCGCCGTGTTTTTTTACCACGGCCAGCCAGCTCTGCTCGATGAACTGGTATAGCCCCGACGCGCTGGATGTGCTGGCGCGCGCATCAGTGCGCATGCCGCTTTCCACCTGCGCCTGGCCCAGCAGATAATTGAAATCCACACCGGTCTTGGCAGATGCCAGCGCAATGGCTGACTGGATTGCCCCGGTGTTTCTGTCGATTGGATTGACGGTCATCGACTTGGTAAGCCCCCTATTGCAAAGGGCTACACAGCAAGGTCCGTGCCAGTTTTTTCGTGGTTAATCGTTATTCAGGCGTATCCGCCCGCCATCGCCAGTCCGCGATAGCCAGTGGCGCCGTCTCCCGTCAGTTGCTGCAACCGGCGGCGCACATTGGCGCTCATCAGGTTTACATAGATGCGGCAGGTTTCGTTCAGGCGGTGCGCTTCTTCGGCAAGCGCCCGGATATCCGGCGTTGGCACGCCATCTGCCGTGGTGGCAATCGTATCGATGGCGATCAGCTTGGTGCGCGTGGCGCGCTCCAGCCCGGCGACATCATTGGCTTTCAGCGCCGCAATCTCGGCATGCAGCGCATCGATCACGCGGACCAGAGCGTCACGCCGCGTTGTTCCGGGGGTCATTGCGGCTTCCAGTTCAATTTGATCGCGATCAGGCGATCAGCAATTGTTTCAGCGACGATCGGGTAGCTGTTATTGGCAATCGCGCTGCGGATTTTGGCCACCCGCTCCAGATCGACCGGTGGCGCGGCAGCGTAATCGGCGATCACGCTGGACAGGCCGCCCGCGACGAGCGCATCGCTGCGGTCTTCGACAACCGATCGTGACCGCGCAACAGGCGCAGCTTGCGACAGGCGCGCAATCGAGCGCTCCTGCGTTACCGGTTTTGCACCAATGGGATCTACCATGTCACCACCCTTGTGATCGTGCCTACAAAGGGAAAAACGACCGACACGGGCAAAGCTTTAGGAAAAAATTATAGGGTTGGGGGCCGGTTACAGCGCATAACCCGGCAGCGTTGCGCGGCCCACGCCCACCGCAATCGCCTGAACCGGCTTTTTCGGCCCGTCGACATCGACCAGCAACCGCCCGCCAGCAGCAGCATCGGTCATCGCGACACCATCACGGCTGATCGAAAAGCCGGGCGTTCCTGCCTCAATCGTCACCGGATCGCCGCGCTTGATCACGATTTGCGGCTTGGCGGCGACCGCTGCGGGTGCGGCAGCGGGCGCCTGAACCGGCGTCGGCGACACCAGCACGGGCACATAGACCCGCCAATCGGGCCCGGTACAGGTGACGACCACTGAATCGTGATTGGCGGCGCGCCATGCCATCGACACCATCGGGCATGCCGCCAGTTTCAGCCGGGCATCGACGGGCGCGCGCGCTCCGCCTTCGCTGCCAATGGGCTTGCCGGTAAAGGCAGCGACGCCGCGATCAATGGCCTGATTGTCCTGAAACGCGGTCTGAGCGGTCGCCGGGCTGGCGATCAGCAGGGCGCATGCGAGCAAGCGGTACATTATCGTCTCCTTAAATGCTGCCGGGGGCGGCAAATTGGTGTTGCCGGGCGGCAAATCATGGCCGTTCCCCGCCAAAGCCCAGCGTCAGCGTGACGGTGCGGTGGCCGGGTGTTGGATCATTGGCGATTGTCAGGCGATCGGCGGGCACGGCCCCGGCGCTTGCCAGCGCCGCCGCCACCGCCCGCGCACGATCAGCGGCGAGCACACTTGCGCTGCGGGTGATTGGTTCGACATCGGCTGGCGTGCCATCAACCGCGCCGCTGATCCTGATCTGCACGCGCGGATCAGCCGCGGCACCGCGCGCCCAGGCAATGATGGCCGCAGGTGGGACGGGCAATTTGCTCGATCCGGGCGCGAAATCACGCATGGCCGCCACGGCGACAGCCATTGGCTCTGCAACCCGGTTCGTGGTGCCAAATCCGTCGCGCAAACCTTGCGCCAGCGCTTTTTTACTCAGCGTCTGGTTGGCCTGCACCAGCACGAAAAAGCCCACCAGCAACAACGCCAGATCGGCCAGCGTGACAAGCCAGACCGGCCGGGCGGGCGGGATATCGGGAAAAAAATCCTCGGTCATGCCGCCGTCCGCTCAGCGAGGTTGCGGTCAACAATTCTGGGCTGATCGCGGTGGCGTGGTGCCTCGCGCGCTGCCATCGCCATCAGGGGCGCTTCAAGCCGGGTACGCTCAAACGCCTCGTTGCGCGCCATCCGGCGCAGCCGAGCTGCCACGGGCATCGCGACCAGGCTGGCGACCAGCGCGCCGTACAGCGTGGCGAGCAGCGCAACGGCCATCGCCCCGCCAATCGCCGACGGATCATTCATCGACAAAAACATCTTCACCAGCCCGATCAGCGTGCCAACCATCCCCATGGCCGGCGCGATTTCCGCCGCTGATGCCCAAACCTCTGCAGCGGCAAGATGCCGCTCAATTCTGCCATGGCGGGCCTGGCGCAGAATTGCCTGAACGCGGTCAGGATCGGCTCCGTCGACAATCGCGGCAATCGCTGCGGATACATCGGCATCGGCAATCACAGACCGATCGAGCGACATGACGCCGTGGCGCGCCGCAATCCGGCCAAGCGCGGCAATCTGAATAACCAGCGGATCAGCGCGAAACCGCCGCCGCGCCAGCACCGGAAGTGCCGCCACGCCGCGGCCCAGATCGCGCAGCTCCGTGCGCAGCACGACGGCCGCCAGCGTTCCGCCACCAACAATGCCGGCTGCTACGGGATCAAGATACGGCCCAAGCGCCTGGGCAAGATCAATGCTGTTCATGCCGCGCCGCGTAGCAAGGGTCGCGCCAATTTGCGGACCGGCCAGCGCCATGCATGAAGGCGGCAATATCCGCTGGCCAGTTGGCGATCAATTGCCGCCACCCGGCAATTTCTTGCCGATCATCGCCGATATGGGCGGCAAACAGCCAATTTCGGCGCATCTTTGGCGCGGCGATGCCCCGTGAGGGCAAACTGGCACGGTGATTGCTTAGTTGGTCACGCAGAATTTTATGCGGAGACCATGACCGTGTCAGACGACCTTCTTTTCGGTGTGCATGCAGCAGCGCTAGAACTGCGCTCGCGGCGCATGGGGATGATTGCGTCCAACATCGCCAATGCGTCCACGCCTGGCTTCAAGGCCAAGGACATCGATTTTCAGGCGGCACTCGCGCAATCGGGCAGCAATCGCAGCATGACCGATATGGCGATCGGGAACGCCACCCGGTTTCGCGTGCCCATCCAGGCTTCGCTCGATGGGAACACCGTTGAACTGGCGACCGAGCAGACCGCCTTTGCTGAAAACGCGGTGGCCTATCAAACCACGCTCTCGTTTCTGAACGGCCGCATCGGCCAGATCACCCGTGCCCTGAGAGGCGAATAAGATGGCCGATCAACCCCTCACCATTTTCCAGGTCGCTGGCCGGGCCATGTCTGCCCAGCTGGTGCGCATGAACACGACCGCGTCAAACCTCGCCAACGCCGGTGTCGTCTCTGGCTCTGCCGCTGCAGCGTACCGCACGATGAAGCCGGTGTTTCGCACGCAGTTCGATCAGGCATCCGGGCTGGCCACCGTCAACGTCGAAAGCATCGTTCAGGCGGGCAACGCGCCCAGCAAACGGTACGACCCGACCAATCCGGTCGCCGACCAGGACGGCAATGTCTTTGAAGCCGCCGTCGATGAAACCCGCGAGCTGGTCGACATGATGGAGACCGCCCGCAATTTCCAAAACAATGTTGAGGTGCTGCAGACTGCCAAGTCGCTGATCCTCGACACCCTCAAGCTGGGACGCTGATCATGGCAACTTCTTTTGATTCCACGCTCGCCAATCTGGGCATTGGCCGCCCCAGCACGGGCACGCAGGTAAAAACCGCGGCGCAAGCGGATACGCTGTCGCAGAACGACTTTTTGAAACTGCTGACGGCGCAGCTGAAGAACCAGGATCCCACCGATCCGGTCGATGCGACGCAGCAGCTAACCCAGCTCGCGCAATTCTCCAGCGTTGCCGGCATTAGCGAGATTAATTCCACGCTAAAGGCGATCCAGGACAAATTGGCCGGGGGCAGCACCAGCGATGCGCTAAGCTATGTCGGTCGCACAGTGCTGGCACCCGGCGACACCGCTTTCCCGCGCCGCGATGGCGGGCTGACAGGTGCCATTGAGCTGGCGGGTGATGCCAGCGACGTGCGCGTTTCCATCGCAGGACCAAATGGCGCCATCCTGAAAACGCTATCGCTGGGCGAACAAGCCGAGGGCACCGTCAACTTTGACTGGGATGGCACCACCAACAATGGCGAAGCCGCCGGGCCGGGGCCATTCAAGATCACCACCACCGCCAACAACAAGGGTGCCGGCATCGGCACCACCCCGCTCGTTTGGGCGCCAGTCAGCTCGGTATCGATCCCTGCCAAGGGCGCACCGATCCTATCGGTTACCGGCGTTGGCCAGATACCCACCACCCAGGTTCGCCAAATCGGCTGACCGCCCCCTGATCATCCAAACGTTCCGCCCAAGGAGATACGACCATGTCTTTCTACACTTCGCTCAGCGGCCTGAAGGCAGCACAAACCGATCTCGCGACCATTTCGCATAACCTGGCCAATGTCAGCACCAATGGCTTCAAGAAAAGCCGTTCAGAATTCGCCGACGTGATCGCCTCCAGCGTGGGCACCAACCCAACCCAGGCAATCGGATCGGGCACTGTTGTAAAGGCCAATCGCCAACAGTTCAGCCAGGGCAATGTCGTGCAGACCGGTGGAACGCTTGACCTGGCAATCACCGGCGACGGCTTTTTCGCCGTGAAGCCGCAGCTTGACGGCGGTCCTGTAAATTTCACCCGCAACGGCGCGTTCCTGGTCAATGCTGATCGCTATGTCGTCGACGGGTCGGGATCGCATTTACAGGCCTATCCGGTTGATGGCAGCGGTGCGGTGGTTGCATCGGGCTTGACCTCTGCAATCAACGTCCGCCTGCCCGCGACCAGCGGTACGCCAGTCGCCACCCAGAATGTCGCGCTGTCGGTCAACCTGCCCAGCGGCGGTGCCATCCCAACGACCACGGCTTTTGATCGCTTTGATCCGTCCAGCTATAATGAATCGACGCAGACGACGATCTTTGACTCGGTTGGCAATGCCCAGGTGCTGACCACCTATTTCAAGCGTGAAACCGTCCCCACCGGCGCAACGCCAACCAGCACCTGGTCTGCGTTCAGCTTTGTCGGTGATCAGGCACTGGTCAGCGGCGGTACGGCGCCGATCACGCTCACCTTCGATGCCGCAGGCACGCTTACCTCGCCCACGGCCGCGACGAGCTTTGATGCCTTCACGCCGGCCAGCAGCCCCAACCCGCAGGTAATCGCACTCGATTTCGGCACAGCCACAACACAACTGGGCGCGCCATTTGATTTGGTAGCCAGCAGCCAGGACGGCGTTGCCGTTGGCCAGTTGCAGGGTGTGACGATCGATAATGAGGGCATGATCCGGGCCAGCTTCTCAAACGGTGAAACCGCAACGCTGGGCAAGGTGTTGCTCGCCAATTTCGCCAACCCATCGGGCTTGCGCCAGTTGGGCAGCAGCAGTTGGTCTCCAACCGGCCTGTCGGGTTCCCCGTTGCTGGGCGAACCCGGCAGCAACGGATTTGGCGGCCTGTTGTCGGGCACGATCGAGCGGTCAAATGTTGATCAGACCGAGGAACTGGTGGCGCTGATCGCGGCGCAGCGCAATTTTCAGGCAAATGCCAAGGCGCTCGAAACCGACAACCAGATCTCACAGACGATCTTCAACCTCCAGTAATCACGAAAATCGGGGCCGATTGAATGGACAAGCTGATCTATACCGCGGCGTCAGGCCTGAAGGGGCATCTGGCGTCGCAGGCGGCAATCGCCAACAACATGGCGAACGCCTCCACGATCGGCTTTCGCGCCGATCGGGTGATTTTCGATCAGTTGAAGGTCAGCGGCCCCGGCCTGCTCGCACGCCAACCGGCATCGGACGAGATTACCGAGGTCGACCGGCGTCCGGGGGCAATTTTTTCTACCGGCAAGCCGCTCGATGTGGCGGTGGCCGGCGATGCGTGGATCGCGGTGCAAGCCGCCGATGGCAGCGAAGCCTATACCCGGCGCGGCGACCTTTCGGTTGCCGCATCAGGCGTGCTGGAAACTGGTGACGGTTTCCCGGTGATCGGATCGGGGGGTCCGATCACCGTCCCGCCTGCGCAAAGCGTGACGATCGGCCCTGATGGCAGCGTCGCAATCGTGCCGTTTGGCGCCGAACGCGGCGCGCCGCCGGTGATTGTCGACACAATCAAGCTGGCGAGCCTGAAGGGATCAGACACGGTCAAGGGGCAGGATAATCTGCTGCATGTGCGCGGGGGCGGCGCATTGCCCGGCGATCCAACCGCCAAACTGGTCTCCGGCTCGCTTGAGGGGTCAAATGTTAATCTTACCGAAGCGCTGGTCGACATGATCGAAAACCAGCGCAGTTACGAAGTGCAGGCCAATTTGATCAAATCGGCCAAGGAACTCGATGAAGGCGGTGCATCCCTGATGCGCCTGCCGTCTTAACAGGGGAATAGGACATGGGCAGCGCAGCAATGCACATCGCACGGACCGGGCTTGATGCCCAGGACATGCGCATGCGGGTCATCTCAAACAACCTCGCCAACGTGAACACCACGGGCTATAAACGTGATCGTGCAGCGTTTGAAACGCTTGCCTATCAAACGGTTACGGCACCGGGTGCGCCAAGCACGTCCGAAACCAAATACGCCACCGGGCTTAATCTGGGTACCGGCGTCCGCATTCAGGGCACGGCGCGTATCGACACGCAGGGGTCGCTGGCGACAACCGGCAATTCGCTCGACGTGGCACTCGACGGTGATGGCTATTTTCAGGTGACGCTACCCGGCGGTACGCTGGGCTATACGCGCGCCGGCAATTTCTCGCGCTCGGCAGAGGGTCAGCTCGTCACCGCTGAAGGCTATACCGTCCAGCCGGGCATCACGGTGCCCGAAGGCGCGACATCGATCACGATTGGCACCGACGGCACCGTCTCTGCGACCATCGCTGGCCAGACCGAACCGAGCCAGATCGGCCAGATCCAGGTCGCCAACTTCCCCAACAGCGCCGGGCTGCAGGCGGCAGGCGACAATTATCTGACCGAAACCGCCGCGAGTGGCGCCGCGAATCTGGGCATCGCCGGGCAGGATGGGCGCGGCAATATTCGCCAGGGGATGCTGGAAGGGTCGAACGTCAACGTGGTCGAAGAATTGGTTAACATGATCGAAACCCAACGGGCCTACGAAGTGAATTCGAAGATGATCACCGCCACCAATGAAATGCTGCAATATGTCAATCAGAACATCTAATCCCGCGCTTTATGCATCCAACGCGCTGGTAAAATTTGCCAGCGGGCTGGTGGCGGGCGCGGTGCTGATCGCCGCCTTTGCGCCATCGGCTGCCGACGCGCGCCTGTTTGGCAAAGGAGCGCCCAAGACCGATTTCTCGATGACTCTGCCACCGCCACCGCCACCGCCACCGCCCGCAGACGGCGCAATCTTCAAGGTCTCGACCGGCTATGCGCCGCTTTATGAAGGCTGGCGCGCGCGCCGGGTGGGTGACCCGCTGACGATCGTGTTGGTTGAGCGCACATTGGCAAGCAAATCGGCAAGCTCAAAGCTCGACAGCAAGGCGGATCTGGGCATCACCCCGCCCGCTGTGGGGCCATTGTCGTTCGTGCCGCCAAACGCACTGCAAGCAGCCGGCAACCGCGGCTTTAACGGCACCGGCCAGGCCGATCAGTCCAATTCGCTGTCGGGCGAAGTCAGCGTGACCGTGTCGGAAGTTTTCCCCAACGGCACGATGATGGTGCAGGGCGGCAAGCGCGTTACGCTCAATCGCGGTGACGAATTTGTCCAGATCAAGGGGCTGGTGCGCTGGGCGGATGTTGATGCCGACAACCGCGTCCTCTCCACCCGCGTCGCCGATGCACAGATCGCCTATACCGGCAAGGGCGATGTCGCGCGTGCCAGTCGCCAGGGCTGGTTCAGCCGCTTCTTTGCCGCCGTCAGCCCGTTTTAGTGGGAACCCCGATGATCCGCCTTTTCCTTACCCTTTTGATCTCGCTGCTGGTGGCAACCCCGGCCTGGGCGGACCGCGTCAAGGATCTGGGGGCGTTTCAGGGCATTCGTACCAACCAGTTGACGGGGTATGGCATTGTTGTCGGCTTGCCGGGGACGGGTGACGATAATCTGGAATATACGGTGCAATCGCTGAAAAGCGTTGCCAGCCGTTTTGGATTGCAGTTGCCAGCCAACGTCAATCCGGGGCTGAAAAACTCAGCCGCTGTGCTGATCACCGCTGAATTGCCCGCCTTTGCCAAGCCTGGCCAGCGGATCGACATCACTGTCGCCGCCCTTGGCAAGGCCAAGTCCTTGCGCGGCGGCAGCCTGATCCTGACACCGCTGATCGGTGCCGATGGCCAGGTTTATGCCATGGCGCAGGGTAATCTTGCCGTCGGCGGGCTGGGCGCAGAAGGGGCAGATGGCTCAAAGATTGTCGTCAACGTGCCGTCCACGGGTCGCATTCCTGAAGGGGCAACGGTTGAACGCGCGGTTGATACCGGCTTTGCCAGCTCTCCGCTGCTCACCTTCAACCTTGCGCGTTCCGATTTCACCACGGCACAAAGCATCGCCGCTGCGGTCAACGCTCGGCTGGGGCCGGGCCGTGCCCAGGCAATTGACGGCGTATCAATCGCGATCAGCGCCCCAGAGGGTGCCGATTCGCGCGCCACGCTGATGAGCCAGATCGAAAATCTGACGGTGACGGCAGCCGAGCCCGCCGCCCGCGTCATCGTCAACGCCCGCACCGGCACGGTGGTGATCAACTCCGCCGTCCGGCTGGGGCCTGCTGCGGTAACGCAGGGCAAGCTGACGGTGCGGGTCGATGAATCCCAGCGGGTCAGCCAACCCGCGCCGTTCAGCCAGGGCCAGACCACCGTCGAACAGAAAAGCGGCGTCGGCATTGCCGAGGAAACCAAGCCGATATTCCTGCTCGATCCCGGCCCGCGCCTGTCCGACGTCGTCAAGGCGATGAACGCGATTGGCGCATCGCCTGCCGATCTGGTCGCCATCCTTGAAGCCTTGAAAGAAGCCGGCGCGCTGAAAGCCGACTTGATCATCCTGTGATGCCCGCATGACCGCCATTCCCGCCATCCCTGCGCTGCCGACCACCGGCATCAACGCCCCGAACGTGTCGACCGACACCAGCAGGCTCGCGTCGCGCGCCAATCTGGAAAAGGCCGGCAAGCAGTTTGAGGCGGTGTTCACGCAGATGATGCTGAAATCGATGCGCAACACCCATCTGGCCGAAGAGCTCTTCTCGTCCAAGGCCATCGACACGTTCCGCGACATGCAGGACCAGAAATTGTCGGTGGTGATGGCCGAATCCAAGCCGCTTGGCATTGGCAAAGCGATGGTCGACTTTCTGGCAAAGAGTCAGGAGGCGCTCCAGGCCCCTGCCGCTGCCCCTGCCCCTGCCGTAGCTGAGGGCCCGGCGATTGGTAAAACGCCGTGAGCGACCTGCTCTCCATCGGCGCGAGCGGCGTGCGTGCCTATCAATCGGCGCTGACCACCACGTCTGACAACATCGCCAATGCGGCCACGCCCGGCTATGCCCGGCGCACTGCCACGCTGACTGAGGTCAGCGCATCGAGCGGTCGCTATTCAAATAGCAATGTTGCAAGCGGCAACGGCGTTGCCGTGTTCGGCATCAACCGCGCCGCTGATGAAATCCGCTCAACCGCGGTGCGCGCATCGGGGGCTGATTTGGCCCGCACCGAAACGAGCATCGTCTGGCTGACCGGCATCGAAAGCGCGCTGTCCGGCAATCAGCTCAACGATCGGCTCACCAGTTTTTTCAACGCTGCAAAATCCGTCGCGGCAGATCCCACCGCCAGCACGCCGCGTGCAGCCTTTCTTGAATCCAGCACAAGTGTCGGCAATGCCTTTGCTGCCACGGCGCGCTCGCTTGATCAGATAACGGCAGACCTCGACAGCACCGCCGAAGCGGCGGTGTCGTCGCTGGAAACGCTGGGCAACGCGCTTGCCAAGATCAACAAGGGGCTGGGCAGCGCAACACCCAATTCAACCGCCAAGGCGCAGTTGCTCGATCAGCGCGATCAGGTGCTCGAACAGCTCAGCGCGCTCAGCGATGTGGGCGTCAGCTTCGATTCGTCGGGCCGGGCCAGCGTGTCGCTGGGCGGGGCCACCGGGCCGGGCTTTGTCACCACCGGCGGCGATGTCGGATCGGTTACCTATGTCCGCGCGCCATCGGGCAATGTATCCTTTGCCGTGTTCCTGAACGGTGCCGCATCCAGCCTTAGCCCCAATGGCGGGGCGCTTGCCGGTATTGCAGAGGGCGGCCAGCGCATTGGTGCTGCCCGTACCGAGCTGAACCGGATCGCCACCGATTTCGTTGACGGGGTTAACGCCGTGCAGGCCGGGGGGCGTGATCTGGACGGCAATCCTGGCGCGCCGTTGTTCGCCGTCGGCGCTGCACCAACCGACATTAGCCTGGCGCTATCCAGCGGACGCGGCATTGCCGCCGCGGCGGTGGGCGGCGGGCCACGCGACAACGCGAATCTGACAACACTTCAGGCGCTGCGGACATCGGGCGCATTTGAGGCAGATGCCGCCGGGCTGGTGGCAAACAACGCGACCGCACTGAGCCAGCGCCATACCGTGTCCGACGCGCAGAATGCGATCCGCGAGGGGGCAATCACCGCGCGCGACCAGTTGATCGGCGTCAATCTGGATAGCGAGGCGGTCGATCTGCTGCGCTTCCAGCAAGCGTATCAGGCTTCCAGCCGGGTGATTCAGGTGGCGCGCGAAACCTTCCAGTCCATCCTCGATATCCGCTGAGGCTGATCATGACGATAATTGGCACCAACCTGTTCTTTGATCGGTCAGCCGCCCAGCTGAACAGCCTGAACGGGCGTAACCAGACGCTGCAGGAACAGATATCATCGGGCAAAAAGCTCGCCGCGCCTTCCGACGATGCCGTCGGGTATAAGCGGTTGCAGGTGATTACGCGCGCCGGTGCGGATGATGTCGCCTGGGGCAAGAATATTGATCTGGCGCGCACCGTTTTGACGCAGGCGGACACGGCGCTCGATTCGGTGACCAGCCAGTTGCAAAAAGCTCAGGAGCTGACGGTCCAGGCGAGCAGCGGCACGCTGTCGAATGCCAACAAGGCGGTCATTGCGGCCCAGTTGCGCGGCATCGTTGACGATCTCGTCTCACTTGCGAACAGCAAGGATGCACGGGGCGGTCCGCTGTTCGGCGCCGCTGATGGCGATACCGCCGTTACGCGCGATGCCACAGGCGTGGTCAGCTTTGCTGGCACCGGCGATCCGGTCGCGATTCCGGTGGGGGACGGCACCGATGTGCAACCCAGCGAATCAGCCGAACGCATCTTTGGCGGCCTGCCCGCCAGTGCCGGGGCAGCAGATATTTTTGCAGTTCTTACCGGCCTTGCCGATGCGCTGGCCGCAGGGGGTAGCGTTAGTGCCGTTGCAGGCACCGCGCTTGACGGGGTGAAGGCCTCGCTTGAACAGGTAAGCAGCGCACGCGGCTCCATTGGCGCGCGCGGTGCCCGGCTTGATCTTGAATCGGCCCGGCTCGATTCAACCGCGCTCACCCGCGAAGCCGAACGCTCGGGCATTGAGGATACCGATCTGACCAGCGCCATTATCGAGCTGCAAAAGACCACGACGATCCTGCAGGCGACCCAGGCGAGCCTGAGCCGACTAAGTTCGCTGTCATTATTCGATTATCTGCGCTGATTTGGCGGTTTGGTTAACGGATTAGCGACGAAGTTTGGTGAATAAGGGGTTTCATGGTCGAAACCCCCATTTCCGGGGAGGGCCAAACGTCCGGAGGCGGCTGAGTTCATGTTTCCGATTATCGGCTTTGTCATCCTGATAGTGATGGTGTTTGGCGGCTTTGCCATCACCGGCGGCGCGCTTGGACCCGTGATGGAAGCAATTCCGCACGAAATGCTCATCATCGGCGGTGCCGCGCTCGGCGCGCTTGTCATCGGCAATTCGATGAAGGAGCTGAAGGCGATTGGCGGCGGGCTGGCCAAGGTGTTCAAGGGGCCGCGCTATAAAAAGCAGGATTACCTCGACACGATCTTCCTAGTTTCCAAATTGATGAAAATGCTGCGCACCGAAGGGCCGATTGCGCTTGAACCGCACGTCGAAGATCCCTCGTCCAGCGCCATTTTCAGCGAATATCCCCGGCTGCTGGCCGATCACACCCTGATCGCGCTAATCGCCGATACGCTACGCCTGGTCGTCGTTTCTTCCGGCACGCTTGATGTGCATGCGGTGGAAGAGGTGATGGATAACACAATCAAAACCCATCACCACGAAGTGCAGGGTCCGCAAACCACGCTGCAGGGCCTGGCCGACGCCCTGCCCGCTTTGGGCATTGTCGCGGCCGTGCTGGGCGTGGTGAAGACCATGGGCGCCATTGATAAACCGCCTGCCATTCTGGGTGCCATGATCGGTTCGGCGTTGGTCGGCACGTTCATGGGCGTGTTGCTGGCATACGGTCTCGTCGCGCCGCTGGCGGGCCGCTTGCAACAGGTGATCGATGCCGATGCCGCGATTTATCACACCGTAAAGCAGATCATCATCGCATCGCTGCACGGTCACCCGCAGCCGCTCGTCATCGAAGCGGCGCGTTCGGGGATTGCCCACAACAACCAGCCCGGCTTTGCCGAGGTGTTTGACGGGCTGCGCGGCCGGTGATCGCATCATCGCATGATCCAGTGGGTGGGCAGGAATAATGGCCGCGCGCGCACCGCACGGCACGAACCAGCCGCCCCGGGTGATCGTCAAGAAAATCTATATCGAGGGGCATGGCGGCCATCACGGCGGCGCCTGGAAAGTCGCCTATGCCGATTTCGTGACGGCGATGATGGCGTTCTTCCTCCTGATGTGGCTGCTGGGCGCGACATCAGAAAAGAAGCGCAAGGCGCTGGCCGATTATTTCGCGCCGACGCTGATCGATTTCAAACAGAACAGCGCAGGCTCTAACGGGCTGTTCGGCGGTTCGTCGCTGAACGATCTGGAAAACTATCCGCACAAGGCCTCTCAAACCGGCACCTTCTCGCTCACCGTCCCTGCCGAGGCATCGGGCGGCACCCAGGTTGGCACCGGCGAAAAGGGCACGTTGAAAGACAGGCGCATTGCCGCTGAAGACCGCCGGAATTTTGAAAAGATCAAGGCGCAGGTCAGCAAGGCCATGGCCGTCAGCGTCAAGTTGCAAAAATTGGCGACGCACGTCAGATTCGTGCCGACGCGTGAAGGTTTGCGCATCGATCTGGTCGACAATGCCGATTATTCGATGTTTGGCCTGGGCACCACACAGCTGGAACCCGAAGCCGACCGGCTGATCGGCGCCATCGCCCAGTCGCTGAAAACGATGGACAATGCGATTATGATTCGCGGCCATACCGACAGCCTGGGCTTCAAAAATTCGGGCGGCATCAACAACTGGCTGCTGTCCAGCAGTCGCGCCGAAGCGACCCGACGCCGCCTGTCAGAAGAAGGCCTGCCCGATAGCCGCTTTGAACGGATCGAAGGCGTGGCTGACCGCGAGCCGATGATCGCGTCAAATCCGGCAGATCCGCGCAATCGCCGGGTATCCATCACGATGTTGTACCGCAAAGGCGCATTCAGCCGATAAGCTGGATAGCGCATAGCGCGGCGCACAGGTATGAAGCTGTCACCGAACCCGCCCGAAAGGCAAGTACGATGCACCCGCGCACCCTTCGCCGCCTGCGGCAGTTTCACTTGTGGTGCGGGATGTTGTTTGCACCCGCGATTTTGTTTTTCGCGTTCAGCGGCGCGCTGCAGACCTTTGATTTTCATGAAACCGAAAATGGCGTCGCGCCGCCCAAATGGATCGCCACCATCGCGTCGATTCACAAGAAACAGGATTTCCCCAAAGCCCGCAAACCGCGCCCGCCCGCCGCAGCCGGTGCCGCCGATGGCAAGCCTGCACCATCAGCGCCCACCCCTGCCGCCCCCACGCATTCGCCCTGGCCGCTGAAAGTGTTTGTTGGCTTCATGTCGATCGGGCTGATGCTGTCGACCCTGCTGGGCATCATGATTGCCCTCAGCAACAAACAGGTGCGCCGCACCGCACAGATCATGCTGGCGCTGGGCACGGTGCTACCGATCCTGATGCTGCTCGTCTGACGATCCAACCACACGATTGGGCGCGACACCATGACCGGCTATTTCGATAGTCCCTGGCCGGGGGAAGATGGCACCCCCGATCGCCGACAAACCGCGCGCCACGGTGCTGAAATGGTGATGAGCGATCGGTTGCGCGCCACCACACGGCGAACGCTGATGTCAACGATGACCGTGCTGGGCGCGCCGGGGGAGGTTTTCCTGCTCACTCATTCGGTGCTTCGATCAAACCTGAAACTGCCAACCAGCGCGCGTGTTGAACGGATCGATCCGGAAACGCTGGCACCGATTGCGCGATCACCCCGATTGGCAGGCGGACCAATGTGGCCGGGTGGCATGGCGATCCACGCCAATGGCGATCTGTACGTTGTTTATGGCCGATACGCGCACCGGCTCGATCGTCAATGTCGGCTGATGGCATCGCTTCGCCTGCCGATCAACCTACCGCACAACAGCTTCGTCATCCTCGCTAATGGCATGATCGTGACCAAGAACCTGTCGGACAGCGTGCCCGCGCGGTTGCTGGTGATCGACCCTGATACCCTGTCGATCATTGCCACGATTGATTGCCCCGAACCATCAATCGCCCGGTTGAGCGCGGTTGGCACGACGGTATATGTCGTGGGGGTGCGCTCAATCTTCCGCTATCACTGGGCGCGCGACACGCTGGTTCGCGATGATGACTGGTGTCATGATTATGTCGGCACAACGACACAAAGCTATGGTTGGGATGTGGTGCTGGCACTTGGCCAAGCCTGGTTCATGGACAATGGGCGGCACCGCTATCAGACCAGCATGATCGGGCGGGGCGTCGTGCAGACCCCCAATCGACTGATCCGGGTCGCGCTTGATAACGCTGACGATCATGATGCGATCACCATCAGCGGTCTAAATGGCGGCAGCATCACCAATCCACCGCTAATCGATTCCGATCGGGGCATCGTTATCGGTTTCGATTCTGCCAATCGCGTCATGCAGGCCTGGAACTTTGATCCGGCAACGCGCGCGCTGACTGAACGCTGGCGCAAGAGCGGGATTGGCTGTGCCAGTCATATGATCCTGCTCGCCCGATCAGGCCAGATTATCACCAATGATTATCGCCGTGGCGGCGAGGAAGTGGTGTTCCTTGATATCGAAACGGGTGCCGAAACGGGCCGCGTCCGGATTGGCGGAATCACGCAGGGCGTGGTGTTTCCATCGATAGGGTGGAGCAACGATGTCTATTGGTGCTCAATGCGGCGCGTGGCCCGGATATTCGGCTAATCGGTGATGCTCGCCAGCATCGCCTCCAGCAGCCGGTGGATCACCGCGCGCGCATCGTCGATTACCAGCCCCTGATCATGCCGCAGGCGGCGCCAGCACTGAAAGCTAATCGTCACCTCGATTGCACTGGCGACAGGTGCATCCGCGATCACCGATGCCGGTAGAATAGCGTGGAGCGATGTGCGTTCGAGCTGGAGCTGCTTGTGATAGCCCTGCATCAAAAATTCGGACTGGAAGCGTTTGATGCTGGACGAGATGCGATACGGCATGATCGTTTCGTAAATGCCAATCCGCCGATCCGCCATTTCGCGAACCCGGTCTCGCCAGCCCGTCGCCTCAAACGGTTTGAGCATGATCGGCATCACCTGTGCCTCAATCACCTCTGCCATTTCGCGGTACAGCGATTCCATTTCGTCAAAGTGGCGAAACACCGTGCGCAGGCCAACGCCCGCCACCTCGGCAACGCGCGCAGCACCGGGCGCAACATCGCCTTCGCGCACCAATGTCAGCAAGGCGCTGACAATCTTGGCGCGCGTCGTGCGGCTGCGCAAATGGCGACCGTCCAGCGCCTGATCAGGCAGGGGCTGGGGTTGGCGACGGCTGATCAGGGATGGTGGTGGTTTCATATCAATTCTGCCCATGGCATAAGCAATCGGTGATACAGCGTCCAGCACCGGCTCAACGCGCCTGAATCGGCATGGCCAATGCTAATTGTTAGCTACGAGCTGTGGCACTTAAAGTCTCGCTAAACCGCCACAGAAATTCTTCTTTTGTCACAACCCGTGCTATAAGCTATGGATTATCGATGAGCGCCATTCGCCGCCTGGTGACCACCGCATTGACAAGCGACGCGCTGCGCGATGGGCAGCGGGCGCGGCACCGGCTGGCGCGACGGATGAGGGGCGGGGCGATGACGGCGGATTTCTTTTTCCAGATCGATGATCCCTATGGGCCAGTGGCGTTGCCGTTTCTGGCGGCGCTGGCCGAGCATCACGGGCTGACGCTGCGGCTTCATCTGGTGCCCGCGCCCGATGCCGCTGCCGCGCCAGAGATTGACCGGCTTGAAGATTATGGTCGCCGTGATGCGCGGATGCTTGCCACCACATTGGGGCTGGAGCCGATGGGCAGCGGCCATCCCAACCCGGCGCAAATCGCGCGGGCGCAGGCGATTGCCGGTGCAGCGCTGGGGAATGATCGCCCGGTCGACGCGCTGATCGCGATAGCACGCGCCTGCCTGGCCGATAATGCCGATGCCGCGCTGGATGCGGTGGCGCAGCAACATGGGTCGCTCAACGAAACTTCGACGGCAGCTTTGGTCAATGCAGGGGCTGCGACCCGCCAGAAGCTGGGCCATTATCTGGGTGCCACCACGCATTTTGAAGGTGAGTTTTATTGGGGTGTCGACCGGCTCCATTACCTCGAAGCGCGATTGCGCGCAGAAGATGGGGCGACCGGTGCCGCCATCTGCCCAATCCTTGATCTGCGCGCCCTGCCCGCGCCTGAAACGCGCGCAACCCAGCCCCGGATCGATTTCTACCTGTCATTCCGGTCGCCCTATACGCTGGTTGCCGCTGAGCGGATTGGCGCGCTTGCGGACGCCTATGGCGCAAACCTTCGCCTGAAATTCGTGCTGCCCATGGTGATGCGCGGATTGCCGGTGCCGGGCGCAAAACGGATGTACATTACGCGCGATACCAAGCGCGAGGCGGCGCGGGCCGGGATTGGGTTTGGCAAAATCGTCGATCCGGTGGGGCTGGGCGTGGAGCGCGGGCTGGCGGTGCTGCACCATGCGATCAACCGGGAGAATGGCCCCGACACCGGTCACGCAAGCGGCCTTGCTTTTGCGCAATCCTTCCTGCGCGCAGCCTTTGCCGATGGGATTGATATGACCAGTGATGCCGGGCTGCTGCCCGTCGCCGCACGCGTGGGTATCGACGCTGCGGCAGTCCATGCCGCGCTTGCCGATCCGTCGTGGCAAACCGTTGCAGAGGCCAACCGTACCGATCTGTTCGCACTGGGGCTGTGGGGCGTCCCATCATTCCAGGTGGATGATCGCCCCGGCTGGTGGGGACAAGACCGGCTGTGGCGGGTTGAGGACGACCTTCGCGACGCGCTGGGGCTAAGCGCAATTGATCGGAAAATGGCATGAAACGGATTATCGGCATCGCCGCGCTGCTGCTGGGGATTATCGCGGGCGGGGCCTATCTGATGCGCGACAGGATCGCGCTGGCGCTGTTTGAACGCGGCATGAAGCAGGTGCTGGCCACCGATCCGTTTGCCGGGCGGCCCGATGGGCTGGGTGTCGCGCTATGCGGCGCCGGATCACCAATGCCATCACCGGACCGCGCCGGGCCATGCACCGTCATCACCGCGGGTCGGCATGTGTATCTAGTCGATAGTGGCGAGGGCGGGGTGCGCAATCTGAGCCGGATGGGCTATGGCGCGGGCCGGGTGGAGGCGGTGTTCCTTACCCATTTTCATTCTGATCATATCGATTCGCTGGGCGCGCTGATGCTGCAGCATTGGGGCACCAGCGGGTCGCCATTGCCGCTGCCCGTCTATGGCCCGCTGGGGGTGGAAACCGTTGTTGGCGGATTCAACACCGCCTATGGTCCTGATCGCGGTTACCGCATCGCGCACCACGGCACTCAAGTGATGCAACCAGCCGCCTTTGGCATGCAGGCGTTCCCGCAGGACACCCCGGCCAATGGCGATCCACGGCTGATCTTTGCCAAAAACGGCCTTCAGGTTTTCGCGTTCCGGGTCGATCATGCGCCGGTTGAGCCGGCCTATGGCTATATCTTTGCCTATAAGGGACGCCGCATCGTGGTGAGCGGCGACACCAAGCCTGCGCCATCAGTTGAGCGTGCCGCCAAGGGTGCCGATGTGCTGGTGCATGAAGCACTGTCGCAACGACTGGTTGCCCTTCAGCAGGCAGCGGCAAAACGGGCTGGCCGCACCAATCTGGGCCGGATTTTCCACGACATCCCCAGCTACCACACCACCCCGCAGGCAGCAGCTGACATTGCCCAGCGGGCGGGCGTAAAAATGCTGCTGCTCACCCACATCGTGCCGCCGCTACCCTATTCGATCCTGGAGGGGCCATTTCTGGGCGATGCGCGCGCGCGGTTCAAAGGGCCGCTGGTGATCGGGCATGACGGGACGGAGATATTGCTGCCCGCTGGCACCACCGCGATCGAACAGCGTCGGCGGTTCTGAAGCAGTCGGCCACTTACGCCGTGTCGCGTTCCAGCGCGTCCACCAGCATGTCGCGCACCGCCTTTACCGCCGCTGCGTTTACGGGTGCTGTCGGTTGCTTTCGCTCAGCGGCGAGTAGCGTGTGGACGCCGCGAATCGTATAGCCTTCAAGATTGAGCAGCGTGTTAATCCGCCGGACGAGCGCAACATCATCAGGCCGGTAATAGCGTCGCTTACCGGCCCGCTGGAGTGGACGCAGTTGCGGAAACCGGGTTTCCCAATATCGCAGAATATGCCGGGGAATGCCGAGTTCTTGCGACAACTCGCCAATCGTTCGGAAGGCCCCGGCCGCCTTTTCAAGCGGCGCTGCCACAGGGGAGTTCAGTTCGCCTCGACAATGCGTTCACGCATCATCTGGCTCGCCCGAAAAGTGAGCACGCGGCGCGGCGCGATGGGCACTTCAACACCGGTTTTGGGGTTGCGGCCAACCCGCTCCCCCTTGTTGCGCAATACAAATGTTCCGAAGCCGGAAATCTTGACGTTCTCGCCTTGTGCCAGCGCATCGCACATGTGCCCAAGAATCTGCTCAACCAGCTTGGCGGAATCCATCCGCGACAGCCCTACATCACGATGTAATGCATCTGCCAGATCTGCCCGTGTCAACGTTCCCGCAATTGCCATGCGCCGATTCCCCCCGTTTGCTTGGCTTTTTTTTTGCCTATCACACGCAATCTAGCGATGAAAAGCAGATTGTAACGAAAAAGTTACGCTCCAAAACAGAATCAGGAAAGCCACCGCCCAAATCCGGCCCCGGAATCAATCGCTAGAAGCGAACCAGCGCTGCGCCCCAAGTAAAGCCGCCGCCCATCGCCTCAAGCACCAACAGGTCGCCGCGCTGTATCCGCCCGTCACGCACCGCGACATCAAGCGCCAGCGGCACCGATGCTGCCGATGTATTGGCGTGCTGATCAACCGTCATGATCACCTTTTCGCCAGGCAGCCCCAGCTTGCGCGCGGTCGCGTCCAGAATGCGGGCATTGGCCTGGTGCGGGACCACCCAGTCGACATCACCGGGCGTCAGATTCGCGCTGGCCAGCACTTCTTCCATCACCGCCGCCAGATTGACGACCGCGTGGCGAAACACCTCCCGCCCCTTCATCCGCAGCTTGCCGACCGTGCCGGTCGTCGACGGACCACCATCGACATAGAGGAGTTCGTTATGCCGGCCATCGGCGTGCAGGCGGCTATACAAAATGCCGCGATCGCCGCCCTCCTGCCCCTCCAGCACAATCGCACCCGCGCCGTCACCGAACAGCACGCAGGTGGTGCGATCTTCCCAATCAAGAATGCGGCTGAAGGTTTCAGCGCCGATCACCAGGGCACGCCGGGCAGCACCCGTGCGGATCAGGCTGTCGGCAACATGCAGCGCATATAGAAAACCCGAGCATACCGCCGCCACGTCAAACGCGACGCAATCATGTATGCCCAGCGCCGCTTGCACCTTGGTGGCGGTGGCCGGAAATGTCTGGTCGGGCGTGGCGGTGGCCAGCACGATCAGGTCGATGGCGCTTGCATCCAGTCCAGCAGCGGCCAGCGCCGCGCGTGCTGCACCGGTGGCGAGGGTCGCCGTCGTCTCGCCATCGCCGGCGAGATGGCGAAAGCGGATGCCGGTGCGCTCGACGATCCAGTCATCGGTCGTGTCCACCGTTTCTGCCAGTTCAGCGTTTGACACCCGGCGCACGGGCAGCGCCGATCCTGTCCCCGTGATGACTGAACGGATCACGCGGCCTGTGCTTCAAAATTGCTGAGATCGTCGCTGATTCGGCGGGTAAGATCATCACGCAGCATTTTGGCGGCAACCTCAATCGCGTGCGCGACACCAATCGCATTGGCGCCGCCATGGCTTTTCACCACCAGCCCGTTCAGGCCCAAAAACACGCCGCCATTATGGTTGTTGGGATCAAGGTGATCGCGCAGCAGCTTGGTGGCGGGCCGCGAAATCAGAAAGCCGAACTTTGACCGAATCGAACTGCGAAAGGCGCGCTTGAGCAGGTCGCCGACAAACTTGGCGGTGCCTTCCGCCGTTTTCAGGGCGATATTACCGGTAAAGCCGTCACAAACGATCACATCGACATTGCCGTGCGATAGCTGGTTGCCTTCGACAAAGCCTGAAAACACCATCGGCAGGTGGGTGGCGGCTTTCAGCATGGCAGCGGCATCGCGAATGCTGTCTGTACCCTTCAGCGCTTCGGTGCCGATGTTGAGCAGGGCGACTCGCGGCGCGGCCAGATCAAGCGTGGTGCGGGCATAGGCCGCGCCCATCACGGCAAACTGCACCAGATTGCGCGCATCGCATTCGGTGTTCGCCCCCAGATCGAGCATCACGACATCATTTTTGCCCAGCGTGGGCATGAGCGCCGCCAATGCTGGACGATCAATCCCCGGCAACGTGCGCAGCGCAATCTTGGCAATCGCCATCAGCGCGCCGGTATTGCCAGCTGACACAGCCACGCCAGCGCGGCCCTGCTTCACCATATCAATCGCCATGCCCATAGACGTCGTCTTGGCGCGCCGCAGCGCCTGGCTTGGCTTTTCGCTGGCGGTAATCAGATCGGGGGCATGCACAATTTCGGTGCACTGCGCCAATGCCGGATAGCTTTTCAACGCAGGGGCAATCGCCGCTTCGTCGCCCACCAGCAGAAACCGGAGCGAATCGAAACGCTGCCGCGCAAGCGCGACGCCTGCCAGCATGACCGATAGACCTTCATCGCCACCCATCGCGTCGATGGCAATGTAAGAACTGATCGGCACGTGCTGGCGATCCCCGATTAATGCTTAAGTCAGCTTTCGACCGACAGGATCTCACGGCCATTATAATGGCCGCAAGAACCGCACATGATGTGCGGGCGCTTCAGTTCGCCACAATTGGGGCATTCCTGATACGCCTCTACGGCCAGCGAGTCGTGGCTGCGGCGCATGCCGCGCTTGGACGGTGAAGTCTTTCTTTTGGGGACGGCCATTTCGGCACCTTAAGCTGTGAAAATCGTGAACGAAGGCGACAAACCGGGCAATTGGTGTACAATCCAACGGCCAATAAGCCGCAGAAGCCACCAGCGGCCAGACGCATCGCGAAGCGTGGCGCTATAGCGAATTTGCAGACGCTTGCAAGCGTACCGAACGGCAGGCGGACCAGCGCGCGCATTGTCAGGCGGTGGCGAGACTGCCAAGAGACGCGGCAAGACCTGTCAACCAGAGGAATCACGATGTCCAGCGCCCTTCCGATCACGCTTGTTGCCGCCGGTGGCGCGGCCATCATCAATTTCTGGCTGTCGATGCGCGTCGGCAATGTTCGCCGCGCGGCCAAGGTGAGCATCGGCGACGGCGGCGACATGGCGCTGATGTCGCGGATGCGGGCGCAGGCCAATTTCATCGAATATACGCCGATCGTCCTTGTCCTGATCGGCGCAATTGAACTCAGCCAGGGCACGACAACCTGGTTGTGGGCGGTGACCGGCCTGTACCTGCTCGGTCGGGTGGGCCACGGCATTGGGATGGACGGCTGGATGCCCGGCCGTTTCGGCGGCACGCTGATTTCGCTCTTCACGATGCTGGGGCTGGGCATTTATGCCCTGGTGATCCCGTTCACCACGCCAGCCAACCCCGTCACGGTGCTGCCGATCACGGTGCAGCAACCCGCTGGCTGATGGGCCCCGCTTGCTGATGGGCTAGAGCGGCCTGCGTAAAATCTGAATCGTCATTGCGAGCGGAGCGAAGCAATCCAGTGTGCCGCAAGTCGTGAAGCTGGATTGCTTCGCTGCGC